>JAHHTT010000053.1 GCA_020024465.1 Odoribacter sp.
CGGATATCTTTGAGATATGTTTGAGATGAAATGAAAAAGAATATAGGTAGGGAATAAATGGAGGATAAGCAATGTTGGTATTTAAGATAAAACAGCCCTAAAAGTTTTGGCTTTTAGGGCTGTTTTTATGATTGATGTTGGACGATTTTATTTAATAACGTTCAATTTCTTACCAATCTTGATGAAGGCTGTAATAGCATGATCTAACTGCTCGCGGGTGTGGGCTGCTGACAACTGGATGCGGATACGAGCCTGTCCTTTCGGAACAACCGGATAGTAGAAACCGGTTACATAGATATTTTCTTTTTGCAATTCGGCAGCAAACTGCTGTGACAAGACTGCATCGTAAAGCATCAAAGCGGCGATAGCTGATTCTGACGGTTTGATGTCGAAACCTGCTTCTTTTAATTTGCCACGGAAATAGGTAGCATTATCCATGACACGGTCGCGCAGTTCTGTGCTTTCCATCAACATATCGAATACGGCGATGGAAGCTCCGCAGATTGCCGGAGATAATGAGTTAGAGAACAAATAAGGTCTTGAACGTTGACGCAACATTTCGATAATTTCTTTTTTACCGGTTGTGTAACCGCCCATAGCTCCACCCAAAGCTTTTCCAAGGGTTCCGGTAAAGATGTCAATGCGGTCCATTACACCGTTGTATTCTGCCGAACCTCGTCCCGTCTCACCAATAAATCCGGCTGCATGACTGTCGTCAACCATTACCAATGCATTGTATTTGTCAGCCAGATCGCAGATTTCTTTCAAGCGAGCGATATCCCCGTCCATAGAGAAAACACCGTCAGTTACGATGATTCGGAAGCGCTGTGCTTGTGAAATTTTCAATTGCTCTTCCAGATCTTCCATGTTGGCGTGTTTATATCTGTAGCGGACGGCTTTACAAAGACGTACACCATCGATGATGGATGCGTGATTCAATTCATCGGAAATGATGGCATCTTCCTGACTGAACAATGGTTCGAAAACACCACCGTTGGCATCAAAACATGCTGCATATAGGATAGTGTCTTCTGTTCCGAAAAATTTGGAAATTTTAGCTTCCAATTCTTTGTGGATATCTTGTGTCCCGCAGATGAAACGTACTGATGACATCCCGTAGCCGCGAGCATCCAATGCTTTCTTGGCGCCTTCGATAACTTTCGGGTGAGCAGAAAGACCCAGGTAATTGTTGGCACAAAAGTTCAGAACAGTTTCGCCTGTCGTTAATTTTATTTCTGCTCCCTGCGGAGTAGCAATCAGTCGCTCGGTCTTGTATAAGCCGGCATCTTTGATAGACTGAATTTCAGTTTTTAAGAAATCTTGAAATTTTCCGTACATAACTGTAAGTTTATTGGTATTCTGACCTCAAAAGTATAACATTTTTATGAGAATATACGCAAAAGACCAATTTTTAATTTCAGCGACCTGAAATGATTGTCAGAGCTTCTTTTTGAATATTTGTTAAAAATAATTTGGAATTTATTTTTTGTATATTGACAAAGCAGATGTGTTGTTTGTCGGTTTGGCTGGCTATCTTCAAGAACGTTCCTTCGCTGGCAGGATAGAAAAAGAATATCAAAGGATACATCGTGCGGAAATCATCGCTTGAAAGATGAGTTTTATTGTAGAACCTGAAGCCTTATTGATGCTTATACATAAATATAGATTTCTTTATGAGCGATTATGGTGTTTCTGAAAAGGTTGTGGAGTGTCGTTGACAGACAATTGGCGTTGGTTTATGGATATAGATAAATTTTGCGTATCAAGTGTGTCGATATTGGACATGTCGGAGTATTTGATGATAATCCACGTCCGAGTTATGTAAATATATTAAATTATAAAACAAAATAAGTATGGACATTTTGTTTTTCCGAAATAAACTTTATTTTTGCAGTGTATTTGAATAATATTTCTTCAGGGCAGGGTGTAAATCCCTACCGGCGGTGATAGTCCGCGACTCCCTTTGGGGACTGAATCGGTGAAATTCCGATACCGACGGTGATAGTCCGGATGATAGAAGAGATGTTACATTGGCTTGGTGGATACTGCGTCTTTGTATATATGCCCTGAAGAGATTCAGGGCATTTTTTTCATTATGGTGACAGAACAGGATATTCAATTTATGCGGCATGCGATGGCATTGGCTGACAGGGGAACGGGATGGGTGAATCCTAATCCGCTGGTGGGGGCGGTGATTGTGCGTGACGGGCGGATTATTGCTGAAGGATGGCATGAACGTTATGGAGGCTTGCATGCCGAGCGTAATGCTTTTAAAAATTGTCTGGAGGATACGGCCAGCGCTACGATGTATGTGACTTTGGAGCCTTGCTGTCATTATGGGAAAACGCCTCCCTGTACGGAGGCTGTGATAGAGCATGGGATTGCGAGAGTGGTTGTCGGATTGCCAGATCCTAATCCGCTGGTGGCAGGAAAGGGTATCGGTATTCTGCGGGAGGCTGGAATTGAAGTGGATGTCGGTGTTTGTAGTGAGGAGTTGAGGTTTCAGAATCGGGTGTTTTTGAAATATATCCGAAAGCGGATGCCTTGGGTGGTGATGAAGACGGCCATGACATTGGACGGAAAGATTGCTGCTCATACCGGCGATTCGAAATGGGTGACTGATGTGTCCGCACGGATGAGAGTGCAGGAGATGCGCCGTATATATATGGGTATTATGGTCGGTTCCGGGACGGTTGTGGCGGATGATCCGATGTTGAATTGCCGCCTGGAAGGTGAGGTGCGACAGCCTGTCCGTATTGTGGTGGATAGTGTTGCCCGTATTGCAATGGATACCCGATTGGTGACAACAGCTGGCAGCTATCGGACGGTTGTGGCGCATACGGCGGATGCTGCGCCCGGAAAATTGCAGAGATTGGCGGATTGCGGCGTGGAGACTTTGTTGTGCGGCAGTCAGGACGGGCATGTGGATTGTGCGGATATGCTGTTGCAGTTGGGTAAAATGGGAATCGATTCCATTTTGTTGGAAGGTGGCGGACAACTGAATGAGACATTTTTGCGCAACGGTTTGATTGATGAGGTGTATGCTTTTATCGCACCTAAATTGGTGGGGGGGAAAGAGGCTAAGACACCGGTTGAGGGACAGGGATTTGATCGGATGTCAGATGCGGTGGAGTTGAAGAATGTGACTGTTGAAATGATAGGAAAGGATGTATTGGTTCATGGGTTAATCGGATGATGATATGTTTACGGGAATTATAGAAGAAATCGGTAAGATAAAGGCGATACGTCGGGGAAGTAAAAGCGTTGAGCTTGAGATTGAAGCTGCAAAGGTATTGGAGGATACCCGGATAGGGGATAGTATTGCTACCAATGGGGTTTGTCTGACTGTGACAAAGTTGGGAAGCAATTGTTTTTCGGCGGATGTGATGCCGGAAACAATGCTCCGTTCCAGTTTGGGAGTTTTGAAGCCCGGCGACCGGGTGAATCTTGAAAGGGCTGTATGTCTGAACAGTCGTTTGGGGGGACATTTGGTGGCAGGTCATGTGGACGGCATGGGGACGATTAGCGATAAAAAACGGGATGATAATGCCATTTGGCTGACAGTTTCCGCATCGCCTGATATTTTACGGTATATTATAGAAAAGGGGTCTGTTGCAATTGACGGTGTGAGTCTGACGGTGGCATATGTGGACGGGTCTGTGTTTAAAGTGTCGGTTATTCCTCATACGCAGGAGGAGACTACGCTGACATCCAAGAATGTGGGTGCTGTTGTCAATCTGGAAAATGATATGATTGCCAAGTATGTAGAGAAATTATTGGGAGTCTGTAAGCCTGAAAGAGGATTGAGCCTTGAATTTTTGCAGGCAAATGGTTTTTGAGAAATATAAAAGTAAAATAATAAAATAAATACTAATGGAAGATTTTAAGTTTAGTACGATTGAAGAAGCTGTTGCTGACCTGCGCGCCGGTAAGATGATTATTGCCGTAGATGATCCGGACCGTGAGAATGAAGGTGATTTGATTTGTGCGGCAGAGCATGCGACGCTTGAGAATGTCAATTTCATGGCATCTTATGCTAAGGGATTGATTTGTATGCCGATGAGTCGGGAATTGACTGCAAAGCTGGGGCTGGAGCAGATGGTTGTTAATAATACGGATAATCATTGTACGGCTTTTACTGTTTCTATTGACCATGTTTCGACAACCACCGGCATTTCTGCGTTGGAGCGTTCTGTTACTGCGATGAAGTGTGTGGAAGATGGGGCGAAACCAACTGATTTCCGTCGTCCGGGCCATATGTTCCCTTTGGAAGCCAAGCGGGGAGGAGTGTTAGAGCGTATGGGCCATACAGAGACGACGGTTGATTTGATGCGTATAGCCCATTTGAAGGAATGTGGTTTGTGTTGCGAAATTATGCGTGAAGACGGCACAATGATGCGTACTCCGGAACTGAAGGAGTTTGCCAAGAAGTATAACATGAAAATGATTACGGTGGCGGATTTGATAAATTACCGTCGTCGTACGGAAATTCTTGTAGAGCGTGTGACAGAGGCTGAGATGCCTACAAAATATGGTACGTTCAAGGCTTATGGTTATGTTAACAAAATCAATGGAGAGCATCATATGGCTCTTGTAAAGGGAGATATTGCTGATGGTGAGCCGGTTCTTTGTCGGGTACATTCGGAATGTCTGACCGGTGACGCTTTCGGGTCTTTGCGTTGTGATTGCGGTGAACAGTTGGCTGAGGCTTTGCGTCGGATTGAAAAAGCCGGGCGCGGAGTGTTGCTTTATATGCGTCAGGAGGGTAGAGGTATCGGATTGATTAATAAATTGAAAGCATATCATTTGCAGGATGGAGGAATGGATACGGTGGAGGCGAATCTGGCTCTCGGGTTTAAGGCGGATTTGCGTGAATATGGTACAGGTGCTGAAATTTTAGCAGACCTGGGAGTGAAGAAGATGGTTTTGATGACAAATAATCCATTAAAAATCAAAGGTTTGGATGGATTCGGACTGGAGGTTGTCGGTCGCGAGCCGATAGAGATGACTTGTAATGAGAAAAATGAGTTCTATATGTATACCAAATACAAGAAAATGGGACACATTTTACATGTCCGTTCTGGAGAAGAGATTAAAAAACAACAAGATAAACTGAATAAATAAGATAGAAGATTATGAATAAGCTGGAAGGTAAATTATTGGCAGAAGGTCAGAGGATTGGTATTGTTGCTGCGCGTTTTAATGAATTTATCACTTCTAAACTGTTAGGGGGTGCCATTGATTCATTCTTGCGACATGGAGGAGATGATGATCATATTGACGTAGCTTGGGTGCCGGGAGCATTTGAAGTGCCTCTTGTGGCAAAAAAAATGGCTGAAAGCGGGAAATATGATGCCGTTGTTTGTTTGGGCGCCGTTATCCGTGGGGCAACTCCTCATTTTGATATGGTGGCGAATGAGGCTACGAAAGGTATTGCGAATGTCAGTTTGCAGACCGGAGTGCCTGTTATATTTGGTATTCTAACTACTGATTCTATTGAACAGGCTGTTGAAAGAGCTGGTACAAAAGCCGGAAATAAAGGATTCGATGCTATGACCACTGCCGTTGAAATGGTAAATCTTTTGAAAAAGATATAGTATTCAGATTTGACAAAAAACAACGGGGTTTTCTATGAAAACCCCGTTGTTTTGTTTATTTGATTCATCTGTTTGTTTCCTTTTCCCTTTTCTGATAAGTCCCGATTAACGATTGAAATGGACAGCAGGACAAGAAACAACAGATTTTATTGAGCTTTTTTAATGACAATATGAGGATATTTCATGTGAGTATCACATATTTATAAATATATAAAAAAAGAACTACACGTTTGTAGTTCTTTTTTATGTGGTATCACCTGGAATCGAACCAGGGACACAAGGATTTTCAGTCCTTTGCTCTACCAACTGAGCTATGACACCATTATTTGTTTTACGGCTACAAAGGTAGGTATAATTTTTATATTAGCAAGATTTTATGATGAAAAATAAAAATATTTTTTCAGATGAAATTAATTTCGATTATGTTTAGTTGATTGTTAATTATTTACTCTATATTTGTCAGGATAGAAGAAGCTTAGTTTTGTGTTTTCTAGCAAAAAATATATGGCTACGTACCCTTCTATATGTTTAATTTTTTATTAATTTTTTTGTTGTGAATATTTTTGTTACAAAATTGAGTTCAGCTACTACAAGTGATGATCTCGCAATGCTCTTTAAAGAGTATGGTATGGTTTCTTCTGCTAAAGTGATTATGGATAAAGAGACCGGAAATTCAAAATGTTTTGGTTTTGTAGAGATGGAAAATGAAGTGGAAGCGATGAATGCAATCAATGCTCTGAATGATATAGATTTTCAGGGACGGAAGATTGTCGTGAAGAAAGCGCATGTGAAAGAGGATAATGAACATGGAGGATATCGTGGAGGTCATCGTCCGTTTCAGCATCGTGGAGGAGAAAGACACTTTACTCCACGTCGTGAACGCTCAGAAGAAGGATAATTGATGAGTGTAGGAGGGTGAGAAGAAAAAACTGATGCCGGCAAAATACCGGCATCAGTTTTTTTTGTATTTTGTTTTTAAGTAGGCATAGAGTACTTTGTGTAGCAGGGCGGCTTGTGTGTATTCCGTGTCCGGAAGATCGGCATTAGTTTCAATGGTGTTGCAGACATCTATGATTTGTTCGTCATGCTCAAGGAAGTCTGGCGCGTGTTTTTCCAGATGGAATATGTCGGCAAGTTGCATTTTTTCTATGCATTCCAAAGCCAGATTGCGGGCTTGGAGCATATGTTCTTTGCGATAGGCTGCAAGGAATACTTCAATGATAGAATCAGTAAAGTAGTCGCAAAAATAATGTAGTAACAGTAGCCGGCGCTTGTAGTGTTCGGGTGTTGCTTTTTCTCCGGCAATCAATGTACTGAGAGCCATATAGGCCAATTCTGCCGTTTCGATGCTTTCCTCTTCTTCCTGATCGAGTTCGAGCAGGAGGGTTTTGTAGAGTCCATCGGCATATTTCTCTGTTGTAGAGGAATCTAACAGTTGTAGATAGTATTTCTTGCGATTGCTCATCAAAGTTCGGAGCACAGTCTGAAGGTCATGACGGTTGCCGGTCTGGCAGTGTATATTGATGAGTTCAAGAAGTTCTTTCAGATTATTGTTCATGATTTTTTTTCTTCGTTTTTTTCAGTCGTGGTGAAGTTTGTCCAACCTTGTGCTTTTAGTTCGAATGTATTTCCATCACGGGTTGTCATTTGGTAACCATTGCTGGCTTTGCAGGTGTGACCGATAACACTGATACTGGGGAGGGCTGTCAGTAAATCGTATTTATCTAATGGTGCTGTAAATAAAAGTTCATAATCTTCACCACCGGAAAGAGCACAGACCGTGGCATTCATGTTCAGTTCTTCTGCCATTTTGAATGTCTGATAGTCAATTGGGATTTTTTCTTCATAGATGTTGCAGCCGATTCCGGAATCTTTACAGATGTGCATGATTTCTGATGCAAGGCCGTCCGATACGTCTATCATTGCTGTTGGACGTATGTTTTTTTCCCGGAGTAATTCAATGATGTCTTTGCGTGCTTCCGGTTTGAGTTGGCGCTCAAGAATGTATTCGTATCCGGTAAAATCCGGCTGGACTTTTTTGTCTCCTTGAAATACTACTTTTTCGCGTTCCAGCAATTGTAGTCCCATATAGGCTGCTCCTAAGTCTCCGCTGACGCAGATGAGTTGGTTTTCACAAGCGGTATTGCGATAGATGATGTCTTCTTCGTTGGCTTCTCCCAAAACGGTAATGCTGATGCATAAGCCTGTTTTGGAAGAGGTGGTGTCTCCTCCTACAAGATCAATACCGTAGTGTTCACAAGCAAGATATATGCCGGAGTACAATTCTTCAAGATTTTCTACAGAAAAGTAATTGGAAACGGCAAGTGCAACTGTGATTTGTCGGGGAGTGCCGTTCATGGCATAGATGTCGCTGGCATTAACAGCGACAGATTTGTAGCCCAAGTGTTTTAGAGGAGTGTAGGTCAGATCGAAGTGTATGTTTTGTATTAACATGTCAGTGCTGACAAGTATTTTCTTTTGATGATAGTCGAGTACGGCTGCATCATCACCGACTCCTTTGAGGGTGGAATTGTTTTTATGTTTGATATTACGGGTGAGGAGGTCTATCAGGCCGAACTCTCCCAACGTTGATAATTCAGTATATTTCATATTTGCATTTTCTTTTTGTTATAATATAAAAGATGTGAAATCCGCATGCGAAACAAATAAAATTGCTTGAGATATTTGCCGGATACATCTTGATGCAAAGATATAGATTTTTTGTATTCAGATAGATATTTGAATAATTTTCGTACTTTTGCCTTATCAATGTAATTTTTGGAAGTTAAACCATTATGGACAATATTATAGAGGAAGTAACCGGAGGCGAATATAAATATGGATTTGTAACAAATGTTGAAACCGATACTATCGCCAAAGGTTTGAACGAGGATGTTATCCGGACGATTTCTGCCAAGAAAGAGGAACCGGAATGGTTGCTGGAATTTCGTTTGCAGGCTTATCGCAAATGGCAGATGATGGAAATGCCACAGTGGGCACAATTAGATATTCCGGAAATAGATTATCAGAATATTGTGTATTATGCTGCACCGAAACAGAAAGCGGATAAAAAATGGGAAGACGTTGACCCCGAATTAAAGAAGACATTCGATAAGTTGGGAATTCCGTTGACGGAGCAATTGGCTTTGTCCGGAGTGGCTGTGGATGCTGTAATGGACAGTGTGTCGGTGAAGACGACTTTTAAAGATACTTTGGCAGAGCGAGGTGTGATTTTCTGTTCATTTTCTGAAGCTGTCAAGAATCATCCTGATCTGATAAAGAAATATTTGGGAACTGTAGTGCCTTATACAGACAATTATTTTGCAGCGCTGAATTCTGCTGTGTTCAGTGACGGTTCGTTTGTATATATTCCAAGAGGAGTGCGCTGCCCTATGGAATTATCTACTTATTTCCGTATCAATGCACAGAATACCGGACAGTTTGAACGTACGTTGATTGTGGCTGAAGATGAGGCCTATGTAAGTTATCTGGAAGGGTGTACGGCTCCGCAGAGGGATGAAAACCAATTGCATGCTGCAATTGTGGAAATTATTGTAGAAAAAAATGCAGAAGTAAAGTATAGTACGGTGCAGAACTGGTATCCTGGAGATAAGGAAGGGAAAGGTGGTATTTATAATTTTGTAACAAAGCGAGGTCTATGTCGTGGAGAAAATTCTAAATTGATTTGGGCTCAGGTGGAAACCGGTTCGGCTATTACTTGGAAGTATCCGAGTACGGTGTTGAAAGGAGATGGTTCGGTGAGTGAATTTTATTCGGTAGCAGTGACAAATAATTATCAGCAGGCTGATACCGGTACGAAAATGATTCATATTGGCAATAATACCAGAAGCCGTATTGTGTCAAAGGGTATTTCCGCAGGATTTAGCAGCAATTCGTATCGTGGCAAGGTGAAGGTTGTGAAGGGATGTCAGAATGCCCGTAACTATTCTCAATGCGATTCATTGTTGTTGGGAGATAAGTGTGGTGCACATACCTTTCCTTATCTTGAAATTGAGAATCCGACAGCGCAAGTGGAACATGAAGCTACAACCTCGAAAATTGGCGAGGATCAGATTTTTTATTGTAACCAGAGAGGTATTTCTACAGAGGATGCCGTTGGTTTGATTATTAAAGGATATGCCGGAGACGTTTTGAACAAGATGCCGATGGAGTTTGCAGTGGAAGCTCAAAAGTTGTTGCAAATCAGTTTAGAAGGATCAGTCGGATAGTTATAAAATTGAATGAGTTATGTTGAAGATAAAAAATTTACATGCCTCTGTTGATGGCAAAGAGATATTGAAGGGAATCAATTTGGAAATTAATGATGGTGAAATCCATGCAATCATGGGGCCGAATGGTGCGGGGAAAAGTACTTTGTCTTCAGTGTTGACAGGACGGGAACGTTTTGTAGTCACTGAAGGTGAAATTGAATTTAACGGAAAAAATCTGTTGAATATGCCGGCGGAAGACCGTGCACGTGAAGGTATTTTTATGAGTTTTCAATATCCAGTGGAAATCCCGGGAGTAAGTACCGTGAATTTTCTGAAAACTGCGGTGAATGAAATTTGTAAATATCGGGGAAAAACTCCTTATTCGGCAGGTGATTTTTTGAAAATGATCCGTCAGAAAATGGAGTTGGTAGGTATTGATAATAAGTTGTTGAACCGTTCGCTGAATGAAGGTTTTTCGGGAGGAGAAAAGAAGAAAAATGAAATTTTCCAGATGGCTGTTCTGGAGCCGAAATTGGCGATTCTGGATGAAACCGATTCGGGGTTGGATATCGATGCCCTGCGTATTGTCGCCAATGGGGTGAATAAGTTGAAACGTCCCGATAATTCTGCGATTGTAATTACTCACTATCAGCGTTTGTTGGATTATATTGTGCCGGATATTGTCCATGTGTTGTACGATGGGCGGATTGTTAAGACTGCCGGTAAAGAGCTTGTGGCAGAATTGGAAGAGAAGGGATATGATTGGATTAAGGAGGAGTTGAGGGGATAAATGTTTAAATGAATAAACGTATCAATGATATGGTTGAAAAAATAAATGCCGATTTTGCAACGCTTTTTAAAGAGGGATATGCGCAGTTGGAGGCGGGATGTGGAATGAGGATGAATGGAGCGCGACAGGAAGCTTTTAAGAAGTTTATGGAACTGGGAGGCATTCCTCATGAAAAAGAAGATTATATGTATGCAAACTTGTTGCCGGTGTTTGGAAAGAATTATAATGTTGTTCTAAAATATATTCCGCAGGAGGTCGATATGAACGAAGTGTTCCGATGTTCTGTGACCGACATGGCAACAACTCCTATTCTGACCGTGAATGGATGGTGGTTTGCAGATAATTTGGTGAATGAATTGCCAGAAGAGGTGGTTGTGTGCAGTATGCGGGAGGCCAGTTTAAGATATCCGGATGTTTTCTTAGAGCATTATAATAAATATGCTATAGCAGCGAAACAGGATGGTTTGGTGTCGTTGAATACGGCTTTTGCGCAAGACGGGGTGTTCGTATATGTGCCGGACGAGGTGGTATTGGAACGTCCATTGCAGATAATTAATTTATTGAGAGCTAAAGGTGATTTGATGTGTTACCAACGCAATATGATTGTGTTGGGACGGCATGCGAAAGTTACGATGCTGGTGTGCGACCATACTTTATCCAATCAGAATTTTCTGATGAATAATGTAACAGAGGTGCATATGGGAGACAGTGCTCACTTGGATTATTATCAGGTGCAGAATCAGCACATGGGGGCTTCACAGATTAATTCACTGTTTGTGTCAGAGTGTCGTAATTCAGTGTTTGACAGTAATATATTGACATTAAATGGTGGATTTATCCGTAATAATATGTATGTATCCTTGAATGGTGAAGGTGGAGAAAGTAATTTATACGGTATGTATATTATGGATAAGAATCAGGTTGTTGACAATTATTCAAATATTGATCATATTGCTCCGCATTGTGTTAGCAATGAACTGTTTAAAGGAGTGATGGATGATTCTGCATTGGCTAATTTTAGTGGTCGTATCCGTGTCCGTCCGAATGCGCAGAAGACGGAAGCTTATCAGGCAAACAATAATTTGTTGTTGTCTGACACAGCCAGAGTGAATAGCAAGCCGCAGTTGGTGATTGATGCTGATGATGTGAAATGTAGTCACGGAGCTTCTGTCGGACAGATAGACGAAGAGGCAATGTTTTATTTGCGTTCGCGAGGTATCGGTAAAGATGAAGCTCGTATGATGATGATGTTCGGATTTGCTCACGATATTATTCAGCATGTGAAATTAGAGCCATTGCGTGATAAAATTGACGACTTGATTGAAAAGAGATTGAGGGGAGAGTTGTCGAAGTGTTACAATTGTATGTTGCAATGTAAAAAGTAAAAAATATAGAAGACCATGTTTGATGTAGAAAAAGTCAGGGCTGATTTTCCGATATTGGAAGAGAAGGTGTATGGGAAGCGGTTGGTGTATCTTGATAATGGTGCTACGTCACAACGTCCACGTCGGGTCGTGGAGAAGATGACGGAGTATTATCTCCGTTATAATTCGAATGTTCATCGGGGAGTGCATTTTTTGAGTAATAAATGTACGGATGCAAATGAAGAGGCTCGGGAGACGGTCAGGCATTTTATTAATGCAATGTCGGATGAAGAGGTGATTTTTACTCGCGGTACGACTGAGAGTATTAATCTGGTGGCCTTTTCTTTTGGAGAGACATTCATCGGTAAAGGGGATGAAATTGTGGTCACAGAGATGGAACATCATGCCAACATTGTGCCGTGGCAGATGTTATGTCAGCGGAAAGGAGCTGTCTTGAAGGTGATTCCCTTTAAAAATAATGGAGAGTTGGATTTGTCAAAGTTGGATGAGTTATTGACGGATCGAGTGAAGTTGGTGGGAGTGGCGTATGTTTCTAATGTTTTGGGGACCGTCAATCCGGTGGAGCAGATTATTCGTCGGGCTCATGCTGTCGGAGCAAAGGTGCTGGTAGACGGGGCACAGGCGATTCAGCATATTCCGATAGATGTGCAGGCTTTAGATTGTGACTTTTTTGTGTTTTCAGGTCATAAAATATATGGTCCGACTGGAGTGGGAGTTTTATATGGTAAAAAAGCTTTATTGGAGGAGATGATTCCATGGCAGGGAGGTGGTGAGATGATAAAGGAAGTGAGGTTTGAAAGGACTGTTTATAATGATCTTCCTTTTAAGTTTGAGGCTGGTACTCCTGATTTTATAGGAGTAATTGGATTAGGAGAGGCAATTGAGTATGTAAAAGAGATAGGATTGCAGGAGATTGCAGATTATGAACATGATTTGTTACAATATGCGATGTCTCACATGAGGGAAATTCCAGGACTACACTTTTGGGGAGAGGCAAGCGTAAAATCGTCTGTGATTTCTTTTGGATTGGGAGAGTTGCATCATTCTGATGTAGGAATATTGCTTGATAAGTTGGGAATTGCTGTAAGAACCGGCCAGTTATGCGCAGAGCCTACTATGCAGCATTTTGGAGTGACGGGAATGGTGAGGGCATCGTTGGGAATGTATAATACGCGGGAAGAAATTGATATGCTTTGTGAAGGCTTGCGAAAAGTTGTCAAAATGTTTGGCTTGAAATGAGAAATTATTTAAAATGAAATGAAAACAATTCAGGAAATAGAGAGCGAAGTTATAAATGAATTTGCTGTATTTGATGATTGGATGGATAAGTATGCTTATCTGATAGAGATTGGGAATGGTATAGAGGGAATGGATGAGAAGCATAAGATAGATGATAATTTGATTAAAGGTTGTCAGTCAAGAGTTTGGTTTTATGCGGAAATGAAAGACGGTTTGCTTTTTTTTGAAGCAGACAGTGATGCTATAATTACAAAAGGAATTGCGGGATTGTTGATTCGAGTATTTTCCGGGCAGAAACCTCAGGAAATATTAGATGCGGATTTGAAGTTTATCGATGCAATTGGTTTGACTCAGCATCTTTCTCCGACACGCTCTAATGGTTTGTTGTCAATGGTAAAGCAGATAAAAATGTATGCATTAGCATTTAGTGCAAAGAAATAGTGTAATGTACTGAAGTATGAGTGATAATATAACAAAGAGTCTGATTATAGAGAAATTAAGTACGGTATACGATCCGGAAATTCCAGTGAATATTTGGGATTTGGGATTGGTGTATGATATTGAATTTACGATACCTGGAGAGGTGATTATCCATATGACTTTGACTGCTCCAGGGTGTCCGATTGCGGATGAACTTGTACAGCAGGTGCATGATGTTGTGATGGAAGTGAATGGAATAAAGGCTGTGACTGTAAATCTTGTTTTTGAACCGATATGGACTCCCGAGCGTATGAGCGAAACTGCAAAGTTGGAATTGGGATTTGATATTTAGAGAATATATTTCAGTGATGAAACTGGAAGTATTAAAAGATATCGCTCAACAAATAGGGTTTGATGCGGTAGGTGTTGCACCTGCCGCTTTATTGTCTGAGGATGTGGAAAAAGTTAAGAAATGGGTTGCGGAGGGGAAGAATGCCGGAATGGCTTATATGGAACGGAATATGGAGGTGAGGGAAGATGTAAATCGGTTGGTGGAGGGAGCCAGGTCGGTGATTGTTACGCTGACAAATTATTATAATCCTTGGCAACAACCGCCGGGAATTCCGAAAATTGCGATGTATGCCAGAGGCAAAGATTATCATCAGGTAGTCAAGGATTATTTGTTTGCTTTGTTAAAAGAGATTCAGGTTCGAATGCCTGGAGAAGAAGGACGTTGCTTTGTGGATTCAGCCCCGATTCTGGAACATGCGTGGGCTAAGCGGGCAGGATTGGGATGGCAGGGGAAAAATACATTACTTATCCATAAAGGATTAGGGTCGTTTTGTTTTATTGGAATAATTGTTACTACGGCGTTATTTGAAACCTATGACACACCTTTTGCCGGATCTTTTTGTGGAAAATGCAGTCGTTGTATAGAGGCTTGTCCGACAGGCGCATTGACTGCTGGCAATGTTGATGCGAAGCGCTGTATTTCTTATCATACGATAGAAAATAAAGAGGATTATCCCATGAATTTAAAACAATTGGCAGGGGATTGGATTTTTGGATGTGATATATGCCAAGTCGTGTGTCCGTGGAATATGCAACTTACGGCTCATTGTTGTCCTGCATTTATGCCAATGGGTAGAAATATGGAGCTGAATATAGATGAATGGAGCAATATGACTGAACAAACGTTTAATGTATTGTTTAATGGAAGTCCTCTAAAAAGGGCAGGTTTGGAGCATATAAAAAATAATTTGAAAAAATCCATCTTACCGGATGAGATATAATATATTTGTCAATTGTCCGGTAGTGAATGGTGTCCATGTTAGTTATTTGAATGAGATTTTTGTCCTTCAAGTTTTTTTTAGAAACAGGATGATTTTGTGGATATAGATAAACCTTACAAATAGTCATATACCGGTCATTATTTAAGAAGAGTTTTTTTGTTTTGATAATATATATAT
>JAHHTT010000054.1 GCA_020024465.1 Odoribacter sp.
CAATAAAAATAAAAAGTTCAAGAAAGAACTGATTGAAATGCAGAAATAATGCTACTTAATTAAATTCTAACTGTTATGCAAAAAAATCACTTACTACACGGGATATTTGCCTGTCGTTTTCTGGTGGCGGTCTTGTGTATATTGCTTTTTTCCGGCAATATACAGGCAGCCGGCGATCAAGAATATCAGCGTAAAAAGATTTCGGTACAAGCTGACAATGAAACCATTGAGCAAGTGCTGGACAAAATCAGTAAATTGGCGGATGTCCGTTTCTTTTACAATCATTCGGCACTCGATTTCTCAAAGAAGATCACTTTAAATCTAAAAGACACCGAACTTCAGACTGTTATCAGTAAGGTGCTGGCCGGAGAGAAGGTAGAGGTTGAATATCAAGCCAATCATACCATAGTCTTGCGTCCGCAGAGAGTGCGGGAGGGAATCCCTACTCTCAACATCAGCGGTAAGATTGTGGATGCAACCAACAGCGAGCCGCTGATTGGAGCCAGTGTCGTGTTGAAGGAGCAGAAAGGCATAGGAGTTGTTACCGATATTGATGGGAACTTCCATATCACCGTACCGGAAGGAGGAGCCAGCGCACTAATAATCAGCTATATCGGTTATGAAGGCGAAGAATTGGCCATCTCGGGCAACGGGGACATGAAAGACATTACCATCAAGATGACTCCCGCTTCCGTAGAAATGGAAGGTGTAGTCGTAACCGGTATGGCACCCCGTAAATCTGAAAGCTTTACCGGTAGTTACGTATCAGTAAAAGGAGAAGAACTGAAAAAATTAAGTCCGAACAATCTGTTGCAGGCTTTACAGTTTTTTGACCCGAGTTTCCGCATCGTAGAAAACAATACCCGCGGTTCCGACCCGAATGCCATGCCGGAGTTCCAGATGCGCGGAAATGCACAGATCGGAGATTTTTCCAATTCATCCATGAACATGTTGGTAGGTAATTATTCGAACCAGCCGAACATGCCTTTGTTCGTATTAGACGGCTTTGAAACCACACTTCAGAAAATAGTCGATCTTGATCCTGAAAGGGTTGAATCCATCACTATTTTAAAAGATGCCTCTGCAACGGCTATTTACGGTTCGCGAGCAGCAAACGGAGTGGTTGTATTCGAGACTAAAAAACCTCTTCCCGGAGCTTTGAACGTAACATATTCCATGAACATGGGGATTTCCGCACCCGACTTATCAAGCTACGATTTGATGAATGCCTCCGAGAAACTCCAGTTTGAATACGATGCAGGAATCTTCTCGTATGATTCAGACGGCAATCCTCTGTCGAATTCTATTCTGGCACAACAGAGAAACTATTATAACCACTATAAACGCGAAATCGAAAGAGGCGTTAACACCTACTGGCTGGCAGAACCGTTGCGTACAGCCGTTACCCACCGCCACACTGTGACAGTCGACGGAGGAGACGAGGCTTTGCGTTACAACCTGAACCTGAACTACGGAAGCGAACCGGGTGTCATGAAAGAATCCGGACGCCAGACATTAAGCTTTGCATTGAATCTGCAATACCGCCGCAAGAAATGGAATATCTCCAATCAGTTGAGCATAGACAACACCAAAGGAACCAACAGTCCTTACGGCAATTTCTCAGAATATGCAAAAATGAACCCCTATTATACCAAGAAGGATGCCAACGGCAACTATCAGAGTATTATCGAGGACAAACCGATGGGTCCGGGTTCCGGCAAGGCGATTATCACCAACCCATTATACAACACACAGTTCAAACATATCAACCTTACCAAGAACTTCAATGTAACCGACAACTTCTCATTGGAATTCTCCGCACTCGAAAATCTGCGTCTGAATGCACAATTCTCATTGACCAAGGGAAATTCGGCAGGAGAAGAGTTTACCTCAATGAACAACTCCAAGTGGAGTAAAGACGACACCCCCCTTGCAGAACGCGGAACATACAACAAAAGTATAGGCAACTCTTTGAACTGGAGTACTAACGCATCCATCAACTATAACCTGACAAAGGACAAACATTTGTTAAGTATGTTTGCCCGTTGGGAAATTGCACAGAGTCAGAATGATGCAATCTTCCTTTCAGCAAAAGGGTTCCCGAATGACAACATGAGCGACTTCCAATTCGCACAGGAAGTAGAGAAGCGCGATGTCAATAACACCGAAACGACGACACGCAGCATGGGCTTAACGGCAACAATAAGCTATATGTACGATTTCCGTTACTCTTTAGATTTCAACCTGCGAGGTGACATGTCATCACAATTCGGAGCCGACACTAAAATGAAACCGTTCTGGTCTATCGGAGCACGTTGGAATATTTCCCGTGAAAAATGGTTGGAAAACACAGCCGTATCCAATCTGGTATTGCGAACCTCCTACGGTATCACCGGCTCACAGAACTATGATCCTTACCAGGCTATCGAAGGATATACCTTTGAAGATTTGATGTTCCCTTATCATTCGTCTTACGTATTGGGAGCGGAACTGATCGGTTTCGGCAATCCGAATCTGGACTGGTCGACCACAAAAGACTTCAGCGCAGCCGTTGAATTGGGATTCTTCCAAGGGCGCCTGACTGCTTCCGTCAACTATTATAACCACTACACAGACCAGTTGCTGCTGGACAACAACATTGCACCATCCGCAGGTTTCCCGACTTTAATGACTAATGTCGGAGCAATCTCAAACAAAGGAGTGGATGTAACATTAGGAATCATTCCCGTTCAGGATTTCGAACGTCAGATTCAATGGAACATCTCTATCAACGGCAGCCACAATAAAAACAAGGTGAAGAAGATCTCCAACGAGATCAAGGCATTGAACCAGAAAAACCTGAACAATCCGAACAAACCGCTTCCCATCTATGAGGAAGGGAAATCAACTTCACAGCTGTTTGTAGTGCGTTCATTGGGTATTGATCCGGCAACCGGTAATGAAATATTCCTGAAACGCAACGGAGAGAGAACATTCTTCTGGAATGCAAATGACAAAGTGGCAGTAGGCGATACAGAACCGAAATTGCGCGGAGCCATCACCTCAAGCCTGACCTGGAAAGACTGGTCTGTAAATGTGGGCTTCACTTATCAATTGGGAGCATACGCTTATAACCAAACGTTAGTAGACCGTATTGAAAACGTAAATCTGGCCCATAACGTTGACCGCCGGGCAGCCAAAGACCGCTGGCGCAAACCGGGCGATATCGCCAAATACAAATCCATCGCATACACCGGACGAAGCACTGAATTGAGTTCCCGTTTCGTACAGAAAGTGAACGAGCTACAGTTTTCATCCATTTCTGTCGGCTATCACTTTGATCCAAAGAAATTCGAATTCTTGAAACAATGCAAAATTGCCGGTATCAACCTGACCGGGACGATGCAGGATTTAGGTCGTCTTTCCAGTGTAAAACAAGAGCGTGGTACAGATTATCCGTTTGCCCGTACAGTAAACTTATCCCTGTCTGTATTGTTTAACTAAAAGGAAGAATTCTGATTATGAAAATAAAAAATATACTTTTAATATTGGTGATTGCAGTATCCGGCACCGCTTGTTCCGATTGGTTTGACGTATCACCGAGAACCAATGTGAAGACAGAGGATCTTTTTCAAGATGAAGTCGGTTTTCAAAGTGCCTTGACAGGTATCTATGGCCGTATGACCAATGATGCGACATACGGCAAAAACTTATCCTGGTTTTTTCTGGAGAAATTAGTGCAACGCTATGATGACCAGGCCGAAAATATCGGAGGTCAGAATACAAATATCTACGATTATACCGATATCAAATACTCCAAGAACATCTTGTCCGAGATTTATCAGGAGATGTATAAGACCATCGCCAACATCAATAATCTGCTGACTTATCTGGACAAACAAGGACAGGATATACTCATAACTCCCGGCCTGTATGAAACCATGAAAGGAGAAGCTCTGGGCCTGAGAGCATACCACCACTTTGACTTGTTGCGTATGTTCGGTCCGATTTACAAAGAGAACCCGAACATGTACTGTCTTCCCTATCGTAAGGAATTCAAACCGGAGAAATCGCCATTCCTGACAGCGACAGAGATTTTAAATCTGGTCATCGATGATTTACAGGAAGCCGACAAATATCTGGCACAGGATTCTGTTATTTGGGAGGCAAACACTTACCGTGGATTCCGCATGAACAAATATGCAGTCAAAGCTCTGATGGCAAGAGTATATCTTTACCGAGGCACAGCAGAAGACCTGCAAGAAGCAGCCCGTCTGGCCAAAGAGGTTATTGACCATTCTCACCGTACCTTAGTCAGAGACAACAAAGAGGATATTAGCATGTTCAATGAAACCCTCTTTGCCTTACACATGAATGATATGGAAGAACGGTTGAAAAACTTCTATTCTACCGGAGGCGGCGCCGAAGTATTATGGCTGAACCGAGACAATGCAATGGCACTGGCACAGTCCAACACCTCTGTCGGCGCCAATGACATCCGATTTAAAAGCGGATACGGCTTCTACTACAAAGGGGACGAGAAGCAGTATATGATCTGCCGCAAATTCTTGCCGGCCGAAAAAGTGAATCAATATGGTGAAAGAATTCCATTAATCCGCCTAAGCGAAATGTATCTGATTCTTGCCGAAGCGACAAAAGATGTCACATATCTGAATGAATTGCGTAATGCACGCGGTATTTCAAGCGTAAATGATGTATCAGCGGTTACAACGGAAGCTCTGAATGTGGAATACTGCAAAGAATTCTTTGCCGAAGGACAGTATTTTTATTTCATAAAACGTCATGGAATGAAAAATTTCTATCGTTGCCCGACAACATTGGCAGGACAGATGTCATCAACCCAATACGTATTCCCATTGCCGGATGACGAACAGACTTATAACTAAACATTAAATCTTTTCGCATTATGATTAAAAATATATTATATCTATGTTTGCTGTCATTCTTGGTAATGTCATGCGAACACAAGGAATCCTTTCTCTATGACAGTAAGGACGGACTGTATTTTACCCTGCCTCAGACCTCTCTGAATCCATGGAGTACGGAGAAACCGGAGGAATTCAGCAAAACAATAGATTTTGCCTTTAGAAAAACCGGCCAAAAAGATGCAAATTATATGTATGATCTTTATTACGGAGATTCCTTGAGAACAGACACATTGCGTCTGATCGTAGCAGTAGCAGGCCATTTCACAGACCAGAACCGGGAATACAATCTGAAAGCAACAACCCTTGCGGACAGTGTAGGCCTTGCAGAAATTCAATTTTTTAATCCTTACTGCATTGAAGCCGGAAAATCTCAAGATACCGCCATCGTGGTTATTACACGTACTTTCCAACGAGGAATCACAGGAGCCAATATCACTTTTGACATTGAAAACTCTCCTGCATTTGCCAGCAGCATATACGGATGGAACAATTTCCAGATAAACGTAAGCGACTGTTATCCGATTCCTAAGAATTGGGATGCCGAAAAATATGGAGACTACTCGGAAGAGAAATATGCATTCTGGGTGACTGTCATGGAAACCACTTATGAAAATGAAAGTCTGATATTTGACAACAACTGGATGCCTCTGGACATTGTGGCAAAACTGAACAAAGCCTTAAAGGAGTATAACACAGCGCATCCCGACAATGAGAAAGATTTTGATTTTCCGGGATATAAACAATAAAAACACTAAAATGTGGAAACTATGAATACTGGTAAACTAATAACAGGATTTCTTTTATTGATGCTGGCAAGCGCCTGCTACAAAGATAAGGGAAATTACGACTATAAAACAGTCAATAACTTTGAGGTAACCGTTACGCCTGCGCCCTCATCAATAGAGCGTAACCTCTATCTGATCAACCAGCCGGGAACCAAGGCTGAAACATTTGTAGTAACAGCCAATGCCACTCAGACACAAGGGACGACAGAGGACAATCTGGAATATACATGGTACCGGACCTTGTACATCGAAGGAGAGAAAAAACCGACACGGGATACCATCACCGGTAAGGAAAACCAGATGGAGCTGGTAGCCCAGAAAAAAACAACCTATGATTTACTGCTCATTGTCCGGGACAAAACAACTGATATCGAATACTATCAAAACTTTACAGTCAAAACCAAAACACCGTTCACTAATGCCTGGTTGTATATACATGGCGATGCAGGTGCCCGTAAGATCGGCGCATTGCAATGGGATATAAACGGCAAGCCGGAAGTGATTCCCGATATAATGGAAAAGATGGGACAACCGGGATATGCCCATGCAACCGGTATCACTTATACAGCACATGGCTCAGAAGATTTCCTCAAGACAGAACGTCTGTTTATCACATCAGGTCAAGACTCTGTTACCTATGTCATCCCGTTCACGTGTAAAGCGAAAGGCAGATGGCAGCAGATGGGACTTCCAGGCACGGTGAAAATCAAAGACAAAATTATCAGCCCATATATGTCAGAAAGACAATTATGTGGTTTGATAGACAGCAAAGGACAGGTTTACTTTTCCAACTCATGGGGAACTCCTAACTTTTCAAGACCTGAAACAAAAATCACTAATTACAAGGCAGACCAGGCTTATATGGATGCCGAAGGTAATGCTATATTATGGGACAATACCAACAAACGTTTAATGTTCTGCAGTAATGGAGAATACATGGAATATGCAGGCGGTCTGAAAAGCAATGATTTAAAAAACAAAGAAATGCTTTGGTTGGGAAGAGCTCCTAAAATGACAAATGCAGCAGAGAGTGAACCGATTCTGTTCATCGCCAAAAATATGAACAACAACAAATGCTATCTCTATACTATTTCAAAAGGAAGTGGAGGAGACGACAAATCATTATTGACTACAAAAGGCAAGGATGAACAAGAAAATATGTTGTCCTCCACCGTCTGCGATTCAATCTACACATGGAATTTCGATAAAAGTACACTTTTTGCCACCACAAACTATTTTCAGGACCAGTTGTTCTATACTGCAGAAAATACAATCTATCGTGCCACATTAGCGAGCGGTGAAAGTTTTAAACTCTACAAACCCAAAGAAGGGACCATCAAACAGATTGCATTCCGCCTGACTAACGCCAGCCGTTATATAGACAGTAACACACAGATCGATTATAACATATACCAGCGCGTATTGGCCATCATCGTTACCAAAGCGGACGGCACGGATGAAATTCATGAAATCCATCTTAACAATGCAGGTGACGTTGAGGCAGAACACATTTATGATTTAGGTCAGATATCCATACTGGACTGGGCTTATACCGGTCTGCACAGAGATGCGGATGCTAACTAAAAAAGGCAGAAAATGAGAACAGTATTGACAATTCTATTAAGCGTAATGATATTTTCTGCTTACGGGCAGGAAAAATCATTCAGCATAAGCGGCAATATTGAGTTGGACAAGGGAAACCTCCTTGTCCTCACCCAACGCTTGGACAAAATCGATACTCTTGCGCAAAGTGTCATCACCAACCGGCAGTTTGCCATCAACGGCAATCTGGACGAAGCTGTCGTCGCCCATCTGGTGATTGAAGGTTACGCAGGCGGATTCATCATGATTCTTGAACCCGGGGCAGAATATACAGCTACCCTGACACGCGAAGGCAATGGAGATATCCGTGGCGGCAAACTGCAAACAATCTACAATGAATACCAGGAAATTGTAGCGAACTCCAACGCCGAAAGTCATACTTTGAATAAAAAGGCATCGGAAGCAGTAGCCCAAAAGCACTTTAAGACTGCCAAGGAATTACAGACGAAAGCAAGCAAAGTACAACAGGCCGCTTTGGCGAAAATCAATAATATTATCCGCAAGAATGCCGACAATATATTGGCAGCCTACCTGCAGACAGCTGGTTCAGAACGTATTATGGAACTGGAACCGCTAAAACAGATTTATGCCCGGCTTTCAGAGAAAGCCCAAGCGACGGCTCCCGGCAAGATTTTGGCAGCCCGCATCGCTGATTTGGAAAAAGTGGGTATTGCCGCTACAGCTCCAGACTTTACACTGGCTACTCCGGACGGAGAAGAGATTTCTCTCTACAGCGTAAAAGGGAAACTGAAAATCATCGATTTTTGGGCTTCATGGTGTGGTCCATGCCGTATGGAAAATCCGAATATGGTGAAACTGTACAATGATTTCAAGGACAAAGGCCTTGCCATTGTCAGCGTTTCATTGGACGAACGTAAAGCCCCATGGGTACAGGCCATCAAGAAAGACGGAATGTCCTGGACACATGTCTCCTCACTGAAAGGATGGAAATGTGACGTTGTGAAACAATACAACATCGATGCTGTGCCGTCCATCATTGTTTTGGATGAAAACAACCGGATTCTGGCTAAAAATATCCGTGCGGAAAAACTGCGTGCATTCGTTACAGAATACTTGAAATAATGTCCAAAGACTCATAAGAGTTAATTTAAATCGGGGCTGTCGATATCCATCACAGCCCCGATTGTCATATCAAAAAAAAACGACACATTTAAAATGCCAATCATAAACAGTCGTAAAACAATCTGCCGTTTCTGTCTATCGACAAACAAAATCTATCGGTTATGAATATATGCACACACAACAAGACATACATAGGAAAAATCTGTTTTTTATTGAAACAGTATAAAATAATGAAGAATTTTGTGTATGTTTGTACAGTCCGTCTCTTAAGAAAATCATTTCCGTAATTTTTCTTCAGGCAAGATCGTACTTTTTCGCAGACAATATGTCAACTCAGAACATATACAAAACAGAGGATTGCAAACATTTTGTCATTGAGAAATTCTAACAACCTTGATGTATAAAAATAATACCGAACCCGTATGAAAAAGATAGGCAACAAAATAGCAGGCATTACACTGATTCTTGGTATAATCATTACCGCCAGTTACATACTATACTATTATTTTTCGTATTGGGATACCCTTATCGCCCGGGCAGGTAACATGCCCTCACTGCAATTACCTGCCAATCATCCGGACATATCCAATATAAAATCCGAGAAATTTCCAGCCGAGAATGCATATTGTCTGACCTGCCACCAGGGAATCGAGCCGGCACGTCCTCTGGAATCAGCCATGATGAAACAGATTCTTGAAAAAGGGAAAGCCATGGGCGATCCGAACGGATGCGTGGTATGCCATGGGGGAAATCCGAAGGAAACCGTAAACAAGAATGCGGCACACAGCGGTGCGCCTACAGGCAGCGCCATCAAAGAGTTCACTCCTACACCGGGTGCATTGCAGGTAAACGAGAATACCTGCGGACTATGCCACAAAGACCATACTTACAATGTTCACCGCTCTATAATGAATACGGATGCCGGTAAAATGAAGGCTATAACCTGGAGTTTCGGGATCGATACGGAAAATAAGGATCACACTTATGGCGACCATCATATTGACGATCCGGATGGAGATGAACCAAGATTCGGCACGGAAGCATATAAAGCATATATGAAGGAAATGGCCGCCAGATTTCCGGGACAATATCCGAAAGAGCTGAAAAAGATTCCTGAAGTTTCGATGGAAAAATTAAGTCAGATGCCGGAACAGGCAGCCTTCACATATCTGCGCAATTGCAATGCCTGCCACCTTAGCAACAAAGGGAAACAGGGAAGAGGATATTACCGCGGATTGGGATGCGCAGCATGTCACAACATATACAGCAATGAAGGTTTTTATGAGGGAAATGATCCGTCCATAAGCACAGACCAGCCGGGACATGTCCTGATACACGCAATGCAAGGAACACGAAAATCCGGCATAAAAATCAACGGGCAACAGCTGTCGGGTGTGCAGGTATCTACTTGTGCAGCATGCCATTCCGCCGGACGACGAATAGGACATGCCTATCAGGGACTGATGGCTTTAGGACACGGAGAAAACCGTGGTCCGTTCGATTCCCGGGGACTTCCACAGGAAAGCAATGCCGGATATGTCTTCAAATATATAAAGAATGATGCCCATCACCGTATAGAAAAGGATGGCAAAACGGTGACAGGACTGCTTTGTCAGGATTGTCACACGACAAATGCCATGCACGGAAACGGCAATATAGGTTCGACCACATTGGCTACGATAGAGATAGAATGTGCCGACTGTCATGGAACTCCAACACATTATCCGTGGGAATTGCCTTTGGGATTCGGTGACGAGTTCGGCAAGAAACTTGATATGAACCAACCTCGCGGCCTGGCAGAAGAGCCCATGAAGGTAACGCAGCAATTCGGAACGGTATACCCGAAAGAAGATGGATACATACTTTCCGCCAGAGGTAATGCTTTAGGAAATGTGGTCCGCCGTGGAGATAAGATTATCGTACATTCGGACGGCGGACATGATTTTGAGGTGCCGGTATTAAAGGCACTAACACAGCACGACAAGTGGCAGAATCCGGTCAAAGCAAAAACTGCAATGGTAGGAATACCCAAGCACATGGAAAGTCTGGAATGTTACGCATGCCACTCTACATGGGCAGCACAGTATTACGGCTACAAGTATGTAATAGACTATACCCAACCCTCTATCGACTGGCTCGAATCGGCAGAAAAGACTGCATCCGACGGAACTACTGCCGATTATAACAACAAGCATGTCATGCAGAAGGGGAGCCCTACCTATGGTGACTACAGTCATGTACGATGGGAGAATCCGCCTTTAGGTATAAACGGCGAAGGAAGGGTTTCTCCGTTAGTAGGAGTAATACAGACTGTCAGTACCGTCATAGGTCCTGACGGGAAAACCATTATTCATAATCATGTAGCCAAAACAGCCGAAGGATACAATGCCATGGAACTGGCTCCGCTTAATCCACATACTACTTCTATGGCTTCAAGAGAGTGTAGCGACTGTCATGGAAATTCCGTAGCAAGTGGTTACGGCATGAATTATGGAATATATGATGCAGAACCTGAAATCACAAGATATGCCGATGTGGTAGATGCAGACGGACAGAATGTAAGCCGCTTCACAAAGGCACAAATAAATGCCATAAAACAATTGCACGGCGATTTCATGCAACTCATTGACGCAAACGGCAATCAGATGCAGACGATAGATACACACTGGCCTACTTCCATGCCGCTGACTGTTCAGCAGCGCAATGCACTGAACAGAGAGGGAACGTGTCTGGCTTGCCATCAGGATATTCCGGATGGTTCAATACCTATCCGAATGTTGGGCAAGATAGCAGAAATAGCCAACCTTGATTTTGCATCGGCTGAAGCTCATGCACATCTGTTACGTGAAAACAATATTATGATTTCATGGATAAAAGGCATAGGTATTGTCGCACTGATTCTGCTGATACCTTTCATGATTGTAATTTATATTAAGCGCAAAAAGATAGCCGAAATAATCAAGAAAATAAAAGGATGAAAAAAAAAGTGTTCAATATTCTGGCTTCTTACAGAACCTCCCTGTTTCTATTAGCAATATATGCCACACTAATGGCTGTTGCAACTATTATAGAAAAGCTATACGGCACACCGATAGCAAAAGGAATCATATACTATTCTCCTTTATTTTTCCTCATCCAGATATTACTGTGTGCCGCCTTTGTCTGCACCAGCATACGCAAGCACCTTTTTACAGCCAACAAGTGGCATTACTTACTACTCCACGGAGCCTTTATTATCATCCTTGCTGGAGCCGGTGTTACCCATCTCTGGGGTCAGGAAGGAATCATACACCTCCGCGAAGGTGAAAAAAACAAATTATTCCGGTTAAAAGATAGTGAAACGCTAGCAGAATTACCTTTTGAACTGGAATTACAGAAATTCAATCTCATCCGCTATCCGGGCTCTCTCAGTCCTTCGTCGTATGAGAGTTATCTGAAAATATATACGCCAGAAGGTACGCATGAGGCAAAGATTTACATGAATCATATCCATGATATAAATGGATACCGTCTTTTTCAGGCTTCATACGATGAGGATGAACGGGGGAGTATATTATCCGTAAGCGACGACAGCATAGGACGAATGATCACTTATATCGGATATATTCTGCTTTTCATAGGACTGTCAGGAAGTATTTTCGCGTCAAAATCCCGTTTCATGAATGCACGCAGGCGATTAAATAAGCTAACCGCTACAATAATTCCAGCTGTAATTATGTGTTTCGGATTTACACAGAACTGCAATGCAGGCGATATTCCACAAAATCACCTCCGTAAATTCAGCAGACTGCCAATGCAATCGGTAAACGGACGAATTATCCCGATAAATACTTTCGCTGAAGAACTTTTGCAAAAAATGGGAATGCAAAATTATCTATCCATCCCTGCAGAACAATGGTTGCTGGAAATGATAACATTTGCCCCTAAATGGGCAAATATTCCTATCATTACCGTAGAAAACAAGAATATCAGACACAAATACGGATGGGAAAAAGACCGTATTTCCTATCGGAATGCATTCTCAGAAGAGGGCAAATATCTGTTAGCAGAAGAGATTGCCGCAATATACCACAAATCACCGGGAAAGCGCAATCAGATGGATAAGGATATGATAAAACTAGATGAACAGATAAATATCATACACCAATTGTTCAACTTCCAGCTTCTACGTATATTTCCTCTCCCTAAGGGGCTTTCGAATAACCATTGGGTTGCTGCAGGAGATGATTTCAGTATGATTACGCAAGAAACAGGTCATATAAGACAAATGTTTGACAATTATCGGGAAGCTATACGAAACGGCACAGACAGTGGTAAATGGGAAGAAGCTGATAATGCTTTGCAAACAATAAGCGGATACCAGAAAACTCATGCCGCTCATCTTATAAATGATATGAAACTGAAAGCAGAGGTAAACTATAACCAATATAACCTTTTAAATATCTGCAAGAAAATTTATCTTATAACCGGAGGTTTATTGTTATTATTGACTTTCTACTTTTGGTTCAAGCCAAAGAATACAATTTATAAAAAAGGAAGAAATATATTAATAGCCTGCATTGGTTGCGGATTTTTAGTACACAGCTATACGATCATTTTACGATGGTATATTTCGGGATATGCTCCTTGGAGCAATTCTTACGAGACAATGGTCACCATGGCCTGGGTAGCAATAGCAGGAGGATTCTTATTTGCCAGATACGACAGCATGACATGTGCTCTGGCTACACTATTCGGAGGCATTGCCTTATTTGTTTCCGAACTGAACTGGATGGATCCGCAGATAACACCCCTTGTTCCTGTTTTGAAATCACCATGGCTGATGTTTCATGTGGCAACACTAATGGCAGCATACGGATTTTTTGGCATTTGCTGTTTTATCGGCGGAGTAAATCTCCTACTCTCCGGATTCCGTAAACAATACAAGACAATAGCAATACAGATAAAACGCCTGACACTTATAAACGAAATACTGATGATTATAGGTATGGTACTTATGGGAATCGGTATTTTTCTGGGAGCAGTATGGGCAAATGAGTCATGGGGAAGATATTGGGGATGGGATCCAAAAGAAACATGGGCTCTGATTTCCTTCGTTATATATGCTTTTGTACTGCATATGCACTGGTTCTACCCTACAGTGGATAACAAACGATTCAATCTCCTCGCACAATTGAGTTTTCTGTCCGTTTTAATGACTTATTTTGGTGTAAATTATTTTTTAAGCGGTATGCACTCCTACGGTAATACATCGGGACTGACGGATTTAAGTGCAGCTATATGGATTCCTATAATTCTATTCTTTACTATACCTGCCGTCGCTGCCTATTCCAGAGCTACCATAATAAGACAAAATAAAATACACGTAGATACAGAGTTATAATTAGCATTTAGATGGATAATAGTACCTATATTAAGTCTTATCATTGAGACAATAATGTAATTTTGTATCATCAAAATAAAAAATCATAATCTGCTAATATAAAATTAAGTTTATGAAATATGTATTATTGATTATTGGAAATTTGTTGCTGCTGTCGGAGGGAAGAGGGGTATGGGAGGTGGAAGAGAAAGTGGTTTTGAGTGAGGAACAGCAAAAGTTGGCTGTTGAGGTATTGTCTTTGTATTTGGAAGTGGATAGCAACCAGATGGTGGAGCATATCGCTTTGGCTCAAATGGTGGATTCTATTTTGAGGCCAAGAGAAGACAGTGAAAAGTTTGAGCCAGCATTTATTTATCAAACGATGGCAAGAGTGGATTCCGTAGCAAGAGTTGGGATAGAATTGGCAATGCAGAACAAGCCTTGGGTGTTGCTGGAGCTATTGGAGAAGGAGAGGAAGAATTTTTATATCCATCCGAATAATGTGATAGACAATGAACTGGGACTCCATCAGTTGTTGGTAGTCCTTTATCAAATGTGTTATGAAAATACAAAAACGGCATTTACTAAAATAGTGCCGTTAATAGAAATTACACGACTTCATATTTATACATGGGAACTTATGAGAGGTGAAGAACATCCCTATTATTTAGATGTTCTCGCTGATTTGTTAAGATGTTGTATTCAAGCTGAAGAGTATGAAAAAGCGATTGAAGTGGGAGAAGAATGGTGTGGACGTATGGAGGAAGACGATGACAATTATACTGCCAGCATGGTGATTTTGGGGAAACTGTATGGTCAAGTGGGTATGATAAACAAACAAAAGCATTGTTTCCGCTTGGTAAAGAATTCTCCTTTGTTTGAGAAATTGAATGCGATGTCGCTTTCGGAGCTTTGTGAATAGGAAAGATAATTTAACACCCAATTTCACCTTCTTGAGTGTAAAATTGGGTGTTAATTCTGTAACTATCTAATTTACAACATTAGCAGCGGAGAGAGAGGGATTCGAACCCCCGGTAGCTTGCACTACAACGGTTTTCAAGACCGCCGCATTCGACCACTCTGCCATCTCTCCAAAATCGGAACAAAGATAGCAGAAAAATATAAGCCTACAAAAAATCATCTGTTATTTTAGCATATCCAACCGGATGATTCATCAAGAAACATCATCCTCCTCTCAGTTTCAACATTTTTCAATTGAGTCTAATCCATCATTATATGCAGAACGATTTCTAAACTAAAAATCCATTTTCACTACCACACGAAATTAGAAATTCTGAAAACTTAAATTTATTTTTAGCCTGCAAATAAAA
>JAHHTT010000055.1 GCA_020024465.1 Odoribacter sp.
GTGTTTAGGATCTTTTACAAATTATAATATTGCTAATAATTTAAAAAAATATATGTCTACTAAATTTTTTAGATTTCTTTTACTACAAGCACTAACTTCAATTAATATATCAAAAGACAAATTTATATTTATACCAATTCAAGACTTTTCAAAACTTTGGACAGATGAAAAACTTTATAAAAAATACAATTTATCCGAAGAAGAAATTAATTTTATAGAATCAATGATAAAACCAATGGATTTGGGTGGTGATGAGTAATGGCAGACTTAACCAATTTACAGAGCTTTTTACATAACAGAACAAAGTCACACCCTATGATTTATGCTTATGAGGATATATCATATCCAGGTTGTCTGAAAGTTGGCTATACATCAGTCGATATTGATAAACGTGTTGCTCAACAATATCCTACAAAACGTCCCGATGGAAAAGTACCGTACAAAATTGTATTGCGTGAATCTGCTATGTACTCAGACGGAACAAGCTTTACAGATCATGACGTACACTTGATGTTAAAGCGTAAAAATATTGAGTGTGTTGGTGGCGAATGGTACAGATGTTCTGTTAATGATGTAAAAGCGGCTGTTATAGCAGTTAAAAATCATACTCAAAATACTGAAAACCGTACCCAAACATTCAGTATGCGTCCTGAACAGGAAGAAGCTGTCAAAATGACAATGAATTATTACAAATCGGCTTATGAGGAAGGCTCAACACGTACGCCAAAATTTTTATGGAATGCAAAAATGCGTTTTGGCAAAACCTTCGCCGCATACGAGCTTGCAAAAAAAATGAACTTTCAACGTGTGCTTGTCCTTACGTTTAAGCCTGCCGTTCAAGTGGCTTGGCGTGAAGATTTGGTGACTCACGTTGACTTTGAAGGTTGGCAGTTTATTGCGCGTGACAATAACAATTTGCAAGATACCATTGACTTGCAATACATACGGGCTAATAAGACAAAACCCATTGTCTGCTTTGGTTCTTTCCAAGACTTCTTGGGTGTAAACCGTGAAACAGGCGGTATTAAGGCAAATAACGAATGGGTTCACGAAACAAACTGGGATTTGGTTATATTTGATGAATATCACTTTGGCGCATGGAAAACAAATGCAAAAAATCTGTTTGAAAATGACGAAGAAAGTCAAGATGATTTATCAAAGTACGATAGAAATGATGCGCTTGACGAAACCTGGCTACCGATTACTACATCATACTATCTTTTTTTATCAGGCACTCCATTCAGAGCTTTAAACAGTGGCGAATTTATTGAAGAACAAATTTACAACTGGACTTATTCCGATGAGCAAAGAGCAAAAAATTCTTGGGTTGGTCCAAACAATCCCTACTCTGCTCTTCCAAAAATGATTATGATGACATACAAAATTCCCGACAGCATACAGAAAATAGCTAAGCAGGGCGAATTTGATGAATTTGACTTAAATTTGTTTTTTAAAGCTGAGGGTGACGGAGAAAACGCAAAATTCAAATATGAGGACTATGTTCAAAAATGGCTTGACCTAATACGTGGAGCTTTCCTTGAAACAACCGTTGATGAATTAAAGCAAGGCGCAAAAAAACCGCCTATGCCTTTTTCTGATGTTACTCTTTTAAATGTTCTGTCCCACACTCTTTGGTATTTGCCAAATGTCGCATCGTGCTACGCTATGGGTAATTTGTTAAGGCAGAAACAAAACACTTTTTTTAATGACTATAAAGTAAATGTCTGCGCAGGTACAAAAGCCGGTATTGGCGTGGCAGCTCTTGAACCTGTTCAAAAATCTATGGGTGATCCGCTTTCAACAAAAACCATAACCCTGTCTTGTGGCAAGCTAATGACAGGCGTAACGGTTAAGCCGTGGACGGGTATATTTATGCTTTGTAATTTATCAAGTCCCGAAACATATTTTCAGGCGGCGTTCCGTGTGCAATCACCTTGGGAGATAAAGACCGAAAAAGGTGAAAAAGAAATTGTAAAGCACGAATGTTATGTGTTCGATTTCGCACTTGACAGAGCGCTCCGACAAATATCAGATTACAGTTGCAGATTGAATGTAAACGAAAATAATCCCGAAAAGAAAGTTGGAGACTTCATAAGCTTCTTACCTGTACTTGCCTATGACGGAAGCGGTATGCGACAGGTAAACGCAGGAGAAATTCTTGATATTGCAATGGCTGGTACATCGGCAACTCTTCTTGCCAAACGTTGGGAATCAGCATTACTTGTAAATGTAGATAACGATACTCTTGCCCGATTACTTGCAAGTAAAGACGCTATGGACGCTCTTATGCGTATTGAAGGATTCCGTAGTTTAAATGCTGATATTGCGACTATTATAAACAAATCGGAAGCAGTTAAAAAAGCAAAAAAAGATAATGAACACCCTACCGAAAAGCAAAAGAAAGAACTTAGCGAAGCAGAAAAAGAATATAAATCAAAGCGGAAAATGATACAGGAAAAGCTAATAAAATTTGCGACAAGAGTTCCTGTATTTATGTATTTAACAGACTATCGTGAATATAGCTTGAAAGATGTAATCACACAGCTTGAACCGGATTTATTCAGAAAGGTAACAGGACTGACTGTAAAGGATTTTGATTTGTTTGTATCTATTGGTGTATTTAATGAATCCCTTATGAATGATGCAGTATATAAATTCAAGCGTTATGAGGACGCAAGTCTTTTGTATACGGGTATCGACAGACACGCAGGAGAAAACGTCGGTCTATACAGTACTGTTCTTTCACGTGAAGATTATGATTCTATGAACACTATGTTTGCAAAATCCATGATTGTGGCAAAACGTGATATAAATGATATTACCAATAAACCATATTACGAAAGTGAAACAAAAGAAGAAAAAGTAGTTACTCCACAAAAGCAAGTATCAAAACCAAAATCACACAATAACAGCGTATATATTCCAAGGCAAAATACAACTTCCACATACAAACCTGCTTTTATTCCGCCAACACCGAAGCCTGCTATTCCAAATGCTAAACCAAAAATCGATTACACAAAAGTAAAAGTTGGCGCAACAGTTACTCATAAAGCTTTTGGGAAAGGAAAAATTACATCACTGTCTATCAAAAACAGCAAGATAACGGTTATATTTGGAGGAAGTGAAAAGACTTTCCAATATCCAAGCGCATTTGAAGATGGGTTTTTGGAGATATAATGTTAAAAATATTAAAAAATCAACAATTAAATTGCAAATATTCAATTATTCACAGCGACTGTTTTAGTTCTAAAAGCATTTGAGCAAGAATATGCTGACAAAATAAAATGTATTTACATAGAACCACAATACACCCTGAATCTTTTATAGCGGTTAAAAACCGCTTTGTAGATTTTAATATGCAATTTTGCTTACCCACAAAAAATGTCGTTTTACAAATGACATTGGGGTGTGGATAGATGACAGAAGAATAAATAGAAAAAAAGACCTCATTACTTTAGATTTTTTAAGTCTAAAATAATGAGGTTTTGATTGGCGCCGAAAAGGCATGAAAAAACCCCCAGTTCAACTGGGAGTAAGAAAAAAACTTATAGTAAAAAAGATAATCCTCCTATGATAAAATAAAATCAAATGGTCTGGCAACCAAATAAAAAACATAGGAGGATTTGTCATGAAAGACATAAATAGTTTATCACATTCAAGCTGGAGATGCAAATATCATATAGTATTTGCAATGGTATTTTTAATCACACATCGCTGTGTGAATTTCATCAGGGTAAGTTACTGCTTCATTTAACGATACCTTTTGAAGAAAAGCCTAGAAGCAATCTTCCCTGTGATAATCTCAGGTATTACCGTCAGCGAAAACAGATGACAACAAGGCAGTTAGCGGAAAAGTTGGATATTGTACCAGCAACTGTTGTGATGTATGAAAATGGAAAACACCCAATTCCGTATGATGTTGCCATCAGATTGGCGGAGACGTTAGGGATCGAACCAGCCTTACTGTATGATGATTTCTCGAGTTTCCTTGCGGTACCCTATACCAAAGCCTTAAAAAGACTAAGGACAGCGTTAGGACTGTCACAGAAGGTTTTTGCACAGCAAATGGGAATTATACCAAGTTACTACTACAAACTCGAAGAAGGGAACCGTAGACCGTCAAGGAAACTATATCAGCAGATATGTTCCACACTAAATGAGATCAATCCACAAACTTCACTTTTAAGTGAGAATCTCTTAAAATGAAGTTGTACGATAAAATGATTGGAGGAATGATTATGGAACAGAATTTCATCTACACTCGTTGCGGTGATTATCTCATCCCTAATATTCGGTTGCAGTATACAGACGATAAGCTACTTGGAAAATATGGGAAGATGCGTAGAGCATTTCTTGAGGAAAACAATCAAATGCTATTGAATGACTTGATTCTGACAGAGAGGCTATTTCCGCATCTGTGGGAGATTGATAAAACGGCACATCGCAGAGTAGAGCAGCTGATGACTGAATTACTTAAGAGGAATCCGACACCAGATAAAGCTACCCATCAAATGGAATGGGTACAGCACATGAATTCAATTAAGGCACAGGCAGAAGAAATAGTTTTGACAGAGTTAATTTATAATTGAGCAAAAATGGGTTGCTTTGAGTAGCAGCCCATTATTTATGTGGAAATACAGTTCTTGAATTGTAAAAAGCACAATGTAACAATACTGATCTTATCCTATCTGGAGGTAAAGAAGTAGGTCTGTTGACACGGATAAGAAAAGAGTATAAAATAAGTATGTAAGCTAACTAACTTATAATAGAGGTGATGAAGGTGGATGATTTGAATTTGAAAACAGAAAATGCTGAGTTCGGTCAATATTTGCGTTCTGTTCGACAAGCTAAAAAAATATCGATTCGTCAACTTGCAAAAGCGGTGAGTAAAACACCTACATATATCAGTGATATTGAAAAGGGTAATAATAAACCTCCTGAAAGAGAATTATTAGATAAAATAATTGCAGCATTGCAATTGACAAATCTCCCGAATGTAAGAAACACGCTATATGATTTGGCTGCAAAAGAAAGAAAAGATGTTCCGGCAGACATTAAAGAATATCTTATGGAAAATGAATCAATATTAAGAATTATTAGAACAGCGAAAGAAAGTCCAAATGAAAAACAAATTTGGGCGAAAGTATCGCAGATTATTTAATGGTGGAGGAGAAAGAAATGGCTGAATTAAGAAAAGAAGATTTGTGGGTAATGGCGGATAAACTTCGCAATAATATGGATTCGGCAGAATATAAGCATGTATGTCTTGGACTTATATTCCTAAAATATATTTCTGATAGTTTTGAACGAGCTTATCAAGAAGTCTCTCAAGATGAATATGCTGATCCAGAAGATAGAGATGAATATCTTGCTAAAAATGTGTTTTGGGTGCCACAGGAAGCACGTTGGGAAACTATTAAAAACAGTGCCAAAGATCCGACAATTGGTCAGGTTATCGACAATGCTATGTACGTGATTGAAAAGGAAAACTCTTCTCTTCGTGGTGTACTTCCTAAAGATTTTGCAAGAGCATCTTTGGATAAACGCTCTTTAGGAGAACTGGTAGATTTATTATCTGAACTTGAAATTGGCAATGATAAAAATAAAGATACATTAGGCTCTGTATACGAATATTTTCTTGGAAAGTTTGCACGTGCTGAGGGTAAATTGGGCGGAGAATTCTACACTCCACGTAGTGTAGTTGAGTTGATTGTAGCTATGATTGAGCCTCATGATGGTCGTGTTTATGACCCTTGCTGTGGTTCTGGCGGTATGTTTGTACAGAGTGAACGCTTTGTAGAGGACAGAGAAGGACGAATTGATGGTCAATTAGCCATTTATGGTCAGGAATCCAATTATAATACTTGGAAACTTTGTAAAATGAATCTTGCTATCCGTGGAATAGAAGCAAACCTTGGTCAGCAAAATGCGGATTCCTTTCATAATGATCAGCACAAGAGTTTAAAGGCAGATTATATTATGGCAAATCCTCCTTTTAATATCAGTGACTGGGGCGGAGAACGTTTAATAGATGATCCAAGATGGAGTAAATACGGCATTCCGCCTACAGGTAATGCCAACTATGCGTGGATTTTACACATGCTTTATCACTTGGCACCAAGCGGAACAGCAGGTTTTGTGTTGGCAAACGGTTCACTTTCATCTTCTACAATCAGTGAATACAATATTCGTAAAAACTTAATTGAAGACGATAAGATAGATTGCATTGTTACTTTGCCTGGTGGATTGTTCTCAACAACATCGATTCCTGTTTGTTTATGGTTTATGGCTCGCAATAAGCTGAAAAATGGGCACCGTGATCGCCATGGAGAAATTCTGTTTATTGATGCCAGAAATATGGAAACGGAACCTTATGAGGACAGCCGTACTCAGAGACAACTGACTGCAAAAACTATTGATGAAATCACTTCTGCATATCATTCTTTTCGTAATCATGAAAAGAAAGCAATAAAGGCAGATGGTACAGAGATTGAATATGCCGATAAGCAAGGATTTTGGAAAATAGCAACATTGGAAGAAATTTGTGAAAAAGATTATAATTTAGCTCCTGCGAGTTATGTAGGTGTTGTTTCTATAGAAGAAGACACGGAACCTTTCGATGAAAAAATGAAAAGATTGACAAAGAAATTATATAAAGTAATAGATGAATCTCAAAAGCTTGATGAAGAAATTATGCATCAATTAAATGAAATGGGATGGAACCAAGATTTCAAGGAGGAATAAGATGCTTTTAGGTGATTTAATTATTAATCATGACAATAAACGTATCCCATTATCAGCTAAGCAAAGGGAAAATATTGAAAAAAAATATCCATATTATGGTGCACAGGGTATTATTGATTATGTCGATGACTATCTTTTTGAAGGCAAATATTTGTTGATAGCTGAAGATGGGGAAAATTTAAGGTCTCGCAAACAACCAATTGCAACCATTGTAGAAGGAAAGTTTTGGGTTAATAATCATGCTCATATAGTTACATCAAATGAATTATCAAATCTTGAGTTTTTGTGTTTTTGGTTAAATTCAAATGATATATCTGAATATATAACTGGTTCGGCTCAACCAAAGTTGAATCAAAACAATATGAACTTGATTGCGTTGCCTGATTTTTCTAGAGAGGAGCAGGATAGAATTGCAGAAAAGCTATGCGTGTATGAAAAGAAAATTAAAAATAATTTAGTTAACATAGCGCTATTAGTGAATGTAGCAAACGAAATATATAAAGAAACGTTTATACAAAAGTCCAAATTAGCAGATGGGCAATATGCAGAATCAACTGTATTTGAGAACGTTATAGAACTTAAGGAAAAAAACAAAGAAGAAAAAGATTACCCTGTACTTTCGGTCGTAAAAGAAGGCGAATTTAAAGCATCCGAAGATGTATTTACAAAACAAGTTTATAGTAAGAGTACCAAAAACTATAAAATTGTTCGACTAAATCAAGTAGCATATAATCCAGCTAGAGCAAATATCGGTTCTATCGCCATGCTCAAAGACTACGATGCTGGGCTTGTTAGTCCGATTTATACTGTTTTTGAGATGAAAGATACTATTACGCCAACTTTCTTTTATTATTATATGAAGCAGCCGATTTTCCAAGAAATGATTAAACATCATGCCATAGGGACAACAAGACAGAACTTTCCTTTTGAAGCATTCAAAATGTTTCCAATGGTAGTTCCACCAATGGAACTGCAACTAAAATTTGAAGAAATCGCAAAACCTATTGAGCAAAAAATTAAAAAATTGAAAGAAGAAAATGAAGTATTGGCAGAAATTAGAGATACCCTACTCCCGAAATTAATGAGTGGAGAACTGCCAGTGGAAGTGGGTGAAAGTTAATGGATGAACGTGAACGATACGAAGAATATATGCAGGATGAGTTGGAAGAACAGTTTTCAGTTTATAGCGTCTCAGACTTGCTATCAAAGCTTTCTGACTATAGTCGTATTATTTCGGAAAATGGAATACCTGGTACGTTGCTCTTTCGTGGACAATCTGATGTTGGTTTTGGTATTGATGGAAGTATTTTTAGAAATGGGTTATTAGAAAAAGAAACTACCATTGTCAATGAACTAATATTGCAAGAGCCACTGGAATTTGGAAATCATATGACAGATTTTGAACAGTTGGTTAAAATGCAACATTATGGTTTACCAACTCGATTGCTGGATATTACAACTAATCCTTTAATTGCGCTCTATTTTGCCTGCTCCGAACATAAAGACAAAGACGGTGAGTTAATTTTGTTTATTGAGTCATTGCAGCGTCCTACACAAAAGGAAGTTAGATTGTTTTCTGCACTGGCAGAATATGATGGAAAAAGCGAAAGTAATTTTTTGGACTATTTTTCAAGAAAAGGTCTTGGAGATGATATCTTATCAAGTTTTGAAGAGAAAGTGGAGCGTCTCAAAACTCAATTTCAAAATAAATATGTACCAGTTGTAGCTCCTAAGAATAATGAACGTATAAGACGCCAAAATGGTGCATTTTTAATCTTAGGAATCAACATATGTGACCCTGATTATTATCTGAAAAACAGTTTCAATTTAAAAGATAGTCTCAGCGAATATGTAGATGAAGGGATTCCAAGATATTTACGTATACCAGCAGAACAGAAGTCTTCAATATTGCATGAACTTGATATGATTGGAATAAATGAAGCTTTTGTCTATCCAGAATTAGAACATCAGACATCCTATATCAAAAAAAGACATTTTGTAAAGGCAGGTGAATAGAATGTCCAATTTTATAGAAAATGATCTTGAGCAAGCTGCGTTGGAGTGGTTTCAAGATTTAGGTTACCAGACTCAATATGGACCAGACATTTCGCCGGGAGGAAGTTTCTCAGAGAGAGAAAGTTTTGGAGATGTTGTTCTGTATGATAGGCTACATAGTACGTTAAAGCGTATTAACAAACAGTATTCTAATGACACGATTTCAGAACTGGTTAAAAAGATTACTCGCCAACAGAGTTTGTCTATTGTCCAAAATAATATTGCATTTCAGAAATTATTAACTGACGGTATTGATGTAGAGGTTAAGCAGAAAGATGGAAGTATAAAAACAGAAAAAGCTTATATCTTTGATGCAAGAGATATTGAAAATAACGAGTTCTTAGCAGTCAACCAATATACTGTGATTGAGAACGGAAAAGAACGCAGACCTGATATTGTCGTTTTCCTAAATGGTATTCCTGTTGTTATGATAGAACTGAAAAACGCAACAAACGAAGAAGTAGATATTGTTGATGGATTTAATCAGCTTCAGACTTATAAAAGAGATATCCCTTCTTTGTTTTATTATAATGCCTTTATGATCACAAGTGATGGTATCAATGCAAAAGTCGGTACAATTACTTCTGGCTTGGATCGTTTTATGTTCTGGAGAACAATTGACGGAGAAAAAGAGTCAGGACTTTCTTTCCCCCAATTACAGGTTATGCTGTATGGAATGATGAATAAAAAGAGATTTTTAGACATTATTTCAAAGTATAGTTTCTTTGTTTATGAGGAAGATAAGTCTTTCAAAATTCTACCTGGTTACCATCAATTTTTTGCTGTAAATAAAGCTTTGTATACCACTCATTTAGCAGCTTCTGAAAATGGAAGCAGAAAAGCGGGTGTAATTTGGCATACACAGGGTAGTGGAAAAAGCTATTCTATGCTCATGTATACTCGTCAATTGGTTTTAGAACTGAATAATCCAACAATTGTCGTTATTACTGACAGAAATGACTTAGACGATCAGCTCTTTACTACTTTTTCAAAAAGTGCTGATTATTTGCGTCAAATACCCAAACAGGCAGATACAAGAAAAAAACTGCGAGAACTATTAAGCGTTCAAGCAGGTGGTATTGTATTTACGACCATTCAAAAGTTTTCGCCAGACGAGAGTGACCAATCGATGGAGGCATTGACTACTAGGCGAAATGTGGTAGTTATAGCAGATGAAGCACATCGTAGTCAGTATGGATTAGAGGCAAAAGAAAAAGATGGAAAAGTTTCTTTTGGTTTTGCGAAGCATATGCGTGACGCATTGCCGAACGCTTCTTTTATAGGATTTACTGGAACTCCTGTTGAGCTAAGCGATAAAAATACCCCTGCACTGTTTGGTGATTATATTGATATTTATGACTTAACTCAGGCGGTAAAAGACAAAACAACGGTTCCGATTTATTATGAGAGCAGAATTGCTAAATTAGATCTTCAACAAGAATTAAAACCGAAGATTGATGATGAGTATAACAGCATTGTTGAGGGACAAGAAGAAACTTATGCTGAAAACCAAAAGCATAAATGGGCAAGGTTAGAAGCCATTGTTGGAACAGATAGTCGTATTGATGTTGTGGTGAAAGATTTCATTGCTCATTACGATCTTAGACAGCAAGCAATCAATGGAAAAGTTATGTTTGTAGCTATGTCCAGAAAGATTGCAGTAAAACTTTACTCAAAGATTATAGAATATCGTCCGGAATGGCATAGTGATGAAATTGATAGAGGTGTTATTAAAGTTATTATGACTTCTTCGGCATCTGATCCACCTGAATTTCAGCCACATGCAACTACTGCATCTCAGAAAAAGATACTTGCAAAGAGAATGAAAGATGTTGAAGATGAATTGAAAATTGTTATTGTTTGCGATATGTGGTTGACGGGATTTGATGTACCTTGTCTTCACACAATGTATGTCGATAAACCAATGAGTGGTCATAATCTTATGCAAGCCATAGCACGAGTTAATCGTGTTTTCAAAGATAAGCCAGGTGGTTTGATTGTAGACTATATTGGTATTGCAGATAATTTAAGAAGCGCATTAGCACAATATACACCTTCTGATCGAAAAACAACAGGCATTGATCCACAAGTTGCAATAGACCTTATGTTTGAAAAGTATGAGCAAATACAAGGAATATTACATGGATTAAACTACTCTTCTTATATAGACGGCTCTGCAAGTGAACGAATGAGTTGTATCGTTTCTGGTGTGGATTTTGTTTTGGGTAAACCAGAAGATGAGAAAAAAGAATTTCTTAACTTGGTTGTAGAAATCAGTAAGGCATACGCATTATGTTCAACCTCTGAACAGGCTCAAGGGATCAATGTAGAGATTAGCTATTTTAAAGCTATCAAATCAGGCATTATAAAAATATTGCCAAAGGATAAACAGAAGAAAACGAAAGACCAAATAGAATATGAAATTGGACAATTGGTTTCTAAATCGGTGATTTCCGAAGAAGTTGTTGACATATTTGCTTCAGTTGGATTAAATAAACCGGATATATCAATTTTATCTGATGAATTTCTTGAAGAAGTAAAAGGATTGCCACAAAAAAATTTGGCGCTTGAACTTTTACGACGTTTGCTTGATGGTAAGATTAAGGCGATTGCTAAAAAGAATGTAGTGCAAGCAAAGAAATTTTCAGAAATGCTTGAAGCATCAGTAATTCAATATGAAAAACGCTCATTAGAGACAGTGGAAGTTATAAAGGCTTTGGTTGATATGGCTAAAGACATGAACGAACTTCATAAAAGAGGAGAAAAGCTTGGACTGTCAGATGATGAATTGGCATTTTATGATGCAATATCTTCCAATGAGTCTGCCAAAGATTTTTATGAAAATGATGTTTTAAAACAGATTGCCAAAGAACTGACAATTAGTATTAAAAATAATATTAAGGTTGACTGGGATGTTCGAGAAAGTGTTAGAGCACAGATGAGAATTACTGTAAAAAGGTTGCTCAGAAAATATAAATATCCACCAGATAAACAAGCAACTGCGGTAGATTTGATAATAGAACAAGCGGAGAAAATGTGTGAATCCGAATTGGATAAATAGTTATTATAATTTAGATTTATTCTATATCAACAACTTCGGTGCAAGTTGCACAGAAGTTAAAACGATAATTTTTCTTATCAATCATCGACAGATTGTCGGGGATTGATTTTTGTAAAGAATTTCCCGATTTTGTCGGAAAGCTATGGGTTCAATTATGAAACTTTTAGAAATTTAACTTCGAACCAACTTGGTCACAAGTTAAAAATGATCTCGTACAATTTGGCATAAAGTCAGCTGATGAATTTGTAACATGTGGGCGAATTGTCCAGTGATGCCAGACAAAAAAATTATTCCCGAATGGCGAGTATTTTCTATTACTAAAAGAGCCATACAAATTGGCAAGCAGTGTAAACTGGTACCAGTTTACTCATTTTCTCGATTTACCCGCTGGGTCAAATCTTCGCAAATTGCTTGTTGGGGAAACACCCCAATCCCCTCGAACACCACCTTGGCAGTGGTGGCTACCCAATCGTTTCGATTGCTTTTGCGAACTTGAAATTCCAACTTCTTGATGACCTGTTAGAGAGTTAAATTTTGCATTTTAACTTCGTGCCAATTTGGCGAGAAGTTATTTTTGAAATTCTACCTATAGGGCAATGGTCGAGTTTTACTGTTTCGTATAGACTATATCTATCAAAACAAATATAAACAATTTCTTTTCAACATATTTTTTCTTCAAGGACAGATGGAAGAAGCTAATTGTATCAATCAAAGCTGTTACATAACAACATTTGGTAAACTGGCAGATGTGGCAATTTACCAGATGGGATGTGTGACAGCTTTTTGTTATCTACACAGAATGAAAAATCAAGGAGGAATGTCATGATCGCAGTCATTCACAAAGGAAATAAATTTGAAGAAGTGATGGAACATTTTCAAATCCAACGTGCAGAGTATGTCGTACAGGAGATTCATACTTTTGATGCACAGACGCTGTATCTTCTTTTACAGCAGTTCCAGAGGACTCCTCACAAACTTGTAAAATTAACTGGTATGGCAGTATGATAATGTTGGAGGTGATATATCCATGAAAAAAGCAAAGAGACAACAGCAAGACACAAGAGGTATCGCAATCTATGCCCGTAAATCTCGTATTACGAATAAGGGTGACAGTATTGGTGTTCAGTTCAAACAGTGTGCAGATTATGCAAAGCGTGAGCTGCATTTAGAGAATGATTTTAAGTTTATGGAATACGAGGACAAAGGACTAAGTGGTTATTATTCCGATCGCCCAGATTTTCAAAGAATGCTTCATGACATACAGGGAGGAAAAATTCGAGCGATTGTATGTTATAAGCTGGATCGCATTGGCAGAAAGACCACCGATTTACTTCGGTTGATGGACTTTCTGGAAAAGTACGATGTAGATCTGTTGATCTGTTCCAATGGTATTAACACTGCATCTGGAGTTTCAAAAATCTTTATTCAGATTTTTGCTGTGGTTGCAGAATTTGAGCGAGATACTCTGACCGAGCGAATTACAGATAATATGATGGAGCTTTCAAAGGATGGTCGCTGGATGGGTGGCAAGACACCTTTTGGATTTACGACACGCAGAGTAACCACCGGAAGCGGGAAAGGAAAATCGGCATTCAGTTATCTGGAGAGTGTTCCAGAGGAAAAGAAGGTTGTTGAGCGGTTATATGAGTTGTTTTTAACCAATCGCTCCATTAAGAAAACAGCCGATGGATTAAATCAAGAGGGCTATCGTACACAAAGTGGGAGTGCGTTCAACACATCTACTACCAGATTGATTCTTAAAAATCCCATTTACTGCATCGCAGACAAATCAAGCTATGATTATTTCATAGAGCATGATGGAAACATTTTTGGCGATTTGGATGATTTTGATGGAAAGAGAGGGTTGTCTGCTTATAACAAGACTGCTCAGGAAAAATATGAAGACAGTGACAGCACATTCATCTCACCAAAGTTTGTCCAAACGATGGAAGATAAACCTATCAGCGAATGGGTGATTTCTGTAGGCAAGCATGAAGGCTTTATTTCCAGTCAAAACTGGATTCAGGCACAGATGATTTTAGAGGATATTGCAAAGCAGTATAACCGTCCACATCGAAAAACAAATGCACTGTTAGCTGGGATTGTACATTGTCCACACTGTGGAAAGCGTTTAAGTGTTATATCCGAATCTGACCGGTGGACAAACGGGAAGCCACGCTTCAAATATGTCTGCCCCGGATACCGAAAAAAGGAATGTAATTTCAGAGCTGTGGATGGTGTATTGCTGGATGAGTTTGTGGTGGAACAGCTTTCCAAGTTATCAGATGAACAAAGTGAACATTTCCAGCGGATTTTAGAAATTAAGATTGAAGATGTGTTAAATCGTTCTCAGACTGCACAGGAATACAATCAGATGATGAAAAAGAAAGAACGGATTGAAGCAAATATTCACAGTCAAATCAAAAATCTGAGGGATGCAGATGCAGTGGTGAAGCCCTTTATTCAGGAAGATATTCGCAAACTGTCTGAAGAATTGACAGAAACGCAGACACTCTTAAACCAAATGGATGAAAACAAGAGAAACAGCATGATAGCTGTTCGTGATTTAGATGAAATAAAAGAAAGGCTGCTCTCCTTTGCAAAATATGCAGAAGGGGCACAGCCAGAAGTATTGATGACGCTGATTCAAAGCGTCATTGAGAAAATTTATATCGTGGATAAAGACTGTGAGCGTATCTGTCACATCTTTATCAAGGGTTGCTCTGGGGAGGACTACACATCCTTCTTCCGGGCGACCGGTTACATAGAAACGGGTGTGATACCTGTTGAGGCAGATATGTGTGATTCAAATGAGCATCGCATTTGCACCAAAATACAGAAGACAAGTAATATATGGAGAAATAAAAAGGGATATA
>JAHHTT010000056.1 GCA_020024465.1 Odoribacter sp.
CATTGCATTTTACCTTTCCTCTTTATCTGTTATCAAATCCTTTAAATCCACCTGTAAAATCTCAGCAATCCGCTGAAGTGTTTCCAAATTCGGCTGAATTCTATTGCACGCATAAGCATTGACCATGCTGAAACTTTTATCAAGTTGCTTGGCTAACCATGTCTGAGAGATTCCTTTTTCAGATAATACAGCCTTTATTCTATTTAGTTTCATTCTTTGATATGATTTTATAGTGCAAATATAGCGAATTATATTCGATAATAGTGTATATTTGCATTAAGAAAAGTCAGTTCTTAAATGAGTTATACCTCAAAGTAATTGAATTTAGACATATTTATGGGAAAGACTGTAACAACATATTTAATTGACGGAGATCCTAAAGGAACTCAATACGCATTCATTAGCAACAAAATTTGCCAAATGTTTGTCGTACCACGTTCTAATCTCTCCTATTTGAATACACAAGAGAAGTTACAAAAACCTGCATTCTATATATTACTAGGGGAAGATGAATCAACAAAACCGCAGGCATATATAGGTGAAACGGAAAATTTCAAAGAACGTGTAAAAGACCACGACAGCAAAAAAGCGTTTTGGCAAAAAGCACTCATATTCGTATCGAAAGATGCCGATATGACTAAAGTTGATGTGCAATACCTAGAACATAAAGCGATAGCTGAAGCCAAGAAAGCAAACGCTTTTGTTTTAAGCGATAATAAACAAATCCCTAAAGCACCGAATCTACCAGAGCATCAACAAGACTCAATGGATGAATTTTTCGAAGATGTGAAATTTCTAGCATCATTCATCGGTTGCAATATCTTTGAAGTATCACAACCCAAAGAAGAACATCTATTCTACACCAAAGGTAGAGGGTGCAATGCAAAGGGCTTCTACAGTTCCGATGGCTTTACAGTCCTAAAAGGAAGTACTGTTGCCAAAACAATGGTTCCGTCTTTCAACTGGAAAGAAAAACGAGAAAAGATGCTTCAAGATTACACTTCTACTGAGAACGGAATATTGGTATTGACATCAGATAAAACTTTTTCAAGTCCCAGTACTGCCGCAGATTTCTGTATTGGTAGCAGTAATAACGGTTGGTTGATATGGAAAGACAAAGATGGAAACACATTGGATTCAGTTTATAGAAAACAGCTGGATTAATAACATATCAATTGGAAGCAGATATGGAAGAAAAAGGTTTGTTTGGAAATTAGCAGGAATGTAAATACGCAATCAATTGAAAATCAATCTATGTCAAAAGCAAAGCTAAAAAAACACTTGTTGTCACTTACAAAAGAACAGATAACCGATATTGTTCTTGAACTATACGATGCACGTAAAGAGGCAAAAGATTATCTGGAGTTTTATCTTACCCCAGATTGCAACGCTGAATTAGAAAAGAGCAAGAAAGCTATCCGAAATGAGTTCTTCCCAATTCGTGGATTTTCCGAAAAGCCGTCATTTGCCAAATGTCGAAAAGTCATTTCCGATTTTCAAAAGCTAAAACCGGAACCGACCATTGTTGCCGATTTAATGTTGTTCTATATCAAACAAGGATGCGAATACACACTTGAATTTGGCGATATGTGGGAACAGTTCTATACAACACTGGAGGGAAATTTCGACAAGGCTATGCGCTTTATCTTTCTCAACGGATTATTAGCCTATTATTACGAACGGATTGAAAAGCTTATTGATAGCGTATCGGATTGTGGCTGGGGATTTTATGATACATTACAAGATATTTATTCTGAATATCGGTAGTGGTTTTTAATCTTTGATAAAGTCTTGCCCTACACAAAAAGTAAGGAACTGAACCTGTGCGCATAATGACATAGATTTAGTTTCTATCCTGTCCCTTTAAACTACTCCATTGATTCCCGAATAATACGCAAAGTTTCTTTCTTATACTCCTTGCGGTCATATTCAAATCCTCTGCACATCCAGCAACTACACGGAGTTCCTGTAGTTTTGTACACTTGTGCCCATTTGTCTTTTGCCAACTCAAACCAATGAGGATGTTCATAATAGCTTCCATCCTCACGAATGATGCAATGACCATAAGCGGCATACAGAATCATACGAGCCTTAAACACACGAGCCATTTGTTGGCGTCTCCACAATTTGTTTCTTTTGTCCATCGTCTCTTTCTATTAAAGTTAGGATGAACAATGATGTTACTTTGGTGAGACTTAATATATCCATAGCATAATACCTTTAATGTTATACCCTTTCGGATGCAAAATTAAAACAAAACATCAACAACATACCCGAAAGGGTATAATTTGTTTGTATCTTTTAGAGGTACAGTATTACGCGCATACATTTTTTTAAGCGAATAATTCAACCTTATTACACTTTTTCCAACGAATATCACCCATTGCTCTACACTTTTTTTAGCGAATCAAACGTAAACAAAAGTTTTCAGGTTTTATAACCGATTTTCCACCATCCAACACCTTCTGGAAAAATAAAAAACCACACCGCAAGCCACAGAAATCCCAAGAAAAACACTACCTTTGTATTCAACAAGTGTTCTGTAACATACCTACGGAAATGTTCTATCTTTCAATACCTTGTATCTGATAGCATACATTTCACAAAAGAGTTGAAAAGAGGCGGTACAATATGTATATGCAAAGCTATGAAATACAACGTTTTGCATTTGTCCCCACATTCTGTGTATTTGTCATAACAGAGGTTGTACCGACCCATAGAAAATGTTTTGTCACCCGAATGATTGTGCCGGTAAATGTATTTTCTTTTCGTGATATTTTCTTGGCATGTAACTTCATATAGGTATTTTTTTTATAAATGATATTCGCAAAATTACTACTGATGAAGTACATGTTCTTATTAAAACAATAATCTTAATAATAATCAGATTATAACGATTCCTCAATATATCCTTCCTATTCATATACCCGATGATATTGATGAATCAAATTCACGAGAGGACCTAATCGTTCATCACAAATTTCCATATTCACGAACTTTGCATATTGCTTATTATATAAGTCTTTATTGCCCTTCATAATTCTTGCTTCAATATCATTAGGTATGAAAAAAGAAGAACGGTTTCCTAGATATTTGAAGATTTCAGTTTGATAAATATGAATTCCTGCCAAATCAAAATCACCGAAATGAATATATGAATTAGGAACATGAGTTAACCAATTCCGTAAATCGGTTGATTGTGGATAACGTGAGACAAATAATACTTTCTCTGAATGGAATAAATTCCGTTGCAGACGGATTTTACGGAAGTTCTCCCATTCTCAATCCCTACAACAACCACGTCGGGAGGAATTCTAAAAGTTTCCGGATCTTGAATAAAGGTTGCTATTCCTTCAATTGGTGATAGATTAAAAGTAACATTATTTACCTGAATTTGTATTGGTTCACAACTGTTTACGAGGAACCCCCTAAATGTTCTCACAGACAACATTTTTGAATCTCCGGCTTCTTTGACTAGGGTTGCACGAGAAATTGTTTCTTCAGAAGAATTCATCGTTACAATCCAGTTCTCGATAGACTTACCATTAAGATAGTAAGTCTCAATATATTGTCTGGATGCTTCCCTATTAAACAGATAATAAGATGACCTACTACCGTGTGACACAACTCCAAGCAATTCTTCATTCCTTAAATTTGCCACAACTGTTTTGGGTAAAGCGCTTGAAGGGAGTTGATCCCCTTCAAGCATTTTCAATATTTTTTTTGCCGTTGCTACGGATATTTTTTCATTAGCCATTTTCTATCTTTTACGAGTTAACAATGGAACGACTTTCGTATTGCTTTTTTTATCCTTAGTTAACAAATAGGTATACCGATAATCCTCCACGTTATAAGTGGTAGGTGAGCTATTGATTAACAATACATTACGACAGTTGGCAAATGAAAGGATACCTTTTACATTGGTCGGATGCAACTTTCCTATTTCGTCCATCATACAATGTAATTTGAAATCGCCGAACTTACCTGAAGCCTTTTCCTTAAACACGTTAATTAGCATAATATTTACCATGGCTTTGACTAGAATATCAGTTCCATCAGAGCCTACATTAGCAATCTTCTCTATCCATCCGGTATCATTGTCATTCTCAACAATGCGGAATTGCAGATTAAAGGTATCTGAAAGCACAATAGACTTACGACCAGGTTCGTCATTAAGTTTCACACTTAATGAATTTAAGAATCTCACAGCCCTTTCGTTGACATCAGTACGCGATTCCTGCGAGAACAAATTTACCTCTCCCAAATTGAGTAAGTTCTCCTCATTAAAGCGTTTTATTTCAAGCAACAATTGCATTAACTTGTCGTTAGTTGGTTGAGCACGCAACTCAATGCTTCGAATTACACCGGTGAAGTTTCGCTCTACAAAGTCATTATTAATGGCAAGGATTGTCTTGTTTATTTCACCTTCGTTCCTAGTAAGTTCTCCTGTTTCTTTTGAAATACGCAGGATGATATTCGCATAACGTTCGCTGATACGTGTCTGAAATTCTTCTATTTTATTTTCTTCTACAAATTCAAGAACGTTTGCTGCGTAGTTAGAATAATCTGCATCTGTAACAGGAGTTGTAGGGAAACTGAATGTATTTTTCGCCGAGAAATTACTACTAAAGGCATTCACCGCTTTCTTGAACGCTTCAGATTCTTTATTGTACCCGATGATTTTATCTTTTCACATCTTTATAATGTTTCCACTAGAGTCTTTCGTTGGACGTTCTTCCAATGTAGCAGACTCAGGTGGACAAAAATAAATATCCTCCTTGAACTTGCGCAATTCTTCGCTATCATGTACTATCGTTTTCTTTTCATTATTTTTGTCATCAAGCTCTATCTTTGTTTCATTAATGTTATTTTTTAACTTTAGGGCTCTTTGGACGTATTTATCCCTCTGCTCAGCAAGCCGACGACTGATATCTTTCTTTTTCTCCTGAAACTCTGGTTCCATGTCGAAAAATTCACGTTTATCTTTGTCATATTCATATACATGATGACGATTCGAGCGAATGAATTCTTGCTCCTTCTGCAAGTTCACAATTCTTTGTTCGTAAGTGTTGATTGCAGTTGTATCAACTCCTTTTCCACTTAATTCGCTCGTTTGTGAAAGTCGAAGTTCCACTTTCTGAGTCTCTACCTCTTTCTTTTTAATCGTAATCTGACGCTCAAGTCCGATGATTGCCTCATTTCTGGCCGTCTCTTTCTCTTTTAACGCCTTATTAAATTCGTCGAAGATATTTTTTAATCGTCGCTGAAGATCATTTTTGGTCTATTCTAATTTAACCTCAAATCCGTTGATACTATTCTGCTTTTCTCCAATTAACAAATCAATGCGATCTATTTCCTGTTGTTTCCATGCTTCTTCCTTATTTTCCCATTCCACAAGCTCAACCTTCAACGCTTTCTGATTAACGGGTATTCTTTCCAGCTGTGCCTCGAATAAGTGTTGACATTCGTTTATATCACGTATTTTCTTATTTGCTTTTTTCTCAATGGCATCTTTTGCTTCTATCTGCTCTTTGGAAAGTTTGTCCAACACAGCAGTGAGTTTTTCACGTTTTGCCTCTTTACCTGATAGTTCATCTTGTATCATAGCAGGTGTTCGCAGCTCACGACTAACATGCGAGAGATCCAACGTTACACCAAAAAGATTTTGATCATTATCAGATGCCATTTGAGGATTAAGATGTTGATTATAAAGAATATTCCATTCGTCAATCACCTTTCCGATATTTTTCTGCCAGTCAGGCTTATGCTGTTCCAACCATTCACACAGAGATCCCTTACGTTGTTCCAGCAAGCTACGTAACTGTAGAATTTCCTCATCCAGTGAATCCCTTTGTTGTCTAACTTTATTACTACGTGCGTTATAATCCCATTCGTTTTGTTTTATGTCATTAACAGCATCGTTTCGAAGATTCTTTACCTCTAATTTTAGTTGACCAATATCAAGTTTCAGCTGACCTTCTTCGCTTTCGAGTTTTCAAAGTTCTTCTGTTTTCTGTTCTATTTCATCTTTAAAATGAAGAGTCGTCCGAACGGTGTTCTCACGTTCCTTTAATGCAGACATTTCTGTAGTCAGCTTCAGAATTTCAGCGTGCAGATATTCCTTATGTTCATCGCTTCGATTCCGCTCTTCTTTTTCATGTTCAGAACGCTTCTGATTCAATAGCGATTTATCATCCGTAAATCGTTCCTTTACTTTCAACATATCTTCCTTTTTCTCCGTCTCGAATTCCTTTAGATTAGCATCCAATTCTCTGAAGAGTCCATTATATTTATCCATGATGTCCTGATACAGTGAGGTCAACTTATTTAATGCCTCTTTCGTATTGGCTAAATCCGTATTGACATCCTGCTCGCTATTTACCCGGACTATAATGTTGGAGATATTCATCTGCTCATAATAGCTTCTTTTTCTTCGCGATTCTTTAAGTTTATCCTCAACGATTCCATATTCTTTCGTCAGCTTATCATGTTCCTTGTCATATTTTTCTTTTTCCTCGTTAGAAAGACGAATGAAATTGCTTAATTTTTCTTCCAACTCTTTGATTCGATCTTCAAGTACCGGAAGATATTGAGTCTCTGTTTTTTCTGCAAAATTCAGTTCTGTCCAGCTTTCATGAATCTGTTTTTTCAGATATAACAACTGACGATATCTTTTGATAACAATATCTGCCTGTTTTCTTACCTCTACAACACCACTTTTATTCGGTTTGAGCCACAACATAACATCTGTATATTCTTGTTCAAACGTACCAATCAGCGAACGATAAACATTAAGATCGATTGCTTGTTCTTCTTCATTCATGGACTTTATAATGGTGCCCTTAATGAAATCAGCATCAAGTTTAGAATTCAGAAAAACATTTTGGATTGTTCTCGGTATATTCTGATAGTTGGAACTTTCCACAATGGCATATTTTCTGAATGGTAATAACTCATTACTTTTATTGTTTCCAAATATAATATCACGGAAAACGTAATAGTCATTGACTAACGAAGAAACAGTTGAGCTTGTCGGAATTCTTTTTCTTATTTCAGGCCACTCAGCTATCGCTTCATTCCGTTCATTCATGAACCAATCCTTACAATAAGGAGCATCAATAAAACGAAAAGCCACACGTTTCATCGATTTCATAGCCAATACACAATACGCGCCATTTTCACGCATCACCTCGTACACGATATACGAATTATCGTATGGGAAATAAAATAAATCGAAACCCTTCTTTTCTTTAGGAATACCTAGGCGCAACTTATCCGCATTATAAAAGAACAAGATAGCTCGTAACAACGTACTCTTACCAACTCCTTGCGTGCCAATAAAATGCACATTACCATCCAACTTTATTTCACGTATGGTACATGTGCGCTATTTATAAAAACTATTTTATTTAGGTATCTCATCTTCTGCCTCCTCCGTAATTATTATACTCTCTACCATATTCTCCATGTAATGGAATGAAGTTAGTACTTTATAGCTTTGTTCGTGCTCGTTTTCCGACTCTATTAATCCAGCTTTTTCTAATTCAGCTACCAATTTGTCAACAATCTCCTGATATACATTTTTTTCACAGAAAAGCTTTCCTGCTTTCTCTTTCAGCTCCATGTTGCAACTTATCGCTATAACAATATCCGCTGGACGGAAAGTATATCCTGGCCCAAAAACAGGATTAAAAGTCTTTAAGAAACTCAGATAGTCAATCCAGCGCATAGCAGCCTCAAGTTTCCTTTCTAAATCGATTTTAGCCTCTTTACGTGTAAAAAGGAAATAGCCATCACCAGACTCTAGATAAAAGCCGATACCTTTATAATAATCATAATAAGAAGCGAAATCTTCTTCGATGGCATCATAATAACGCTTAATGGCCAAGGCTCCGCTGTTTGATGAAATAAACTCTCCTTTACTGAGAAGATTGAATATTTCCTCCGTATATCTTAAATTATTTTCCATATTTCTTTGTGCAATCAATTGTTATGAAAGTAAATCAAAGGGTATTCTACATTATCTACAACCTCATAGGTTGTTGTAAAATCAAGATTATCCGTATATAGCGAAGCAATCTAACAGAAAAATAATATTCTGTCTGTTTTTTCTACCGTTTTTCGAAAATCATAATTCATAACAAAACGAAACAAATGTGTACTTGGAGCAGAAAAAGCATTATAAAGTTCTTGAAGATTAATAACATCGCTTATTATACTGTCGCCAGAAAAATACTCATCAGGAATTGCTGCCGCTAGATTCGTATTGACAACCAATTTATCTTTCCGTTTAGAAAGAATTTTACGTATCAGACTCAAATTTTCAGGATTTGATTGAAGCTGTTCTATTGAAAGTTTTATACGATAACTTGATTGCGGTTCCATCCAAACCGGATTTTTACCTGCGATCACCTGTCGAATATCCGTATTTTCGGTAAGAAGGAACTGGTCACGAAGATATTTTAATCTTCTCACCTTTTCAAATATTCTGTTTTGGTAAGCAATCAGATTCAAATAATGAACAATCTGTTTTTCTATTTCCAACAAATTATGATAAGCATCGTTCAACTGAAGTCGCACATCATTTACCACTTCCTGCATCTGCGAATCCATAGCTACCTTAAAGAACACAGGCTGCTGGTAGTCCATAACCTCTTCACTTTTCGTAATAAGTAAAGCTATATTTTTTCGCTTTTCGTCCAATCGTTCCAACTTTGATAATTTTACCTGATAATTGGGCTCCGTCTTATAAGTAATATCCAGTTTACGCTTCAAATCCAAAACATTTCTCACTGTCATAAGAGCTATCTGTTTCAAGCATCGTCTTACTTCCCGCAGATAACCGTACTTTCTTTGTTCATTGTTCTCCTTTAAATAATAATCTATATTTTCATTTAGATTCGAAAGGTAATCTTGAACATACGAGACATTTATTTCATCGTTTACCTGCAAAACTTCTTCAAAGAATTTCAAATATATATCTTCTAATTCCAGGAAATTTCCACTCTCACGTATTACACCATTTTCTATAAGATGCTTGATACGTTCTTCCTTGTAATCGGTCAATTCTTGTGCATAATCATATCTGAACGAGGAGGATTTTCGTTTATCGAACATCGCTTTCAACAGAACTTTCTCTCGCTCAAGAGTTTTGACTAAGTCGTCTATGGAACGGAATGTGTTGATCATTAGCTTTGTTTTTTAGGTCAAAAATACGTCTTCACGGCAAACTCGAACTGCTTTATGAATATTTGCTTAAAAGCGGCTATGTTATTCTGTTCATAGAACATCAACATCGCTTTCTTGTAATCAATAGAATCAACAGTACGGAAGGAAATTGGACAATATCCGTTTGCAATCAGAATTGCATTGCTCGTAATACGGGCAGTTCGCTTGTTACCATCTGCAAATGCTTGTATATAAGACAGCAGAACTAACGCCAGCAAGGCCTTCTCAAAGATATTTTCTTTTTGGTTTATTAATGCACATGAATCTTCGAGGGCTTCACGAATCTGAAATTCATTATCCAAAGGCCTATAATTAGTACCAGTAATACCGACACGTCTTTGACGTATATTTCGGTAAACGCCAAGTTCCTTGGTTAAGATTGAGTGTATGTCCTCTATATGATGGATTGTTATCTCTTTAAGATAATCCGGATAGTCTAAAATAAAATCCAAAGCATCCTTATGATTTAACAGCATAATAGCTTCTTCTTTGGATTTACCAGAAGCTTCCTGCTTCTCCTTCAAAAGTCTTTCTGTCTCAAGCAGTGAGTAAGTATTCCCCTCAATCTGTGAAGATTTCCAAGAAAGGTCAACACCAAGACGTTCCATTTCCTTACGATATTCCAAGTCTGTCATTCCTTTCAGATTATCTTGAAAAAGATTCTGTGCCTTGTTTAATTCTGACAATTCTTTCTCTGTAAATAGATTCACCTTTGGAAGTATCTCATTGATCAGTTCAAAATTAAAGGAATCCTGTATCTGTCTTTCGTCCACATCATCCTTGAAATAAGTATTCAGATCAAGTGGCATAGTCACATGGGCTTGTGGAGACAAGGAATACTTTGTTGCCGGTCCTTTTCCATGTACGAGGATAAACTCCTTTTTTACAGCTTCAGCTATAAGTCTCTTAATGGTACTATCACTCGGAGCATTAGTTAGCATAGAAACAATTTCATTCCTGCTGGATAAAGGGTGATAATGTAATATTTGTAATATTTCGGTTTTTATCGTCATCTTTATAATATTTAATCAGGTCAAATATACTCAAAATCTTCAAATAATCAGCTCAAACTGACCCGAATATTTAATTATATAACGCCTTTTTGAGCCGATTATTTTATTGTTAACGGATAGATCCAAGGGAGTCAAGGTAGAAAACAACCACTTTACTGTTATAGAATCGTGCAAAAGAGACAAACCAAAGACAGATTCATTTGTATATGGATATGGATATCCCTATACATTATCCGAATGGAGTCTTAATACATTGATTAATAACACAAAGAGTAGAATTCATCATATATGTTTAATAATCAATTACACTACTGTAAAATTTTATCAATATTTATATCTCCCATAACCATTGGTTTAATATCATTAACACAACATAAATATACGAATAAAAAGCATTTTAATTATAGACAGCACAGGATATCAAAAAAAAAGATACTTTTGCAATAATGAAAATTCAATACAACAGCATATATAAACGTACACGAGGAATGATTTTCACCCCATCTGAATGCTGGAGGGAAATTCAAAATAAACGTACTGATACAAAGGCAACCATACGCAATTACTTTGTACCAATCATTTCTTTGTGCTCAATATTATATTTTTTCATCAATTTATTAAACAATACATTTTCACAAGCCCTGGGACTAGCAGCCATAAATTATGTATCCTCCATAGTAGGCACTTGGCTTGCCCATTGGCTCATCCGAGAATTTTTATGTAACAAATTAAACTGCAACGCTACCACAGCCTTTAACCTCACCCTATATAGTGCCTCTGTTTTTTTATTATTCCATAGCCTGGGATCAGCATTCGGCAATTTGTTCATAGGACAGTTATTGACTTTCTGCAGCTATATTTTTATTCGAACATTATACAATGGGATTAATACATTGATCAACATGCCCGCAAATCAAAAAACAAACACCTTAATAATAGCCTCTTTATCGATTATCTGCTTCCCCATCATTATATCTAAATTATTAATGATTATTTTCCGAATTTCGGTAATTAATATATAAAAACGAATAAACTATGGTAAACGATATAAACATAAGAAACCGTCGTGCATCTTTCGATTATGAATTTCTCGAAGAATACACTGCTGGTATCGTACTAACAGGAACAGAAATAAAATCCATTCGGGCAGGCAAAGCCAGCTTGGTTGATTCCTATTGCTATTTTCACCGTAGAGAATTATGGGTGAAAGGCATGAATATTTCAGAATACAAATTAGGCACTTATTATAATCACGAAGAAAAACGCGAAAGAAAGCTTCTTTTGACCCACAAAGAACTAGTTAAATTGGAACGGAAAGTTAAAGAATCTGGTTTAACAATTGTACCAGTTAAAGTATTTCTCAACGAAAAAGGTTATGCCAAAATGCGTATTGCTTTAGCAAAAGGTAAAAAAGAATATGACAAACGCGAAACCCTAAAACTCAAAGATGCACAGAAAGACATGGATCGTGCCATGAAAAGATAAATCTAAAAATTTTCAGATTATAGGTAAATTAATTACCTTCGCATTGTTTCTACAGTACAGATTTAAACTAAATAAAACAGAAATGTATAACGGAATAAAAACAGTATCATTTGAAGAAGCTGTGAAAGCCGTGAAATCGGGTGACCGTATTCACATTCATAGCGTAGCTTGTGCCCCTCAGGGACTGATTCAAGCACTTTGCGAGCGTGGTCGTGCCGGCGAATTGAAAGATGTAAAATTACAACACCTCCACACAGAAGGAAGCGCTCCTTATGCAGCAAAAGAGTTTGAAGGTATTTTCCAATTGGAATCATTTTTCGTTGGTCACAACGTCCGTAAAGAAACACAAGAAGGTTGGGCCGACTATATTCCTGTCCACTTGAGTGAGACACAGAAGATGATTCGCACCCATGTTACACCAGTTGACGTAACCATGATTCAGGTATGTCCTCCAGACAAACACGGATATGTATCAATGGGAACCTCTGTAGACGCTACATTAGCAGCTGTACAGAATGCCAAAACAGTCATAGCTGTTATCAATCCGAACGTTCCGCGTGCATGGGGAGATGCAATCATCAAATTATCTGATATTGATATTTTCTGCGAAGACAATACACCTCTAATTGAAGCAAAACCAGCTCAACCATCCGAACAGGATATCCAAATCGGTAAAAACTGTGCTGCCCTTATTGAAGATGGAGCTTGTCTGCAGATGGGAATTGGAGCCATCCCTAATGCCGTATTATCTCAATTAGGTAACCACAAAAACTTGGGTATCCATACAGAAATGTTTGCTGACGGAGTACTTCCTCTTTACTATAAAGGCGTTATCAACAATCTCAACAAGAAATTTGACAAAGGTAAAATCGTATCAACCTTCTTGATGGGTTCAAAAAAAGTTTATGACTTCATTGATGACAACCCAGCAGTAGCAATGATGGATGTAGGTTATACCAACGACCCATTCATCATCGCCCAACAACCTAAAATGACAGCTATCAACTCTGCACTTTCCATTGACTTGACTGGACAGGTAAATGCCGATTCCTTAGGATGCAAATTCTATAGCGGTTGCGGAGGACAATTAGACTTCATCCGTGGAGCGGCTGCCAGTGAAGGAGGAAAACCAATCATCGCGATGCCTGCAGTGACAGCTAAAGGTATCAGCAAAATCAGCCCGACCCTCATAACGGGAGCCGGAGTTGTTACTACTCGTTTTGATGTTCACTATGTAGTAACAGAATTTGGAGCTGTAGACTTATACGGAAAAACATTGCAAGAACGTGCAAAAGCATTGATTTCTATTGCAGCACCTCAGTGCCGCGAAGAATTGGACAAGGCTGCTTTTGAACGCTTTGGAAGCCACTTCCATTTCGTAAAGGAATAAATAAATCGATTAGCGGGACTCTGTCCTGCTAATCTACTTTATTAACCAAACCTTTTCAAATTCACCCAATGAATTGGAAACAATTAATATCAACACATCGCTATCATCCGGGAAACATTATCTCACTATTCCACTCGCATGATCGTTCGCAATTTCAACGAGATTATGATCGTTTGATATTTTCATCTCCATTCCGTCGCTTACAAAATAAAACTCAGGTATTTCCTTTACCTGGTAATATATTTGTACACAACAGACTGACCCATAGTCTTGAAGTCGCTAGTGTCGGACGTTCATTGGGAAATAAAATCAGTCAATTTCTCAGAAAAAAACATGTCAGTTTAGAAAATTCAGAATTATTAGAAGAAATAGGTACTATTGTCAGCACAGGCTGTTTAGCACACGACTTGGGAAATCCTCCTTTCGGTCATTCGGGAGAAGAAGCAATCTCTTATTTCTTCAGCGAAGGAGAAGGTCATTACTTAAAAAAATTTCTTTCAGACGAAGAATGGAACGATTTATGCCATTTTGAAGGAAATGCAAACACATTCCGATTGCTCACGCATAGTTTTAACGGACGGCGTCCAGGCGGCTATACAATGACTTATACAACCCTTGCCTCTATTGTTAAATATCCTCATGAATCCATTAAGGCAAATTCCAAAGGATTTAAATATGGATTTTTTCAAAGCGAAAAAGACATATACAAACTCGTTGCCGAAGTATTAGGTATTAAACAATTGAACGATCATCCATTACAATACGCCCGTCATCCGCTAGTATATCTGGTTGAAGCCGCCGACGATATCTGTTACCAAATCATGGATATAGAAGATTCACATAAACTACGAATCCTATCCTATGATGAAACCGTTAATATATTGGAAAGTTTCTATGACAAAAGCATTGATAAAGAAGAACTGAAAATTATCAACAAGACATTTAAAACCGTCACAGACAAAAACGAACGGATTGCATTTTTACGCGCAGGCATTATCAATAAACTAATCAATGCATGTACTGATGTTTTCATCAATAATTATGAAGCCATCATGGAAGGGCAATTTAACAGTGCTCTCATAAAGCAAGTTGAAGGAACAAACAAGACAACTTATGAAGCTTGCACTAAACTTGCATATGAACGTATTTACCATACTGGTATCGTCACTCAGATTCAAATTGCAGGTTTTAAAATACTAGGTACTATCTTGAAAGAATACACAGATGCCGTCCTCAAACCTGAGACCTACTATGCAGGCAATCTATTATCCATCATGCCAGAACAATATAAAGTGACCAAAGACGATTCTATGTACACAAAAATACAAACAGTTGTAGATTATGTTTCTGGCATGACAGACTCCTACGCACTGAATCTTTATAGAAAAATCAAAGGTATCGACTTACCGGAAATACGATAATATTAAATCTTTATTTTCAACTTTTGCCCCGGTTTGATTTTCCGAACATCAGCATC
>JAHHTT010000057.1 GCA_020024465.1 Odoribacter sp.
ACTTTGGCAAGTTTTTGATGAAATAGAGATGCGTTATAGAGATTCTTTGTAGATTACTTGTTTCAACAGGTGGGACTATTACGGAATTTAAAGAAAACAATGATTCGAATGATATTTCTATAGAAAAAGTTCCAGGGTCTGTCTGGATAGGTTTATATACAATTAAAAGCATCCGATATAAGAGAAGATAGGGATTTTAGTGATACAACAAAAAGGTAGCTTTAAGCTACCTTTTTTTATTGCATGGCTGCCAGTGCTTTTTCCATACGTCGTATGGTTTCTTCTTTACCGATTATTTCAATAACATCGAACATGTGCGGTCCTTTGGCAGCGCCGATAATTGCTACGCGGAAAGGGTTCATGACTTTGCCAAAGCCTAATTGTTTTTCAGTAATCCATGCTGAAATAATTTTTTCAGTATTGCTAAATGAATAGTCATCAATGGATTTTAAGATATCCAGCAATTCATTCATTAGTGCCGGGGTATCTTCTTTCCAATATTTCTTAGAGTCTTTTTCGTTGAATTCTGTGGGTGGTATAAAAAAGAATTTACAATCTTCGTAAAGGTCGGCAACAAAGTTGTAACGTTCTTTCATCAATGTACAGATGTGTTCTACTTTAGCTTTATCAAAGTTTAATCCGTCGGCTTCCAGATAAGGTTTTACTAATTCGGCAAGTTCTGCATCTGATTTGGCAATCAAATATTTGTGGTTAAACCATTTTGTCTTTTCGGGATCGAATTTAGCACCGGATTTCTTAACGCGGTCTAAGGAGAATTGTTGACAAAGCTCTTCTAAAGTAAAAATTTCCTGTTCTGTACCCGGATTCCATCCCAAAAGGGCCAGCATATTGATGAATGCTTCAGGAAAATATCCATCTTCTTTATATCCGTGCCATTTTTCTTTTGTTATAGGGTCGGTAAATTCCATTGGAAATACAGGAAATCCCATTTTATTGCCATCACGTTTACTTAATTTACCATTCCCAACAGGTTTCAGAATCAGGGGTAGATGGGCAAATTCAGGCATGGTATTTTCCCAACCGAATGCTCTATATAGTAATACATGGAGTGGGAGTGAAGGCAACCATTCCTCGCCACGGATTACGTGGCTGATTTTCATCAGGTGATCATCGACGATATTTGCCAAGTGGTATGTGGGCATGCCATCAGATTTATAAAGCACTTTGTCGTCCAATAATGAACTGTTGAAGTGTACTTCCCCACGGATGATGTCATATAACTTTAAATCCTCGTTTTCGGGCATTTTAAAGCGAATTACATAATGAGTACCGGCATCCAATAATTTTTGTACTTCTTCTTTAGGCAAATTCAGTGAATTTTTTAAACTTCCTCTGCTTTTTGCATTGTACATGAAGGTTTCTCCTTTGCTTTCGCTTTCTTTTCGCAAAGCATCCAATTCTTCTGCGGTATCAAATGAATAGTATGCATTTCCGGATTCAACGAGTTGAATGGCGTATTGTCTGTATATTTCTTTGCGTTCGCTTTGACGGTACGGACCATATTCTCCGCCAGCACCGACACCTTCATCTACCGTGAGTCCGCACCACTTTAATGACTCTATGATGTATTCTTCTGCTCCAGGGACATATCTGGTCTGGTCTGTATCTTCTATTCTCAAAAGAAAATCGCCTCCGTGACGGCGGGCAAACAAGTAATTAAAGAGTGCTGTTCTGACTCCGCCTAAGTGTAATGCGCCTGTAGGGCTGGGAGCAAATCTTACTCTGACTTTTCTTTCCATGTTTATGATTCTTATGTATAATTACAATTTCTTGTTTTCCAACAGATGGTGAAACAAATCTTTAGTGTGTTCAATGGCCCGTTTGATAGCAGTTTCCTTAGAAGTGATATTGCTGAGTATGGGCTCTGCGTGATTAAGCGGTTTGTTTGGGTCATCAGTCAGTAAATAGACTGTATACTTACCATTTTTCCCGTTTTTACTCTTGCTGACTAATCCAAACCAAACGTCAATAGATTGATTGTCAACATAAATAGTACGTTTAACTCGATACATTACTTTTGGTTTTCTTTTTGTTTATGAAAATTCAAAAGAGTAATGACAGCTACAAGACATGCCATTGCTGCGATATTGATATATACCGGAGTCTTAAGGTTGGTCGGGGCAAAAAGTATTAACGCGCTCGAAATCATGATGAGGAAAGCCGTCAGCATGATCAGTAATCGGATGATTTTCATATTATCTTTTATAATTTCAGACTGTTTTTGACGGGATTGGCATATATTTCCAAATAAATATTGTTAAGCATAGAAATATTACCTTCCAGTTTATCTATTTTTTGTGCCATAACTTGTATGAATTTTTCTTTTTCCTCTTGTGTATAGAAGGCAGAGAATTTATTCACAGAATGCAATAAATCGTAGGCGATATAGTTATTGGGCCATAATTTAAAATTTCGGTGGATTTTATTGTCAATGATGGCGGCCATTGCTTCAATTCTGTCTCCGTTTGTCGGGAGTTTGTTTAATTCGTCCAATTCTGTATCGGTTAATTGGTCGATGTGAAAATGTACGCGTCCCTTATAACTGCTCAGGCCTGTCAGCATGCTGTTCATATCGTCTTCAGGCGTTTTTATATATTCTCCGACAGTGCGGGTGTATAGTTCCTGTGTTTTCAATGCGTCGCACGGTTCCCATTCGTAAGATATTGCCAACGGCATGATACGCAATTCTTTAAAGTTTGTTGCAAGATCATGAATACCGCTCATTTTTAACATTTTAAGCAATGCCTGCTGGGTGCGGTCATCTCCATTTTTTGTACGTCCTTCTTTTTCTGCAATCCAAATGGAATCTTGATTTTCCTGGATTGTTTCCCGGATATATTTTGAACGGATGGATGAACTGGTTAACATTTCACGTACAGTGATGTCACGTTCGATCACAAAGCATGAATTTAATTTTACGAAGTCTGTAACCCAACTGTTTATTAACAGGTTGCTGCCGATTGCCGGTCGGGTATATTTGGCTTTATGTTCACGTAACAGTACATTGAGAATGGCTGAGTCTAAAATAATGTCCCGATGATTGGACATGAATGTGTAAGACGTATTTTTGTCAACCAATTCAATTCCTTCGACAGTAACGCCATCGGTTGTCATTTTCATTAACGCCTGAATAGCAGGACCGAAAAAATTCACCTGGAACTGGTCTCTCGTTGAAATCTGTTCAAGTCCTTTTATAACAAGGTTTTTGTCTATTTTGATCAGTTGTGAAAACAACTCCAGAAATTCAGGAGATTGAGAGAGACGCATTGCAGCTGTTTTTACTTCGCTGCCACAATAAGGTCTGATACTGTCAAATTCAGAGTCCGATGTCATAGTAATATTTTAAATTAGATACAGAATGGAAAATCTATTCATTTTTGGGTACAAAGATAATAAAAAAGAGACAAGCCGAGAAGTTAAAGCCTAAAAGCTGTCGATTCCTGAGAAAAGATAGTTTTTTTTTAGGCAATAACTTTTATCTTTCCGCTTATTCTGTCCTGCCGGGATATATTTTCAAGGCGATGTCCAAAACCTCCATTGCTTTTTGCAGATCGCTTATTTTAAGCACATAAGCGATTCGCACCTCATTTTTCCCCAGACCTGGAGTATGATAGAATCCACTCGCAGGTGCAAGCATTACTGTCTGTCGGTTATGATCGAATTCTTCCAATAACCATTTGGCAAATTTTTCGGAATCGTCGACAGGAAGTTTGACAATGGAGTAGAAAGCTCCTTGAGGAGTGGGACATATTACCCCCGGCATTTTGTTTAATGCTTCAACCATATAGTCTCTTCTGCGAATGTATTCTTCGTACACATTGTGAAAATATTCCTCTGTGGTTTCTAATGATGCTTCGGCCGCAATTTGTCCTAAAGCGGGAGGGCATAGACGCGCCATCCCGAATTTGAGTGCGGCATTTAGAATCTCTTTATTACGGCTGATGATTGCACCAACGCGTATGCCGCATTCGCTATATCTTTTAGACATGGAATCAAACAAGATGGTGTTCTCTTCGATACCTTTCAGATTCATTACCGAAAAATGTTTGAGACCGTCATAGCAATAACGTCTGTAGACTTCGTCCGAATAAAGGTATAGATTGTGTTTTTTTATTATTTTTCCCAATGCTTCCAATTCTGATTGGGAATAGAGATAGCCTGTCGGATTATTGGGGTTTATGATGACAATACCTTTGGTACGGGGTGTAATCTGTTTTTCAAATTCGCTGATGGCCGGAAGGGCGAAATTATTTTCAATGGTGGCTGTTACTGTTTTTATTTTAGCGCCGGCCATGACAGCGAATGCTGCATAATTGGCATAGAAAGGTTCCGGGATGATGATTTCGTCTCCTTCGTTCAGAGTACTCATAAAAGCAAAAAGAATAGCTTCTGAACCTCCGGTCGTAATTAAAATATTGTCTTCGTTGATTGAAATGCCTAATTTTTGATAATAACTGGCCAATTTTGAACGTAATGTGTGATTGCCGGCAGAATCGGTATATTCAATTACGGACATTTGAAGACGTCTTATCACTTCAAGGGCGATTTCTGGCGTTCTGATATCCGGTTGGCCAATATTCAGGTGGAATACCCGTATACCTCTTTCTTTTGCCTGATTGGCATAGGGTACCAACTTGCGTATGGGAGAGGCTGGAACCATTTTCCCTTTGTCGGAAATTTGTAACATATTCGTATCGTTTTTGAAGTTTTTTGTTAGTTTTTGTGCCCTCAATGTACGAAAAAATTACAAACCTGCAATCGTTTTCAGCTTTTCTATATTCAATAATTTGATTTTTCTTCCTTTTGAATAAAGAAGCCCTTCCGTTTTATAATCGGATAGCAGGCGGATGACCGTCTCTGTTGCGGTACCGACAAAATTGCTTAAATCTTCCCGAGTGATGCAGAGTTTTAGGGTGCCGTCATCTTCCATCCCGAAATCGACTGCCAGAAGGAGTAATATTTCAGCCAGACGTTCCCTTACGGATTTTTGGGCGATATCACGGATGTATCTGTTGGAATCTCCCAACTCTTTGCAGGCTATTTGTACCATGTCGTATGCAAAACCGGAATTACTTTTCAGCAAATAATGTAATACGGTGTCCGGAATATAGCATAAAACGGTGTCGGATATGGCTTCAATCGAACTGCAGGCCGGTTCATGGCGAATCACCGAGCGAAAACCGAAAATATCTCCTTCCTTGTCAAATTTGATGATTTGTTCCTTGCCTTCATACCCTGTCTGATAGATTTTAACAATACCGCAATATATAAAATAACATCCCTTCATGCGACTGCCCTCTTCGTATATATGTTCGCCTTTTTTGTAAAACCGGATTGATTCCGGAGTCACAAGACTTTGGATCTCTGTATCCGTCAGTGAGGCAAAGACCTGTTTTAATTTTTTGTGGAAGCTTTCAGGCTGAGGTAATATTAAATGGGTGTTCATAAGGATCTTTCTGCTTTAATCTCCTCTTTTAACAGGTTTATTTGTCGGGCAATACTTGCCGCGTCGAAACCGCATTCTGCATATAATTGTTGTTGGGTACCATGCTCGATAAACTTGTCGGGTATTCCCAGTGTGACTAAATGGACACGATAGTGGTGTGCCACGATGAATTCTGAAACGGCACTTCCCAAACCGCCATTCAGCGTACCGTCTTCCAGTGTAATGACCTTTGAAAAATGGCGGCACACGTCATGCAGCAAGTCTTCGTCAATGGGTTTTAAAAATCTCATGTCATATTGTGCGACAGAAACATCCGGAACCGCTTCTATGGCTTTTTGCGCTTCCATGCCAATGGCGCCGATTGATAGGATGGCGATTTCTTTCCCGGAGGTCAGGCAACGTCCTTTTCCAATCTCCAGAGACTTGAAAGGCGTATGCCAGTCAGGCATGGAGCCGCTGCCGCGGGGATAGCGGATAGAGAAAGGGCCCTGGCCGGACAATTGGGCCGTATACATCATATTGCGCAGTTCTTCTTCATTCAAGGGGGCTGCAATCGTCATATTGGGGACACATCTGAAATAGGCCAAATCGTATGCCCCGTGGTGAGTCGCACCGTCAGAACCGACTAATCCCCCTCTGTCCAGACAGAATATCACGTTTAGTTTCTGCAAGGCTACATCATGTATCACCTGATCGTATGCCCGTTGCATGAAAGATGAATAGATGTTACAGAAAGGAATGAATCCCTGGGTGGCTAAGCCGGCTGAAAAAGTCACTGCATGCTGTTCGGCAATGCCTACGTCAAAACACCTTTCCGGCATTTCGTGCATCATGATGTTTAATGAACAGCCCGTTGGCATGGCCGGAGTTATGCCGATGATTTTAGGATTGTTTCTGGCAAGTTCTAAAATAGTATAGCCGAAAACATCTTGAAATTTGGCTGGGATGTTGCTTGTCGACTCTTTAATGCGTTCGCCGGTCTCTTTATTGAATTTTCCGGGTGCATGCCAGAGCGTCTGGTGGGTTTCCGCTTCTTTGAAGCCTTTTCCCTTGACTGTAATGCAATGCAGGATCTTGGGACCTTTGATATGCTTTAAATCTTCCAGAACCTTGACCAGATGTTCCACATCGTGTCCGTCCACCGGTCCGAAATAGCGCAGTCCCATGGCTTCGAACAGATTGCTTCGTCTCAGAAGCATGGATTTGATGCTATTGTCGATGTTTTGTATAAAATTTCTCATTCCAGGACTGATGCGGTTGAGTTTGCCCAAAACATTCCATACGTCCTTTTTTATTTTGTTATAGGTCTTTGAGGTCGTTATATCAAGCAGATATTCATTCAGGCCTCCGACATTCGGGTCAATGGCCATGTTGTTGTCATTCAGAATAACCAGCAGGTTGGAATGATATACCCCTGCATTATTCAATGCCTCAAAGGCCATGCCGCCGGTCATGGAACCATCGCCGATCACGGCGATGTTCTGGCGTTCTTCCTCTCCTTTTAGTTTGGATGCGATAGCCATTCCCAATGCTGCCGAAATGGAAGTCGAAGAATGTCCTGTGCCGAATGAATCGTATTCGCTCTCTTCACGGCGGGGAAAACCGCTGATGCCTCCATAAAGCCTTTTGTTTTTGAATGCCTCTTTGCGTCCTGTAAGGATTTTGTGGGCATACGACTGGTGTCCTACGTCCCAGACCAAGTTGTCATAGGGCGTATTGAAGACATAATGAAGGGCGACAGTCAGTTCGACAGTTCCCAGGCTGGAGCCTAAATGTCCGGGATTCTCCGCACAATCGTCAATGATCTTTTGACGGACTTCTTTACATAACTGCTCTAACGATTCTTCCGGTACATCCTTTAAATCGGCTGGTGTATTTATGGTATCGAGGATACTCATGGCTGCGATAGACCTCTTTCCTGATTTTAATAGACAACTGTACCTGTTTTTTCTCCGCTTATCACCTTTTTGAGGTTACCTTCCATGTCCATGTTGAATACAACGATGGGAAGATGGTTCTCCTTGCAAAGGGTTGTTGCTGTAAGATCCATGACTTTCAGTCCCCTGTTGTAAATTTCGTCGTATGTGATTTCATCGAATTTAACGGCATGAGGGTCCTTTTCGGGGTCTGCTGTATAGATTCCGTCGACGCGGGTGCCTTTCAGCATGGCGTCGGCTTCGATTTCAATGGCACGGAGACTGCTGCCCGTATCGGTCGTGAAATAGGGGTTCCCGGTGCCTGCACTGAAGATGGTTACATACCCGTCTTCCAGATATTCGACAGCTTTGGCTTTTGAATAGAATTCACCGATCGGTTCCATGCGGATAGCTGTCAAAACTTTATTCTTACAATTTTCGTTGTCCAAAGCGGAACTCAGTGCCAGGCTGTTAATCACTGTTGCCAGCATGCCCATGCTGTCGCCTTTTACCCGGTCGAATCCTTTGTCCGTGCCGCTTAATCCCCGAAAGATATTACCGCCTCCGATAACAATACCAACTTGTACTCCCATTTCCACAATCTCTTTTATTTGGCGGGCATAACTCTCAACACGTTTCACGTCAATGCCATATCTTTGTTCACCCATCAGTGATTCGCCACTCAGTTTTAGTAGTACTCTTTTGTATCTCATCGTTTATTGACTTTTAAAAATGAAAAAAATAAAGTAGAACAAAGCTAACTAATTTTGTCCGATATTTTAGAATAAAGCTCTAAAAAAAATAATATTTAGTTTTCTGGAGACTCTCGTTTATGCCTGCCGCAGGAGTTTTGTGGGTGGCGTTTTTTTCGTTTTTGACGCCATTCGCGCCGAATGTTTTTGGGGGATTGAAAGAAATATTATTTTATGACCGTATAAATCTGTGTTTGTATTATTTTTTGTAAATTGCGCGCCGATTCCGAGAGGTCGTATCTGAACGGAAAATAATCTGATAATAGAATGGAAAATAAGACTGCAGCATACAAATTTACCATTGTTGTTCCCGTTTTTAATGAAGAGGGGAATATGGCCCGTTTGGAAACGGTATTGAAGGATTTTAAAGACCATGCGCAGGTAAAGACCTGTATCCTTTTTGTGAATGACGGTTCGACGGATGCCAGTGGACGCATCATGAAGGATATATGTGCGCGGCAGTCGGATTTCTTTTTTATTGAATGCGTGCGTAATGGGGGATTGAGTGCGGCGATGAAAGCCGGAATCGATTATTGTTGTTCCGACCTGGTGGGTTATATAGATGCGGATTTACAGACCACTCCTGAAGATTTTGACTTATTGTTGCAGCATACGGATGAATACGAACTGGTAATGGGGATACGTACCGGCCGCAAGGACAGTCTTGTCAAAAACATGTCTTCACGGATAGCAAACGGTTTCCGTCGCATGATGACTCATGACGGTGTTGAGGATACCGGATGTCCCTTGAAAATCCTTCATACGGATTATGCCAGACGTATTCCGTTTTTCACGGGTATGCACCGCTTTCTGCCTGCTTTGATTCAATTGCAGGAGGGGAGGGTATTCCAGGTTCCGGTCCGCCATTTCCCTCGTGTCGCCGGACAGTCAAAATACCATTTGTTCAACCGTTTGATAGGCCCGTTTAAGGATTGCTTTGCTTATCGATGGATGAAAAAACGGTATATTAACTACAAAATAGGTGATAATAACTTACAATAGGTTCAGAAACCTCCTTTTGAAGGGTGTTTCATAAGCCGGATGTTGCGGATATATACGATCAGACCGGTTGATTGCCCCAGAATCAGGACAGGGTCGTGTCTGACCAGTGCGTAACTCACAATGATGCAAGACCCTGTCAGACTGATAAGCCAAAAGCCTAACGGCAGCAAGGATTCCTGTCGCTTTCTGGAATATACCCACTGATACACGAAACGCAGCGTAAATATAATCTGACCCGTAGACCCCCAGATGAGCAGTCCGAGCGGGATTTTTTCGTTGCAGAAAAATTCGTGTATGAAATCCTGAAATTCGTTGAGCATATAGCCTATCGCCATAAATGGCGTGGCAATCAGCAGATAACGTATGGGACGGGGGATTTTTTTCCATTCATTTTTTATGTCGAGATTCCAGATATAGATATAATATGAAATCAATTGTCCGAGGATGATTGCAAAGTCGCTGCGTAACCAGCCGTAAAAAAACAGCAGATAAGAGCCGAGCAGACTTAACAGCCAGAAAATGGAGGGTGAAACGACCTGTTTGGCTTTTTCAGACATAATCCATTGAAACAGAAGGCGTCCTGAAAAACAGACTTGCGCCAGAAAACCGATAACGTATATCATTTATTTGGTGTTTGGTGAAAATACAAATATCCGGTAGTTACCGTAAAGGTATGATTCGGTGTTTTCCGTAAGTGAATAGAGTGCCGGATTTCGTTTTATATCCTTGTTCCGGGCAAAAAGAATAAAATTCTCTTTCCCGATACAGTCTCTTATTTCATTTACATTAAGCGGATACACCGTTTGGTTCAGATAGGCATCCATGTTTTCGGCGCTTCTGAAAGGGAAATAACAATATTTTTCGATACCTCTTTCATGTGCGATGGATGCTGCTTTGTCAGTCATTGCTTTGAAACCGATCAGAGGATTCAAGGCCGGTATGGCGAATGAGCCTGCAAACACCGCGATCAGAAGACCTGCCGCCATACTGTTGGCTGCCGGCAACAACTGTTTCCGGTACAGGAAATACAATGCCCCGATGGAGCCTGTTGTTATGATAAAAGCGCACAGCGGATAGAGAATCGTCGGGGTAAAAGGGAATTCTACCATGTGACGGGCTATGAAATAGCCCGGAAAAGCTACCGACAAAATGGCTGCCGGTATGGCTATCATGATTTGTAGCCGGCGCAGGGGCAACGAAGGCAGCATCAAACCGGCGAGATAGCCTGTAAATGGGAATACAGGCAGCATATAAATATCCAGTTTGCCGCTGAATACGGATAGTGCGACGAATGTTGTCGTGATGATTACCAGAAAAAACCTTTTTATATCGTTGTTGAAAAGTTTTTGGCGCAATCCCAGGATAATGGCTGTAAGGTATAGTAAAATCCAGGGCGCCAGAGAATACCAGATGGTTGTCAGATAATACCAGAAGGGCGCCTTATGATGAAATGCATCTACAGCCCGGTTGACTGTTTGGTTGAACAGCAGGTTGTTCAGGTAATGTTTTCCTCCTTCCATATATACGCACCCGAACCATATCGTGCACATCCCCAACAGGATTCCCCATTGTTTCCATCCCAGATAATGTCCGAAAGTTCGGAGTTTGCCCTGCCACCATAGAAACACGGGAATACTGATGACCGGCACGAGAATGCCGACCGGTCCTTTGGTAAAAATGGCCAGGAAAATATAAATGGGCAGCAGTATCGGATCATACTTGTTCCCTTTTTCAGTATACAGCTTGTAGAACGTATAAAGAGCCAGCACGATGAACATGCACATAAGCATATCCATGCGGATGACAATGGCGGAGCCTGCAAAGAGTCCGGAAGTCATCATCATGGCCGGGATGCTGTTCCGGTAGCGCTCATGGAGAAACGGGCTTACCCATTTGTCCATGATACGGAGAATGATGATGGCCGGTATCAGGGAAAACAGACCCAAAAAGAACATACTGTGAGTTCCTGAAAGCCATTTCCCCAGCATGACAATCCATAAATACAGAGGGGGCTTGTCCGCATAAGGTGCCCCATGGTTCCAAAAGGCAAAAAAATGACCGTCGCGTAATGCTTCATCGGCGATGCTTAAATACTTCAGCTCATTGTTCGGAGTGAAGTCCCTGAATATTAACAACGGAACAAAACAGAGGAAAAGTAACAGATACTTAGCGGGTTTCATTTCTTTTGTTTTTTGTAAAACGAGCGTGTAAATGACGCAACTAAGTTAAATTGAAAGATTTGATTACGCAAATATCCGGGAGGGTATCTGCTCCGGAATTGAAAAAAAGCGCTTCTATAATGGAAGCGCTTTTATGGTAAATGGATATTCCGATCAGTCGTTCAGAGTAAAGCGGATGAATCCGGTCACTGTCAAATCCTTGTCGACTGATGTCAGGTAAGCTTTCACGCTCTGTTTGGCATCTTTTACAAATGCCTGGTTCAACAGGGTTGCTTCCTGATAGAATTTGTTCAGACGGCCTTCTGCGATTTTATCCAGCATGTTTTCAGGTTTTCCTTCTTCACGGGCTTTGTCGCGTCCGATCTGCAATTCGTGCTCAATGACATTCTGCGGGACATCATTTTTATCGACGGCAATAGGAGCCATGGCGGCAGTCTGCATTGCCACGTCTTTTTTTGCCTGCATTTCGGCTTCTTTATTGAAACCGATGACAGTTGCCAGTTTGTTTCCCGGGTGAATGTAGGCGACGGTTGCTTCTGCCTCGATTTTGCCATAATAAGCCAGTTCCAGTTTCTCGCCGATTACGCCGGTCTGTTCTGAAATCTGTTCGGCAATGGAACGTCCGTCAATTGTCAAAGCTAACAGGGCTTCTTTGTCTGCCGGCATGTTTTCGAATGCGCAGTCAAGAATCTGATGTGTGAAGTTGACAAAGTTTTCGTTTTTAGCGACAAAGTCTGTTTCGCAGTTCAGGCTGACCATCACACCCTTCTTACCTTCTGCACGGGCCAGGACACAGCCTTCCTTGGCTTCGCGGTCAGCACGCTTGCTGGCAACAATCAGACCTCTTTTGCGAATGATGTCGACTGCTTTGTCAAAATCTCCTTCAGCTTCCTGAAGGGCTTTTTTACAGTCCATCATACCTGCGTTGGTTGCATGGCGCAACTTCATTACGTCAGCTGCTTTTATTTCCATAATTGATAGAGCATTAAAAGTTCAAAAATTATTCTTCGGTTGCTGCTTCTGCTGCAACTTCTTCTGCTTCGGCACCGGCTACTTTTTCGCTTTTCTTGGCTGCCGGTTTTTTATCCGCACCTTCTTTGTCTTTTTCTGCCTTGCGTTCGGTCAGACCTTCTTTGATAGCGTTGGCTACGTTGTCGATGATGAGGCTGATTGAAGTTGAAGCGTCGTCGTTACACGGAATGACAAAATCGATGCAGCTCGGATCGGAGTTTGTATCGACCATTGCAAATACCGGAATGCCTAAGCTGCGGGCTTCTTTTACTGCGATATATTCCTTCATCACGTCAACGACGAAAAGGGCTGCCGGCAGACGGGTCAGGTCGGCGATGCTGCCGAGGTTCTTGTTCAATTTGGCACGTTGGCGGGAAATCTGGAGTTTCTCGCGTTTTGAAAGATGGTCGAAAGTACCGTCTTTTTCCATCTTGTCAATGGTTGTCATCTTCTTCACTGCCTTACGGATAGTGGGGAAGTTGGTCAGCATGCCTCCCGGCCATCTCTCGGTCACGTAAGGCATATTGATATTAGCGATTTTTTCAGCAACAATGTCCTTAGCCTGTTTCTTTGTTGCAACAAACAGAATTTTACGGCCTGATTTCGCGATCTGCTTCAAAGCCATGGAAGCTCTGTCAAGCATGACTGCTGTTTTGTTCAGGTCAATGATGTGGATATCATTACGCTCCATAAAGATATACGGAGCCATTTTAGGATTCCATTTACGGGTTAGGTGTCCGAAGTGACAACCTGCATTCAATAATTCGTCGAAATTTGACATTTGTTTTTTGATTTAAAGTTTACTTTCTTGATTTTCGCAATTGCCAGGTAGCTCTCTTTGAGAAGTCCTGTCAATTTAGATACTAAACTGAGATTAACGTTTAGAGAACTGGAATCTCTTACGTGCTTTGGGCTGGCCGGGTTTCTTACGCTCAACTTCACGGGGATCGCGAGTCATGAAACCTGCTGCTTTTAATTTTGTCTTGTCTTCTGCATTGATGGCAACCAGTGCTCTGGCAATTCCAAGGCGCAATGCTTCTGCCTGTCCTTTGAAGCCGCCGCCGTCAAGGTTCACTTTGATGTCATACTGGCCTGTAACGCCTAACAGCTCGAGTGGTTGTTTTACAATGTACTGGAGTGTCGGTAATGTGAAATATTCTTCCATTGGACGTTTGTTGATGGTGATATTTCCTTTTCCTTCACTTACGTAAACGCGGGCTACTGCTGTTTTTCTTCTTCCGATTGCGTTAATTACTTCCATGATCTGTTATTTTAAAGAGTTTAAATCAATTACCTTCGGTTGTTGGGCTTCGTGTTTGTGTTCTGTGCCTGCATACAGGTGAAGGTTTTTCAAAACTGCTCTTCCCAGACGATTTTTAGGAAGCATTCCGCGAACAGCGTGCTGGATTACTCTTTCCGGATGGCTTTTCAATACTGCTTCCGGAGATGTGTGGCGCTGACCGCCGGGATATCCCGTGTGACGGGTATATACTTTGTCCGTTAACTTGTTGCCGGTCAATGCGATTTTTTCTACATTGATGATGATGACATTGTCACCGCAATCTTCAAACGGAGTGTAGGATGGTTTGTACTTGCCTCTTAAAAGTTTCGCAACTTTAGCGGCAAGACGTCCCAAAACCTGATTCTCTGCGTCAATCAAAACCCATTCTTTCTGTGCTGTGGCTTTGTTGACATAAGTCGTTTTGTAACTTACTTGATCCACTTTCTTAAATTTTTTAAATTGAACATCTGTTTGTTTTCTGAAATGGAATCCGCTTGCAATTAATCAGTTCCGGATAAACGCGGTAGCCGGGCAGACTGGAAAATCCCTGACTGATAAATGTGCCTGCAAGGTTGATGGCTAAGGTTCGACCTTGCTGTTTAAAGTGTAGACCACTTCGGAATGAGTGCGCAAAGATAAGGAAACTTTCTTTATTATCAAACACTTCCTGCTTTTTATTGTTCTTGCCTGCCGTCTGTCGGTTTGTGCCTGCCGGACACTGCCCCGTGAATGGCCCGGAGCATGATTCCCGCCATATCAAACTTATATCAAACTTATATCAAAGATATCATAAAGATATCTCAAAGATA
>JAHHTT010000058.1 GCA_020024465.1 Odoribacter sp.
CGGTCGTATAATTTATAATGTTGAGACAATATAATACTACATCCTAAAATTGCAGCCAACCATGCAGCTCTGCTCATTGTTGCAGGAAGAATACTTAAAAACAACAATATTCCTATATTGCACAATAAAGTCATCGACAATCGAAACGATTTATTCTTAATTGATGATTTCTGTAAAAAGAATCGCAATAGTAAAGGAAGAATTGTTGCTAAAAAACCTGCATAAGGGCCGGGATTTTGAAATGAGCCGGTAATCTTATATAAATAATTATTAGAAACTGCGCATCCATATAACTGCAAACAACCATAAATAGCTTCGTAAATTCCCCAACAAACAATACATATTTGTACCAATTCGTATATCGAGGAATTACTACAAAGTAGTTGTCTCAAAAAGCACCAAATTGCTATACAGCCCAGCAGACAAAATTGTAAGTGCACTGTTACCATATTCTATAATATTTACTTGTAAAATTATATTAATATCAATCAATATAACCTTTTAGAGTTAGTTTAAAAAACTTTTGTCTGCTATTTGTACATACCGTTGTAATGATCCTTTGATATCCATGTTTGCCTTCTGTATTAAGATGCAAAATTATTTGGGAAGAATCTTGGGGGTTTATCAAATAAGAACTGACAGAAAAATTCGTGCAATTGCATTCGGGATTAACATAGTATATAAGCAATGGTAAAGTATCCTGATTATACAAATTAAAGCATCCCTTAATAATCGTATCTTGGCAGACATTACCAAAGTCAATGGTTTTAACATCCCATTTTATGTTCGAAATGGGATTATTTTCCTCTACAGATTTTGTTGCAATCTGATTTCTTCGACATCCATAAAACAAAAGTAAAAACAATATCAGTATTTTCATATTCAATCAAGTTTAAAGCGATATACATACATTTTTTCATTGTCAACATCGAATATAATATCGGAATAGTAATAAGGCGATATATACCCCTTTATTTTAAACACACGCGGTGTTTTTACATCTCCTATCAACATTCCCTTTCTATATATTTGTAATCCGCCATTACACAGGGGCTCACCTTTTTGATATGTTCTTAAAATATCTTGATTGACAGGAGAAACAAATAATGATGTAAAATAACCTTTAGTATTTCGTTCTTTGTACATGATTTCACTGCACTCGTTCCAATTTACAATGGGAGTATAATTTCGATTCATATCTCTTCCCATATAGCCAAATGCCCTAACAGGATATTTGTCTTTTTCATACGTATAAATCGTACTGTCCGCTTCAAATGCAACATAAAGATTACCGGCATTGTCAAAAGCATAATTTAATGAAAGGAAAGCATTATACGCTCCTATATCATTTTGATAAAATGGAGGATAAGGACAAAACACCCGTTCTACTTTTCCATTGTTTTTATTCACTTGCATCAATGTTCTTGATTTTTTGTAATATTTCTCCGGAGTATCTATAAAATTAAAATTATCACACTCTGAATAAATATTATAATACAAATCATCACCATTATTCATTATCTCTAAATTCGGATAAAAGGTTGTATAGGTAGCTGATTTCTCATAAATAGTTCCTTCGATATTATTTTCCAATATAAATGCATTAGATCTATCAAAATTACTTTTAAAGAAATAATGATCTAAAGTATATCCTAAAATCAAAAGCTCATGATCTTGACACTTGGCAACTCCACTGATTCTTTTACAGACAACTTCCCTAGGGCCTCTCCCTTGTCCTAATTCGCGAAATAACAGACTTCCATCTTTAGTAAAAGCAAATAACCAACAAAAATACTTGTCAATGTAATAAATACAAGAATCTTCTATAAATGAATAACCATAATACGAACTCTCATACCCATTCAAATTCAATTCAAGTCTTTCGAATTTTATTGAATCAATTTGAATGTTTCTAGAATTAAATATTTCTGGATAGTAGAATTTATCTTCCCGACAGGCTAAAATCCCCAAAACAATTACTAAAATAAATGTGCATCTCATATTTTTATTTTTTGTTACATTACAACCATCTTTCCTTTTAAAGGATTGGCAAAAATATATCTTAAAAATCTATCCCTTCGAAAAACGACATTCTATTTTCCTCCCTGAAATGTTAAAGCCATCTGCTTTACTCTTTTTTATACCGGTAATAGAAACATAACTGGCTAAAAATTTTCCGATAAAACTTTTGGCCGTACTCTACTGATGTCTTACTCTCCTCCCACCTTTCTCCGTTCTTTCTCCGAAGTTTCTCCGAAGCTCATCCGAACGACAGGCTGTAAGCAACGAGAAAGATTCGGGAAAGGTTCCAAGGAAAACAAAGGAAAGATAAGAGCAGGCAGGTGGCAGAAAAGAACAGAAATATGAACGAAAAAAAAGAGGGTACTTCCCGTACCCTCACATATGATATCCATTATCCGATTTTGTCCGGTTTCTTTTTGCCCGTATCAACCGGCTTGGCAATGGATTCGCGCATTTGAGTATCCGCCTCTATGTTTTTCATCCGATAATAGTCCATCACGCCCAAATTGCCCGAACGGAAAGCCTCTGACATGGCAAGCGGAACATTCGCTTCCGCCTCTATCACCTTGGCCTTCATTTCCTGTGCCAGAGCCTTCATTTCCTGCTCGCGAGCCACCGCCATGGCACGACGCTCTTCGGCTTTTGCCTGTGCAATCTTCAGATCGGCCTCCGCCTGATCTATCTGCAGACCGGCACCGATGTTCTTGCCCACATCAATATCGGCAATATCAATGGAGAGTATTTCAAAGGCCGTACCGGAATCAAGCCCTTTGTCCAATACCACCTTGGAGATGAAGTCCGGATTCTCCATCACCGCCTTGTGGGATTCGGACGAGCCGATGGAAGATACAATGCCTTCACCGACACGTGCAAGCACCGTTTCCTCTCCGGCACCGCCTACAAGACGCTTGATATTGGCACGCACCGTTACGCGGGCTTTGGCTATCAGCTGGATACCGTCTTTTGCCACTGCCGTCACCGGCGGTGTGTTGATGACTTTCGGATTGACACTCATCTGTACCGCTTCAAATACATCACGCCCGGCCAGATCGACAGCTGTCGCAATCTGGAATGTCAGGTCAATATTAGCCTTGGATGCAGACACCAGTGCATGCACCACCTGCGGCACGTGGCCTCCCGCCAGATAATGGGCTTCAAGCATGTCGCGATAAAGCTCGATGCCGGCTTTTTTACCTTCAATCATGGCTCCGACAATTATCGTGGGCGGCACTTTACGCCAACGCATCAGCACGAGTTGCAGCAATGATATTTTCACATCTGAAACCAGCGCCTGAAACCACAAGCCTACGGGTATGAAATAAAGAATTATCCAAAGCAGGAATAATCCTCCTGCAATGGCGACACCTAAAAGAATGATGCTTCCGTTTACCATGTTTAATTTAATTTAGATTTCACTATTATTTTATTACGCAATACTTTCACCACTTCTACCGTCCGGTTGGCATCTATGTATCCCGAGACGGATTCGGCTTCGACCAGGGCATCTCCCACCCGCACATTGCCCATCGGAGCCAAACGCCCCTGCGTCACCCCGATATCTCCGGCATGTACCGATTCTTCCACACCGCCGACTGTCGCATCCACAGCGGAATCAAGACGGAGGCGTTTCCAGGTGGACGAACGCAAGGCATACCAGGTGACTCCGCCACAAAACAGCACGGTTGCACCCAAGATATAATGTCCCGCAGGCATCCCATAATACGAATATCCGAAACAGAGACCCGCAACAATACAGATGAAACCCAATATTCCCGCAACATTCACTCCGGGAAATACCAAAAACTCCAGAATTACCAACACCAGACCTATCAAAACCAGCATCAATACAATCAGCCATTCCATCATATACAATCATTTAGTTTTCCAATCCCAAGTATATATTTCATCAGAATATCGCGGATAAAGATATGAAAATACTTCCAAATTCCAATAGTTATTATTTACTTTGTAGCGTTTTAACACCAGGCTGTCTATCTGCCTTAAATCTGACATAAAGGAATATACCATGGAATTTGAAGTACATTCTGAAGAATCGTTTTATTATAAAGAGGAACATTTCGATCCGGAACGGACGGAAAAATTAAGCCATCATTATCGCGAAATACTCAAATTATTAGGCGAAGACGTTGAACGAGAAGGTTTACTGCAGACCCCGATGCGGGTGGCAAAAGCCATGCAGTTCATGACCCAGGGCTACAGACAGAATCCGGAAGAAATCTTACGCTCGGCCCTGTTCAGGGAGGACTACCGGCAAATGGTGATCGTGAAGGACATTGAAATCTATTCGATGTGCGAACATCATATGCTGCCCTTTGTAGGAAGGGCTCACGTCGCCTATATCCCGAACGGACATATCACAGGTCTCAGCAAAATAGCACGCGTAGTGGACGCATACGCCCGCCGTCTGCAAGTGCAGGAAAGACTGACACAGCAGATCAAAGACTGTATCGAAAATACGCTACACCCGCTGGGAGTGGCGGTAGTCATTGAAGCACAGCATTTTTGCATGATGATGCGGGGTGTGCAGAAACAGAATTCCGTCACCACCACCTCGGATTTCAGCGGAGCTTTCGAAAAGTTAGCCACCCGCGAGGAGTTTATCCGCCTGATCAGCGCCAAGTTACGCTAGACCCAAATGTTGAAAAATCAATCGCGGGCAACCGCATTAAACAATAAGATACTATGAAAAAAGCATTTGTATTTCCCGGTCAGGGAGCACAATTTGTGGGAATGGGAAAAGAGTTGTACGAGACTTCGCCCAAAGCCAAAGAATTGTTTGAAAAAGCCAATGATATTTTAGGTTTCCGCATTACCGACCTGATGTTTGCCGGGACCGATGAAGACTTGAAACAAACCAAAGTTACACAGCCGGCCATTTTCCTGCATTCAGTAATTTTGGCAGACAGTCTGACAGAAACGCCGGATATGGTGGCCGGTCACTCATTGGGAGAATTCTCCGCGCTTGTTGCAGCGAAAGCCCTTTCTTTCGAAGACGGTCTGCGTCTGGTGCATGCCCGCGCCCTGGCCATGCAGAAAGCATGTGAGGCAAATCCTTCGACCATGGCTGCCGTCATCGGAATGGCTGACGAGAAAGTGGAAGAGATATGCAACGCCATAGATGAGGTAGTGGTTCCCGCCAATTATAACTGTAAAGGGCAGATTGTCATTTCCGGCAGCAATAAGGGCATTGAGCTTGCCTGCCAGAAGCTGACGGAAGCCGGCGCCAAAAGAGTGTTGCCGCTGAAAGTGGGCGGAGCTTTCCACTCTCCTCTGATGGAACCTGCCCGCCAGGAACTGGAAGCAGCCATCAAGAGCACGAAATTCTCTGTTCCGGTGTGCCCGATTTATCAGAATGTCGACGCACAACCCTATACAGACCCGACAAAAATTCAGGAAAATCTGATCGCACAGCTGACTGCATCGGTAAGATGGACTCAAATCATGCAGAACATGATTGCCGACGGCGCTACTTCTTTCCTGGAAATCGGACCGGGAAAAGTGTTGCAGGGATTATTGAAAAAAGCAAGTCCGGAAATCGAAACCAGCGGAATCCAATAATACAGAGCAAACTGAAATATTCCGGGAGCCGGCTGAATTGGTAAGTGTCCACCTTATTCGTTCAGCCGACTCTTTTTTTATCTTTTCTTTTTTTTTGCTGAAAGTAATTTTGTATCTTTATCCCTCATAAATTGTATTTTTCAACTATGCCAAACAGAAAAATCAAACGACATTTAAACATAGGTTTCAGGTGGCTGACCATCCTCATCATTTGTATCGTGACCGTCTATCTTTTTCCACGGGGAGGCAGTTTCCAGTACGAATATCAGAAAGGTATGCAATGGAGATATGAAACGCTGTATGCCCCGTTCAGATTTCCGATACACAAAACCGATGAAGAGCTGTTGCAGGAACACAAAAAACTTACAGAAGAACAACATCCCATTTTCAAACGCAATATACAGACAGGTAACAGTCAGACAGTGAAATTCCGTTCGGCGCTCCGTGCTTTTGAAAATCCGGACAACCGTTCCCAGTTAGGAAAGCTCGCAAAGAAACTGGAGGCGATCTATTCTTCCGGCATACTGCAACTTCCTGAAAATCTTGATGCAGAGAAAATCAAACAGGTACAAATCATTGCCAACAATCTGGCAGAAACAGTAAAATTCAGTGATGTATACACTCTGAAAAAAGCCTATACAACGCTGAGCGAAGCGATAAGCCACAGTTCTCTTTCCCAGGCGGTGAAAGAAAAAATCCTCAGCCTGAACCTGAACAACTATCTGCAGCCGAATCTGGATTTTGACCTTGCCAAAACCACCCAGGCCCAGCAAGCAGCCCTCAAAGACATCAGTCTGACACAGGGTATGGTGCAAAAAGGCGATGTCATCATCAGCAAACGCGAACTGGTAACTCCGGAAAAAATCAAATTACTGAATTCCCTTAAAATCGAATACCAAAATAATTTAGGGACGACAGACACCTATACCCGAACCATTGGCGGGCAGTTCCTACTGGTGCTAATCGCCTTGATTGTATTTTCGACTTTTTTTTACTATTCCAAAAAAAGAATCTTCTACAACAATCGGGAATTCATCTTCCTGTATGGTCTTTTTCTGGCAACTATTTTATTAGGCAGCATAGGATACCATCAAAGCATCAATATGTTTGCCATACCGGTTCTGTTTTTTACTATCATTGTCAACATCCTGATAGGCAGCCGTTCGGCCCTGTATCTGCTGTTGGGGAGCACTTTGCTGGTATCCTACTATGCCCCGAACAGCTATATGTATGCCTTCATGCAGGTGACAGCGGGAATCGTGGCCATTTTCAGCCTGACTCATCTGCAGCGCCGCGGCCAGTTATTTATCTCCATTCTGCTGACATTCATCACGTACGCACTGGTATATACAGCCTTTATCCTGACACAGGAAGGCGAAATCCGCAGTACCCACCTGTTCGGTTATTTATGGCTGTTCGTCAACAGTTTGCTATTGATGCTCACTTATCCGGTGATATACATTTTTGAGCGAACATTCGGTTACACTTCGGAAATCACCCTGATAGAACTGTCGAATCCGAACCATCCGGCCTTGCGCAATCTGACCAAGAAAGCCCCCGGCACTTTCCAGCATTCGCTGATGGTGGCCAATCTGGCAGAAGAAGCGATTTACCGTATCGGCGGCAACCCTCTGCTGACACGCACCGGAGCACTCTACCACGATATCGGCAAAACTTATGAACCGTTTTTCTTTATTGAAAACCAGGCCGGAGGCCTGAACCCTCACAGCAACTGTGAGTTTGACGAAAGTGCCCGGCATATCATCAACCATGTCACCAAAGGAGTGGAGATGGCAAAAAAATATAATCTTCCGGAATGTATCATCAATTTCATCCGCACACACCACGGAAAAAGCAAAGTGAAATATTTCTACAATTCGTTTAAGAACAAATATCCGGACAAGGAGATAGACGAATCATTATTCACTTATGCCGGTCCAGATCCCGTCAGCAGGGAATGCTCCGTAGTGATGATGGCCGACGCCGTAGAGGCCGTATCGCGCACCTTAGCAGAAAAAACCGAAGAGAACATTGCGCAAGCAGTAAACAATATCATCAACGGGCAAGTCCAGGACGGCCGTTTTGTGAATGCGGACATTACCTTCAAGGACATTGCCACCGTAAAACAGGTATTTATTGAAATGCTAACTAATATATACCATTCCAGAATAGCTTATCCTAAACTGGAGAAAAAAGAAGACAAGTAAAACAAACTCACAGGAACATGACGCAGAAAGCTATCACAATCAAAGATCTTGCAGAAAAACTAAACATTTCTGTTTCAACGGTATCCAGAGCACTGAAAGATAATCCGGAAATCAGCCAGCAGACTCGTAAGACCGTCCAAAATCTAGCAAAGGAATTAGGCTACAAGCCGAATCCCATCGCAGTTGCTTTAAAGACTCATAAAAGCAATACCATCGGTGTCGTTGTACCGCAAATCGTCAATACTTTCTTTGCCAATGTCGTGAAAAGCATTGAGGAAGTTGCAGACAAATACGGATACAATGTACTGGTCAGTTCCTCGAACGAGAGTTTTGAAAAAGAGAAAAAGAATATCGATATCTTTCTGGCAAACCGCTGTGACGGAATCATCCTGTCCATATCGAAGACAACCACGTCGTATAAACATATTCAGAATATCCAGACGTCAGGCATACCTCTGGTTCTTTTTGACCGTACAGCCAAAGAGCTGGAGGTATCGAAAGTCGTGGCAGACGATGCAGAAGCAGCGTATAAAATCGTTCAGCACCTGATTCACGGCGGAGCCCGCAAAATCGCCCTGCTGACAGGACCCGAGCACCTTTCCATCGGCAAAAACCGCATGAAGGGCTATCTCAAGGCCATGACACAAAACAAGTTGGAGATAGATACCAGCCTCATCGTCAGATGTGAAGATTTCACTGTAAAATCAGCCAAGGCAGCCGTATTGCGTCTGCTGGATTCGAAACATATGCCGGATGCCATTTTCGGCATCAACGATGACATGGCCATCGGTGCCATGGAAGCCATCAAAGAGAGAGAGTTGCGAATTCCGGAAGATGTAGCCATTTTCGGATTCTCAAACAGCAAACGTTCGCGCTACATGACCCCTTCGATTAGCACCATCGACCAGTTTCCTGACAAAATCGGCGCAACGGCAGCAGAATTGCTTTTCGAACAAATTCTGGATCCCAAACATGCAAAGATCCGAGAGGAAGTCATTAACTGTGAATTGATTGTACGTGAATCTTCCGACCGTTCGTATTTATAGTATCAAAACTGCACCAAGAGCCATTCTGAAGATAAAAACGCCTGCAGAAACAGGCGTTTTTCTATCCGACGGACAAGCATTCTCCATAAAGCCAACGAGCTTTAATCTTTAGATAAAGTTTTTTTACAGCCCAAACAGATATGGAGCATACCTGCGGTTAAAGATAGTTAAATAAGAAGAGAATAAATCCAAGGTGATTATATTTGTTTTTAATAACACTAGGAGAATTATTGAGTAACAACGAAAATAAGAAATATGGATGTAGTTGTGGAGAACTTAACCAAGTCGTTCGGCTTACAAAAAGCCATAGACTCCGTTAGTTTTAAGGCGCGTAAAGGAGAGATTCTCGGTTTTCTCGGTCCGAATGGAGCCGGTAAAACGACGACCATGAAAATCATGTCCTGCTTTCTGTTTCCCGATTACGGCAATATTTATTTTGACAAATACTCAATCCATAAGGATGCCTGCAAGATAAAAGAATTTATTGGCTATCTTCCAGAACATAACCCTCTTTACGAAGAGATGAGCGTCATTGATTTTCTGGAATTCATCGCCAAAATCCACCGCATACCGGGTTATAAAATAGGCCCCCGTACCGTTGACATGGTCCGGTTGTGCGGTCTGGATTCGGAAAAACACAAGATGATACGCGAATTGTCCAAGGGGTACAGACAACGTGTCGGATTGGCCCAGACACTGATTCACGATCCCGAAGTTTTGATACTTGATGAGCCGACCACCGGTCTTGATCCCAACCAAATCAGAGAAATCCGCGAACTCATCACCAATATAGGACAAGAGAAGACCATCATTCTCAGTTCGCACATTCTTGCCGAAATCGAAGCTACCTGTGACAGGGTGCTGATTATCAATAAAGGGAAAGTGGTTGCCAACGGTACCTCCGAAGAATTAAGGAAAAAATCAGATTCCGATAAAATATTGAAGGTGAATATCTGCGGAGCATCCGAACCGGAAATTTTCAAAGAACTGATGACGCTTCCCCATGCCAAGGTGACCCATCAAAAGGATGAACATTATTTCAATGTGCGCTGTGACCGCCACCTGAACATTGAAAAGGATATTTTCGATCTGTGTATCCGTCAGGATTGGTATATCCATGAACTCACTCCCATCGAAACGCGACTGGAAGATATTTTCCGACAAGTAACCCAAAACTAGAAAGGAATGAGGACCATAAATATTCTTATAAACAAAGAACTGAACAACTGTTTCAATACGTGGGGAATCTATATTGGCTACTTGATATTTTTCTGTGTATGCGGTTTTTATATCTGGTTGTCGAACAACAATATATTCTATTTGGGTCAAGCTACCATGATGCCTGTATTTACCATTATCAACTGGACCCAATTCTTTCTGATTCCGGCCTTGACCATGCGCAGCCTGGCTGATGAAAAGCGGAACGGCACCCTGGAACTGCTGCTGACAAAACCGATAAAGACCTCGGAGCTGATAAGCAGCAAGTTTTTTTCGAACCTGATCCTTGCAGCCATCGCCCTTATACTGACCTTACCCTATTATCTGACCATTTCACTGCTGGGCACCGTGGACCACGGAACGGTGTTGTTGGGCTATTTCGGCCTGCTGTGTATGGCCGCCTGTTATATCAGTATCGGTATTTTCGCTTCCTCTCTGGCCAAAACGCGGGTGGCAGCATTTTTTATACACTACGGAATCGGCCTTTGCTTTCAAACGCTGTTCGGTATGGCTGCAAACCAATTTCACAATGATCCTTTTGCCTATATACTTAACTATCTGTCAATGGAAGAACACTTTGATACGTTAGCCCGTGGAATTCTGGATACCCGTGATATCATTTATTTCTGTTCTGTCTGTACTATCTTTCTTGCTTTGTCAAGATTTTTCGTGAGCAAAAGCAGGTTTTAGCAGAACATATAATTTAAAGCTAAAAAGATCATGAAGAGAATTATAAAAAATATCACTTATATATTTATCTGCATAGTGCTGTTGAATATCGTATCATTTTTCATCTACATACGTTGGGATTTTACCTCGACAAAACGCTATTCACTAAGCCATGTAAGTAAAAATATCATTCGGGAAAACACAAAAAAAATCACCGTAGATTTTTATGTTTCCGAACATTTGCCTCAGGATATCCAAAAACTGACAAAAGAGTTTTTATCGCTGCTCAAAGAATACAAATCACTGAGCACTGCAGATTTTACGATAAACATCATAACACCCAATTCCCAGGTAACAGAATTTACCGCAACCAAGGCAGGTATCGCACCTATCTACAAAGAGGTCCGAGAACGGGATTTGGAAAAGGTGCAACGTATTTTTATCGGAGCTGTATTCCATATCGGCAACAAAGAAGCGGTCATCCCCAAAATCAATTTCGACACTCCGATAGAATATGAAATTACCCGACTGATCAAACAGGCCAACGATACATTGAAACCCGTCGTAGGATTTGTCAAGGGACACCGCGAGATGCCTTTCAACATGATGTCGCAACTGGTAAACGAATTATCCCATCTGTCAGAAATCCGACATGTCAATTTAACCTCTTCCCGCTCATTAAAACAGAATAATGTCATCTGCATTATCGACCCGAAAGATTCATTTACAGCATTTGAGCTGGAACAATTGAACAAATATCTGAACGAAGGCGGACGCCTGTTCATCGCCCTTAACCATGCCATCGGACAGTTGGGCAACCGGAACAGCGGTTTTATCAATCGTACCGGTATTGAAGATATGCTGGAAAAGAAGGGTCTGAAAATCAAATATGACTTTATCGTTGACAATAATTGCGGGACCATTGCCCTCCACCAACAATATGGACTGCTCAACTTCCATAGCAATATCAGTTTCCCGTATATACCCATCATTACAAACTTCGGACAACACACCATTACGCATGGACTGAAATCTTTACTGCTTCCTTTTGCAAGCAGTATGGAACAAAAAAGAGAAGACAACGACTATTATTTCAAATCGCTGGCACGTACATCCAGTATTTCGGGTATACAGCAGGCTCCTATTTTCTTTGATTTTCAAAAACGATGGACCCAGAACGACTTTAATCATCCCAATAATATTGTAGCAGCATTACTGAGTAATGACAAAAACAACAGTGCCATCATTGCGATTACCGATGCAGACTTCATCAGTGATGAAATCGTCTCTTCGACACCGACAGACAATATTAATTTTGCAGTCAATTCCATCGAATGGCTGGCAGACAATTCCGGTCTTATCCAACTAAGAAATAAATTCACGACTTTTTCGCTATTAGAGCCGATAGAAGATTATAACCGGGATTTTCTGAAGTATTTGAATTTCTTGCTACCCATTTTGCTGGTTACCACCGGGGTCTTTATCCACCACAGGCGCAAAAGACACAAACGCTCTGAACGCTTGCATTCCGCTGATTAAATCAGAGTCGGGAAATATATTCACGGATGCGGGCATAGAGGTCTGGACTGGCCGGGATCAGCGGCAAACGCAATACATTATGCCGGATAATTCCGGCAGCATGCAGAGCAGCCTTTACACCAGTCGGATTCCCCTCTTCAAAAAGAGCACGGCACAATAAGGAAAGCGCCAAATGTATCTTCCGGGCTTCCGGATAATTTCCGCACCGGATACTATTGACCATTTTAGCACAGACCGACGGCATAATATTGGCCATAACGGAAATCACACCTTCAAAACCAAGTGCCATAAGAGGAAGTGTCAGCGAATCATCCCCGGATAAAAGAGTGAAATCCCCGTGCTTACCCCGTAATATCGCCGTAGCCTGTTCTATACAGCCGGAAGCCTCTTTCAATGCGATGATATTCGGGCATTCCGCTGCCAATTGTGTAATTGTTGAAGCAGACATATTGACTCCGGTACGCCCCGGCACATTGTAGAGGCACAAAGGAAGCGGAGATGCAGCCGCAACTTGTCTGAAATGTTCTATCAGTCCGGTTTGATTCGGTTTATTATAAAAAGGCGTGATACTCAATATTGCCTGAAAATTCTTCAACCAATCATACTCTTTCAGTTCGCGCACTACTTCCCGGGTATTATTTCCACCCACACCGGCCACCAACGGCAGACGTCCGCGATTCTCACGCACGATGATATCTGCCACTTCAGCTTTTTCCTCGGGCGAAAGAGTAGTCGTTTCTGCCGTTGTTCCCAATACGACCAGAAAATCGACACCACCCCCAATGACATGCTTTACCAAGCGCACCAAGGAATCTTTATCTACTTCCTGATTCTCATCAAATGGCGTAATCAACGCAACGCCAGTCCCTTTTAAATCCATCATGTCATTACCATTTTTAAGTGTGCCAATAATACAATACGTATATATGAAAAAACTTTCTGTCAACAGATCGAATAATCTCCAGCAGACAAAGCCCTACATATTGTATTGACAAAAATACAAATAAAAATATGAAAGCCTCCTATTTGTCGTATCTTCTACAAAATTTCCATTCCCCTTAAAAAAAATACCGAAATTCTTGCAGCAACCAGTTTTTGTGCATATCTTTGCAGCGCTTTAGAGATAAAACGACGGACTCGTAGCTTAATGGATAGAGCACTTGGTTACGGCCCAAGAGGTTGTGGGTTCGACTCCCGCCGAGTTCACTCTGAAAAACAAGACCTTTAAATTCGATGGAATATAAAGGTCTTTTTTATTTCCATCAGCAATCCATATATACACATGCGTATGAATAAATTTATATTTCTCCATAAAAATATAGATTTTTACGGCTCAAAATATTTGCATAAACCGATTTTTGTGCATACTTTTGCAGCGCTTTAGAGATAAAACGACGGACTCGTAGCTTAATGGATAGAGCACT
>JAHHTT010000059.1 GCA_020024465.1 Odoribacter sp.
GGCTCAACGCCTATTTGTAAATGAAGCCACTTCTTTGAGAGTCGATTTATTTATTATTTTAGATTTAAATAATTAAAAGAATATTGTATAAATGATGGCGAGTAGAATACAGATGATATAAGCGCATATATTAAAAACTTTATCGGTTTTAAACATATCGGCTGTCAGTGCAATAGATTTGGGATCGTCATCTGTAGGGCAAGTACTTAAGCTGATCATAAAAATAATGGACATCGTGATAAGGCAAGTGTAGAACATTTGGTCCATGAACGGCATTTCCAATGGCAAAATTTTAAATATTAAAGCCAAAGGAATAGATAAAAGTACCCCCCCAATAGCGCCTTTATTGGTTGCTTTTTTCCAAAATAACCCCATAATGAATACGGCTAAAATACCAGGACTTACAAGACCGGTGTATTCCTGAATGTATTGAAACATTTGGTCAATACCTCCTAAAAATGGAGCTAACAATACTGCAATGCCTAAAGCTATAGCTGCTGTGATACGTCCTATATTTACTAATTGGGTCTGTGAAGCTTGTTTGTTGATGTATGGTTTATAAATATCCATGGTAAAGATGGTCGAGGTTGAGTTTAGCATTGAAGCTAATGATGAAACGATAGCTGCGGCTAAGGCTGCCAACACCAAACCTTTTAGCCCGATGGGGATAAACGTACTTATTAACCACGGATAAGCATTGTCGTTATTAAGAATGGTTGAACCGGCAATTTGGAAAGCATTCTGTGCATCATGAAGATTTTCTGAATACATGACCCAGGCGATGATACCAGGGACAGCAACAATAAATGGAATAAGCATTTTTAAAAAGGCTGCAAAAGCAATACCTCTTTGTGCTTCTTTTAAAGATTTGGCAGCAAAGGTTCGCTGGATAATATATTGATTAAAGCCCCAATAATATAGATTGGCAACCCATAGACCTCCGATTAAAACATAAATTCCTGGTAAGTTATTGTATTCTTTGTGATTACGAGATAATATCATGTCAAATTTATCACCGGCAATATCTGCTACATGTGCAATGCCATTTATAACACCTCCTTCGGGAGTTACATTATGCAGAGCAATAAGTGTTGTTATTAACCCACCGATAATCAATAGGGTTACTTGTATAATGTCTGTCCAGGCAACAGCAGAAAGTCCTCCGTAAAGGGAATAGGCAGCAGCAAATAGGGCTAAGGCAATAATGGCTGGTGTCACCATGCTTCCATCACCTATCCCGATGATGGTATCAATGGCTTTACCTCCTAAGAAGAGCACTGAAGTTAAATTCACAAAGATGAAAAGTGCTATCCAAAAAATAGCAAGGATGGTTTTCAGGTTTGTGGAAAATCGTCTCTCAATAAATTCGGGAATAGTATAGATGCCTTGTTTGATAAATATGGGTAAAAAGAACTTTCCTACGATAATTAGCGTTAACGCTGCCATGAATTCGTAGGAAGCAATGGCTAAACCACCTGCAAAACCAGATCCTGACATTCCGATAAATTGTTCTGCAGAGATATTGGCTGCTATTAATGACGAGCCGATAGCCCACCAGGGTAATGATTTACTGGCAAGAAAATAATCCTCGGCAGTTTTACTTTGTCCTTTTTTGGTGCGGGAAACCCATAGTCCGATCACTATAAGCATTAATGCATATATTCCGAGGATTGCGAAATCTATGAAATGAAAACTTGGATTCATGATAATATTGGCATTTGATTAATTAGTAAAGTTTACAGGCTCCATTGCCGATATTTGCAATGTAGAAGGTTGCTTCAAGGTCTGTTTTGGCTTTATATAGCTGGCTGACTTTTTTTATATAATTATCAACTTCATTTTCGGCGACTAAGGTTACTGTACATCCTCCGAATCCTGCTCCTGTCATTCGGGAGCCTAGCACGCCTTTCTGAAGTTGGCTTTCCTCTGCCAGAGTGTCGAGTTCAATGCCTGTTACTTCATAATCTTCTTTCAATGATTTATGAGATTCATTCATCAGTTGTCCCAACTTATTCAATTTGCCTTCTTTTAGTGCGTCAATGGCATGAATCACACGTTGGTTTTCACTGATAACGTGACGTGCGCGGCGCAGTATTGTGCTGTTGGGAAGCAGATGATTGAAATGATTGAATTCTTCTATATTCAGTTCACATAAAAACTTAATTGGATGTTCTTTTGAAATAGCAGTAACAGCTTCTTCACATTCAGTTCTGCGTTCATTGTATTTTGAATCGGTCAGCCCTCTTTTTTTATTAGTATTTGTAATGACTAGTTTATAGCCTTTCATTGCGAGCGGAACATATTCGTATTCCAATGTTGCGCAGTCAAGGGCGATAGCTTGGTTGGCTTTGCCGATTCCGACAGCAAATTGATCCATGATTCCGCAATTCATTCCTACGTAATTGTTTTCTGCATGTTGCGACATTTTTATCATTTCCACCATATCAAACATTGCCCTTGTAACTTCATTTAGCATGACTGCTGTTACGATCTCAATGGAAGCAGATGAGGAAAGTCCTGCTCCGTTGGGAATGTTTCCATAATATAGCAAGTCATATCCCCAGGGATTAAAACCGCGGTCTGCAAATTCTTTCATTACTCCCAATGGATATTTTATCCATTCTGTCGGTTTATTTGTGAAAGCGTTTGCGTTGACTGTAGCAGAAAAATTAAAATTCAAACTATGGAAATGCGTTTGTTTGTCTTCTCGGGGCGAGATTAAAAGATAGGTCCCAAAACTTAGTGCACATGGAAATACCAGCCCCCCGTTATAGTCTGTATGTTCACCGATAAGATTAACTCTTCCGGGAGCAAAAAAAGCATGAGTTGGCTGCTTCTGATAAATTGCTTGAAATTTTTTTTCAACTTCTTTTACATTCATGTTTTATTGTTTGTGTGTAATTATTCATTTAATATGCAAAAGTAATGATATTTTTTTATTCTTGGTTGATTCTCTTTGTTTCTATGTTTTAATGAATATCTTTGCGAGCGATTATTAATAAAAGTAAGAATGCCCTTATTGCTTACGGATAGCAACAATGTGTATATGGAGAAATGATTATATATTTGAGTATATGTTGAAGAGAGCTGAGGTTTATACGTTAAAGAGCGATTTGTTGGAAGTAAATGTATCTACATGGGGTGCAACAATGACTAGAATGATTGTTCCGGATAAGAATGGTTGTCCTGTGGATGTTTTGTTGGGAATGGAGAGGGGAGAGGATTACATAACCCCTGAATATGTCGCTTCAGGGGCTTATTTGGGAGCAGGTATAGGACGTTATGCTAATCGTATTGCTGGCGGGATATTTGTTCTTGACGGAGTAAGGCATCAGTTGGCTGTGAATAGTGGTAACAACCATTTGCATGGTGGAAATTGTGGTTTTGACCAGAAATTATGGAATGTTATTGCTTATGATGAGCAATCGCTTACTTTAGGTTATTGCAGTCCAGATGGGGAAGAAGGATATCCAGGGACTTTAAATGTTAAGATAACGTTTGCGGTGACAGGAAAGGAATTGAAAATACACTATTATGCGACGACGGATAAGAATTGTTATGTGAATTTGACTCATCATCCTTATTTTAATCTGAATCCTGTTTGTAATGATATTAAATCGCATTTATTGAAATTGAATACTAATCGATTTCTGAAGACAAATGATTTGATTCCGGATGGTTCTTTGATACAGACAAAGGAAGATTATGATTTTACGAATCCCAAGCCTCTTCGTGATGTCATAAATCATCAGGGAGGATTAGATAATTGTTTTGTTTTTAATCAGTCGGAGGGAATGGTAAGGATGGCCGAATTGGCGTGTATAGAGACCGGAATAAAAATGTATGTATGTTCGGATTATCCGGGTTTACAAATTTATACTGGTCATTATTTGAATGTACATAATGCAAAAGGGGGGCGGGATTACGGTCCTTATGCAGGAGTCGCATTAGAAGCGCAATACTTTCCGGATTCTCCCAATCATTTGGAATTTCCTTCCACCTTATTAAGAGTTGGGGAAGAATATTCTAAAAATATTGTATTTGGATTTGAATAATTTGGTTTTATATATAATAAACTTTTAAGTTAAAATTTTACTGTATTATGGGAAAATATGAATTGAACAAAAATCTGGCCCAAATGCTTAAGGGCGGAGTTATTATGGATGTTACCAATGCAGAACAGGCAAAAATTGCAGAGGCTGCAGGAGCATGTGCAGTTATGGCTTTGGAACGCGTACCTGCAGATATCCGTCGAGATGGTGGTGTCGCTCGTATGTCGGACCCTCAGATGATTAAAGCGATACAGAAAGCTGTCTCCATTCCTGTAATGGCAAAAGTAAGAATAGGTCATTTTGTAGAGGCTCAAATATTGGAAGCCATCGGTATTGATTTTATCGATGAGAGTGAAGTGTTGACTCCTGCTGACGAAATGTACCATGTTGATAAAACAGTTTTTAAAGTTCCTTTTGTTTGTGGTGCACGTAACTTGGGCGAAGCATTGCGTCGTATTGGAGAAGGAGCTGCAATGATTCGTACGAAGGGAGAGGCTGGTACAGGTAATGTTGTTGAGGCTGTTACTCATATGCGTCAGATTAATGATGATATGCGTCGTGTGAAAAATGCCGGTTCGGAAGAATTGATGAGTTTGGCAAAAGAATTTTGTGCTCCGTTTGAATTAGTTAAATATGTACATGAAAATGGTAAATTACCGGTAGTAAATTTTGCAGCTGGTGGCATTGCAACTCCTGCTGATGCTGCTTTGATGATGCAGTTGGGTTCTGAAGGCGTGTTTGTTGGTTCTGGAATCTTTAAATCTGGAGATCCTGAAAAGCGTGCTAAAGCAATCGTTCAGGCTGTAACTTATTACAACGATCCGGTTAAATTGGCTGAATTGTCTGAAAATTTAGGCGAAGCAATGTCTGGATTGGAAATAAAGACTCTTGAAAACAAATATGCAGAAAGAGGATGGTAATAGAGGAGAGTGCTTCGGCACTCTCTTTTTAACTTAAAAAATAGCGATAATGAAAATAGGAATATTGGGATTTCAAGGAGCATTTATTGAACATCAGCGACATATTGCTGCCATAGGGCATGAACCTGTCGTTGTGCGTTATCCTGAGCAGTTGACAGAACTTGATGGAATTATACTGCCGGGAGGTGAAAGTACAACGATGGGTAAGTTATTGAATCGTACCGGTATGATGGAACCTTTGAGACTGCGGATACTGCAGGGGTTGCCTGTATGGGGAACTTGTGCCGGAATGATTTTACTTGCTAAAGAACTGGTGAATGATACGGTTTGCCATTTAGGTGTAATGGATATTGCGGTGAAAAGGAATGCTTACGGCACACAAATAGATAGCTTTGAAGTAGATGTTAAGATTCCTGAAGTGTGTGCGAATCCGGTGCCGTTGGTTTTTATCCGAGCTCCTTATATTACGGAAGTAAAAGAAAATGTGGACGTGTTATGTCGTGTGGATGATAATATAGTAGCTGCACGGCAAGATAATATGCTGGCTACCTCTTTCCATCCTGAATTGACAGGAAATTCTGCTTTTCACCGATATTTTGCAGATATGTGTAAAAATAAGAAAAGTAGCTTATAAGCTACTTTTCAATTCTTCTGCAGTTAAGACCGCTGTTCCTATTTTCTTTACAACTATTCCTGCTGCGATATTGGCTGTTTGCATTGCTTGAACGATATCCATTCCTATTGCCAGACAGAGACTCAATGTTGCTACCACTGTATCTCCGGCTCCGCTGACATCAAATACTTCTTCCGAATGCGTAGGAATATGTATAGGGAGCATATTGCTGATATAGCTCATGCCTTGTTCGCTACGTGTCACCAATAGTGCTGAAAGTCTGTTTGCTTTTATGACCTCTTGAGCAGCCTTTTCGATAGCTTGGTCTGTATTGGACACCGTATATCCGACAATATCGCTTAATTCTTTTACATTCGGAGTCACTAAAGTCGCTCCTGAATATTTTTCCCAATTCTTGCCTTTAGGATCAATGATTGTTTTTTTGTTTAGCTTATTCGCTTCTTGTATCAAATAATTGCATAAATCTTCACTGATGAGGCCTTTGCCATAATCAGAAATAACTAAAATATCATATTCAGGCAGACTTCCGGTGATTTTATCTTTCAACAGCTTTTGGTCTTCATTGCTTAGAGTGGTTTTACCTTCGTAATCAATTCTGACAATTTGCTGTTTACTTCCAATAATTCTGGCCTTGATAGTAGTTGGGCAATCACTGTGCAATAAGAGTGTTTTGATATTTTTCTCTTTACTGATATGCTCTAATTCTTTCCCGTAAAAATCTCTTCCTGTAATACCGCAAAGAAGAGGTTGACCTCCAAGGCAGGCTATATTATTTGCTACATTGGCAGCTCCTCCTAAACGGGATTCCTCTTTTTGGATATTGACAATAGGTACAGGTGCTTCCGGAGAAATACGTTCAACTTTTCCCCAATAATACTTGTCAAGCATCACATCCCCTACAATCAATACCTTGCCTGTTGCAAAATTCAAATTTTTGTTTTCCATTTTTATTTCCCAATAGAGAATATCATAGTTTTTTATTCTTGTGATCCAAATTCCATCAGATAGGCTTTGATGAATGCATCTATATCGCCGTCCATAACTCCACTGACATCAGATGTCTGATGATTGGTCCGATGGTCTTTTACACGTCGATCATCAAAAACATAACTGCGTATTTGTGACCCCCATTCTATTTTTTTCTTATTGCTTTCAATTTTTTGCTGTTCTGCCATTCGCCGCTGCAATTCCATGTCATAAAGCATAGAACGCAATAATCGAAGTGCATTTTCTCGGTTGTCCAATTGAGAACGGGTTTCGGTATTTTCGATTAATATTTCACGGACTTCTCCGGTATCCGGATCTTTGTAATTGTATCGCAGACGGACTCCGGTTTCCACTTTGTTTACATTTTGGCCTCCTGCTCCTCCTGAACGGAATGTATCCCAGCTGATATCTGCCTGATTGATGGCTATTTCAATTGAGTCGTCTACCAATGGAGTGACAAATACTGAGGCGAACGATGTCATCCGCTTGCCTTGAGCATTAAAAGGAGAAACTCTTACCAAACGGTGTACCCCATTTTCTCCTTTTAGGTAGCCATATGCAAAATCACCCTCCAATTGCATGGTGACCGTCTTGATTCCGGCTTCATCTCCTTCTTGCAGGTTGCTTACAGTTAGTTTATACCCATGAGATTCTGCCCATCGCATATACATTCGCATCAGCATGGATGCCCAATCCTGACTTTCGGTACCTCCTGCACCAGAGTTGATTTTTAATACGCAACTCATCTGGTCGGCCTCGCCTTGAAGCATATTTTTGAGTTCCAGATTTTCTAACAATTCCAGGGTTTCTGTATAATGGGAATCCACTTCTTCTTCGGTAGCTTCTCCTTCTTTGGCGAATTCAAACAATACATTTAAATCTTCCACCGAACGGGTGACAGCTTCACAGCCTTCGATCCAGCCTTTTAATTCGCGGACTTTCTTCATTACCTTCTCTGCATTTTTCGCATCGCTCCAAAAATCCGGTGCCTGAGTCCGCATTTCTATCTCTTCCAGTTCTATCTTTTTGCGGTCGATGTCAAAGATACCTCCTTAGAGCGCCGCCGCGTTCTTCAACTGACTTCAGTTGATCTATTGTAATCATATACTAGTATTTGTTGTTTAATAATCTCTTTATTTTCCGGTGTCAGCCGGCACGGCTGCCGGTTGAGGCGGAGCCGTGCGTAATAATGCCGGATTATAAATGCTTTCCACTTTATTTTTTATCTCGGAAGCCAATTCTTTTTGACCGGCTCCCATTGCAATTTCATATAGCATTTGGATGACTCGCATACTGATATTCTCCTCTTGCTGTATGCCGGGAGTGTTTGCAAATTTAGGAGACAAAGAATTTGTGTATCTTAACATCTGGTAATTGTTCTCTGCCAATTCAAGCAGCAGATGATTTGCCTTTTCTGTGGCTTTCAACGTGTAGTACAGTGGAATATAGTTCAGTAATGTATTGTCTACCGGTACTTGTGTAAGGGGTAGCTCCTCCATGCATTTGTCCAATACTGCAATTGCTTTTTCAGACTTACCTTCAGTATGTAGTTGTTCGGCAAGGCGAAGAAAGGTATTACGATATTTCATAACAGCAATGGTGTTGTCATGGAAATAGTCAATATTTACTTTCGGATCTTTAATGTTTCCCCATTCAAATTTGTTCATCAGATTATCATAGAGTATGTCAGAGTCAATCCGGCCGTAATCCATAAAGCCTGCATCTTTGGTTTCAAGAGGGACTAAGCGGTAGGCTGCTCCTTCTAACTGGAAATATTTTTCAAATCCCAAATAAGCTTCTGCACCCATGCCTATACCAAAGTAGATAGGACGATCCCAATTTGAATTCGCAATAATGTCCAATACCATTAATTGTGATTTATTTAAGACATTTCCTTTCAAATCGATGACCAGCTCCTTCAATATGTTATGGGCATTTTCAGATTTTACGATTCCGTTGGCTATGACTTTAGCCGAATCTACAGGAATAACGACCCTGCTTGTTGGAATATAGTCTATCGGATCTGAATAGCCGGTTAGTTTTGTCTGTGGTAAATCACTGGCTACAAATTCCATCACCTCTTTCAAATTGGCTTGTTTGTAATGTTCAACAATCGGCACTTGATCCCTGATACCTTCACGGTATTGATTCTGCTTGAATGAGATGGGTACAGCGGGAGTTTCATAGGCCTGACGTTTCAATTGATCGATATACCATGAACCGAGCAGTAAACTTAAATTTACAATTCTGACATCCCGGCGGTAGCCTTCCACTTCCTGTACATACCATAATGGGAATGTATCATTGTCTCCGTAAGTGAAGAGAATAGCATTGGGTGCACATGAATTCAAATAATTCTTTGCATGTGCTACTGTCGCATACCTTCCAGCACGATTGTGGTCATCCCAATTCTGTGCTGCCATATTCACCGGTACAGTGAAAAGGCATATGGCAGTCGTTGCAATGGCGGTTGTTGCCGGAGAGATTTTCTTGATTTTTGAATTGATGAATTCCCAGACAGAAAGCACGCCTAATCCAATCCAGATAGAGAAGGCATAGAACGAACCCGCGTATGCGTAGTCGCGTTCTCGCGGTTCCATCGGAGGTTGGTTCAGATAGATGATAATGGCAATACCGGTTAAAAAGAAAAGCATCATTACAATAGAAAAATCCTGTTTGCCTGTACGTCCTTTCCGATATTGGTAAAACATTCCCAACAGACCTAAAATAAAAGGTAGCATATAATATTTGTTGTAGCCTTTTTCGGATTTTAAAGAATCCGGAAGTTCAGCCTGATTACCAAGGCGGATCGCGTCAAGGAATTTGATACCTGTGATCCAATTGCCGTGAGTAATTTCTCCATTCCCCTGAATGTCATTCTGACGGCCGGAAAAGTTCCACATAAAATAGCGCCAATACATATGTCCTAACTGGTAGTTGAAAAAATACTGCAAATTGTTTCCAAAACTGGGTCGGGTGACGGATTCTCCGTTTACATTGTAGGTCGGGCCGTTGTTTTTACCACCCCAAGCCTGATATTGTTGCGGATAATAAGGACGGGTATTACTATGCATTCTAGGGAAAATACCACAAAAACGCTTGTCATATTCAAATTCCTGTTTATGACCGATAACATCATAAACTTTAGTCTCTTTATTTTGGTAATAGATAGGTTCCCCGTCTTTATAAGATACAATTGGAGCGTTATAGTATTGGCCATATAGAAGAGGAGATTTCCCGTACTGTTCGCGGTTAATATAGGATAACAGCGAGAATACGTTGTCCGGACTGTTTTCATCGATTGGAGGATCACTTAATGACCGGATAACGACCATAGAGTATGAAGAATAACCTATTAAAATCACCATAAAGCAGGTGAGAATAGTATTCCATATCGGCATTCCTTTTTTTAATGTATAGCGAATGCCCCAAGTTAAAGCACCGATAATAAGCAGTACATATACCACAACACCCGTATTGAACGGCAGACCCATGCCGTTGACAAACACCAGTTCAAACCAGCCGGCTATTTTGATGACGCCCGGAATCAGCATAAAGTTGACAAAGCCGAGAATCACCAGAGATAACAATCCGGTTTTGACAATGCCATTGGTGGTTGGGGTATATTTCTTGAAATAGTAGACAAATACGATTGCCGGAATTGCCAACAGGTTCAGAAGATGCACTCCGATAGACAGTCCGACCAGATAAGCGATAAACACTAGCCAGCGGTTGGCGTATGGTTCAAATGCAACATTCTCCCATTTCAAAATGGCCCAGAATACAATTGCCGTAAATAGTGATGACATGGCATATACCTCACCTTCAACAGCCGAAAACCAAAAGGTGTCAGTGAAAGCATAGGTTAACGAGCCGATTAAGGAAGCTCCCAAAATGGCAAGCATTTGTCCTAAAGTCATTTCTTCTCCTTCTTTTACGACAATTTTCCGCGCCAGATGGGTAATGGACCAAAATAGGAACAAGATTGTGAATCCGGAACATAATCCTGACATATAATTAATCATCAGGGCCTGCGTATCCATGGACGGAGCAAAAATGGCAAATAGCCTGGAAATAATCATAAACAAGGGGGCGCCGGGAGGGTGTCCGACTTGTAGGCCCACAGAGGTTGTTATGAACTCTCCGCAATCCCACAGGCTAGCTGTTGGCTCTGCTGTAAGGATGTACGTAAGGCTGGCAATAACGAATGTAACCCATCCGGTTACACGGTTAATAAGCCTAAAACTTAGATTTGGATGGTCTTTTATAGTGTACATATTCATAATAAGGATAATTTTCTGCTTCTATTAACTTAAAATGCTGCCAAATATACATATTATATGGCGAATAAAACACGGAAATTATTATTTAGCCTAATTTTTTCTCATTTTTTTTGCAGATAAAAAAAATGCTTGTATCTTTGCACCCGTCAATAATGACACATCCACCTTGTCCCATTGTGTAATGGCAGCACAGCAGGTTTTGGTTCTGTCAGTCTAGGTTCGAATCCTAGTGGGACAACAAAGAGTGGATGCCCAAGTGGTGAAATTGGTATACACGCTAGTTTCAGGTACTAGTGGCTTTACGGCCGTGTAGGTTCGAGTCCTATCTTGGGCACATATAAAGTTCTTATTTCCAAGATTGGAATTGCCCAGGTGGTGAAATTGGTATACACGCTACTTTGAGGTGGTAGTGGTCGAAAGGCTGTGCAAGTTCGAGTCTTGTCCTGGGCACCAGAAACCGCGTCAAACTTTCGTTTAACGCGATTTTTCGTTTTCCGTGTCCGCATCATGTCCGCAATTACTCCAGTATGAAAGATCCATCATCTTAAATTGTCTCAATTAACACAAAATGTCAGCAAAATTTTAGCAAGTTTAATATCCTCCTACAACCTCATCCTAGACACCTCTATTCCCTGACTTTAATATCCCAAAATAATCAACCCAAGTATCAACATAAGTTCCCATTTACTCATGCTCTAATTTTGAATATGGTGAGTTATCAGGATTATACTTTTAATTTTCAATAGGCAAACCCTAATACCACAAATGGACATTCTTTCTAAGAAATGTAAATATATCTAGATATCGTTGCACAGTATGCCTTTCTCCTATTTTAACACTCTCATCATATAACATTTGGAAAAATAACATCTTCATTCTAATGGGCATATATCGACCAAACCCTGACAATTCCTACATTTTATCTAAAATCTGAAATTCATCATTCAGCCTTAGCTTTGCCCCTGTTCGCATACACACAAATCTCCCATTGACATTACCAATAGACTGTCACGCTCATTATATTGACAATATATATACCCAGCATTACTCTTACAGAAATCTTTACATTGTAAGATTTTATACTGGAAATTAATATCTCTAAGAAGAAGGGAGGTATCTTGCCCTTCTTCTTTCATTTGAAGATATTGTTTAAGATTATCATGCAACTTGTCATTTATTTCATCGGGCAACTTAAAGCCATAGTAATTACCACATGACGACATCCGCCATATTACAGAAATCCAAAAGAAGACAGGAATATCATAATCTATTTTTTTATCTCTGCATAAACTTTCAGCATATGGCGTTTCTAAATATCTAGACAAATTTCTTTCACATTCAGGACAAAAGATATAATCTTTAGCCACAGTATTATCAGACAATTCATTTTTAATACGCTTGTCCGTTAAATTATCAGTATCAAATATCTCTTCAAGTTTCGTATCTGGCAAAGCTCCCGTATATGTCTTTTCCTGAAAAGAACTGATAGTGAACATCAACCCCTTACCTCTCTTATAGCTTCCATCATAACTTGAAACCATTGCCACTAAAAAACTTGGTATGATATGAGAATTTGTTTGAGTAGCTTTTCTATTATTACAAATTAAACAATCAGCGCACATACCTACTATAATAAAAAACAAACATTGTAATCTTTTTCTATCTCATAGATGTACTATGCACCACAAATAACACACTAATTATCTGCAATTTAGTAAAATTATATTTTACTAAAAGGTAAAATATTTCTTATATTCGTCCCGCAATCGCTGCTGGGTTTCTACGATTGCACTCTTTTGATTCTCCATGGCGGAAGCCGCAATATCAAGGGTTTCCTTTAATTCATAGAACCATTGTTCGCGGTCCTTCTGCTCCTCTACATCAATCACAGGATCCGATGACATGTGCTGCTGCATTTGTCCTATGAGTGCAAATGCTTTATTTATAGTCTGAGCCGATTCTAAAACTTGATATTTCCGATTAATATCCGAAAAATCATAGTAAAGATAGATGGGGTTCAGTTTAACAGATGTATCCTGCATCAGCTTGGTCGTCTGCATGCTAACGTATTGGATCTTTGCCATAACCGCGAGATTGGGCGTACCATCGTATTCGCTTATGGCCATCTGATATAAACTATACATATCAAATGCCTCCTGATACCATGACATGGCTCGTTCGACTGCATCTGTTTTACGCTGAAAAATCTGTTTGCGCAGTTCCCTTTTATAAGCTGTGCTTGCGCTCCATCTTTCCAACAGGTATTTGATTGTCAGCGCAATGATGAAACCAATCAAACTGCTGGTAATAATATCCGAAAAACTATACATATTTCACTTTATTATTATCCCATGGGTTTAATCTTGGA
>JAHHTT010000006.1 GCA_020024465.1 Odoribacter sp.
CATTTTTTTTGCTTCTTCTATCATCTCCATCATTTTTTTATCCGTTATCCATTTTATTCTGCACAAAAATACGTTTTTTTATTCAGTACAATATAAGGAATGAATAAAATGCCATCAAATTATCATAAACCTTCTTGAATAAGAAAAAGGACCAAAATGATCACCATACACTCAACACCTTATCAAACCTATATCCTATCTAAGTGAAATCTATGTAAAAGCCTAATAAAATCCTGTCAATAAGTTATTCAAAAGCTATAAATATAGGATTCATATAGCATTCATATAGGATTCATATAGCTTACATCCTAGATGTGATATAGATTTGGCATAGATTTACCCCAAATCAGCCTCGGAGAAAAGCTGATGCAACAAGCAAACAATATTGAGTGAAAAATTAAGGCAACACGACTTTCACGGACAATTCCTTGCGATTTTGTGCATAGTCCTCTACAACAATCCGGACTTCGTTGGGTCTCCCCTTCACAAACACAGGTTCCGTACTTTTACACTGAAGAATAGCCGTCCGCGGGTCATAAGAGAAGAGACACCATTTACCATTGACTTCACCCCGATAAAAAGCGATACCCGAAAAATCATCTTTTATTTTAAACCGTAAGGTTTTTCCTGCACCTTTGCCTAAATAGGCAATTGACGGAGCGATGGTATCGTCCACGACCATATAACGGTTGAGGGAACCGATTTCCGCCTTCAGACCTTCTACAGTACGAGTGGTAGGCAACGGATATTTTCTGCCGGAAGAAGTCACTTCACAAAGAAGTGACTTTTCGCTAAACACACCCTTCACCATGAGGCGTCCCTTCTGATACAGGGGTGTATCTTTCTCTGAAAGAATCAATATCCCACAACCCGACACTGAATCCTGCCGGATATCCGCCATCCGCCCGACAGAAAAGAAAAGAGCATCGGCATCCAATTCCACCCGCCAATCCCCCTTTTCCAGTATATGCGGAATTCCATACCTTAATATATCATTATCGGACAAACAGACCGGTTGCAATGATTTCCCCTTCAATTCGAAAACAAGCCGGCTGACATTGCCATTTATATCCGACAAATACATTTTAACCTGTACGACACTGTCGGTTTCCACCTTTATTGTTCCGTCACCCTTCATCGTCACGGCGAGCAATTCCTGCTGCCGGTTTCCGAAACAACGGTAAAATGTCTCTCGCTTTTTATAACGTTCAAAATCCTTTACATCATTAATCAGACGCGACTGAAGAAACGAACAGGAATCCATAGACAAATGATAAAGAGTATCCATACCCACTACAACATCCAAGACATACACACCCAACTTGTTCCAGGAATTTTCCATATAATCGAGAGCATGCACCCCGATTCCTATTTTACCTGCCGGCACCACATAACGTCCGGCAGTGTATTTGCCCGACCCCTCATTTTTGACGGGACAGCTACGAAGGAATTCCACCCGTCCGTCCTTTTTCACCGAATAGAGCCCCAAGTATTTCACCTGAGGAGCTTTCAAATCCCGTATAGGATAAAAACGGAGAGGATTCCAAGTATGTTCCGTACGGGTATTCCGAATTTCAAAATGAAGATGCGGACCTGCGGATGAACCGGAATTGCCACTATAAGCAATCGTATCGCCTCTCCTGTACGCCAACCGTCTGTGCAAAATATGCTCATCCACACAAAAGCTCTCTTCGGCATATTGGATTTCCCTTACCAAAGCAGCCAGACGGGGTTCGAAACGTTGCAGATGCCCATAAACAGAAGTCGTCCCGTCCGGATGATCGATATATAAAGCCAATCCGTAACCGACCGGAGAGACCGCCACCCTCGACACAATCCCATCCTGCACACAAATTACGGGCAAGCCCTCCACTCCTCCGGTCTTGATATCGATTCCCGAATGCAAATGTGTTGCCCTCAATTCACCGAAATTACCGCTCAATGAAGTCATATCACGAAGCGGCCTGACCAGCTTCTGTGCAGCCGCCTCATCCAACACAAACAATATCAAACTATTGTAAAAAAAAGCGATAAGAAAAACGCCATATAATCTTTTGCCCATATCAATAAATCAACAAAAATATTGTGCAAATATATACAGACCCTTGATAATTTAAAGAATAAATCATATCTTTGTCATGAAAAGATTAAGTTATGGCAGCAAAACACGATATCGTTGTTAACGAGCTTGACTATAAGATCGGAAAATTAATAAAACTATATATATCCTCTTTGGAGCGGAACAAAGATTTGGAAAGCAAAATAGAGACACTGCAATCTGAATTGGAGGTCGCTGTAAAAGAGAAGCAAGATTTGCAAGAAAAACTTAAAACAGCCAGAGTGGCCAATGCAATTTCTAGCGGAGAGGGTAGTCTTGAAGCTAAAAAGAGAATTAACCAACTGGTGCGGGAAATTGACAAATGTATTGCTCTTTTGAATAATTGAATATGTCAGAAAAACGTAACATTAACCTAACAATTGCCGACATTCCTCTCAGTCTGAACATAACGGCTTCCGATGAAGAAATTGTCAGGAAAGCGGCCAAAGAGATTAATGATCGCGTTTTAAAATATAAATCCGGTCATCCGGAGCCGGAACCGTTCTATTTCCTGGCATTCGTTTCGCTGCAACACACAATAACGATGTTGCAACAGGATGAAAAATATAGAGAGATAGAACAGATAAATTCAAAACTTGATGAATACATCAAAGAGTAAGTATCGGAAAATAGTTCTTTGGAAATAGATATTCCCGCATTATTTCGACTTTAAGCGAAAAACTCAACACTTAAATTATTAGAGCGGACGCTTAATTTGCTGAAGACAGGCCTCAACCCTTCGGGGTTTCTTCGGAACAGTGGAAGTCTGAATCAAATGGCAGCTCTACCCGTGTCATTCAGGGGTTTTATTAAAAAGAAATAGTGCGGGATTTTTTTATGTAAATATATAAACACTATTATAAATTAATTAAATATGTACACAACGATCATAATCGCATTAGTTGCTTTAGTGGCAGGTGCAGCTATCGGATGGATTACATTGCAAACAGCGATGAAACATCGGGCTCAAAACATCATCAAAGAAGCCGAAGCTGAAGCTGAAGTAATAAAAAAAGACAAGATATTACAAGCCAAAGAAAAGTTTTTGCAGATAAAAGCAGAACACGACAAACAGGTGGCAGCCCGAAACAATAAAATTCAGGCAGTAGAGAATAAATTAAAGCAGCAGGAGACAGACATTTCCCGCAAACTGGAGGATATCCAACGTAAAAACAAGGACATTCAGAACCAGCAGAGCAATATCGAAGTTCAAAAGGAACTGCTTGAAAAGAAAACAGCAGAGTTGGACAAACTGAAGAAACAGCAGATCGAACAGCTGGAGGCGATTTCAGGCATGTCGGGCGAACAGGCGAAGGAAAAGCTCATCAATTCACTGAAAGAAGAAGCGGAAGCAGAAGCCATATCATATGTCAATGAAATCATGGATGAGGCTAAAATGACCGCCAATATGGAAGCCAAAAAGTTGGTAATCAAAACTATCCAACGGGTAGCGACAGAAACGGCGACGGAAAATGCCGTATCGATATTCCACATTGATTCAGACGAAATCAAAGGACGTATCATCGGACGAGAAGGACGCAATATCCGTGCGCTGGAAGCTGCTACCGGCGTTGAAATCATTGTTGACGATACCCCGGAAGCCATCGTGCTTTCAGGCTTTGATCCGGTAAGAAGAGAAATCGCCCGTCTTTCTCTCCACCAATTGGTAACAGACGGACGTATCCATCCTGCACGCATCGAAGAGGTGGTGAATAAAGTGAAGAAACAAATTGAAGAAGAGATTATCGAAACCGGTAAACGGACAACCATCGATTTGGGTATTCACGGATTGCATCCGGAACTGATCCGCCTGATCGGTAAGATGAAATACCGTTCTTCATACGGCCAGAACCTATTACAGCATGCCCGAGAGACGGCCAATCTTTGTGCCATCATGGCTGCCGAACTGGGACTGAATGTAAAAAAAGCCAAACGCGCCGGTCTTTTACACGATATAGGCAAAGTGCCTGATGACGAACCGGAATTACCACATGCCATTCTGGGTATGCAACTGGCAGAAAAATATAAGGAAAAACCGGATATCTGCAATGCTATCGGTTCTCACCACGAAGAGATTGAAATGACCACTCTGATTGCCCCCATCGTCCAAGCCTGTGACGCCATTTCAGGAGCACGTCCGGGAGCACGCCGCGAAGTGGTGGAATCGTATATCAAGCGTTTGAAAGATATGGAGGACCTTGCTTTATCATACAACGGAGTCGTAAAAACATATGCCATTCAAGCCGGCCGAGAATTGCGAGTAGTGGTGGGAAGTGAAAAAATCTCAGATACAGAGGCTGAAAAAATCTCATTTGACATAGCCAAACGTATCCAGGACGAGATGACCTACCCCGGTCAGGTAAAAGTTACAGTCATCCGGGAAACCCGTGCCATCAACTACGCAAAGTAAGAGACAAACCTTTTCTCCTATAAAATGCCCTCAAAAGGGGCATTTTTTTATTATTCCATATTTTTTTACAAGCGAACATTACAAATGTTTGCTAAATTTGCATCCGTAAACCGACCTGACATATGACAGCAAGGCAAAAAGGCTATACAGAAAAACAATTTGAAGAGGCATTCAGACAGTATTATCCCCGACTTGTAGCCTTCATCGAGCGACACGTTGGAGATACGGCACAGGCTCAAGACCTCGCTCAAGACGTATTTTTCAAACTATACGAAAGCTCATCCGATTTTCCCAACACGAGCAGTTTAAAGTCATGGCTATATACTACTTCCCGCAATATAGCCATCGATTATCTGCGCCATCTGAAAGTAGAGGACAATTACCAGCTACTGACAGCTGAAGCACTGATGTATACGACCGATATTGACGAAGGAATCAATGAAACATTGGTCAAAAAAATAAATGAAGCGCTCAACGCCCTGCCGGAACAATGCCGGCAAATTGTGAAAATGAATATCACAGACGGATATAAATACTCTGAAATCGCAGAGATATTAGGCATATCCGTCAATACAGTCAGAACACAAATCTCAAGAGGCTACAAAAAGCTACGCGAATTATTATCGGAAGACTTTAAGGCTCTTGTCCTGATCTATTTTCAGTTACACAAGACTTTTTTATTACAGCATTCCACCCTTTTTTTATAACAGAATAAAATATTTTTGTTAAAAACATTTCTTTTGTCACACAAAACAATTGTGCAAACGTTTTACTCATGCAATAAAATAAAAAACATGTACCATTACACTATCTGATTATATCATGCATGATTCGAACATAGACATAAAAATCATCTACAAAAAGATCGAAGGCAAAGTCAATAAGGAAGAAAACCGGCTTTTTGAAGAGTGGTATCAAGATAGTTCCCACCAAAAATACTTTAAAAAGATTCAGGAATACCACGAACTGAGACACGAACCAAGTATCGGCAAAGAACAGACGGACACAGCATGGTCAAAACTAGCGAAACGCATAAAAAAAGACAGGCATACCCGCAGGCACAATCTATTTGCAGCAATCATGACAGCAGCATCGGTCGCCATGATACTGATATCATCTTCCCTTTGGCTGAAAAAAAACGACAGCACTCCCGAAAAAGCAGTTTCTTCGGAAATCCTTCCCGGAAAATACAGTGCCATTCTTGAACTTGAAGACGGTAGTACACTGAATTTAAACCAATTAACGGAAAATAACAAAGCACAAATAAAAAAACATATCCATATAGACAGCAATTATTTATGTTACAAACATCAAATAAAAGAAAAGAATCTGAGGCTGGAATACAATAAAATCATAGTCCCCCGCGGAGGAGAATTCCAACTGATACTGGCAGACAGCAGCAAAGTCTGGTTGAATTCAGAATCACAATTAAAATATCCGATCGCATTCGGTCCTGACAAACGGGAAATATACCTGGAAGGAGAAGCTTATTTTGAAGTGACAAAAGACAGCACACGACCATTCACGGTATATGCAGGCTCCCAAAAAGTCACGGTATCCGGCACTTCCTTCGGAATCACAAGCTATCCGGAAGAAAATTTCGAAGCCACAACATTAGTGGAAGGCAAAGTAAACGTTGAATTTCCACAATACGGCAACAAGGTATACACTCTGACACCCGGCTATCAGGTACGCTACGACAGAAAACATGCAAAGATTATCCACGAAATGGTGGCAACCGATGAATACACAGCCTGGAAAGACGGAAAATATATCTTCCAGAAGAAACGTTTGGAGGACATATTAAACACCTTGAGCAGATGGTATGACTTTCAGGTATTTTATCAGAACAGCAGATGCAAGGAAATCCTATTCTCCGGGGAAATACAACGGTTTGAAAACTTCAATACCATTCTGAATCTGTTGAAAAAAAGCAGCGATGCTGATTTTACAGTGAACGACAACATTGTACAGGTGAAAACTAAGTTTTAATCTAAATAAACATCAATTATGAAAAAAACACCCATTCAGCCGACCGGTATCTTCCGGCGCAGAGAACGCGGAAAAATGCCATTGGGAATATCCCAATTACTTGTTTTCTTATTGGTATTCAACACAAATCTGAGTGCGAATGCCTTTTCACAACATCAAAAAATAAGCGTTACACTAAAGAATGCCGGAATAGCAGAATTCATCGAAGCCATAAAAAGCCAATGCGATGTAGGTTTTATATATGACTACAATAAAGTGCAGGCCATACCTTCCATCACCATCAATGTAAAGAACAAACCCATCAAAGATGTATTAACCCAGGCTTTAGAGGGAAGCGGATTCATTGCCATCATCGAGGACAATACCATCATCCTCCAACAATCACCCCAACAGACACAAACGCCCCGGGCAACGACCGTGAAAGGCAAGGTAATGACAAATGCAGGGACCCCCCTGCCGGGAGTTACGGTGCTGATAAAAAACACCACCCTGGGTACGGCAACCAATGCAGAAGGAGAATTCGAATTAGCCGTACCGGATGCAAAGGGAAAGATTCTGGTTTTTTCCTTCATCGGGATGGACAACAAAGAAGTAGAAATAAAAAATCCCGCACAGCCATTGAAAGTAACCATGACAGAAACGGCAGAAAATCTAAGCGAAGTTGTCGTAACCGGTATTTTCAGCCGCAAAAAAGAGAGCTTTACGGGAGCCGCCACGACCTATACCAGCAATGAATTAAAACAAGTGGGCAACCAAAACATCATCCAAAGTCTCCGCACCCTGGATCCTTCACTCTTAGTCATGGACAGCAAGGAGTGGGGTTCGGACCCGAATCGTCTTCCAGACCTTGAAATCCGCGGGAAAACATCCATTGCGGGCTTCAAGGAAGAATACGGCACAGACCCGAATCAACCGCTATTTATTCTGGACGGTTTTGAAACGACACTTGAAACAATCATGAACTTAAGTCTTGACCGTGTAGCCAGTGTGACAATCTTAAAGGATGCAGCTTCTACCGCCATTTATGGTTCAAAAGCCGCCAACGGAGTCATGGTCGTAGAGACCGTACAGCCGGAAATCGGTCAATTAAGGGTCAATTACCGAGGAGACTTCACCGTGTCGTTTGCCGACCTGACAGATTATAATCTGATGAATTCCAGAGAGAAACTGGAATTTGAAAAGTTGTCAGGCTATTACACCAGTGAATATCCCAGCAATCAGTTGTCTTTAAACGAACTATACAACAAAAAAGCAGCAGAAATCGCACGCGGGGTGGACACATACTGGATGAACGAACCTTTGAGAACGACATTCTCCCACCGACACAACCTATATGTCGACGGAGGAGATGAAGCCATGAGATATGGCCTGGGGGTCAATTACGGAACGACAAAGGGCGTCATGAAGGGCTCTGACAAAGATATCATTGCCGTAAATCTGGATTTAAACTACCGAATCAAGAATCTTCGGTTTGCCAATAAAGCCTACTTTGAATATACAGACGCCGACCACGAACCTGTATCCTTTTCAAAATATGCACAGGCAAATCCTTACTACCGCAAAGAAGGAGCAGATGGAGAGGTAAGCATGTCTTTAGATTCGCTGCCCGGTAACAAAGTAATATACAATCCTCTATATGCCGCTACTTTGAAACATGTGGACAAGACGAAAGGCATTGGTCTGAACGACAACTTTCAGATAGAATGGGATATCACTTCTGATCTGAGAGCCAGAGGCCGTATCGGCCTTACTTACAAAGATCAGGACAGCGAAGCTTTCAAGTCGCCGAAACACCCTGATTTTGCAGAAACTACGGAGTTGGAAAGAGGAAGCTATTCAGAATCCTATAACCGGACATTTTCATACGATGGCGATTTAACGGTGACTTACGGTAAACTATTTGCGGACAAACACCAAGTAAATCTCGTCGGCGGATGGAAATTCCAACAGACGACCAACCGTTCTGGCGGATACAGTACCGTAGGATTCATCAATGATTTCTATATCAATCCATCCTTCTCAAGCGGCTACAAAGAGGGATCCAAGCCTCTGTATTCGAAGACAGTGTCCAGAAGTACCAGTTTCTACGTAACAGCCAACTATGCCTTCGACAACCGCTATCTGCTGGATGCCACTTACCGTGCGGACGGGTCGTCAGTATTCGGAGCCAACAACCTGTTCACCAATACCTGGTCTGTCGGTCTGGCCTGGAATATCCACAATGAAAATTTCATGAAAGAAGTCGAATGGATCTCCTTGTTGAAAATACGCGGTTCTATCGGTAATCCCGGTAACCAGAATTTTAGTGCATATCAGGCAATGAAAACTTACAAATACAACTCCTGGCTCCGAAACAAATTCGGCAGCAGTGCGCTTATCGACCAATTCGGGAATCCTGATCTGGAATGGCAAAAGACCATGGAAAAATCCGTCGGCATCGACGTTGTGTTACTGCAAAACCGTCTGCGTTTCAACATTGACTATTACAACAAAGAAACCGACCCGTTATTAGTGATTATATCCATGCCGACTTCAACCGGAACCACCTCACTGACCACCAATATCGGCAAGCAATCCATCAAAGGTACAGACGGACAAATCAGTTTTTCACCCATATACCGTCCGCAGGAGAGAATCAACTGGAGCATCAGAGGGACTTTCCGTCATGAAAAAGGCGAATATAAAAACGTAGGAAATTCTCTGGAGAAGCTGAATCAGAACAATATCCAAGCCAAAAACATGACCCGCTATTACGACGGCGGCAGCCCTGATGATTTGTGGGCCGTGAAGTCTCTGGGGATCGACCCCACCACCGGTAATGAACTATTCTTGAAAAAAGACGGGACAAGCAGTTTTGAATGGAACGTTGAAGATGAAGTCATTGTCGGTAACTCCCGTCCAAAACTGGAAGGAGTTGTGGGCACCACACTATACTACAAAGGTCTGTCCGTTTCTGCCAATTTCCGGTATCAGGTGGGAGGCTATACTTTTGCAAGCGCACTATTCAACAAAGTTGAAAATATCTCACAAGACAATCTTTTCAATAACCATGACAAACGGGCCCTTTACGACCGCTGGCAATATCCCGGACAAAAAACTAAATTTAAAAGTATAGCCAAGAGTACTTCCACACAGATGTCTTCCCGTTTTGTTCTGAAAGAGAATGTGTTCAAGGGAGAATCCATCACCATCGGCTATGAAACGACCGCAGATTGGCTAAAACGCATCGGAGCCTCTTCCATGAGCGTGAATGCCTATATGAATGATATTTTCAGATGTTCGTCCATAAAAGAAGAACGGGGAATCGAATATCCTTTTGCCCGCTCTGTTGCCTTTTCCATCAGCCTCAGATTCTAATGTATAATCAATAAACTATCCGACCAATGAAAAAATATATATTATACCTGTTGTTAATTTCCGGTGTTGTACTCAGTTCCTGCAACAAATGGCTGGAAATAAAACCGGAAGACCGGATTATGGAAGACAATCTATTTGACAGCCGGGAAGGATTCATGACCGCACTGAACGGAGTGTACATTGAAATGAGCTCCCCCACCTTATATGGAGGATGGATGCAAGCCGCCCTATTTGACGTTCTGGCACAATATTATACAGAGGCAATGGGATACAATACCCATGCTTATACAAACTATAAAGACTTTGCCTATGAGCAAGAAGAAGTAAAAAAGACTTACCAAAACATTTGGGAAAAATATTACAATCTGATTGTCAACAGCAATACCATCATCGAACATTGCGATAAAGCAAAAGACATATTAGGCACCCAATACTACCACATCATCAAGGGAGAAGCTTTGGCCTTACGTGCTTTTTTCCACTTTGAAATGCTACGCATATGGGGACCTATTTTTAAGGAGAATCCGGAAGGGACAAGTATTCCTTATGCCGAAAGTCCTATCATTGAAGTGCGTCCTCTATTGACAGGCAATGCCGTATACGAGAAAATCCTCAGAGATCTGAAGGCAGCCGAATCTCTTCTGAAAGACCATGACCCCATCCTTACGGAGGGTGCTTTATTCTCTCCCGGCGGATTCGGAGAAAGCAATGATCTGCGTTACCGCAACCTGCGTCTGAACTATTTTGCAGTCCAGGCACTGACAGCCAGAGCCGCACTCTATTGCAATGACCGGACAACAGCCTTGGAATATGCCAGGAAGGTCGTTGAGGCAGTACAGAAAGAAGACGATGAAATTTTCCCATTCATCATACGCGGCAATGACGATCAAGACCGTGTGTACAAGACTGAGTTGCTCTTCGCCCAATATAATCTGAAACGCAGTGAAATCTGGAAAAACTACTTTTCCAACAGTCTGGCAGATGCCAATGTACTGAGAGTAAGCGATGCCACCGTTAACGGGATGTACGAAGAAACCGATTACCGCTATAAACACCAGTGGAAAAAGGCCAAAAGCCCACAGGAGGTGGAACAATTTTATTTCATCAAATACAATGACGTTCTCCTATCAAATCCAGATGACGAAAAAGAAAAGCTACAAAAGGAATACCGTTATTTAGTGCCGATGATACGCATATCCGAGATGTACTATATCATAGCAGAATGCGAAACCAACCCGGACAAGGCTCTGGAAGCGATTAACAAGGTACGGAATGCACGTGCTCTTAAAAACCTTACAGACTACAATCTGTTGGCCGATGAACTGGAAAAAGAGTACAAACGCGAGTTCATCGGTGAAGGGCAACTGTTTTTCTATTACAAGCGCCTGGCGAAAAAAAACATTGTCTATGGACAAGGCTATTGGGGGCCTCTCAGCGTTGAGATGACTACCAACAAATATATTCCCGGTCTGCCGGATTCAGAAAAGAACAATCGAATTGACTAAACACAACGCCATGAAAACAATTATCAAATACATTACCATTATTTCTGCCCTATTCAGTCTGAACAGTTGCGAATCGGAGCTAATGAACTATGAGGGGGATGCGGGAGTATATTTTGCCGTACAATTCCCCTGGCAATCGGGATATGGCGATTCGACCATATGGGAACTAAGCCCTGTATCAAATGTTTCTTTTTTCTTGCAGAAAAGAACAGACAGCACCATCAAAGTGCGTGTCCAGATTACCGGCAACACTCTTGACAGAGACCGTCAATTCAAGGTGGTGGTTGCAGATACCGGCAATACCGCAAAAGTGAATTATGACTATGATCCCATTCCGGAGATTCACACCATCCGGGCGAATACACAATACACGGATATTCCGATAAAAGTGTACAAACAGGCGGACCTTGCCAATACAAGCCGGAAGATCATACTGCGTCTGGAAGAGACGGCAGATTTCCGCCTTCCCATCGGCACCTGGTATCCCTGGCCGGACCAACATAAATGGAGTCCTTCTGTAGGCAGTGAAGAAGTGAATATATCAGCCATCGAACACACCATCATCATCAGTGATATTATAAAAGAACCGGAAGGCTGGTATTCCGGACTGCTTGGGAAATTCACCATAAAGAAATTCAATCTAATGTGTGAAATGTTTGACCTGACCATTAATGATTTCAGCAAAGAGGCAATGAATACGAGCCGTGCAACAGCCTACGGCCAACGATTTGACACCTGGCTTCAGACTCAAAAACAGAATGGCAACGAAATATTGGAAGAAGACGGGACACCCATGAAAATGGGCAACTATCTATATGGTGGCGGTTATTAATCTTGTTTAAACAATCATATTATGAAATTCAAATATATCCTTTCAGCTCTCTTTATGACAGGGCTATTTGCCTGCTATGATGACGAAGGCAATTACGACTATCAGGAAATCAACGAAATCAGCGTTGTAGACAATCTAGAGGAAAATTATTCCGCCTACATGCTGGCAGATACCCTTAGAATCTCTCCCACTCTGAATTTCACACAAGATTCGACGACGGAGGGACGTTTCGAATACAGTTGGTATCTAACTTCCCAGCAAATATCCGAAGAGAAAATAATAAAGATTTCCGATCAATTAAATCTGGTTTATCCGGTTACAGCCCAAGAGGGTTCCTATTATCTCAGTTTAGGAGTCAAAGACCTTGAAACTGGAGTAGAATGGCTGACTCACACAACGCTTAAAATAACGACCCTCTTTTCCAATGGTTGGCTGATGCTAGGAGAGAAAAACGGAGAAGTAGCATTGGATATGGTAACAATCAGTACAACAGGAGATACCATTATCACTCACGATATTTTGAAAAACTCAGGACTCCCCTCCTTAAAAGGTCCGAGAAAAATGTTTTCCACCTTCAGAGAAGGCTTTAAACCTTGGATGGCAGGCTGCTTTCTGATGACAGATGACGGGACATTTGAACTGGACAGAAAAAGTCTTACATCAGATGTGTCCACTAACATCCGTGGAGTGATCTATGACCCTACCGTAACTGACGGATTTGCAGCAAGCGATCTTTTCCAAAACGGCACTTACCAACGCTATATGCTGGGAGACAACAAAATATTTATCAACAACAGTCTGATGAATGCCAATGCATACGGAAACTGCATAAACAAATACAGCAAATATTCAGAAACATATTTCAAGGCGTATCCAGAAGCCCTTTACCAATATCATCCTTACATGATTTCCGGCAATCAAATGGTATACGATATGGACAACAAACGTTTTGCCCAATTCACTCAGGCATCCAGTTATTGCGACACCCTGCCGGACAATGCAGGAGATCCCTTTACCTGGAAAACGGGGAATGAAATGATTGCCATCAACAATTCTCTATATAAGATAAATGGCAGTCTGGTCAGTTACGCCATCATGAAATCAACGGAAAACAAATATTATCTTTACAGTATGCTGACAAGCGTAACAAAAAAATTGGCACGCTATGATATCAGCACTCTGCCAGGTATTGCACAAAGTAATAAATTTGCTTTCAGTTCTCTCACTCCACGTATGCTTTATGCAACAGGTTCCAAATTATATGCTTGCGAGTTCCTTCCCAGTGGCATCTCTTACAAAGAACTACAAGATTTCGGAGACGAAATCACGATGCTTTATCTTGACAATACCAAAGAATCCGGAAAAGATTTTTTCTATATCGCAACTTACAATGAATCCAAAGGAGGCACTGTAGAGAAGTTTCAGCTATCAAACGACCCTAATGATATCAAGATAGAGAAACTTGAAAGAAGCAGATGGGAAAAGTTGTGCAAAGTCACATCCATGTGTTGGAAATGGAATTAAAAATTCTTGCCTTCCAATAAAAATATCTTACGACTGCAATAAATCAGGGCTGACATGTTTTCCAATATGTCAGCCTTTTATATACCTTGGACACAATATTATGAAAACAGGTATTTTTACGAGCCTTGTACGGGCAAGAGCCGCAAGCTCAACGACGAGGATATGGTAGAAATGCAGAAGTTTGGCATCCGACATTCTCCTGATGGAACGTGGACAGTCTAAGGCTGTTACAGGCAAGGAACATCTGGAACGAAACGATTTCATCATTGAAAAGCAAAAAGCCGAACTGCAATACATGGATGCTGTAAAACAGCATAAGGAACACTGATAAATCTTGCCGCGCAGGAACTGAAACAGGTAAAATCAGAAATACGCACTGATAAATTCAAGAAGACAGCCACCAATGCAACCACAGCTATAGCAAGTGGTGTCGGTTCTCTTTTCGTCAGTGGAAAATTGAAAGATTTGGAGCAAGCCAATGAAAGTTGGAGAATGGTTCAGAGAGCAGTTTGATAGATTACGGCAAAACTTAAGAAAACCGACAGAAGAACCAAGAAAAAGCAGAGGATTCAAATTGTAACAGTCCTTTTAGGCATAATAATAAATAGAGCAGCCTTTTATTTTAGCTACTCTATTTCTTGTGTAACAAATTGAATTATAATTCAAAATAAGTTTTTAATGACTCTATATATTCTTCCATTGCTCTTTTCCCCGCTTCTGTTATTCTACAGGAAGTGCGAGGTTTCTTACCGATAAAATCTTTGGTCATTTGTATATATCCGGCACTACTTAATTTATCCAGTTGGACACTCAGATTTCCCGAAGTAGCATTTGTCTTTTCTTTTAAATAAGTAAAATCCGCTTCCTTTACAGATAATAGTAGAGTCATTATAGCCAACCTTAACTGAGAATGTATAAGCGGATTCAGTTCTTTGAACATTGCCTTATTGATTTTCTGTTAATAATATGCCCTGGAATAACCATCATAAAAACAAATGCCACGCCAAAATACAAATGCCAAAATGCCGTAGCACCATTTTGTAGGTTCAATGCCAATAACATGTATATAGCAATGAAGAAACTAAAAAGAGGCGTATAGACAAGTATCTTTTCATTCATTATGATTCCGGTTATCGAAGTTCCAATGGCTGCATAAAGCAAACCCAACGGAAGCATAAGAGTAAAACTTATCTTATCCATACACAGTCCCAATATGATTATGGCAATAATGGTAAGGAAAAACAGTGTCCCGATGACAAACCAAGTGTTTATGATTGCCTTATCCATATAAGTTACCACACGGGGCTTTTCTTTTTTGTTCTTTATTCCGATGATAATATTTGGAACAAACATCAGGAACCACAAGGCAGCCCAAATAGGATTTGTCGTAAAGTAAACCAATCCGAATACAATCACGGAAATAACGAATGCGGAATAACCGTAATAAAGGAAAATGTTACCACTTCCCACTTCAAGGTTCTGCTTTGTCTGCTTCAACATTTGAGAAATCAATTCTAAACTGTCTTTCTCAGAAAAAGTGTTTTCTTTCATAGATTACTTCGTTTTTCTATTTTCATTTATTTGTTTTCTTATATCGACCAAGGTAATTGAAAAACACCGACAATTTTCCTTAACCTCAATCTGTTTTGTTGCGCAATACTCGATTGGAATTTCATTTTCTTTGTCAAGTTGCCAGTTCCCATTTGTGTCATGAATCACATATAATCTCATGACTGTAAAATAAATTAGTTTATAAAATAAACCGGATACCGAATATTAAAGGAGAGTATTTCTTCTCTCCATCATATTCTATATACAAATATAAATAAGTTTATATTATAAACCAAACATTCTATCAACAATTTGAGGATTATCTTAAAAATAAGAACACCCAACTTTACATTCTTGGGTGTAAAATCGGGTGTTTGTTTTTTAATTTACTGACTTTCAGCGTTTTTGCGGAGAGTGGGGGATTCGAACCCCCGGTACAGTAATCCCGTACGACAGTTTAGCAAACTGTTGGTTTCAGCCACTCACCCAACTCTCCATTGGTAGCACCGAATTGCGCTGACAAAAGTAGAGTATTTTTTTTAACTTACAAACTTTTAGGCTACTTTTTCACTCATTATTTCTTAAGTGTACACCCCCGACGCAGTTTATCAAATAGTCGGCGATGAAATTTATGCTCGGCTCTCTCTAATCTCCAAATTTTAGATGCAGGAACGACTTGCATTAATTTCCCATAATATTCTTTCTTGACATCACGCATTTTTTGTTCATGAGCTAAAATAAAATTAATAGAGGCTACATAATCCGATTCCTTCATCTCTTTTGCTTCCTGCACTCTTTTACATTCAGCTCTCATCATTTTCTCAATATCTCTATATTTTCTCTGCATTTCATTATACAAAGGCCAAAAAACAGCAGCCTCTTCTGGGGACAACTCTAATTCCTGAGTAAAAAAAGCTACTTTTTGTGCTTCAAATTCTTTACGTTTTTCATCTGTCAGCTTACCTGTCTGCGCAAAACAAATCCCTGTCCCAAATAAAAATAATATTATAAACAAATAATTCTTCATATAACCATTTTTTAGTAAACATCTGCCAATATCAATTCATAGTTATCTATTTCGATTGCCAAATACTCAATAATTTCGTCATTCGTCGGATTGAACCCACTATCAAAAATATCATCTGCCAATATTTCTTCCTCCGAAGTGCCTTGAACAATCGTATCATTTAACAAATCCTCTCCCCTTTCCATCGCTATCGGGACCAGCATATACATACCGCCCATCATTACCACAAACATCGCCACAATACCGATATAAGGACGAAATACCTGTAAAAGATTCGACTTATGTATTTCCTTTTTACTTTCCGTAAGTTCCATAATCCTTTCTGTCAGTCTATCAAAATAACCATCAGGCACTGTAAACGGATTTTTTTCCCTATACTTTTCATTCATGTTTTCCATTACCGATTAATTTAAGGTATCTACAATTTTAAGAGTTGCCTCCACTTTTTGCACGGCATTATGATACGTTGCCTTTAAAGTGCCGATCGCCACACCCAATGTCTGCGAAATTTCTTCATAAGACATATCATCAAAATAACGCATATTGAAAACAATACGTTGCCTATCAGACAACATCAAGATAGCACACTGCAATTCTTTTTGGATTTTATCTTCAGAAAAAAAGTATTTGTCACTTTCTAAGGTATTGATCAAAAAATCAGAAATTTCATCTGAATTACCATAAACCTTACGTCTTTTTTCATTCAAAAAATTCAAAGCCTCATTGGTTGCTATCCGACAAATCCAAGTATAAAGCTTTGATTCAAAACGAAATTCTTTTAAACGCTGCCATGTTTTTACAAAGACATTTTGCAAAATGTCATCTGTATCTTCATGACTTATGACAATTTTACGTATATGCCAATAAAGACGCTCTTTATACTTGTCTACCAACAATCTGAATGCATCCTGTTCACGATTGCTGTCGTGAAATAATTTGAGGATAGCATCATCTTCAATTACATTCATGATACATTCTTCATTTACTTTCTATTCTTAGACAAATCCATTACAGAAAAGTTTATTCCATCAGCTCTGAAAATGTACGTACTCTTTTAAAATAATAGCGGAATATTAAACTACGAGGATAAATACAAGCATCACGCCGAGTTCCGACTCCATGTTTATAATGCTTTTTCAACAAGAGAAACTCGCGGTAAGCCTGTATTACAGATTTGACATGAGACCACTCCCCTTTAAACAAAAACATTAACATTGCAGCACAATCCAAAAACCATCTCTGCCAACAGACACGTTTCCATTCACAACGACTCAGATTTTTATATAACATCAACAAATTATTCCGATAGTTCAAAAACAATTTGCGAGGATGGTCCATCGGCAAAGAACCTCCTCCCAAATGATACACAACAGAATCCGGACAAACATTCAATTTTCTTCCAGCATTCCGCAAACGCCAACACATATCAATCTCTTCCATATGAGCAAAAAAACGCTCATCCAAACCTCCCACCTGCATATAGGCTTCCCGACGTATACACAATGCCGCACCACTACACCAAAACACCTCCCGCACATCATTGTATTGTCCTTCATCTGTTTCAAGAGTACCCAATATCCGACCCCGGCAAAACGGGAAGCCCAAATAATCAATAAAGCCTCCACAAGCTCCTGCATATTCAAAACATTTCTTATCTTTATAAGCTTTGATTTTAGGCTGTACCGCTACAACATTATGATCCTTTTCCAAAAGATCGACCAATGGCTCCAACCATCCTTCAGAAACCTCAACATCACTGTTTAACAACACTACGATCTCTTCCCCCTGCATAGCAATAGCACGGTTATAGCCTCCTGCAAATCCATAATTATTGTCAAATTGTATATACTCTACTTCGGGAAACATTGTATGCATCATCGTTGCGGAACCATCAGAAGAAGCATTATCAACCACAATAACTTTTCCTATTTCAGGATTGGTATTCCGAATTACAGATGGCAAAAACTCCTGCAATAATTTTTCCCCATTCCAATTCAATATAATAACAGCAACTTTCATTTCCTAATTTATTTCCCTTTTATGTTTCCAACGACGATGCGACCATAACCACAATTCCGGTTTTTCCTGAATATAACGTTCCAACATATGCGTGTGCATACGAGTTAATTCTCCCGGTTCTAAAGCATCGGGATTATTGCATAAGTCCATAATATCCACTTCATAATAACCCCGTTTCACTTTTCGCATCCGCAGAGATACGACAGGAAGATTAAACTTACGGGCAATTTTTTCAGTACCAATCAATACAGGAGTATCTTGATGAAGAAATTCCATCCAGAAATTCAAATTTGCCGCATTAGGAGTCTGATCACCAATAAAAGCAGCAAAGAAGAGGCGTCCTATCCGACGATTATTTACAATTTCGCGCAGCACATCATTTTTAGGCACAGGCTTTGCGCCAAAACGCGAACGAATCTGATGCATCATATTGTCAAACACTAAATTATGAAGCGGTTTATATAAAGTAAAAAAATCAACATCTTTAGACATCCACAAACTATAAGAAGCCATCCACTCCCAATTACCATAATGCCCCAATACAACAATAAGACTTCTCCCTTCTTTCAAATAACGCTGCACCACTTCATTATTGTTAAAAACACACCTACGCTTTATCTCCTCTGCCGACATATTCCACATCCGATACGACTCAACAAAAAAATCACATAAGTGATGATAAAAACCCTTGGCAATACCGATCAATTCAGCTTCGGATTTGTCAGGAAAAGAATTTTTCAAATTCATCATCACGACCTTACGCCGATAACCTATTACATAATAAAGCAAAACATAACATACATCTGCAAATAAATATAACACCCGCAACGGCAAAAGACTCAACACCCAAACAATTCCATATAAAATTTTTGACAACATAATGATCTCTACAATTTATCATATCACATTCTCTAATCAGAAATTGCTACAAAAGTACAAAGAGTTCATTTAAAAACAGACAATTAAAAGACAATAAAAATTAATTTGCCACTTTCATAATTTATTACTATTTTCGTGAATTCAATAAAGCATTGGGATCATCAAATAAAGTGATGATTAATTAACCAAAGCACATTGCATCTGGTACACATACACTTAACTGCTGACGAATTATGGAGCAAGAAAACAACATCAGAGACATTAACACTGCAGATGAGCAACTCATCAATCATGAAGGAACCACTGCCGAACCAGCGAAAGAAGTTATAGGAATCCCCGTTATTGATTTCTCGACTTTTTCAACCGAAGAAATTGTAAAACATCTGCAAAAGCTGATGGAACAATATCCCATGAATTTATTAAAAGACATCATGGATACTCTTCCAGAAGTATTTGAATCCAAATACAAAGCAGAATACAATACGGCATTAGCCGCGTTCACTGCCGATGGAGATAGTCCGGATAATTTTGAATATAAAAACGACAGTAAAGAATCTTTCAACCAATTGTATAAAATCTACAGAGACAAACGTAGCGCACAAAACAGACAAGCAGAAGCCGAAAGAGAAGAGAATCTAAAAACCAAACAAGGAATCATTGAGGAACTGAAAGTATTGATTCAAAAAGAAGAGTCCATGGACAAAACGTTCCAAGAATTCCGTGAATTACAAGAACGGTGGAAAAACACCGGTCCTGTGCCACAAGCCCAACTTAATGGATTGTTAGAAACGTATCATCACCATGTTGAAAATTTCTACAATTACATAAAAATCAACAAAGAGCTTCGCGATTTAGATCTCAAACACAATCTGGAAGAAAAAACAGCACTGTGCGAAGAAGCTGAAAAGCTAGATAAAGGGAATGACATCACAGGTGCATTTAAACAACTTCAACTTTTACATGCCCGCTGGAAAGAAATCGGCCCCATCCCCAAAGAGCAAAAAGAATCGCTGTGGGAAAGATTTAAAAATGCCAGTACGCAAATAAACGACAAGTACCATAAATTTTTCGAAACTTTAAAAGAAGAACAGGAAAATAATTTACGGATTAAAGAAGAATTGTGCACGAAAGCAGAGGCAATTACATCCGAAGAATACAAGACCATGGCCCAATGGCAAGCTGCCACACAAAAAATCCTTGACCTGCAACAAGAATGGAAACAATCTGGCAATGTACCACAAAAAGAACGCACTCGGATATATAAAAAATTCAGAAGTATCTGCGACATTTTTTTCGAAAAGAAACGTGCATTCCATGCTGAATTAGATATTGAATTGGAAAAGAATCTGCAATTGAAAATCGCTCTTTGCGAAAAAGTAGAAGCAATCAAAGACAGCACAGACTGGAAAACCACAACAGACAAAATCATTGCCTGTCAAAAAGAATGGAAAAAAATCGGTCCTGCTCCACGCAAATACTCCAACAAAGTATGGGCAAGATTCCGCGCAGCATGTGATGTTTTCTTCAATAACAAAAGTCTGCATTTCAAAGACAAGGATGCAGAACAGGAACAAAATCTAGAACTGAAAAAAGCACTGATAGAAGAGGTAAAACTATTTTCTCTCAGCAAAAACATCGAGGAAGACATTGAAAAATTGAAAGATTTTCAAAATCGCTGGAACAAAATAGGTTTTGTTCCCATCAAAGAAAAAGATACCATACAAGAAGAATTCAGAAGTTCTATCAACCATTGGTTTGATCAATTGAACCTGGACGAATTCGATCGCAATCTGGAACGCTTCCGAGCCAAAATCAGCTCTTTAGACTCAGACGAGAACAAAGAATACAAGATTATCAACGAACGCGAAAAACTTGTAACCAAAATTCACCAGCTAGAGACGGACATCCACACTTGGGAAAACAACATTGGCTTCATTGCCAAATCCAACAAATCCCAAGGACTCTTAAATGAATTAGAATCGAAAATCGATAAAACCCGCCAACGTTTAAATCTCCTGCAAGAAAAACTAAAAGCATTGGATGAGATGATTTAAAACAATCAGATACAGACCATCCATTTATGACATAAAGGTTAAAGGTTAAAAGCAAAAGTATAATTCTTTACTTTTAACCTTTTTCTTTTTACTGTAATTTCTTACCTTTGTCACTTTGATAAATCACTAAATCAATATACAGTGTCAACAAAATATGTATTCGTCACCGGAGGCGTTGCCTCTTCTTTAGGGAAGGGGATTATCGCATCATCGCTTGCCAAATTATTACAGGCAAGAGGTTATAAAGTAGCCAACCAAAAACTGGATCCTTATATAAATATCGACCCGGGTACATTGAATCCTTATGAGCACGGAGAATGTTATGTTACAGATGATGGAGCGGAAACAGATCTTGATTTAGGTCACTACGAACGTTTCACAGGTTGCCCTACTTCACAGGCGAACAATATCACGACAGGACGTATTTATCAGAATGTAATAACGAAAGAGAGACGAGGAGATTATCTTGGGAAAACTGTACAGATTGTTCCCCATATTACCGATGAGATCAAACGTAATATCAAATTATTAGGCAATCAAGGAGAATACGATGTTGTCATTACAGAAATCGGCGGTACAGTCGGAGACATTGAATCGTTACCATTCATTGAAGCTGTGCGTCAATTGAGATGGGAATTAGGAGAAAAGTCTGTACTGATTCATTTGACATTAGTACCCTATTTACATGCATCCGGAGAATTAAAGACCAAGCCGACTCAACATTCCGTAAAAGCCCTGCTTGAAATTGGAGTACAACCAGACATTATCGTACTACGTACAGAACACGATTTAAATACTGAAATACGAAGAAAAGTAGCATTATTCTGCAACGTGGCCCCCAAAGCCGTTATGCAGTCTATCGATGTAGATACCATCTACGAAGTACCTATCAAAATGCGAGAAGAGAAATTGGATGAAATCGTATTGGAACAATTAGGTCTACCATTGAACAGCGATCCCGATTTGGACAATTGGAAAAAATTTCTCTATAAACTAAAAAATTACAGCAAGGAGGTTCGCATCGGTCTTGTTGGAAAATATGTCGAACTACATGATGCATACAAATCAATTGTAGAATCTTTTATTCATGCAGGAGCCGTAAACGACTGTAAAGTAAATATTGAATGGATTCATAGCGAAGAATTAAACAAAGAAAATGCACCTGCGAAACTGAAAGATTTACACGGAATACTTGTTGCTCCTGGATTCGGTCATCGAGGCATCAGTGGAAAGCTAACAGCCATCGAATATGCCCGAACACACAACATTCCCTTCTTAGGTATCTGTCTAGGTATGCAAATGGCTGTTATTGAATTCGCTCGCAACGTATTGAAAATGGAAGGAGCCGATTCTACCGAAATGGCAGCTAAAACGGCATATCCTGTTATCGATCTAATGGCATCACAACACGATATTACAGACAAAGGCGGAACTATGCGTTTAGGAGCATATAAATGTAAATTAAAAGAAGGTTCTAAAGCATACGAGGCTTATGGGCAAAAAGAAATACAAGAAAGACATCGCCATCGATATGAATTCAACAGTAAGTATCGTGAAGAATTTGAAAATGCAGGAATGCTTACAACAGGTATTAATCCTGAAAGCGGATTAACAGAAATAGTTGAAATTCCAGCACACAAATGGTTCGTTGGCGTACAATTCCATCCGGAATATAAAAGTACGGTCATTAAACCCCATCCCCTATTTGTTGCATTTATTAAAGCATGTTTATCATAATCAGTATACTAATTATTAAAATATGGACAAAAATACAATTATCGGTCTTGTAATCATTTTCCTGATACTAATAGGCTTTTCGTACCTTAACCGCCCTAGTGAAGAACAACTACGGGAAATGCACAGACAAGACTCTATTGCCCAAATAGAACAACAAAAAATGAAAATTGCTGCAGCAAAACGACAGCAAGAAATTGAAGCCACAACAAAAGGGAACTCAGATAGAGTTAAAAGTGACAGTGTATTCATGCAAGACAGCCTTAGCGAAGAACTTTACACATTGGAAAATGACAATATCAAACTGAATATCAGTTCTCGAGGAGGAAGAATTACCATTGTCAACTTAAAAAAATACCGTACACATGATTCGCTTCCTTTAATATTGTGGAAAGAAAATGAAAGTGTTTTAGGTATGAATTTTTATGCCCAAAATCAAGAGATCAACACTGAAAATTTCTTATTTGTACCTAGCACAACAACAAAATCTCTTTACGCAAAGGAGCAACCTCAAACACTTGCTATGCGCTTATATGCCACAAGTGACAAATATATTGAATATCAATACACATTATCTCCTGACAGCTATATAGTAGATTTTAACATCATTACTCATAACATGGGTGATGTAATTGCTACAAACTCATCTTTTCTGACTTTAAATTGGGGAATAAACATGCCACAATTGGAAAAGAGTAAAGATTTTGAAAATCGGTACACTGGGATATATTACAAGTTCTTTGAAGATGATGTTGAACACATGTCCCTAACATCAGATGAAGAAGAAACATTAACCACAAAAATTCAGTGGATTGATTTTAAACAACAGTTTTTCTCCTCCATTCTCATTGCCAAGACACCTTTCAGTGATGTAACTCTTATATCAAAGAACAGTCAGGAAGCAGAATTTCTAAAAAATGCGTATGCTGAAATCCCTCTACCTTATAACGGTCAAACAAATGAGCAATATAATATGCAGTTCTTTTTCGGACCGAACTCATATAATATTCTGAAAGAGTATGGCAATGATATAGATCTGCCAGATGTTATCAACATGGGTTGGAAATGGATAGCTTGGTTCAACAAATATTTTGTAATCCCAATTTTTAACTTTTTACAGAACAACACGACATTAAACTATGGTATCATTATTTTATTACTGACACTGATTATCAAAATCATACTCCTCCCGCTGACTTACAAATCTTATATGTCTCAGGCAAGAATGCGTGTTTTAAAACCTCAAGTTGATGAAATCAGCAAAAAATATTCAGCAGACAAAGCCATGGAAAAACAGCAAGCAATCATGAAGCTGTATAGACAAGCAGGAGTTAACCCTATGGGTGGATGTTTACCCATGTTAATACAAATGCCCATCCTAATTGCCTTATTTTATTTTTTCCCCGGAGCCATTGAATTACGCCAGCAAGGATTTTTATGGGCAACCGACCTTGCATCATATGATTCAATTGCAACGTTGCCGTTCACTATTCCATTTTACGGTGACCATGTAAGTTTATTCTGCCTATTAATGACAGCAACCAATATTGTTTATATGGTTATGAATAATCGCAATCAGCCACAAAACGATCAAATGAAAGGCATGCAGACAATGATGTACATCATGCCGATTATGTTCTTGTTTATATTTAACAGCTACTCATCAGGCCTGAGTTATTATTATTTTATTGCGACCCTAATTACCATTTTGCAGACATGGATCATCCGCAAATTTGTCAACGACCAAAAACTGCTTAAGCAAATTGAAATCGCCAAGACAAAACCAGTAAAAAAATCCAAATTCCAACAGCGTCTGGAAAGTATGCAAAAAGAACAACAAAGAAGATTGCGAGAACAGCAAAAAGGAAGAAAATAAACACTTTCGTATGACAAAATGACAAAAAAACTTTTGGCATACAATTTGACTATATAACAAATATAATGATTAAAACTTTAATGTTATGCTCTCAGAAAAACTACAACAAGCACTAAACGACCAAATCACAGCAGAATTATGGTCTGCAAATCTCTACTTATCTATGTCATTCCATATGGAAAAAGAAGGTTTTACAGGCTTTGCAAATTGGTTAAAAAAACAATCACAAGAAGAAGTGGGTCATGCTTATGAAATAGCAAGCTATATTATGCAACGTGGAGGAATCGCCAAAGTTGACAAAATTGATGTTGTTCCAACAGGCTGGGGAAGTCCGTTAGAAGTTTTCAAACATGTTTATGAACACGAATGTCACGTATCTCATTTGATTGACGGATTAATTGAAATAGCACATGCAGAAAAAGACAATGCGACACAAAATTTTTTATGGGGTTTTGTCAAAGAACAAGTAGAAGAAGAATCAACAGTACAAGGAATTGTAGACAGATTACAAAAAGCCGGAGAATCTGCCATTTTCTATGTTGATGCGCAACTAGGAGCAAGGGAATAACCGATTTCACAAAATAAAGAAAACTGTCTTGGAAAATCCAGACAGTTTTTTTGTATTTCCGTATTAAATTTAACTTATGAAAAAAATCAATATCTGGTTCCTAATTATTTCACTTATTCTTTTGCTTACTGCTTGTTCAATCCTATCAATGAGTTCTGTTGCAAGTAATTATCGTTTTTCTTTTGTCGCCATGAACCCATGGAATGGAATCGAAGGGATAGCTTTTACAATCGGCTACTTTCTTCACACAGACAAAAATACCAGTATGTTAATCGGTATAGGTCTACTCCTCATCATGTGGTGGAGACTCTATCTGTTGCTAAGACGCACTTTCGGACGATAAATCCATTTACAAAACTGATTATTACGATTATTTTCTGTAATTTTGCCCAAAGAAAGACTTTTAATTCCAAGATATGAGAAAAGACGAAAGATATAATAAACGCGGAGTATCAGCATCTAAAGAAGATGTTCACAACGCTATTAAAAACATTGATAAAGGTATATTTCCCCGTGCATTCTGCAAGATTGTCCCTGATTTTTTAGGTGGAGACAAGAATTATTGCAATATCATGCATGCTGATGGTGCCGGAACAAAATCATCGTTAGCATATCTATATTGGAAAGAAACAGGAGATTTGTCTGTATGGAAGGGCATCGCCCAAGATGCATTAATCATGAATATTGATGATTTATTATGTGTAGGCGCTGTGGATAATATTTTACTTTCTTCCACAATTGGACGTAATAAAAATCTAATTCCAGGAGAAGTTATTTCAGCAATTATCAATGGGACTGAAGAATTATTAACCGAATATCGCAAATTAGGAGTTAACATCTACTCCACAGGAGGAGAAACCGCAGACGTCGGCGACTTGGTCCGTACTATCATTGTCGATTCTACAGTAACCTGCCGCATGAAACGAGATGAAGTCATTGACAATGCAAATATCCATCCTGGAGATGTTATTGTAGGCCTATCTTCCTTTGGACAGGCTAGTTATGAAAGTGAATACAATGGCGGCATGGGCTCAAATGGTCTGACTTCGGCTCGCCACGATGTATTCTCTAAATACTTGGCAGAAAAATATCCGGAAAGTTATGACAATAATGTACCCAAAGAATTAGTGTATACAGGCAATTGTCAACTAACAGATACAGTAAAAGGCACAGAAATCAATGCCGGAAAATTAGTGTTATCACCAACCCGTACATATGCTCCTGTAATAAAAGCCATATTGGATAAATACAGAAAAAAAATACATGGCATGATACACTGTTCTGGCGGAGCACAAACCAAAATAATGAACTTTGTAGAAAACATGCATATCATAAAAAACAATATGTTTCCGGTTCCGCCCTTATTTCAATTAATACAAGAACAATCTGCTACTCCTTGGGAAGAAATGTACAAAGTGTTTAATATGGGACACCGAATGGAAATCTATATTGATGAAGATTTAGCAAAAGATATTATTACTATCTCCAAGAGCTTCAATATTGATGCACAAATCATCGGACGCTGCTATCACAACGATGAGGGAGCAGGAAACAAACTCACAATAATCAGTGAATTCGGAGAATTTACATACTGAACCGTAGATTAATTCCCAATATTACAATATAGACAACAAAGGGATGTGGAAGCATCCCTTTGTTCTTTTTATTTAACTTTCAGCATATCTCGAATACGTTGCTTTAAATTCAGCTGTGTACTATCTACTTTTGTCCGTTTCGATGGCATAAATAAATCTTTATACTTAGCTTTCCTTAGTCTAAATTTCATTTTATCAAGATTACCAAAAACATCTAAACCTGCACGGAAAGGCAGAGGGGATTTTAGAATAGAAATATGATATTTAAATGTCATATCAATATTATGTTCTCCACCAACAGCTGCTTTATAACGGTCTATTTCCACCATAAAAGGGAAAATCTCCACAGTACCATCTTTTATTGCCAGCTCAACAGATATACTGTCTATCATATTACGTTCTTTATTTTTAAACATTAACATTTTAGATATTTCAGCAAAAGTTTCTCCATCCATCAAAACCATATTCCGCCCATCCAAATAAGCTGCACCACGCAATGATGCCAAATCAATCATTAACGTAGAGTCCAACCAAGCATCAGCAGCAATATGAAAATCGACAGAGCCTGCAAACGAACGCAACATCGGAAACAATGTATCCAAATCAGGCATCAAATGAATCAAACTATCTACTTGAATATCATGCATCTGTAAAGCAAATCCAGTATAAGCTTTCACTGTATCCGTTGCACGATAAACAGCAGACGTACTCATATCAGCAGCAGATGACTTCAATACCAAATCCTCTAATTGTATACATTGGTTTCTAACAACGACCTCTCCATGAACACTATCCAAGTCAATTTTACTGAATTTCACTCTGCCAACATCCATCTGAAACGTAAAATCCACCCTTGGCGGTACCACAAAAAGCGAACTTCCAGAATTGGCAGAAAGAGTATCATTAAGTACATTGACCTCCTTCATATCATCCACCTCTCCATTGTCAGTAATTGCATCACGATATCCTGTAGCCACTTTATTTGTATATTCTGTACCAGCTTCCAGTGCCTTCATCAATTGATTGCAATTAATCATGCGCGAACTTACCAATAACTCTCCTCGCAACGTATCCTTTTTATAAAATGTACGTGCTAAATTTGTAATCTTACCAGTCAAACGCATATCAGAATTTCCTACTTTAGCAACAGCCGAATCCAACTGTATTTCATTAAAATTAAAATGGAGACGAGTACCCGGCATTTTTATCAACAAAGGGAAATAAGGTGTATAGGCTTGCATCCCGACAAAATCAACATAACCAGCAGGCAACCATACTTTACGATTTTGAGAATTCTGCACAGCATCTACTTGAAATTTTGCATGGACCATATTCAACCGATTGCCCGACATACGCATTCTTAAACTATCAACGACAATGTTGCTATGTATTTCGGGTATCTTATTATTACCTTTAAAAGGCTCCAAACGAGCATTAACTATTGCTTCCTTCAATCCCATCAATAAGGTATCTCGTATAATGAAAATCGTTCGCCCTAATTTTATATTTGAACTCATAGAAGCAACTGCTGTTGTGTCACGCAATGGTGAAGTTTTAACAGTCAACCAAGTGGTATCCATTAGTAAGCGTACTTTATTTTTTACATGAATATCCAAACCAGAATATCCCACTAAACCATTCAGCAAATCTTTTCCTTGCAATATTCGTCGATTTTTTTGATTAGAAGCAAAAGCGATTCTTGCATTTCGAATCTTAGCGACAATACTATCTTGTGGTATAAAAATTTCTACATTTTCCGCTTGAGCACCTCCTCCTGCAAACACTTTTCCATAGTCTCCATTCTGAATATTCCTCAGTAACATTTTCCCTTGCAATCCGACATTTAAGACACCTGTACAAATTACACCATCAGCCAACGGAAAGACTTTCATAAAATCTCCTAAATTCACCTCAGCATCAATTTTAGTTTCCACTAACGGATTCGTCAGTAAATGCTCTACTTTCCCCTCTACAGCAATTTCAGACTCCCCTCCTTTTACTTTCAACTGTTGCAATTGTATATACGAATCGTGCCGCTTTTCCAAATCAACAAAAGCTTTTAACTCCATATTCAGTGTATCAATTTGCGAAGGCATATCCGGATAAGCAATAAAGCCATCTGCCACTTTAAATTCAGCAAACAATTGAGGAATGTTCTGCTTCCCATATAAACCGGAAATGGTCCCTTTACACACAACAGTACCTCTCACATTTATATCTTCTGATTTTTTTAATACAGAGGTCGGTACCAAATCAAGCAAAGTCTTTAATGACGGGATATGAATCCCATATGCTAAATTAACTTCTAAAACTTTCAATTCAGGATTTCCACGTAAAGTTCCATCAGCACCGAAACGCACCCCATTTACATCAAAAACAGTTTTTTCCAATATATATAATGAAGAATCTCTATCAATTTTCATCCCGGTCTCCATACCCAACGCCAAGTGATTTATCAATAGCTTCCCATTATTCCAAAACAAAACATTTTTTGTAGAGCAATTTAGTCTCAAATGGGAACATCTTTTTCTGAGAAAACCATCCACTGATAAATCCAATCCCTCCACTTTAGCATATAAAGATGTACTTCTATCATCAAAAATTAAATCTCCATTATTGATATGCACATTTTTCAATCGAATGCCTGATGCCAAATCAGACGAATCGCTCTGCAATGAATTCATTGCAGATGAATCCACAGTTACTGTATCTGGCAATATAATATTCCAGTTAGCAATTCCTGTTGAATCCACAAAAGCATATATCGTCGGCTCATTCAAGACAAAATCTTTAATTATTATATGTTTCTTATATAAATAGGCGAACGGATTAAACGTTACCAAACAAGACTTTAGCTTCATCAACGAATCACAAGCAACTGTTTCCGAATATTTATTTGCTCTCAATACTTTTGAAACAACTGAAGCATCGGTTATCTTCAAACCGAAATCTGGGAAAGTTGAAAAGAAAGTCAATTCTATTTTTCCAAATCGTAATTCAACATTCAGATATTCTGCCACCACATTCTCCACGAATGGTGTTAATTTTTCCGAAGTAAATACAAAATTAACAATGATTCCTATTGTTAAAATCAAAACGATAATTATTCCCAAAATACTCCATCGTATCCATTTCAAAATACGTCGTCCTAACGTTTTTTTTATACTCTTAGACATGCCTCTATTTTAATACATCAAATACTTTTCTCGTATGCGTTTAAACTCTTCCAATTGAGGTTGCCAAGAAGCCCGGATTTCAAATTCGCTCTTACCAGCTTCAATATCTTTACGCAACTGCCCTGTTCCTACCAACTTTTCAAAAAAAGGCAAGAAAAAAGCATTTTCACCAGTATAATTCTTATAAGCCACCAACAACCAATCCAATCGCAAGCGTTTCCCAGCCTTCACCTCATCATATTGGTTTCTCAAATCCATCCCATAACATTCTTGCTCCATACATTTAGGAGATTTACTCATCCCTGGAATACTATGGGGAATAAACTTATAAGGCATATTTTTCAAATCTGGATGTCCAAACACTTGAAAAGGAATCAACGTTCCTCTCCCTTCATTTACTACCGTACCTTCAAACAAACAAGTCGAAGGATAAAGCATCACTGAAATACTGTCAGGCAAATTAGGAGATGGCTTACGAGGCAATTTATAAATCATATTTCGTGTCCATCCCTGACACGGAATGACACTCAACTTACAATACATTCCATTTTTCAGCCATCTTTCTCCATTAATCATCTGAGCATATTCTCCTATTGTCATTCCATAAACAATAGGCACTGGATGCATTCCAACAAATGAAGAATACTTCATTTCCAACACAGGTCCATCTATATAAAAAGCATTCGGGTTTGGACGATCCATCACAATTAAAGCAATTTCATTTTCTGCACAAGCCTCCATCACATAATGAAGAGTAGAAAGATATGTATAAAAACGCACTCCAACATCTTGCATATCGAACACGACAACATCCAAACCTGCCAAATCCGCAACAGAAGGTTTTTTCTTTTTCCCATATAGAGAAATAACCGGAAGACCCGTCACATTATCTTTATAATCTCCGACAATTTCTCCAGCATCGGCATCTCCTCGAAACCCATGCTCAGGACAAAAAATACGCACAATTTCCATCCCTTTCTTCTGCAAAAAATCAACTATATGCTTATCACCGACAACAGCCGTCTGATTTGTAACAATTCCTATTTTCTTTCCTGTAAGCAATGTTTTATATAACTCAAAATTAGCACTACCGGGAGATACAGCTTCTACTTTCCCATAAAAAAACAGAAAAATAACCAATATAAATATATTTTTCATGATTATTCTTTTTCTTCAGGCAAATCAATATTCATAGAATAAACAATACTTTCAACTTGACGTAACAAATTACGTTTTTTACCATCTGGAGCATAAACATACCCCATCATATAAAGAATACGATTGTTCTTTTGATCAAGCACCACATTCAACACAAAAGGTCCTCCCATATAATCATTTTCTACCTGCCATAAACCTTTAATTAGTAATGCATAATGTTTACCGGCAAATTGATAATTAGCAGCACTCATGGGAGTTACCAAATCAAGTGCCATCCAAGTACTATCCAAAGGTCCCGGTATAAACTCTTTCAATTTCTCACTCACTTCATCCAAAATCACCTGATAGTCCAATTGGCTGGCACTTTCATATGGTTCTTCAAAAAAAATAAAACCGCGACTATCCACTCTTGTCTCGTACGAAGCCCATACAAAATCTGCTGTATCCTTATTAATATTATATCCGCCAGGACAATAAAGCAACAGACGATATTCATCCCTGAAAGTATTAAACACTTTTGTATTTGGAGAACTCTTATAGATATCAATCAGTCGATCACGTTCTGCCGCCAGAAATACTCTCATAATCTTTTCTTTATTAGCATCAAATATCTTATAAAAAGCTTCTTCCGTCGGTGCTACAATTCTAAATACTTTCTGAGAACGTGCCCAAGGACTATCTGAATAGGTAATACTCGCAGAGTCAATACTACTTTTTAACGATACAATCAACACATTCCGATGAGCTTTGACCGTTTTGTCGAAATTGGATATTGGCAGACTAATCAAGTCAAAAACAGGTTCTCCTTGCGGCAATCCCATCTGTGGCTGTCCAAAATAAGCTCGTATAGAATCTCCGATGGGACCATTCCAACGAACTTTCGGTGTAATCACCAATACTTCATTAACAGAACCGGTTACAGCTTGTAAAACAGCTTTCCTACCATCTCCTTCCTTACATGAAATCACCCCCAAAAGCAACCCCATCAGCAAAATAACTAATACTTTTTTCATAACCATTTATTTTATTGTACTATTACCTTACTTTCATTCGGCACCAATAGAGCCTTCACCGAACCTATCAATATTTTAGCTTCCACAAGCAAAGGCAAACGATATTCATCCTTACTGACCCACACCTTCATTCCCTCACCTCCTTTAAACACCTTTCCCTCCACTAACAACGGTGAAAAAATATAACACTCCCTTTTCTGACCTGCAACTTTTGTTTTACCTATACCCAAATAACGGATATACAAATCATATATTTTACTGTCTATCAATATTCGTATTGGTATCAAATCATTTTTTTTATATTTATCAAATTCCAATTCTCGAGTCATCCAAGCTACTGAAAGCATATCATACGTATCAGCTTTTAAAGGCACGGTATCCGTTTTGCGATATCTCCCTATTCTATGAACATCACCAACAACCAAAGAATCAACGTATTGAAATTTATAATCAAATGTTTTATGATAATTACCCTCATGTGCTTTCCGTGAAAATTCGTATGGAAAATATGTGTTTTCATCATAATGTGAAATCAAAGTATCTCTAACAGTAAATACCCAATCCCAAGATGGCAATGAAAAGCCTACAGCTTCTAGTTTTTGAGCATTGGAATATTTATCTGATCGAGACAAAGAAAATTCAACTCTGCCAGCCTTTACCCAAATTACCCCCCAATTGTAGTAACCATCATATACTAATTTTTCTATAGGCGGATACTTTGACTGAGCTATCAACGATAAACCTAAAGCCCATACAAACCCCCACAAGCAAATCACTCGTTTCATACATCTTTATCCTTAATTACTACTTCATGCTTCTTTTTTAAATCAAATTCCTGTTCAATATCAAAATTCTGTTTCACAGAAATTTCCACTGGAAGATATATAATTTCTTCTGGTTGCTGGTATTTCAAATACAAACCAGTATCCCATTTCCCATTACCATTAGCATCCAACAGAGCTCTAAGCTTATATTTTCCCTCAGGCAACAACTCAAAAACGACTTGTTCATCTGATCCAATCTGCCGTTCTCTCACAACTTGATATTTGCGTTTACCATTCTCTGATTTCCCTGTGTCAGACTTATACAACTGTATAATTGTATTACCTTCTACACCTTTTACCATTACAAATAGTTTACCATAATTATCCTCATTTTTTACTTTGAATTTTTTATCAAACTTCTCATTAAAGCGACCATATATATCATATATTTTTGCCGAATCAATCTCTATTTGATACTCTCCACCTGCCTTCCATGCAGCATCTACATAGATAGTTCTCACTTTCACTGGATCTTCCTCTATCTCAAAAGTCATAGGTTGAAAAACAGTATCCACTTTCTCAAATACCCGTATATTCCTTAATGTTTGCTTATCTATTGGTCTATCGAATTCAAAAGAAAATCGCGTTCCTAAATCCATATCCACAGAAACATTCGGCCTTATTGACAAAAAATCAATTTTAGGTGTATCATTCTTTTTCCGTTTATTTTCCTTTACCTCTTTGTCTTTAAAAGTATAACGTACAGTATCTAAATAAGTCACCCATTGTCCAGTACTATCTGTACGCAAATAACTTAAAATCATGTTCAACGTATCTTTCTTATATACCGTCGAATCCTTTATCCACAACGATATTGTATCTTTTCCTACACTTTCTTCTTTAAAATACCAATCTTCCTTTAAAGGCTCTATCGCCAAAGAATCCCACAATACCGCCTTGAATAGATTATCACCCGGAATACTAAAGGTGAAGTCCAGACGTTCACGCTCCTTCCATCCATCATCAACTAAATAGAGCTGTGTCAGTTTTTCTAAAAACAACCTCAAATACAAATTACTCGGACCATATGCCAAATATTCTTGTGCAACTATACTATCACGCATAACTGTATCCTGCTCAACAATCTTATCAATCAACTTAAATGTATCTGTTCTAACCATAGGCATCACGATAGGATGCACCGTCGTATCAAGCCAAGCAAACATTTCTGATTCAGGAGTATACATTTTATCTCGGTTAGCATCTTCAATAGCCATTACTCGATAGTCTGCTTCCCGCAAATTGGTGATTCTAAAATTACCAGAACTATCTGTTCGTGCAATATAATCCGGCAACATCTTTAGAGGAATGGAATCACCCAACTTCTCATATAAAGCGACAAGAACTCCTAACATCGGCTCATATGACTCGGCATTCACCACTGTCCCACTTAGCTCCAACGTATCAATTGTCGCTCCTGTAGAAAACACATATCGATAAAATCCCAATGGATTCCCTTCATTATTATCTACAATAGCATCTGCAAAGTCCATACTATAAGTTGTATTTGGACGCAATGAATCAGGAATTGCCACTTGCACATATTTTCCCTTCAGATTCACTTTCGGATCTTTCTTCTCCGGTGGCGAAAATATAAACTTATTGTTTATCTCCTTTAACTGCACAAATTCATCAAAATATATATTTACACGCTTACCTTTAAAATTTGTAGTAAACGACACAGGCTGCTCCGAAATAACCTGAGGAGGAGTTTCATCCTTAGGTCCACCCTCCGGATACCCGCGATTCGCACAAGCATGTATAAAAACAACGACTGCGATTACTCCCAGCCAATCCCAACGAAAAATATTCTGATTTTTTGCACTCATTCCTCTCTTATTTTATTTTTATTCATCTAGCGTCAAAGGACTAAAGTACAAAAATAATTATTTTCTTAAACAAATCTACATCATAATCGCTGTTATTTAATCTGGAAAAGACAATGATTAAAAACAAAAGGTTCCGAGCTGTCACAGCGGGAAACCTTTACTACTAACTAACCTAATACAAACTTATGAAAAAAATGTATTTATCATAATACAAAAAACGTGCCAAAATTACAAAATCACACAATCAATTTAAAATTTATCTCCACAAAAAAACTGAACAACCATCTAACTTACACTGTCCTTGCAAGACATGCAAGGCTAAAACAAACATCACCAGCAACAGCTAATGTTTCAATACATGCCCCAACAGTAGCCCCTGTCGTTATGACATCATCCAGCAACAGAACATGTCTTCCCCTAAGCAGTTCTGGATGCCGCAATCCAAAAATTTCAGAAACGTTTTCCAACCTTTCAGATGCATTTTTCCCTGTTTGCGACACATTATTCCGTATTCGTTCTACAACTTTGTCCAATAGTTCTATATCCAACACTTCACACACACCTTTCGCAATCTCACGCGCCTGATTAAATCCTCGTTCCCGCTCCCGCTTAGGATGCAATGGAATAGGAACAACACAATCTGCACGACAACTATGGATAATCTTCTGACCCAACATCCGCCCTAAATACTCTCCCAATTTACGATTGGAATGATACTTGACATTATATATCAAATTTTTATAATCACTATATTTATTATAATAGAATAATGCATGCAATGCCTTCGGTCGAAAATTTTCATTAAAACTATCTAATATATTTCTATCTATTACAAAATCTTCGTCAACAAAAGGAAAATCAGCCAAACAAGAAGTACACAAATAATTTTCACCTTCTACTAAAACAGAGCCACACACTTCGCATATCCTTGGATAGAATACATCTAACAATGCCGACACAAAAGAAAATCGTTCGAGAGATATCAACTTTCTGTCCACAACTTTACTAATTTATAATAGAGAATAATTACTGTTTCACAAAATTATACGTAATAGTACCTTCCTGCAGAGCTGGAGCATCTGCCTTATCATTAAAACGAGAACGCTTGGCAGCATCTTCAGCCACTCTCCATAATCGTTCGTCCGGTACAGACTGGTCTTCAAGAACATCAGCTTTTATCACCACTCCGTGAGGATTCACGCTAATTTCAACAACTACCTTGCCTCCCGACTCACATTTAAATACCGGTATTGGTAAAATACGGGCATAACGATCCTTTAAATTATAACTGACGCTACTTTCTCCTGCATAAAAGGTAGATTTCAATGAATCAATCTCCTGCGCACGCAAATCTCGGATACATTGTAGACTATCTTGTTTATAATGCTTATCTTGTTTCACTCGATAACGTTCATCGTCACCTACTTCATGCAATTCATCCAATATCTCGTTGACATACTCTTCTACGCTGGCACTAATTTCTTGCTTATTCTGTACTGCCACATTTTCATTCACCGCAATAGATTTCAACATTCGTTCTACTTCTTCGGATGCCATCTGCCGAATTTTATCTTTCTGCTCTGATTCCTGTTTCCGAATCTTCTGCTGTTCAACAATTTTCATCTGTATTTCCATTTCCGCATGCACTCGTACCCGTGAAATTTGCATACTCACAAACAATATGGCAAGCAAAAGATGGAAAATTACGGTTCCCATAATTCCATAACGATGAAGAATAATCTGCTCTTTCAATTTCATCATTCAAATCTTATAGCTTTTATTGGAAGGATTTTTGACACCAAAATTGTAGGTAACACCAACATAAAAACAGATACTACCAACACTCCGACATTCAATAAAATCACAGCCCAAACACTTATACTTATCGGCACTGTATCCATATAATACACTTCTGGATTAAGCTTAATTATCTGAAACCAGTACTGTAGTCCTGCCAGTAAAAAAGCTAAAAAATTCCCTACCAACATTCCCTTGAAAATCAATCCAATTGCAATATACAAAAACAAACGCCTTAAACAAATATTCCGATAGCCCAACGCTTTTAATATTCCTATCAAAGCTGTTTTGTCAAGTATCAGAATTAACAAACCTGACACCATATTAAATCCGGCAACAGCAATAATCAAAACCAAAATAATCAAAACATTCATATTAAGCAAATTCAGCCAATCAAATATTTGCGGAGCAACATCCTTCAAAGAGACTACCCTCAAACAATCATTCTCCTTATCCAGCGGCAATATTTTGTCAACAGACTCTTCTATTTTCGATGTTTTCTGCAAGTCACTCAACTCTATTCCTATGCCTGTCACCACTCTCTCGTTCCAATTATTCAATTTCTGGAGATGACGCAAATCACACAAAACAAACTCATTATCATATTCCTTAAAACCCGTATTATAAATACCGACAACTGTAAACATACGCACTCGAGGAGGGTCCTGTACAAAATGTGAAACAATATGATCTCCAACTTGCACTTGCAATAAGTCTGCCACAGAGGTTGATAATAAAATTTCATTAGAAGCTTTTACATTTTTCCAAGTTGGCAAATAACCAGCTTTCAAATGTCGACCGTAGAAAGATGCATCATAAAGAGAATCTACACCTTTCAGTATAACACCATGAATTTCTGTATCACTTTTTAAAATAGCAGGTTTCATCACATAACGAGCAACCTGTTTTACACTTTCCATTTTCTGCAGAGAAAGCAATAAGCTATCTGTCACAACAATTCCTTGTCCGGTATATAAAGCATCCTCATTACAAGATGTCACTTCCAAATGAGAAGTAAAACCAGACAACTTATCCATAATCTCCTTTTTGAATCCCATTATTATAAAAACAGACAACAACATGGCACAAACACCTAAAGCAATCCCCACCACTGCAATTTTCACAATTGGCACTGACACAGAATCACCTTTACCGCCACCCAACAAGCGATGTGCTATAAATAGTTCCAGATTCAAAACGATAATTTTACAGTACGATACAAAGATAGTGAAACTCCGCCAAAGCGACGCACAACCATGCTAATAATCCATTCCCGTTGTATGCAAACGTTATAAATTATCTTATTTATAAGTTAAAATACGCAAAATACTTTCCTTTTACAACCAAATGCTGTAATATTGTTACAAAATGAAAAAAACAACACCATAATAATTATGCAAAATAATCTTATTGACAAACAGCTAGTTGACTCAACCATGACACAATGCGGAGTAAGTAACTTAGATAATGCTTCAATCCGTGACACTGTAAGAATCGCTAATTTATTGGAAAAAGCGACAGGAGAAAAATTCATCCGTATGGAAATGGGAGTACCAGGTTTAACCCCATCACACATTGGTACGGAAGCTGAAATTAAAGCACTAAAAAAGGGGGTAGCACAATTCTATCCCATGCTGGAAGGTCATCCCGAACTATCTAATGAAGCTTCACGCTTTATAAAAAACTTCATGGATGTCGATATGCATTCAGAAAGTATCGTACCTACAGTAGGTGCCATGCAGGCTTCATACGTTGCCTTCATGGCATTGACAGAGTGTCATGTCGGTAAAGACACTATACTATTTATTGATCCGGGATTTCCTGTACAGAAGACGCAGTTAGAAGTAATGGGTAAACCATACATCACTTTTGACATCTATGAATACAGAGGACAAAAATTGGAAACCAAACTGAGAGAATATTTAGATAAAGGTAACATTGCAAGTATTGTTTACAGTAATCCTAATAATCCGTCCTGGGTTTGTCTGACTGCCGAAGAATTACAAATTATCGGAAAATTAGCAACAGAATATGACGTTATTATTTTAGAAGACTTAGCTTATTTTGCAATGGATTTCCGCAAAGATTTGTCTCATCCAGGCAAAGCACCCTTTCAACCTACCGTTGCAAAATATACAGACAACTATATTTTCATGATTTCCAGCTCAAAACTATTCAGTTACGCCGGACAACGCTTAGGTCTATTATGTATTTCAAATACTTTGGTCAACAAAGAATTTCCTCATTTGCAAGAACGCTATCACTCCGCAAAATTAGGTTATACCATTATATATAAATTAATATATACATTATCATCCGGTACCGCACACTCTCCACAATACGCAATAGCAGCCATTTTGAAAGCGGCCAACGAAGGCTCTATCAATATACTAACGGATGTAAAAGAATACGGACTTCGTGCTGCCACTATGAAAAAGCTCTATACAGACGCAGGCTTCCAAATTGTATATGACAAAGACGGTGATGATGATGTTGCCGACGGTTTCTATTTCACCATCATGTATCCAGGCATGAGCGGAGCACAATTGGCACATGAGCTATTATATTATGGAATATCATCCATTACTCTGAAAGGTTGCGGTAGCGACCGAGAAGGTTTACGAGCTTGCGTATCACAAGTAGGCATGGAAAAAATGAGCGATTTAAAAGAACGTATCGAACGATTCAGAAAAGATCATTTGTAAAAATATTACCGTTAAAAAATCAAAGGATGTTTTTGTAGTTCAAATTTTAAACCGTATTTTTATACCCGTATACGATTACGATCTATAAAAGATTAAAATATTCGACAATTTATAATTTTAAAATTATGGCAAAATTCAGAGGAGCAATTGTTGTAGACACCGAACACTGCAAGGGATGTAACTTGTGTGTTGTTGCGTGTCCTACTCACGTACTGGACCTGCACCATGACGTAAATGGGAAAGGGTATCACTATTCCTATATGAAAAATCCCGAAGCCTGCATCGGTTGTGCAAGTTGTGGATTAGTGTGTCCCGATTCAGTGATTACAGTTTATAAAGCAGAAATAAAATAAATGTAAAGATATGGCAGAAGTAAAATTAATGAAAGGGAATGAAGTAATCGCAGAAACCGCTATCCGCTGCGGATGCGATGGATATTTCGGATACCCAATCACCCCGCAATCTGAAGTCATGGAAACACTCATGCTGCGCAAGCCATGGGAAGAAACAGGAATGGTTGTTTTGCAGGCTGAAAGTGAAGTAGCAGCAATCAATATGGTATATGGTGGTGCATCTTGTGGTAAGAAGGTTATGACTTCTTCATCAAGTCCCGGTATTAGTTTAAAACAAGAAGGTATCACCTACATTGCAGGCTCTGAACTTCCTTGCCTGATTGTAGATGTTATGCGAGGAGGGCCTGGTCTGGGTACAATCCAACCTTCACAAAGTGATTATTTTCAAGCGACTAAAGGAGGTGGTCATGGAGACTATCATTTAATTGTATTGGCTCCAGCATCCGTTCAGGAAATGAGTGATTTCGTCGTTTTAGGTTTCGACTTGGCTTTCAAATACCGCAATCCAGCAATGGTTTTGGCTGATGGTGTTATCGGTCAGATGATGGAAAAAGTTATCCTTCCGGACTATACCCCGAGACGTACAAAAGAAGAAATTGAAAAACAATGCGGAAACTGGGCATTGACTGGCAAAAAAAATCGCGAACGTCATGTCATTACTTCATTGGAATTAGAAGCACACCGGCAAGAAGTTTTCAACGAGAAATTACAGCATAAATACCGCGAAATTGAAGCAAATGAAGTACGATACGAAATGTTGAACTGCGAAGATGCTGAATATATCTTTGTTGCATACGGTTCTACAGCACGCATCTGCCAGAAATCAATTCAATTGGCACGCGAAGCCGGTATCAAAGTTGGTCTGTTACGCCCGATTACATTATACCCGTTCCCTATGCAACCAATTTCAGATTTATGCAGTAAAGTAAAAGGTTTCCTATCAGTGGAAATGAGCGCAGGACAGATGGTAGAAGATGTTCGTCTAGCCGTCAATGGACGTGTAAAAGTTGATCACTATGGACGTATGGGTGGCGTTGTTCCGACTCCAGAAGAAATTTTAGTAGCACTAAAAGAAAAGTTTTCGATTTAATCAAAACGGTAAACGAAGAAAAACATGGAATTAACAGATATTATAAAAGAGGAAAATCTTATACTGAAGAAAAGCAACCTCCTCACCGACAACGTAATGCACTACTGTCCGGGATGTACCCACGGAGTAGTTCACAAATTGGTTGCAGAGGTGATTGAAGAACTGGGTATTCAAGATCAAACAATCGGAGTTTCTCCTGTTGGATGTAGTGTATTTGCTTACAACTATATAGACATTGATTGGGCAGAAGCAGCTCATGGACGTGCTCCTGCAGTTGCAACAGCAATTCAACGCTTACACCCGGAAAAATATGTATTCACCTACCAAGGAGATGGAGATTTGGCATCTATCGGTTGTGCAGAAATCATGCACGCATGTAACCGTGGAGAAAACATCGTCGTTATCTTTATCAATAATGCTATCTACGGAATGACTGGTGGTCAAATGGCACCAACAACATTATTGGGGCAGGTTACTGCAACCACTCCTTATGGCCGTGATGCAAAATTGAACGGATTCCCGATGAAAATCACAGAATTATTGGCCCAATTAGATGGAACATGCTATGTAACTCGTCAGAGTGCTGATACTCCTGCAGCTGTACGTAAAACCAAAGCAGCTCTCAAGAAAGCATTCCAAAACACACGCCTAGACAAAGGCGTTTCTTTTGTAGAAGTTGTTGGAACATGCAACTCCGGTTGGAAAATGACACCGGTTGATGCCAACAAATGGATGCGTGACAATATGTTTCCTAAATATCCACTAGGAGATATTAAAGACATTTAATTAATTCACAATTTTCAATTAGTATGACAGAAGAAATTATCATAGCAGGATTCGGTGGTCAGGGAGTACTTTCCATGGGAAAGATTCTGGCTTATTCAGGAATCATGCAAGACCAAGAAGTTTCATGGATGCCTTCTTATGGGCCTGAAATGCGTGGTGGTACGGCTAATGTTACCGTTATTATCAGCGATGATCGCATCAGCTCACCAGTATTGAATGCTTTTGATTCAGCAATCGTATTGAACCAGCAATCAATGGATAAATTTGAATCACAAGTAAAACCCGGCGGAACATTAATTTACGATCCGAATGGTATCTCTCACCATCCGACTCGTAAAGACATCAATATCTACCAAATTGAAGGTGCTCGTTTAGCAGCAGAAGGCGGTAATCCAAAAATTTTCAATATGATTATTTTAGGTGCTTTCTTGAAAGTGAAACCGATTATCAACTTGGAAAATCTGGAAAAAGGTTTACAAAAATCATTACCGGTACGCCACCACAACCTCATTCCTATGAACATTGAGGCTGTTCAAACTGGAATGAAACAATTGGTTATTATAAATGAAATTTAAGGAATTTGACCTCTTCTTTACGATGAGAAAAAAGAGCTGTGTTGAAAACACAGCTCTTTTTATAATATAATAATTCATTATTTGTTTTCGCATTAGATATTATAACATGAGTTCGAGATAAGAAAGAATAAAAATAGCGGGAAGCAATCCCGCTATCATTTTTGTTACGACACTTAATTATCCTACCATCACAACCAAATACTTAGTCTGTTTCCAAAATGCATTCTCATCATTGATTTTCAAAACAAAATTACCCTCGTCATCGGCTTCCAGAACATAAGATTCTGCAGGGTGTGATGAAAGAACTTTTGCTTTTTTATTGTTTAAAGGAATAGTTTTTACCTCACGAATATCGATACTGATAAAATCAGCATTCTGTGCTTGAGAAGAGACAATTGGCGGACAGAAGATTCCTTGACGGGAAATCACGGCTGCATCTTTCAACTCTTTACGGGTACCTATAAGGTAATTTGCCATGTGAATAGTTTGATCCTGCTCATTGATCGTAATTTGTTGCGTTTTAGACTCTTTACCTAAAGAATCAACATTCTGTGTCAACATTTTTATTTCCTCTACCTTAACAGCTAATTCTTTATTAGTAGCAACTAACTGTCCGGTAATCTCATCTATTTTTTCAGAACGCAATTCCAATTCTGCATTCAAATTGGCAATCATTCTTTTAAACTCTGCAGACTGACTTTTACTCTTTCCTTCCAATTTTGCTATCTGAGACTTATATCCTGCAATAGCTTCTGAAATTGCCTGAATATCATTCTTTAAACGCGCAATCTGTTGTTTTGACTTACTGCCTTTTTTCTCTTTTTCTGCTTCCAAAGTCAATAAATGTTCAGCCTCCCTTAAAGACTGCATCCCTGCCGTCAGGTTGTTAATATCAGCAAGCAATTGTTCCATCTCCTGATTTTGTTGCATAGCAATGGCATTCAATGAATCAGCACGCATCAACAAAGCTTTATATTTTTGTGAATTTTCTACACAACTACTCATCAAAAACAAGGAAGCTCCCAATCCTAAAACAATAAACTTTTTCATAACTTCAATTTTTAGTTTTAATTCTGAATAATAATAACACAATATTCATTCCGGAATAATAAAATATCCATATATTATTCATATTCTGTCATATATACAAAATTTATCAATTCCATAATTGGGGAAAAATGAGGAACAAACAAAAAAAATGAGGAAATAATCCCCACTTCAAAGCTACAAGACATTCCCGGGATATTTTCCCGGGAATGTCTTATTATTTACGATAATCATAAAAACCAATACCAGTCTTACGTCCCAAAAGGTTTGCACGCACCATTTTGCGCAACAACGGATGAGGACGGTATTTAGAATCTCCAAATTCATTGTAAAGCACTTCCATTATAGCCAGGCATACATCCAATCCAATCAAATCGCCCAATTCCAACGGCCCCATCGGATGGTTGGCTCCCAATTTCATAGCAGCATCAATTTCTTCTTTTGTTGCCACACCATCTGCCAAAATACCAATACCTTCGTTCACCAACGGAATCAGTATTCTATTAACAACAAAACCCGGAGCTTCTTCCACTCTTACCGGTATTTTGCCGATTTCTTGTGAAAGAGAAAAAACTTTATCATGTACCTCTTTAGAGGTCAGCTGACCTTTAATAATCTCCACCAACTTCATGATTGGAACCGGATTAAAGAAGTGCATACCTACCACTTTGTCAGGACGGTTTGTTGCTGCAGCTACCTCCGTAATTGATAAGGATGATGTATTAGTTGCTAAAATAGTCTCCGGTTTACAAATACTATCTAACAACTTAAAAATTTCATGTTTCGTAGCCATATCTTCAGCAATTGCCTCTATGACCAGATCTGCGTCAGCACAATCCTCATAATTCATTGTATCGGTAATCCGTGCCAAAATAGCATCTTTGGCTGCAGCTTCCAGTTTACCTTTTTCCACCATGCGAGAAAGATTTTTATCCATAGCCTTGTGAGCTTTTGCCAACGAAGCTTCTGAACGTCCTTTCAATAGAACAATATGTCCTGCCTGTGCAAATACCTGAGCAATACCATTACCCATCGTACCTGTTCCAACAACGCAAATTTTCATAATGTATAATTTTAGTTACCTTTAAATTCTGGTTTACGCTTCTGTAAAAAAGCCTCCATTCCCTCCTTTTGGTCTGAAGTTGCGAAACACATGCCAAACAAAGAAGTTTCAATATCAATACCGGTCTCTATATCGGTTTCAATACCGCGATTGATTGCCTCTTTGGAATAACGTACTGCCAACTGCGCTTTTGCAGCAATGGCAGTAGCCATCTCAAGAGCTTTATCCATCAACGCTTCAGGATCTACAACCACATTCACCAAACCGATACGACAAGCTTCCTCGGCATTGATAACTGCAGCTGTGTAAATCAACTCCTTTGCTTTGCCTACACCCACTAAACGTGGCAAACGCTGTGTTCCAGAGAAACCTGGAGTAATTCCCAACCCCACTTCAGGCTGACCAAACTTAGCTTTGGATGAAGCAATACGAATATCGCAGGCCATCGCCAATTCGCATCCACCGCCTAAAGCAAAGCCATTAACGGCTGCAATAACCGGTTTCTCCAATAATTCTATCTTACGGAAAACAGTAGCACCCAAACGTCCGAAAAACTTACCGGCAGCAGCCTGCTTTGTACACATTTCTGCAATATCGGCTCCGGCAACAAAAGCTCGCCCTTCACCAGTAAGAATTACCACATCCACCTCAGCATCTACTGCCAGCTCATCAAATGCCTGCCCTAACTCCAACAATACAGCTGTATTCAATGCATTCAATGCTTCCGGATGATTGATTTTTACAACTCCTATACGATTCTGCTTTTTTATAATCAGTCTTTGATATTCCATTTGCCTTGAATTTTACAACAAACTAGCGTTTATTATTTACCATTTTTTGTCAGAGCAGCCAAACGTTCTGTCAAAATAGGCACAACCTTCTTTACATCACCGACAATACCCAAATCTGCAACATTGAAAATAGGTGCATATTTATCTTTGTTTACTGCAATGATAAAATCAGATTCCTCCATACCTGCCAAGTGCTGGATCGCTCCGGAAATACCCATGGCAAAATATAGATTCGGACGAACAGTCTTACCGGTTTGTCCCACTTGACGGTCATGCGGCATAATACCGGCATCAACCATGGCACGTGAAGAAGAAACCTCTGCATTCAATGTTCCTGCCAATTTTTCCAATGCAGCGAAACCTTCCGTACTTCCAACACCACGACCTCCGGAAATCAATACTTTTGCTTCTGTAATATCAATCTTGTTTTTCTGCTCTTTCACTGTTTCTAATACCTTTACTTTGAATTTAGATTTATCAAAGTTGATATTCAACATCTCAACAGTACCCATCCGGCTTTCATCTTTCTCTTTTGCTCGCATCACGCCTGGACGTACAGTTGACATCTGAGGACGATGGGCTTTACATATAATAGTTGCCATCAAATTACCGCCGAATGCAGGACGGGTCATCAACAAATCACGATCATCTGAAATATCCAGACCTGTACAGTCTGCTGTCAAACCGGTTTCCAGACGAGCAGACAAACGCGGACCCAGGTCACGACCAATAGTCGTAGCACCAATCAGCACAATACTCGGTTTGCGCTCACGCACTACTTGAGTGATAGCCTGTGCATACGGTTCTGTTGTATACTGCACCAATTCTTTGGAATCAGCGCACAAAACCACATCTGCACCGTAAGCTATCAACTCCTGCGCTTTATCTGCTATTTCATAGCCTAACAACACTGCAACCACCTTTTCATTCAGACAGTCAGCCAATTCACGAGCTTTGCCTAACAACTCAACAGCCACTTTCTGAACTTGACCATCACGCTGTTCCACAAATACATATACATCTTTATATTGAGTCTTATCCATAATATCCATCAGATTATAAATTTCTCTTTCAGTTTTTCTACAATAATATCCACGGCCTCTGTCGGTTCAACTTCAAATACTTTTCCGGCAGATTTTGCACCCTTGGTAAATGATTTAAATACACGCGTCGGTGAACCGTTCAAGCCCAATTTAGCTTCGTCAACACTGATATTACTATAATTCCAAACTTCAACTTCCCTATCATAAGCCTCAACAATACCACGGACTGACATATAACGTGCCTTGTTAGCTGTAGCTAACACAGTAACCACACAAGGACCTTCTACTTCTACAATCTGATACCCCTCTTCCGTCGATTTACGGATCGTGAAAGTTTTATTTCCATCAAATTTCAGGTCCTCAACATAAGTCACTTGAGGCAATTCCAAATGCTCTGCGATCTGCGGTCCGACCTGTGCAGTATCACCATCAATCGCCTGACGGCCTGTAATCAGCAAATCAAACTCCAGCATTCGCAAAGCTCCGGCAATAGCATTGGAAGTTGCTAATGTGTCTGCTCCAGCAAATTTACGATCGCTCAAATGAATTGCACGGTCGGCTCCCATAGCGAAAGCCTCGCGTAAAATTTCATCTGCCTGTGGAGGTCCCATGGTAATAACAGTTACATGCGCTCCATATTTATCTTTCAATTGCAAAGCCATTTCAAGTCCGCCCTTATCATCCGGATTCATAATACTTGGCACACCATCCCGAATCATAGTCCCGGTTTTAGGATCCAACTTAATCTCCGTAGTATCCGGAACTTGTTTGATACAAACTACTATCTTCATGTTTATATATTTTCTATTGTTTTATACTTGCTTATTTCAAAAGAGCAGCCGCTATCACCATACGCTGCACTTCTGAAGTACCTTCATATATTTCTGTAATTTTAGCATCACGCATCATACGCTCAATCGGATACTCACGGGTATATCCATAACCGCCATGGAACTGCACTGCTTTAGTCGTCACTTCCATTGCTGTTTCAGCTGCAAACAATTTAGCCTGAGCAGAATCTACTGAATAAGGCATCTTTCTATCTTTTTTCCAAGCTGCCATTCGCACCAACAAACGGGCTGCCTGTATCTTGACTTGTAGGTCTGCCATCTGGAATTGAGTATTCTGGAACTGACCGATAGCACGTCCGAACTGTTTGCGTTCTTTTACATATTTCACCGTCTCATCCATTGCACCTTGAGCAATGCCCAAAGCTTGAGAAGCGATACCCATACGACCGCCATCCAGCGTCTTCATGGCAATCTTGAACCCTTCTCCCAATTTACCTAACAAATTAGCTTTCGGCACTATACAATTCTCAAAAATCAACTCACAAGTAGCCGAACCGCGAATACCCATCTTTTTTTCCTTTTTACCGATTGAAAAACCCGGGAAGTCTCGCTCTACGATAAATGCAGAAATACCTTTTGTCCCCAGAGATTTATCAGTCATTGCCATCACGATATAAACATGAGCATAAGCAGCATTGGTAATGAAAATTTTAGAACCGTTCAAGATATAATTGTCGCCGTCTTCAACAGCCATAGTCTGCTGAGCAGAAGCATCAGTTCCGGCATTCGGCTCCGTCAATCCAAAAGCTCCCACCCATTCGCCTGAACACAATTTTGGCAAATACTTCTTTTTTTGCTCTTCTGTACCGAACTCATAAATCGGAGATGCACACAAAGAAGTATGAGCGGAAACAATTACTCCAGTAGTGGCACATACTTTAGATAACTCTTCCACTGCCATAGAATACATCACATTATCACCACCGGCTCCACCATATTCCACAGGAAACGGGATACCCATCAATCCCAATTTTGCCATTTTTCCTACTGTTTCGACAGGAAATCTCTCTTCCTCATCTACTTCAGCAGCCAACGGCTTAACCTCTCTCTCAGCAAACTCTCTAATCATCTGCTGAAACAATATTTCTTTCTTTGATAATGAAAAATCCATAATATTTTTAGTTTATCAATTTATCAACACCCTATCAGGACATTGAATTAACACATTTTTTTCAAATCAGGTGAAATAATCAAAGTCGCTTCTGTCAATGCCTGCACCTGCTCAACTGTAAATTCAGGATGAATCTCTTTCAGTACAATACCCTCCGGAGTAATATCCATTACGCCCATTTCGGTAACAATCATATCCACCTGCCCTTTAGCAGTCAAAGGCAACGTACATTTTTTCAAAATCTTGGCATTGCCTTTAGCAGTATGCTCCATCGCCAGAATCACCTTGCCGGCACCCATCAGCAAATCCATTGCACCTCCCATTCCCGGTGTTTTTTTACCCGGAATCATCCAATTGGCCAAATCTCCCTGTTCGTCCACTTGTAAAGCACCCAAGATACTGACATCCACATGTCCTCCTCGGATGATTCCGAATGAAGTGGCACTGTCAAAACTTGCTGCTCCCGGTAACGCAGTGATTGCACCACCTCCTGCATTAATAAAGTCAGGGTCTTCCTCGCCTGCTGCTGGTGTCGGTCCCATACCAATCAGACCATTTTCAGTCTGCAAAATCACCTCGACACCTTCCGGCAGGTAATTCGGCACCAATGTCGGTAAACCGATACCCAGATTCACGACATCTCCATCTTTGAGTTCCATTGCTACTCTTTTAGCAATGACTTCTCTTATTTGCTCTTTTTCCATAGTCTATATGATTTTATCCTAAGTTCATTTCTACTTGTTCTGTCGTCGTGCCAGTTCCTGTGCCACAAACGAAGCCACATCGTCTGCATAAGTATTCATACCGAAACCGGCATCATACCCCAACTCCTTAGCCAACTCATGCGAAATACGCGGACCTCCGCACACCAGAATCACCTTGTCACGCAAGCCCTCTGCCTCCAACATTTCCACCAATTCTGTCATATTCTTGATGTGCACATCTTTCTGGGTTACAGTTTGAGATACCAATAAAGCATCTGCCTTCATCTCAATCGCCTTGGCAATAAACTCCTCATTAGTCACCTGGCTTCCCATATTCAAAGCCTCAAACATCTCATAACGTTCGATACCGTAATGCCCGGCAAAACCCTTCATATTCATAATAGCATCAATACCCACAGTATGAGCATCCGTACCGGTACTGGCACCTATCACCACAATCTTACGTCCGATATGCTCACGTATAAAATCATCCGTTTCTGCCATATCCCATTTCGTTGATTCCACCTTCGGCACATAGATGTTAGAGTAATCCACCGTATGAGAACAATTACCATAGCAATTGAAAAAAGTATATCCTTCAGTCAACTCCTGATGAAATACAATCTGTGGGTTTTCAAAACCCATCTTTTTTAACAACTGTTTCGCAGCCTCAATTGCCTCATCTCCTGCCGGTACAGGCAAAGTAAAACTCAACTGAGTCTTACCGTCGTTCATTGTGTCCCCATAGGGTTTTATCTTTTTTAAATCAAGGGTTTGATCAAAATCTTTACCTTCTGTTGAATATAAACCACCGCTCATAATAATGAAAATTGAAAATGAAAAAATGAAATTATTCCACCGTTTTACGCATCAAAGCTACAAACGGATTCCAGTAATTCTTGCCTTTAGCGCTAACGCCATCCAAGCCTTTACCTCCATTTTTAGGACGCTTGATATCAGCAAAGATTCCTTTTTCCAAAGCAGAGAACAAACCTTCCTGCTCTATTCTTTCCAGCAAGGCAGTGGCTTTATCCAACACCAGTTTTGCCCGATTCTGAATAATTCCTCCTTCTTTAAACACCACCTCGTCTCCGATATTTCTCATATTATTGAAAATATAACGGGCATTTTCAATTGACAGATAACGGTCGGACATAAAAGGCGTATGAATGGCTTCAGTCGGCATTCCCAACAATTGGATTCCCTGTGAAGTCCAAATACCCACCATGTTAAACAAAGCATCCTGGATATGCCCTCTGAAAATATTACCGGTCATAAATTTCGTCGGAGGCATATACTTCAAAGTTGCTCGCGGGAAAATTTCCCGCGTCATCTGAGCTTGTGCCAATTCATACAAGAAACCGTTTTCCAACATCGGATCCATCTCAAAAGCATGACCCAATCCCATCTGCTCTTCCGGCAGACCGGCCAACAATGCCAATTGCTCATTGATAAAATCAGAAGCCAGTACGGTATGTGCTTCCTCTACAGCATCTGCTGTTGTCAAATAGTTATCCTCTCCGGTATTGATAATAACACCGGCAAAACCGTTAATCACACGCGACATAAACTGGTCCACCAATGTACGCTGCATATTAATATCACGGAACAGTATTCCATACAGTGCATCGTTCAACATTACATCCAATCCCTCCAAAGCTCCCATCACCGCAATTTCAGGCATACAAAGACCCGAACAATAGTTACACAGACGGATATAACGTCCCACCTCTTCACCTACTTCATCCAAAGCCTTACGCATAATACGGAAATTCTCCTGAGTAGCAAACGTACCGCCGAATCCCTCTGTCGTTGCACCATAAGGTACATAATCCAACAGACTCTGACCGGTTGTACGTATTACAGCTATGATATCTGCACCCTGACGGGCTGCTGCCTGTGCCTGTACCACATCCTCATAAATATTACCGGTAGCGACAATCACATACAGATATGGTTTCGGTCCCTCACCTATCGTCGCTATATAATTTTCTCTCCGTTTACGGTTGGATCGAATACGGGAAATACTTGCATCAATATAAGGCTTCAAAGCAGCCTCTCGTTGCTCTTGCGAACAGATATCGATACGGGTAACATCCAATTTCCCATCAGCCATCTGCTTAGCCACCTCCTGCGGAGACAAAGCAGTTGCCACTACTGCGTTGCCCAGGAAAAACAACACGCCCTCACTCAGAACATTCTTGTCTTTCAACTCATCAACCACCACATTGGGAAGCGGCACTGCATTGCCGTCCACTCCATCAATGCCCAGCAAACGGCACAACGTCCTTTCTACTGCAACAGTTGTATACCCGTCCACAAATCCCTGTACCTGATTTGCAATTTTCCGGGCGATGCCGCGCGCATGTGCAACTTTATTAAAATCAATACCTAATTTACTTTCCATATATATTTCACTTTACTGTACTATCAATATTTAATTAACCGTTTCACACAAACTCTTCTCTGCCCTTTCGATCAAGATTTTATCTACTCCCAAAAAAGCAGCGATTCTCAATGCCTCGTGAGGCACCTCTCCACCCTGATCCTCCTCCAGTGAATAATCGATAAAATCATTTATATTTTTCCAGGTCACTTGACCTTGTATCTTCTCTTCTACAAATCCTCTCACCCGCAATTTGCGACAAGGAGCTACAATGCCGCTATAATGTGTGGTCACCAACGACATCGCATGATATTCTGTCAAAAAACTGACCACTCCGTTCACTATCGCCCTTCCCTCCAGCGGATTTGTTGTACGTGCCAATTCATCAATCAATACCAACACCCGTTCTCCTGCTTTCACTCGTTTCACGATTTCATTGATTCTCAACATTTCTGCTGCAAACGAAGACAAACCGCTCAATTCATCCTGTTCATCTCCAATACTCATCTGAATCCCATCCATCAATACCATCTCCGCCTTGACAGCCGGCACATAAAAACCAAATTGAAACAGACATTGCGCCAAAGCCACACTTTTCAACAACACTGTTTTTCCGGCCATATTGGCTCCGGTAATCAAAGTGGTACATGGTAATAAAGTTACATCCACCGGCTGGAAACGCTTGCCTTTTTCCTGCAAAGCCGCATCCAACTGGGGATTGAACAATCCTTTCAGAATTGTCTTGTCCTGTCTAAATTGCGGTCGGGACAAATGCAGATCAATCGCCTGAGTTGCCTTGGCCACCAATATGTCTAATCTTCCCACTTGCACCAAAGCCTCCCGCAAAACGTCTGCCTCTTCCCGCAATTGCTCGGACAAATTCTCCCGCACTTCATCTTCCAGCGCCACACAGCGCAAAAATAACTGCTCTACCTCCTGTTCATTTCCTCCCTGCTGTTTTTTCAACTTCAATTCAACTCTCAAAGCTGCCAATTCAGCCGAATAACAGTCATAGATATAAAAATGAGGAATTTTGACTCCTTCCGGATCCAACAACTCCAATACCCTCCCGACATCAGGAATCTTCACACATTTCCACCCGACCGTCAACATGTTCATCTCCTCTGCCAACAACACAAAATTTTTCAATTCAAACAACTCCAAATCGTCCAACACGGTATACTCTCCCGCATGCTTCACTGTTCCGCGGATATCTCTCACCTGCATCAACAGGCAACTCAATTTCTCCACCAACGACTTCCCAGTTGTTGTTGACATCACTTCCATCACCTCCGCCACACACTTCAGTTCCGCACAGACCTCCTCCTCTGTATTTAGCCAACACATCTCATAAAGGCATCTCCGTCCCAACGAAGAACAGATATTCAACTGCTCCGTCATATAACGGAACCCCTTCACTTGCTGTATTGCTTCTCTTACTGTCATTTTATTCTCTTTACATCATAAACAGGTAGCTTCAAAGCTTCCTGCATAACATCGCGCAACCTGTCTGAATCCAAAACCAATCCGGAAGGTGCCACCGGATTAATCGTTACAGCCAACAAGCGGCTTCTATGCACCACCCTTATTCTGCCACCTTTCCGAAGAAAGGCATAATAAGATTCCGGTTTCGCAAACACCCGAGTAAAATCTCGGATGACCAACTCCACCGATTGCTTTTGCACCTTCAGATACTGTAACAACTTATCGCTGACAGCACCTGCCACAAAAAGCCGATTACCATATCGGAACAAATCGGTTCCCATCTTCTCCAGCATAAAAATTGAAGGCAAATGCAAATCTACCATCTTCCCTTCTCGGTCTATTGCCCAAACTCCTTGTTCTACACAATCCAACACATCCTGTAATTCCGATTCTACCTCTTCCAGACCAATCAACTCATACACAAATTTAGTCTTTCTTACCAACTCTGGTATATTGCCGGACACGGCAGCTCCCGTAGCTAAAAACATAGCTTCCGTTACTGCCGGTGAAGCCAGACTCAAGCGTGACAAAGCTCCATCTACAATGGTCGTCTGAATATTCCTCTCTTTCATACGGGCAATTAAAAGCTTCAATCCTCCCGTATCCGCCGGTCCTGACAACAACACCTTCCCTGCAGTAATTGCTCTTGCCGTTACCAATCGCCCCAATGCCGTTCTCTCTTCACTGATATCCAAAACCTCTGCCACCAATCTTTTCTCCAGAAAATGTTTTTCAGAAGTCACAAACACCATACCTTCCGGCACTTCAATCTCCGGTTTCGGAGTCTGACATACCTGATCCCGACTCTCGCCGTCGATACCGACAGAAGTCAGGGCAAACTTCCGCGCTTTCCCCTTCACTCTCCTCAAAATATAATTCAAGCACTCTGTCTTTCCGGTATTTTTTTCCAGACCAACAATAGCCAGACTACGGTATTTCAATATATCAGCAACTTCAAACATTCTCACGAATATTCGCCAACATGCCAGCCCACAATCTGCAAGCTGGCTTATCGGCATATCATTTATTTTTTCAAATTGCGTTTTTTACGATCCAAATCAACAGGCTCCAAAGACAAACGATCTCCGTTCAGCAACTCTGCTACCCCCTCTGTCTTGCGACGTTTCTCACACTCTTCGCAGTGGCATTCATCCTTATAATCCATCGGTTCGGTATATGTTGTCACAACTCCTTCAAAATTACGCAATACCACCCTGTGCGGTCCTTGAGAAATCATATAAGTCGGCATTACTGGAATCTTACCGCCACCTCCCGGAGCATCCACCACAAAAGTAGGCACTGCATATCCGGAAGTATGACCACGCAGACTTTCCATAATCTCGATACCCTTAGACACCGGAGTACGGAAATGACCGATACCCATAGACAGGTCGCAAACATAAATATAATACGGACGTACCCGGATTTTCACCAAACCGTGGACCAACTTCATCATCACATGAGTACAATCGTTTACACCACGCAACAACACGGACTGATTTCCCAATGGAATACCAGCATCTGCCAGGCGAGCACAGGCCTCTGTCGCCTCTTCTGTAATTTCATTAGGATGGTTGAAATGAGTATTCAGCCAAATCGGATGATACTTTTTTAACATATTCACCAATTCGGGAGTAATACGTTGCGGACACACCACCGGAGTACGAGAACCGATACGGATTATCTCTACATGTGGAATAGCCCTCAAACGTCGGATAATATACTCCAACCTATCATCGCTTACCAATAAAGCATCTCCTCCGGAAAGCAACACGTCCCGTACCTGCGGAGTCTTCTCTATATATTCGATGCATCTATCTATCTGCTCTTTCGGGGTTGCACAGTCATGATGACCGGCAAAACGACGACGAGTACAATGACGGCAATACATCGAACACATGTCTGTTATCAAAAACAAAACCCGATCCGGATAACGGTGTGTCAATCCTGGAACCGGAGAATCGCTATCTTCGTGCAGTGGGTCTTCCAAATCAGCCTGAGAACGGTGCAACTCTTCGATTGTCGGCACAGACTGACGGCGAATCGGACAATAAGGATCATCCGGATTAATCAAACTCAAATAATACGGAGTAATAGCCATCCGCAAAGTTTTCAAAGATTCACGTACACCCTTTGCTTCTTCGTCTGTCAGCTTAATATATTTCTGCAACTCTTCTAAAGTCTCTATACGATTCTGCACTTGCCAATGCCAATCATTCCATTGCTCATCCGTAACTTCGGGGAAAAATTCCTTCCTTCTGCTTGCCATAATTTTAAATTTACCAATGTGAAAGCGGCTGTCACATCAGACAGCCCCTCCATCACATGAATTAAGCATACAAATCAGTAAATATTTTTCTCAACTCCTCGTTCTCTCGCAATTCCTGCAGAGTGATTTCCGCATGACCTTTTGTATAACCGTTACCAACAATCATCGTCACATCACTGCCAACTCCTTCAGCACCCAATGCGGCTTTGGTAAAACTGGTTGCCATAGAGAAGAAATAAACGGTACCGGTATTTTTAGTACAAAGGATACTTGTCATTTCAGTATCAGTGATATTCACATTATTAATAGTGATATCACACATTTCGCCGTTAGTCAGCTCAGCGATTTTCTCCATAACAGGCACAGGCTGAGTTGCGTCTGCAGAAAATACATAGTCGCAGAAACCTAACTTCTGCATACGCTCAGTACTTCTCTGGCTGTGGCACAGACCAATCACTTTACCGGTAACGCCGGCACGTTTTTTAGCCTCATAACAGCAAAGCATACCTGATTTACCACCGGCACCGATAATCAATACCGTATCACCCGGTTTTACCAATTTAGCAGTCTGAGCAGGAGCTCCTGCTACGTCCAATGCAGACAAAGCCAATTTTTCAGGCAGGTCTGAAGGAATTTTAGCATAGATACCGCTTTCAAACAGAATAGCCTTACCATCGATATCCACTTGATCAACATCAGGACGGATCTCTTTAATTTTGTCGATACGCAACGGAGTCAAAGACAGAGAAACTAAAGTTGCGATTTTATCACCCACTTTCAAATCCGTTTTACCTACCAAAGCATCTCCGATTTTCTCAACGGTTCCCAACAGCATACCACCGGATCCGGTCACCGGATTTCTGTGTTTACCCTGTTTTTCAACAATACCCAGCATGATTTCAGCAATCTTATCCTTATCACCACCCGCCTGTTCTTCAATCTGAGTAAAGCTGGCTGAGTCAATATTCAAAGTCTGGACATCAATCAAAATTTCATTGTCATAGATTTCATCCATATTATTATCCAACTTATCTGCCGGCTGAGGCAACACACCAACTGGAGAAATCACTCTATGTGTTCCGTATTTATTTCCTTTTTTCATCATTTTATAAATTTAAAATTAATATGTTACTGTTTTTTCAAATTCAAAATCTCTCTTGCTTCCGCCGAAGTAGCTACTTCACGTCCCAACTCTTTAGCCAGACGCACCACTTTAGCCACCAGTTCTCCATTAGATTTAGCCAACACTCCTCTTTCCAGATAAAGATTATCTTCAAATCCCACTCTTACGTTACCACCCATCACGATAGCAGCTGCAGCTAACGAAAAAGCATGACGTCCGATTCCGGTAGCCGTCCAGGTAGAACCTGCCGGAATTGCATTCACCAGCCAGCACAAATTCTGCACAGTAGCCGGAGTACATCCAGGAACTCCCAATACAAAATTAAACTGCATCGGATTTCCGGGAACCTGACCTTTCTTAGCCATATTCAATACCGTATCCAAATGTCCCATTTCAAAACATTCATATTCCGGTTTGATATTATTTTCCATCATTCTCTTGCCGAAAGCGCGCATCATAGGCATCGTATTTTCAAACACATCATCGCCGAAGTTGCAAGTTCCACAATCAAGTGTTGCCATTTCCGGAAACAATTCAGTAGGCTGCAAACGCTCTTCAGCAGTCATACCCACAGCTCCCCCAGTAGACGGAATAATGATCACATCAGGACACTCTTTATAAATAGCATCCAGACACTCTTTAAAGCGCTCTTTACTCTGTGTTGGAGTACCGTCATCTTTACGTACATGCAAATGCACGATTGCAGCACCGGCATCCACTGCCGATTTAGCCTCCCGAACAATTTCCTCCACAGTATAAGGCACGGCAGGATTCTGCTCTTTAGTCACCTCTGCACCACAAATGGCTGCTGTAATAATCAACTTCTCCATATTCTGTCAATAATTATTTTCTTTGATCCTCTTTTTTAACAACACAAGTTCCACTGGCACGACACACCACGACCGGTTCAGCTAATACATCCGCTGCTGAAGCTGAGATATCCGGACGGGCAGTTACTACTTTGCGAGCCTCAAATACCATCTTGCGGGAAGTATTGCCTACCTTTACGATTTCACCAGTCGCTTCAATATAATCACCTGCATAAACAGGAGCCAAAAATTCAACATTGTCATATGCCACAAACAGACCTTCATCTCCGTCATGCATAATCAACAACTCTGTAGCCACATCGCCGAACAAATGTACCATATGAGCTCCATCCACTAAATTTCCTCCATAATGAGCATCCTTTGCGCTCATTCTTAATCTTATCATTGATTTTTCCATTTTCTGTCAGGTTTTTCTGTTCTACAATCAAGCTTTCACAATATAATCCACAAAAATACCCGGAGTTCTCACCAATTCAGGATAAAGCTCTCCTTGTCCCACCAATTCCTCTATCTCTGCTATCACAAGATCGGCAGCCGTAGCCATCAGTGGATTGAAATTCTGCGTTGTCCCTTTATAAACCAGATTACCGGCATCATCACCGACACTAGCTCCTACCAAAGCGACATCAGCACGCAAAGGTTTCTCCAATAAATAATCTTTACCGTCGATATTCAAAATCTGCTTCCCTTCTGCCACCAGCGTTCCAATACCTGTCGGAGTCAGGATTCCACCCAGACCGGCACCTCCTGCACGTACGCGTTCTGCCAGCGTACCCTGCGGACAAAATTCAATTTCCAGCTCTCCGCTATTCATCTGCTCACTGGTGCAGGGGTTTGTTCCAATGTGAGACACAATCACCTTCTTCACTTGTTTATTGGCAATCAACTGACCGCATCCTCTATCCGGGAAAGCGGTATCATTCACAATCAAAGTCAGATTCTTCACGCCTGATTTTGCCAAAGCGCTAACGATTGCATTTGGCGTACCATTAGCAAGAAAACCGCCTATCATAACGGTCATCCCATCTGTCACCTTTGCAACGGCCTCTTCTACTGAAATAAGCTTCTTCATAAGTATATGTTTTGTTTAAAATTAAACAGATTCACTCGTATTTGTCAAATATATAAATAAATAATCTTATCCACAAGTGTTTTATACGGAAAAAAATCTCTATACATTCAATATAGAATCAATCTAATTAACATCCACCTCATCAAACAAAAAAAATGCGGATTCTCTTATATTTTAGAATTCCGCATTTTACATTTATGGTATAAAAACTATATTATAACGCTGTCATTAAGTTATTTTTCAAATTTTCAAGCATCGGATTTCCGGGATACTTTCTACAAAACTCCTCCATCCATTCAATCGCATCCTCTATTACGGAACGCTCCTTACTAGCCGCCAAATACGGCAAAAATAGTGCTAAATAGTACCCTTCTTCTCCTTGTTTCAAAACATCTTTTTTCAGTATTTTTTTGATATGCTTCAACATTCCTTTATAATCCTGTTTCCCTATATAAGCAGCAGTAGACAATTGAGCCAGCCATCCAGGCACCTTCTCATAATCCACTTTCTGCAAATCATCCATTAGCTGTCGGCGCCCTTCCTCGTCAAACCGGTTTCCCTGCTCAATTTTCCATCTGGTATATTTAGCAATTCTATTTTGTATGACGACACTAATTCTTAAATCCACCATCTTTCTTTCTGCAATTTCATAAAATCTCTCATACAATTCAAGAAAACGGACAAAACAATAATCTGTAGGATTTGTCTGTGCATCAATATGCCTTTCTATACAATTCCAACATAATGGTGTCAACAACTCTTCATCATTCAAACCCCGAAACCAACATTCCATAACACTATCTCTTTGCTCACGCATCCCTGCATCAATAAGAACATTCAGATAATCCCGAACAAATTCAGGTTTTCTATCACCACTTGCAAACCTTTTGGTCAATACCTTCAAACTACTGCGCCCTTCCAAAGCTTTCTTTCCCCCTTCAATTAACCATACTGCATCTCCAGCACCCACAAGCCGATGATTTACCTCCTCTGTTTTCGGATCTATAAACAATAAGGTCGGGAAAGACTGTATCTGGTATTTCTTCGCCAATTCTTTTCCTTCTTTTTCCATATCCATTTTTACACAAACAAAATTCCGGTTAAAAAACATCGCAACAGAATCCTGTGTAAAAACATTTTTTACTAAAGCCTTACAAGGTCCACACCAAACCGTATAACAATCTAAAAACACTTGTTTTTGTTCATTCACGGCACGTTTCAACACATCTTCCCAACTGTCTTGCTGAAAAGCTATAGAAAAGTTTTGCCCGAAACTATTCGGGCAAAACCATCCAAACAACAAAAATAATGTATAAAAAAATCTCATTACAAAGAGTCCATCAATTGATTATTATGATTCTTTCCATCCCGGTACCACTCCTGCCATTTCACCATAATATCCACCGGATAACCGCACACTCCTCTATAAATCATTTCCCTGCCTTTACTGTCTTTCTTCACGGTATAAGTCACGGCATCCAAAACGATGACATCTCCTTTCAGCTTTTCGCCTTTTCCTTCATGGTCATCTCCATAGCGTGAAATACCCAATATAATACTCTTTTCCGAACGGGACATCTCAAAACAAGTGATTTCAGCTTCTCCATATCCCAAATTATCCAATGAAAATACCGGCTTAGGTGCTGTTCCGTTTTCCCACTCCCGAATATTACTTGCCAGCAGTTTCTTACCACAAGATACCAGCATATTCTCTATCGATTTATATTGATAAAAATCACTTCTGCTGTTCATCATTTCCTGTGGCATATCCATCTCCGCCAACACTTTGCATTCTGTAACATCATTAATATTTGTAGGCAACTGCAATTCCAATGCCTTCACATTCTCACCATTTGCCAAAATTGCCACACATATATTAGGCAAATTCGTATATGAACCAAATATCAGACGATACCCCTCATAAGCCGGAATCTTAGACTTCGGAATCTCCACCATCGAACTTCCCAAATTAGATACCAAAAGAAAACGTCCCACAGTTTCGTCAAATACCACGCCATAATCAGAATAATTGTACGCAAGAGACACTACAAAAAAATCACTGGGAGCATGCACAGCACTTACGGGGAAATACACTGAAGACAATTTTCCTCCATACTTGCTTTCTTTATCCAACAACCAAGTCCTAGCAAAATAATCGACTGACTCATGACTTATTTGACAAGAATACAATTTTCCCTCTGATATCATTATATTCTTTGCCCCCCTACCTCCTCTATTACCAAAAATAAAATCCCAGTTTATAATTCCTGACCAGATAAAATCCGGAGCAAATCCTGGAACAGACGGTTCCGGATAAGGAATCTGTCTTTTCAAAAAAGCCTCATCCAGATAAGTATTTCCTCCTATATCTTCTAAAGTAGTATCTGCAAGCGACTTTACTCCTTTGTCAACACTGACCATCATACCGGAATATGCCTCAACCGGCAAATAATTCCGGTATAATCGATGTCCTTTTCCCCCCAGTTCCAAACCGGTAGAACGCTCATAATAATTAATGACAAATGGTAAAGTATCTGGTATTAGCCCCTTATAGGAGAGCTCTGCTTTCCCTTCTGTATTACTTAATACAACTATCATATCTCCGGCCCGTTCACCTGACACAATCAGGCGGAAAGGGAAAATATACTGATTACCCTGTTCTTTATCCGTAATAATCAACCGACAGTTTTTATCTCCATACGACAAAATTACCGGATAGACCAATGACAATTCCGTACTCACTATTTTTTGCTCAATCTCCCATTCGTAACTATAAGCCTCCGGATTACTGTAGAACGTGCCGGCAAATGCCGGAGTACATCTCAAAGTATCAAACTGACGGATATAAATAATAGAATCCAATCCATCTGTCACCCCTTCTATTCTATTGATTTCATGATAATCATAATTGCCTTTATCGTCATAACAGGATATCCACAAAATAGACGACAGGCACAACAATAAAAATATCTTCTTCATAACATTCATTTTATCAATACACATTTTATTCGACCGGCACCATCTCACGCATGAGTACATACTGATTCGTCTCTTTGTCTATCGGCTTATTGGCATTCAGCCAGGCCTCCAGAGCCGGAGCATATTTCTGTTGAATCATAAAAATATTTATCGGCATGGAACTGTCCTCTATTTCAAATTCCGATGCAAAAGATATCAGAACCTGCCATTTAATCGGGTGATAATAATACAGTGCTCCTTCCATCTGCCGCCACCACACCGGCTCTGCCAGATAATTGTTCGCTACCAGTTTCAACTCATTGCTTTCCACATTTCCCACTCCAAAATCTTCGGAATCTTCCAGCTTCAGAATAAGCCGTTTTGATAACTTCTTCACGTGACTGCCATCCAAATAATCGCGGTGTAACACCACCTCTACCGTATCCGTCCAACAGCCGGCACGCATCACCTGCTTCTCTGCTATCACTTCATAATCTTTACCGGCCTCCAGCGTTGTCTTTCCTTTCTTCACCATTCCGGAATCCGCCACAACTATTCTATATGTTCGGTCATGATCTGACAACCGGCCCGTATAACACACCACTAATCTCACTGTATCTACCGTCACTTCCGGCATTTTCTTTCCGAAAGAATAGACTATAGAGTCAAAATTCACCTTATCTCCGGCCTGATTATATATAAAATTCTGAAAATACACACAATCACGTTCTCCATAGAATGATTCCAATCCATCAGAGCATCCTATATTGAACAAAAAACAAAAACTTGCCAATGCTATTATCCATTTCTTTGTCATATCCGAATCATTAAATTATCTATTTCCATATTCTTCCTCAACTTCCGGTATCGGTAACACAAAAACATCATTGCTTGCCTTAATATTTCCCGGAGCGGTTTGTCTCAAAATATCATGATGGAGACGTTTATAAATAAAAAACATCTGTCCTTCACTCAAATATTCCCTCCGCATCTCCGCCAACAACACTTCACTGTCCAAATTCGTCAACTTGTATTCACCGCCTACATCCATAAACCGGCTCATCCGCAACGTTTCCACCAGACTCTTTGCTTTTTCGGCATCCTCTTCCAACCATCCTTCTGCAGCAATCAAATACATCTCGGACAACTTCATCATAGGAACCTTCGGTACAATTTCCTTTGCATTTGCCTCACTCAAATAATACTTTCTCAACCAAACACCAGCCTCAGCCACCCACCTGTTCATACGAATATCATTGGCAGAGCTGGCATAAACTTCTGTTTTCAAATCAGGACTCATCTGCAAATTTCCGGTATTATTGGGACCGGGATCCACCCGATGATGCTCTTCCGAATATTCTCTGATTTTTTTATTTCTCAAAGAAAAAATATGCTCATCCGAGAACAAGATATCCCACTTAGTATCAGTCTCCGTACCAAAAGCCTTCCTATATTCCATCAAGGCAAATTTCTCACTGTCAATCACTTCTTCTGCCAACGCCCGTGCCAACTCTTTGTCTCCCGAAGCATTCCGGGTAATATATATACGAGCCAACAATCCTTTCACCGCATAGTAATTAATACGTGCCACATATTTATCCGATTCGTTTTTATCCGACATCGCATAAGGTTTCACCTGCATAATCGGGTCATTTTCCAGATATTTCAACGCTTCCGTACAATCAGAAATACAAGCCTTCAAAAATTCATCGCCAGTTGAAAGCGGAGTCGTCTTCACTCCGAATTCACAATTATAAGGTAATTTTTTTGCCTGAGGATCCTGACCATACGAAGGTGCAAACAGCCGCCACAAATCAAAATGCATCCAAGCTCTTAAAGCCAAAGCCTCTCCCTTGATCTGCTTTCTCACATCAGCCGTCAGTACATCTCCATTTTTAGCCTCATACTTTAACAGATTGTTAATCATGGCTATCGTATAATAACCGTTTGCCCACAGACTCTCTACATATTCTTTGGCATCTTCCATTGCATAATTGTAATTCGCCAGAGAATTATAGTTTGCCAACATATTGCTATAATCATAAGTCTGTGCCAATACATCCACTACTCCAAATGTCATTTCCGCTCCATACAGTTCACTTTTCGACATTTTGCTATATATTCCGGCCAAAGCCTCATGAAATCCCTGTTCTGTACTGAACAGCTTTTCTTCCTCCACTTCATTGATCAAATCAACATCCAGCCAATTGGAGCAAGAAGCCAATAGAAGAAATAATCCAACCAAAAATCCTGTATTTCTAAGTTTCATATCAATCATATTACTAATTTACCCTATTAAAAAGCTACATTTAAGCCAATTGAAAACGTTTTGGCAAAAGGATAGGCAGTACCCCTCTCCTGTTCAATCGATGAAATACGGAAAACATCTGTCATACTTGCCAGAAACTTGATCCGCTCTGCTCCGATACAAGAAGCATATTTCAATGGCAATTCATATGATAATGATACCGACTGCAAACTGAAAAGATTATCCTTCTGCATCAAACGTGTAGTCTGATAGGCATTTGTTTGTTCATCTATCCGACGGAACAATGCCTCATCTCCAGGATTTTGCCAACGGTCATACAAAGCTCTTTTATCCTTGTTATGCACACGTTCATAATGCTGCCAGTTATTCTCCACTTTATCCGCCAGTGTTGAATTATAAATCTTACCTCCCCACTGATAACGGAACAACAAATACAAATTAAAACTTTTCCAGTTCAAATTGCTGGTAACGGTACCTTCCATTGCAGGCAACATATCTCCCACTTTCACCTTATCACGATAATCATATACAAATGTACGGGAACCATCGGCTTTAATAAAAACCTCATTTCCTGTTGCCGGATCTATACCTGCCGAACGCACCAACATCAAAGCAGACTGTGAACGTCCTTCAGCGTACTGTCGATACACCGTACTTCCCTTCAACGCAGACTCATCATTCGCTGCCTCATTCATCTTTTCCAACATATTCGACAATTTCTTAATCTTATTCCGATTGACAAAACCGGACAAAGTTACATTCCAGGTCAGTTCCTTGGCCCGGTTTTCAATAATACCTACACGCAAGCGCCCCTCTATACCTCGGTTTTCAGATTTACCCAAATTCTCCGTATAACTATAAAAACCGGTTGAAGGAGCAATATCGATCGGAAGTAACAGATTATCCGTAATCTTCAAATAAGCATCCACATTCAATTGAACCCGACCTTTAAAAAATGCCCAGTCCACTCCGACATTATAAGAGTATGTATTCTGCCATTTCAAACCCGGATTTCCATATCCTTTCAACATCACTCCATAATAACCGTTATACTCATTATCAAAATCATATAAATAAGTCGTCAATGCCTGCGAAGACTCAAAATTCACACTACCGGTGCTACCGGCAGACAAACGGACTTTCAAAAGATTTCTCTCATCCCAGTTCACAAAATGCTCTTTATGCACATTCCACGCAAAACCGACAGCCCAGAATGGAGCGAAACGGGAATCCCTTCCAAACTTGCTGGAGCCATCTGTACGATAAGAAAAATCGAAGAAATAACGATTATCCCAACCATAGTTCACATTCGCAAAAAAGCCCACCAGTCTCGACTTGTCATATGATCCTGACGGCTTGGAATTATACTTGAATGCAGTTCCAGCTCCAATAAAATCCATTGATTCACTCACAAATCCCGTTGCTGTATACCAATCTCCTTTAGACATCGTTGCCATCATATTGGTTCCTACTCCGATATTCAGTACATTTTTCCCGATATTTTTAAAATAAGACAAGGTCACATTACCATCAAACCGGTCTGTTTTACCATTTTTCACATAATAACTACCCTTATTTTTCTCTGCATCTTCCACATCGGAAGCCACATAATTAAACTCGGGTGATTTAGGAGATTTAAACTCTTCCGCCTTATCCAACTGTTTTGTATAACTGAAACGTCCTTGCAAACGCATACTGGGGATGATACGCCAATCAATATTAAAATTATCTTGGACAGAAGAATATTCAGACACGCTAAAATTAGGCAATGTCGCATTAATCATCGGATTATAATCCCCTGAAGATAATTTTTCCACCAACTTACCGTTTTCATCATAAATACGGTCATACGGATTCTGGGAAGCCCAGGTCGAGAAACTTCCATATGGAGAATTATCACCCTTGATATTATCCACCAATACGTCATTCCTTATAAAAAAATTCTCTCCGACATTATATTGAAAAGTAACACTCAACCCGTAATTCTTACGTCCTGACTCTTTCATCACTCCTTTATCTCCCAAATAACGCAAGTCGATTCCGTATCTGAAATGCTCGTCTCCACCTTCAAAATTCACAGAATAACGCTGATTCAAAGCTGTTTGCAACGGCTGTGACAACCAATAGGTGTCCACTCCCGACAACATGGCCTCCACCCTCTTATTATACACTTGGTCGGCCACCAACTGATCCTCCCATGATTTCCGCTTATATGCACCGCTCAACTTCTCATAACGCAATTTCTCTTCCGCATTCATCAAATTATAATCCCTCAAATCCGGAACAGACACTGTAAAATTGGCATTCCCGGTAATTCTGATTCTACCGGCACGCGGACGCACAGTCGTAATCAAAATCACACCATTGGCTCCTCTCGATCCATACAAAGCAGTCGCTGTCGCATCCTTCAATATCGTCAGTTCCGCTACGCGGTTCATATCCAGATCATATACTCTTTGTGCTGTTACCTCCACACCATCCAACACATACAGAGGAGCATTGGGATTTGTCTGCGAATCATCGGCACTGGAACGCAGGTCAAATCCATTCTCTCCACGTATAGTAATTTCCGGCACTCGGTTAGGGTCAGAACCATTAACCAAATCCTCGGTCAACCGGATTGAAGGATCAAATGCATTCAATGCCTGAAGAATGTTTTGTGTTCCCACCTTTTTCAGCTCATCCACTTTCACCGTCACCTCCGAACCTGTAAAACTCTCCTTTGTTTTTTGAAAATAACCGGCATTCACAACCACTTCCTCCATCTCCGTAGCATCCTCTTCCATCACCACCTGTAATGGTTTATCACTGTCAACAGCCAATTCTTTTGTCTTCATACCCACAAATGAAAACAAAAGAGTCATCTTATTCAGATTGGCTACACGCAAGGAAAATTTTCCCTGAGCATCAGTTGCAGTACCTACTGTACTACCTTTTATCAACACTGTTACTCCCGGAAGTGGGACACCTGACTTATCTTTAACAATTCCGGTAATCTTTTTCTCCTCTACCGTCTGTTGTTTTCTTATCACCACCACATTATCCTCCACCACATAGGAGAATCCGGTATTTTTCAAACACAAGTCCAATATTTCATCCAAAGCAGCATCTTTAAATTCAACCTTAGGGACTTTAATATTCCGCACATCCTCCATATTATACACAAACGTATAATTACTCTGATGGCGTATAGCTGACAGAACCTCTGTCAACAAAGCGTCAGACAACGACAAACTGACACTCTGTGAATAGCTCATTGCCGAAAGCTGAAAGCTCAGCAAAAAGAATAAAAACAAGAATTTTGTTTTCAAACTACAATTTTTCCTCATGATTTTATAAATGGATTACACATAAAACTATATTTTCAGATCATTACTTCATTACTTTCACCTTTCGTCCTTCAATAACAAATCTCACTTTTTGAGTATAAGCTATCTTGCGCAAGATATCCTCAATATCATGATATCGTTTCAATTCCAAAGAAAAGCGCATGTCTTTCAGACTTTCCTGTACAAATTCCACCTCCAAATCATACCAGCGCGCCAACCGCTTCAAAATCGTTTCCAAATCACTATCCGAAAACCAGAAGACCCCCTCTTTCCACAAAGCATAATTGCGAGCTTCCACCTTACGCACTGCAAAACACTGCTCCGCCTCCGACCAGCAAGCCTGCTGATTCGGTTGCAACACTACCAGATCATCCTTTTTTGCCACAACAATCTTTCCTTCCACCAAAGTGGCAGTCAAAACATTTTCATACGCAGACACATTGAAACCGGTTCCCAATGCCTTCACTTCCGCATCTGCCACCTTAACAACAAAAGGTCTTTCAGTGCTCTTGCAAACTTCAAAATAGCCCTCTCCGACCAACTCCACTTGCCGTAACGAATCGGCAAAAACAACTGGATATCGTAATTTAGAACCTGCATTCAGCCACACTTGGCTACCATCCGACAATACAATCGAATATTCACCGCCAACAGGAACCACCAATATATTATAAACCATCGAATCAGTCCTGGCCGAATCGGTCTTGTATTGCAATTGCTCCCCCGACATCAAAATTCGGGTTCCATTTTGTTCCTGCAGACTGCCATCTGTCGCTTTTTCCAAATCAACCGTCTTTCCATCAGCCATAATCAACAAAGCTTTGTTCATTCCCGGAACAATCACCTCCTCTGCGACAGGAATAACCGGCACGGTTTCTTTTCGAAGCTGATAATACAAATAGCATGTAATACAGACAGGTAGTATCAATATGGCTGCCACCCATCCATAATGCCTCCATCCGATTTTTCGGTATCCGACCCTGTTCTCAAAATCTCTCCAGTGAAACTCCAAATCAGGACAATCCGCTTTTCCCTCTTCTGCGGCCCTTCTACAGAGAGCCTCCATTTTATTCTGATTGTCCGGATCCTCCTCTATCCATTTATCTATCAAATGTTTTTCTTTTTCCGTGGCAGTACCGACCATCCAATGAGCAATACATTTGGTCAGCTCCAGGCGTTCACGTAAATTCATATCTTCAAATTCATCCATGTCTTTACCGTCATATTTCCATGTTAAAGACAATTAGAAACGGGAAGTGGGTGGGTATATATATAAAAAAAATCAAAAAGGGAAATCACAAAACAAAAACAAAAAGAATAAATCACCCTGATTCAGACATTTACGCAATACATGATAGGCACTTTTTTTCATACTTTTTACCGTATTGACAGAAATGTTCAATATTTCTGCTACCTCATTATTATTCTTTCCCTGCAAATTCAACAAGATAATTTTTCGGGTCTGTGGTGGCAGCTTATCAATAGCCGCATACAACAGACGAATTGTTTCAACAGCAGTCACTTCATCCAGCCATGACGATTCATATTCATCCTCATCCTCCACTGTTAAAGCCTGTTCCTTCATTTTCTCATGCTTATAATAATTGAAATAAAGATTCCGTGCGACCGTATATAAAAAAGCTTTGGCATTCTCCATCGAATCAAATTCCTCCTTACACTCATAAACTTTAATGAATGCCTCCTGTGCCAAGTCATCAGCAACATCACCATCTCCCGTATACTTACGCATCAATGCATAGACGGATGGGAAAAATTCATGATAGAATTTTCTGAATTCATTATGTAATTTTAATTTAATTGACATTACAGCAGACAAAAATATCAACTTTATCTTAATCCAACAAAAATGGGT
>JAHHTT010000060.1 GCA_020024465.1 Odoribacter sp.
TCTTCATACATTCATGGATTATTAGATTATTTCAAATTTAAGAGGTATCTTTGTAATGTCTGAGAAATGACACTGGATTACAAAATACAAACCTAAAAGGATATATATTATAATGAAAATAAACGAACAAGTTTTAAATACATTCACACAAGGAACACCATGTACAAATTTCTATCTGACAGAAATTAATTCCCAAACAATACATGAAAACTTACATCGGCATAATTTTTTTCAGTTAATACTCCTGGAAAATGGTACCGCAGACCATACGATAGATTTCAAAAATTATCAGATGGCACCGAAATCTGCTTCGCTGGTTTTCCCTCATCAGTTGCATGAAATGAAAATGTCATCTGACACAAAGGCTGATTTGATTATGTTCGATGAAACTATTTTCTGTTCGGAAATACTCCATAATGACCTTAAAGATTACAACATAAACTTACAACAAAGAGTTAACTATGTATCCTTTGAAAACGACACAAATGTTTTTGAAGAATTGACAGATATCTGGCATTCCATACACAAACTATACGAAGATTTTAATCCTGTCAATAAAATGCAGATTAAACTATTTATCAAAATTATGATTATGAAAATAATCAATATCAATCCAGAAAAGGCATTGGTATCAACAGATAACGAAGATACCTCTTTATATATAGCGTTTCGAGAAAAAGTAGATACTGACTTCAAAGAAAACAGAGTGGTAAACTCATATGCAAATGAACTGAGTGTATCCGTAAAACGGCTGACAGATGTATGCAGGCATTTCTGTGGTATGACACCCTTGGAAATCATTCATGACAAACTCTCTTTGGAATTAAAGAAAGCTTTAGCTATAGGACATATGAGTATAAAAGAGATCTCTTTGGATTTCGGATTCTCGTCACAGGCTGCACTTAATAAATATGTAGAACAAAAGTTTGCGATGACTCCCATGCAACTGAAAAACAAATTGCGGAACAGGAATGCAAAAACTGATTTATAATTTATGGTAAACATTGGATAACTGCTCTCTGGTAAAAAGCCACTACATTTGCAATGTGATTAAAAAACAAATAATAAATATTTAAAACTATATCATTATGGCAAAATTGTATGGCTCAGGAACATTGTTCCATGGTAATGGCTCATTAGAAGAATTAAAATCCATTGACTGCAAAAAAGCGGTTATCGTAACCGGTAAAAATTCTACATCACATAACGGAAGTCTTCAGCGTACACAGGCTATATTGGCTGAGATTGGCGTTGAATATAAAGTTTTCGATGGAGTAGAAGCGGATCCTTCACTCGATACAGTAAAAAAAGGGGCGGCATTCATGTCTGAATTCCAGCCTGATTGGATTATCGGCTTGGGAGGAACATCTGCTATCGATGCAGCAAAAGCCATGTGGGTTATATACGAACACCCCAATATCACTTTCGATCAGATGATCACATTATTCGGCATTCCGGAATTGAGAAAGAAAGCACGTTTTGCTGCTATTCCATCCACCAGCGGTACCGGCACTGAAACAACTTCTTTAGCAGTTATTACAGACCGTGAAAAAGGAGTAAAATATCCTCTCGCATCTCATGAACTTCAACCGGATGTGGCTATCGTTGATGGTGATCTTTGCAAATCTATGCCGCCTCATATTACAGCAAATACAGGTATGGATGCATTGACTCATGCAATTGAAGCATATACATCAAATATTGATGATAACTACGCAGACGCCTTTTCAAAAGGAAGCATCCAACTGATTTTTGCCAACTTGAAAAAAGCAATTGAAAATCCGGAAGATGGAACTATCCGCCAAAATATGCACGATGCATCTGCATTGGCCGGTTATGCGTTCACCAATGCATGGCTGGGTATCGTTCACTCGATGGCTCACCAGATGGGAGGTGTATTCGGTATTCCTCATGGTCGTGCAAACGCATTGGCACTGCCTAACGTTATGCGTTACAATGCAAAAATTACAAATCGGTTTGAAGATCTGGCAAAATTGCTCGGATTGAACACTACAAACGAATTCATCGAAGCGGTAGAAAAGCTTAAAAAGGATATCAATGTTCCTGCTTCAATCCGTGAATACGGTATTGAAAAAGAAGAATGGATGAAAGAAGTTCACCGTATGGCTGAAAACGCATTCAAAGACGTTTGCACTTCATTCAATCCACGTACCACTTCTGTTGAAGACATTGAAAAACTTTACATTGCATTGTACGAAGGTGAAAAAATCAATTTCTAATTAGATTATTCATTTCGTATATCAACGAAATTACTATGGTGACTGGAAATTTACAATTATCCGGTCTCCATATCTTTATTTAAGTATATATTACTAACATGAAAGAAACAACCAAAGCTTTAACGGAATTAGAACTCAACAACATTGATTACAAGTTGCATGAATATCCTTCTTCAAACGGTCCTGTTGCTGCCATAGATGTCGCAAACTACATGGGATTTTCGGTAGATCGTCTGGTTAAGACATTGGTAACCACTGATCATCATGGAGGGTACTATGTATTTTGTTTACCTGCGGCAAACAAAATACATTTAAAGAAAGCGGCACAATTTATCGGTGTACGTAATCTGACTATGCTGCAATCCGAAATGTTTGAAGAGCTGACCGGCTATGTCCATGGTGGATGTTCTCCCTTCGGACTGAAAACAAAACTCCCTGTTTATGTTGAAGAAAAAATCTTTAAATGGGACACCATTTATCTTTCAGGAGGTAGAATTGGACTGACCATAGAAATCAATCCCCGGATACTGCAAAGTCATCTGGATGCACATATTGGAAATTTCACACATTAACAAAACATTATAAAACATGGAATTCAAACAATTAGCAAAAGACAGATATTCTTGCAGGAAAATGACAACCCGCAAGGTAGAGGACAATTTAATTGAACAAATCATCGAAACAGCAATTCAAGCTCCGACAGCTGTCAATTATCAGCCGGTAAAAATATTCTGGATGAAATCGGATAAAGCCAAAAACGACGTACATCAAGTTACGCGGTTCACCTTCGGAGCAGAAACATTTCTTGTCGTAGGGTATAAAAATACAGATGGCTGGGTTCGCTCATTCGATAAGCATGTATTTGCAGAAACAGATGCAGCCATCGTAGCCTCTCATATTATGCTACAGGTTGCAGACCTGGGCTTATCAACAACATGGGTCGGCTATTTTGATGCACCACTGCTCCGATCAATGTATCCGGAAATGAAGGATTACGAATTGACTGCAATATTCCCCATCGGATATGCAGCAGAAGACGGTACACCTTCCTCAAGACACTATGTCCGCAAAAGCCGTGAAGAAATTCTCGAAATACTTTAACCGTTTTATAAACCATCACTAAGATTTCGGTGAGTCAACTTTCTGAAAATATAATGAAAGATAAGATACGCGTATTTGATACCACTCAAAACAACCTGAAACATGTTTCTGTAGACATTCCGAAACATAAAATCACGGTAGTCACAGGCGTATCAGGTTCAGGCAAGAGTTCTCTGGTTCTTGATACCATTGCAGCCCAATCACGCAGAGAGCTAAATGATACCTTCCCTAGTTTTGCACAAAGATACCTACCTAAATATGGAAGACCGACAGTGAAAAGAATAGAAAGTCTTCCTCCTGCTATTGTCATCGATCAACACAAACCTTCGGGACAGTCTCGTTCAACAGTAGGTACCTATACGGACATTTACAGTTTGTTACGTCTGCTTTTTTCTCGGATAGGACAACCTTTTGTCGGATATTCCGACTCATTCTCTTTTAATCATCCACAAGGACGTTGTTCTCGGTGTGACGGACTTGGAGAAATCACGGAAATAGACGTACACAAACTGGTTGATTTTGATAAATGCTTGAATGATTCCGGAGTAATTAACTATGTTGCTTACGAGCCGGGGCAGTGGCGTTGGTTATATTATGGAGCCTGCGGACTTTATGCCCCCGACAAGAAAATCAAAGATTTTACACCGGAAGAATTACATCTGTTTCTTTACCAGAAACCTATAACTTTGAAAAATCCTCCGGCAGATTATTATAAAAATGGTAAATACGAAGGTTTGATGTATCGGATGAACCGAATGCTGAAACGTGATGATGCCAAAGTTCATTGGAAAAGACTGGAACCAATTGTAAACCAAGGTATATGCCCCGAATGTCACGGAAACCGGTTAAACCATAAAATCTTGTCTTGTAAGATTGGAGGAAAAAATATCGCAGATGTCACGAAAATACCTCTTCATGAAGTACTATTTTGGCTTCAAGCCATTCATGAGCCAATAGCCGTTGATATGAAAAGTGCCCTTCAGAGTCGCATTGGAGCGCTTATAGACATAGGATTAGACTATCTTACATTAGATCGTCCAATGGGGACTCTTTCCGGAGGAGAAGCACAACGCTGCAAAATTGCAAAATACAACAATTCTTCACTGGCAGATATGTTATATGTACTGGACGAACCAAGTGTAGGCCTGCACAGTCACGACATCCATCGGTTGAGTGACGCCATTGTAGAACTTCGCGAGCGAGGCAATACGGTCCTCATGGTGGAACACCATAAAGAGATGATGGAGATAGCTGATCACATCATAGACATGGGTCCGGGAGCCGGTGCATCAGGAGGTGAAGTATTATTTGAAGGTTCATATCAGCAATTACTGGAAAGTGATACGCTCACAGGTAAACTGCTCAGAGAACATAAAGGATTAAAATCGAACATTCGTAAAGCAAATGAATGGTTTGAATTGAACAATCTGTCACTTCACAACCTGAAAAATATAAATATAAAGTTACCGAAAGGATTATTTACCGTCATTGCCGGAGTGGCGGGGTCAGGGAAGAGTTCTCTGATGCAGGCTTTTCACAATCAGTCAGGTGAAGAAGTCACACTAATCAGTCAAAAAAATATCGGAGTCAGCCTGCGGTCTACACCTGCGACTTATCTCGGTGTGGCTGATGACATACGGAAAATGTTTGCCAAATTAAGCGGTCGCAAACTCGGACTATATTCCTTTAACGGAGAAGGCGCATGCCCGGTATGTAAAGGGAAAGGAGTGATTGTTTCAGAAATGGCTTTCATGGATTCCATAGAAACTGTCTGTGAATCATGCAACGGATTGCGTTATTCCCAGGAAGCCTTGGAATACAAACTCGACAATCTGAATATTTCAGAAGTTATGGATTTGACTGTCCGTCAGGCTATGGAGCGTTTTAAAGGGACCATCATCGAGCAGAAACTGAAACCATTGGCAGAAGTCGGATTATTCTATCTGCATCTGAACCAATCTCTCTCCACTCTGTCGGGTGGCGAACTGCAGCGAATGAAACTGGCTTCTTATCTTGGAAAAGCCGGACAGATTCTTGTACTTGACGAACCTACTGACGGACTTCATTTGCAGGATGTACAACATATCATAGATCTGTTTGACAGTCTTGTAGAGCAAGGAAATTCCCTATTCTTGATTGAACATAATTTAAATGTTCTGAAAGCCGCCGATTATGTAATAGAAGTTGGTCCTGGAGGAGGTAACGAAGGAGGCAATATTATCTTTTCTGGAACACCGGAAGAAATGTTGGCCAATACTGATTCAGTTACAGCAAAATATTTGAAATCTTGCTGTCCGAGGATGAAGAAAGAGAATTTCTGATACATCGCCTAATCTAAAGATAGTCTGTTGCTACTCTCAGAGCAAGGATGGCATTACCATGCATACGCAATATCAAAAGATGATGAAGAATGAGTTATTGTAAGTAAATCACTTCGAAAGCATTGACAAATTTGAGTCTGAACTAAAGAAATATATTGTTTGGTATAATACAAAAAGAATAAAACTTAGATTAAAAGGAATGAACCCGGAACAATCCGGGTTCACTACTATAGAGAATTTAATAATTAACGTTTAATTTATGTCTAATTTTTCTGGGGCACTTCATTTTTGACACACCCTCTTTAATAAATATTCCGTACTTGAAAATGCACTAATATTCGTCTTCGTTGAAGAAAAAATCATCTTTACTAGGATAATCAGGCCAAATATCTTCTATACTTTCAAAAATCTCTTCATCATCTTCAATATCCTGAAGATTTTCTATTACTTCCATTGGCGCTCCTGAACGGATAGCGTAGTCTATTAACTCATCTTTAGATGCAGGCCATGGTGCATCTTCCAATTTTGAAGCAAGTTCCAGTGTCCAATACATAGTTATATGGTTTTTTAACGTTCTCTCAAAATTTCCGCAAAAATATCACTTTTTATGAAACAAGCAAGCGAAAAACAAATAATTTTACTTCCTTACAACGAAAAATGTATTAAAAGATTACATGATTTGAGGCTCAATATGAATTGTGACAATAAATCCATTTAATCTTTCAAACAAAGCTATATACAAATTGCTCGGTCATTAGCATCCCTAACAATCATATCATCATCTACTTTCATATCCGATACCTCTCAATACCATGGGAAACTTAATAGCATGATAATATGATAGTAATAAAACAAACCCCTAACTTCTTATTATTTTTAAGTCCATTCATACTACCTCCATTATCATTTTATTCATCTGAGAAATGCTGCAATACTCTACGGTAGGTATTAAATATTTTTGCTTTAGAAACAAAACCGATATAACGTCCATCTTCTATTACTGGCAAGTTCCACGCTTTCGTATCTTCAAATTTCTTCATCACTAAATCCATCGAATCAGTTACATCCACTATCGTTGGTGGAGTAGTCATAAAATCGCGAACAAATGTTTTACCGTATAAATCCTGATTAAACATCACTTTACGGATATCATCCAATAACACAATCCCTAATAAAGCATCGTCTCCATCTATCACAGGAAAAATATTACGACTTGAACGAGATACCCTCTTTACCAAATCCCCCAAAGTAGCATCAACAGGAACAGTCTGTAAATCTGTTTCAATTACTTTATTCAGCTTCATAAGTGTCAGCACAGCCTTATCTTTATTATGAGTAATCAAATCACCCTTCATAGCCAAACGACGCGCATAAATAGAATAAGGTTCCATTCCTCTCCCAGTTAAATGAGCAGTCACCGAAGTTATCATTAACGGTACCAATAAACTATAACCTCCTGTTATCTCTGCAATCAAAAACATCGCAGTCAAAGGAGAATTCATCACTCCTGACATCACTCCTGCCATTCCTGCCAATACAAAATAACTCACCGGTACATGCACGATACCTGTCATATTTATCAAAGTTGCAATTAAATAGCCTGTAACACCACCTGTAAACAAACTCGGAGCAAATACACCACCAACACCTCCACTACCATTAGTTAAAGCAGTTGCCACTACTTTTATAAATATCAAAGCCACCACATAGAAGACTATAACATACCAATGTGTACGAAAATCAAAAAAGTAAGTATTATTTAATAAAGTATCTCCATTATCATTTAAAAGAGCAGATAAAGAAGTATAGCCTTCACCATATAACGGAGGAAAAACATAGATCAACAAACCTAACAGAGCTCCACCTATAAGAATACACTTGAAATTATTTTGAAATCCTGCTATCCATTTCTCTATACGCAAATTCATTCGTATAAAATAAACAGAAACCAACCCACACATAATACCTAATAAAATATAGTAAGGAACATTTGCCAAAGCAAAGTGAGATTGTACGGCAAATTCTAAAACGACCCCTTCTCCCATCAAAAAATAGACAATCACATACGAAGAAATGGCTGAAATCATTAGCGGAATAAGAAATGTCATTGTCAAATCAAGCATCAATACTTCCATTGTAAATACAATCCCGGCAATCGGTGCTTTAAAAATACCAGCAATCGCTCCCGCAGCTCCACAACCTATCATCAATGTCATTACTTTATAGTTCATTCTGAAAAAACGAGCTAAATTTGAACCAATAGATGCTCCTGTCAAAACAATTGTTGCCTCTGTTCCTACAGATCCTCCAAAACCTATTGTAATTGTACTGGCAATCATAGACGAATAGTTGTTATGAGACTTAATCATACTATTTTGTCTCGAAATTGCATACAACACCTTCGTCACCCCATGACTGATATCCTCTCTCACAAAATATTTCACAAAAAGAGACGTCAATAATATACCAATAAATGGATATACAAAAAACAAAAGACTTCCGCTATCTATTTGAAGACGTTCTGTAAAAAATTGATGTGTAAAATGAACGGAACTTTTCAAAAATACTCCCGCTAAACCAGTGACAATACCCACTAATAAACTGAGGATTATAATAAAATTTCTCTCCTTGATATATCGCACTCGCCAACTCAGAAAACGCGTGTACAAATTATTCCACCAAAATGCTTCAAACATATATAATTCAACTATTTACTTCTTCTTTATACTCTTCAGTGAACCATATTGCGGATAAAATTCCAAAGACAATCCTTCATTACTAATTACATCTAATGGAAAGCGCTTTATCTCACCTAATTGCGGAACAATGGTTTCCATTTTCATCAAAACCTTTTTACCAAACAATAGCTGCAACTTACCAATGGCAGGAACGCGATAAAAAACTCCGGCAACATTACTTTCTCCATCAACAAGTGTTGAAGCTGGAATGGTAATATCAGTTACTTGCAGAAAATATGCTGCAGCAGAAACATTTTTAGAATCTGTGATTCCGTCTTGTTCTGAAAAACGGAATGCTAAAATCGGTTCATCAGCCTTTATTGGAGTACAATATACTATCTTTTTTATCCTATTAACTATTTTTTTCCCCATAAACAAGCTCAAATAATTAGCTTCCATCTGTGCATATTCGTTAAGAATTATTTCCAAAGATTTGCCATCAGACACATTATTGTCAGCATTCAGCAAACGCACCCGCTCAGACCTGATACGAAAAATTTCACTAACAGCCTCTTTTACGTTATCAAGCTCTGTTTTGCGAGTATAACGAATAATCGGATCCCAAATTTTTTTCATCTCTCCATCCACCTCTTGAAAAGTATAGTTTGTATCCAACACTTCTTTCAAATAGTTATAAGTATTTAGCTTAGTAATATCTATCGCTTCCGTATCATTCTTTTCTGCATTATGATACTTCAGTATATCATAATTGCCAACGATTTCTCCATTTCCACCGCCAACTCCTGCTAAAAAACCTTCAGCACTCAGAGACAATGATATCGGCCAATAATCAGATGAAGTCGCAACCGAATACATCGCCTTTTCATCTGGCAAGAATTGAGGAGATACCTGAATATCTGTTATTTTCCAACGCTCTGTTGTCTCCACGATTTCAGGTATTAGACTCAATTCTTTCTCGGCATATTTCCCAAAAGGTCCTGGAATATAGTGAATGTGATCCATTGTTACCTCAAGTTTATAAACTACTTTAGGTAAACAATAATTTACATTGACTACCGTTGAAATTTCTCTTTTTTTCTGCGCAAAAACCTGCACTACAAGTGCACTTATCACTAACAGAATTAATGTTCTCTTCATATCTTATCTATTTTCTATTCTTTTCCATGCAAGTCCCATTTTGTGTGCCAACATACCAGATGTAATACCTCGAAACCCATAATTTTCTACCAAAATATCTGCAACCAAACCATGTGCAAAAACACCAATCCTTGCAACATCTAACATATTCAATCCATTAGCCGCTAAAGCAAGCAATACCCCAGTCAACACATCCCCACATCCTCCTTTTGCCATACCCGGATTACCGCTCATATTAAAGAAAATCTTTCCTTCAGGTGTTACCACAACAGAATATGCCCCTTTTAATACAAGATATACTTTATATTGTTTTGCAAAAATGGTTAATTTATTTAATCTAACAAAATCATTTGCACATTTTCCTACCAATCTCTCAAATTCTTTCACATGTGGAGTCAATAGACTCCCTGCCGGTAAATAATCCAATAATTCAGGATACATGGCTAATATATTTAATGCATCTGCATCCAAAATCAACGGACCTTTCCAAATATGCAGCAAATTTCTAAATTTCTCCATAGTATTCTGATTTTGCCCTATCCCCGGTCCTATCGCTACTGCACTATATTTATCCAAATCATCAAGTTCTATATCCATTACTGCTTCAGGAACTGCCACTTGTAAGATATTCACACAATCTGCAGGAACATGACAATGCAACACTCCGACACCGGAATGCAAAGCACCGTTCGCAGCAAGAATTGCAGCGCCCATCATCCCATAACTACCGGCAACCAGCAAACCTCGTCCGTTTATGCCTTTATGGTCAAATCTACCAGGAGAAGGCAATAATTCTTGTACTGACTGTAATGATGTGCATACCCCTTGCGGTTGTGCAACCTCAGTTTTCAAATTTATATCCAAAACAGACCATTCTCCAACATATAAAGCATTAGCTGGCAATAAAAATGATAATTTAGGAAATTGAAACGTATAAGTATAATCAGCTCTAACTATAGAAGTCAAATCATTCTCTGAATTGTCCTCGCCCATCAATCCGGATGGCATATCAACCGCATATACGATATTCGGCAGTTCATTCAGCCGATGAATCATTTCTGCTATCAGACCTTTTGCAGGACGATTCAAACCAGAACCTAAAATTGCATCTATCAATACGGCATCCGTACATGGATTCCATCGTTCAGGCTGTTCAACGACAGTTGTTTTTCCTCCAATATCCTTCCATAATACGCGATTTTTTTCACAGTCTTTACTAACTCCATGCTCAGATGCCAAGGAAACAACTTCCACTTCCATTCCTCTCTTATACAACATTCTAGCTATTGCATATCCATCACCTCCATTATTACCATAACCGGCAACAATCACCACCGGCACTTTATTTTTCATGTTCGCGATAAAAAAATCAGTCCAAATCCGAGCTGCTCTTTCCATCAACTCCCACGAATTTATTTTCTCATAATCAATAGTATAACTATCCATCAAAGAGACATCCGCAGTTCGATATATTTTATTTAACTTTTCCATAACAAGAACTCAATCGTTTTCTGCTTCTAAAAGTAAGGAAATTTAATTACATTTGTGTCCGTTCTGAAGTCAATATTAACTTAAATAATTAATCTATGTTTAAAAATCATCCTAAGGGCTTACTTACAGCAGCTTTGAGTAACATGGGAGAACGCTTCGGCTACTACATTATGAATGCTGTATTGGTATTGTTCCTATGTTCTAAATTTGGTTTGAGTGAAGCTGCCAGTGGCACTATTTACTCTTTTTTTTATGCCGGTATTTATATTTTAAGCCTCATTGGAGGTCTTATTGCAGACCGTACACAAAACTACAAAGGAACCATCAAGACAGGTTTGATCATCATGGCAGCAGGATATGTCATCCTATCCATACCCATCCTCGCCACTGCTGAAAACACCACTTGGTTACTGACTCTTACTTGTGTTGCCTTGTTTATGATTGCTTTCGGTAATGGTTTGTTCAAAGGTAACTTACAGGCAATCGTAGGTCAGATGTATGACAACTTTGAGGCAGATGCAGCTAAAAAAGGTCCAGAAGCCCTCAAAATCGCAAAAAACAGACGCGACTCTGGTTTCCAAATTTTCTACGTATTCATAAATGTAGGTGGTTTGATTGCTCCATTTGTTGCTCCATTGTTACGTGAATGGTGGTTAGGTACAAACGGATTAGCTTACAATGCTCAACTTCCTGCCCTTTGTCACGAATACATCAATAACGCTACTGCCATTGCTCCAGAGGCTCTTGCTAATCTGAAAGAACTCATGACCGCTGCTGGTGGAAGCATTAACGACCTGACAGCATCTTGTAGTCAGTATCTGCAATTCTTCAATGAAGGAATCCACTATTCATTTATTGCATCTGTTGTTGCCATGTTTATTTCTTTGGTTATCTTCTTCGTATCTCAGAGAAGCTTCCCAACTCCAGCAAAGAAAATTGCAACACAAAGCGTAACCTATACTGCAGAAGAAAAAGCTGCAATGGCAAAAGAAATCAAACAACGTATGTATGCATTGTTTGCAGTATTAGGTATAGTGATCTTTTTCTGGTTCTCTTTTCACCAAAATGGAATGTCACTTTCTTTCTTTGCTCGCGACTTTGTTGATTCTTCTGCTGTTGCTCCTGAAGTATGGCAAGCTATCAACCCATTCTTCGTAATTGTTTTGACTCCTATTATTATGGCTATCTTTGGCTCTCTTGCAAGACGTGGCAAAGAAATCAGTACTCCCCGCAAAATTGCTATTGGTATGTTTATCGCAGGATTGGCTTTCCTATTCCTTGCTATATTCTCTATATTTAAAGGTTATCCGTCTGCAGAAACTTTCAAAAATCTGCCCATTGCAGAACAAATGGCCTCCAAAGCACATTGGTGGATTTTAATTGCTACTTATTTCTTCCTTACTGTAGCTGAATTGTTCATTTCACCGCTTGGTTTGTCATTCGTATCAAAAGTTGCTCCTAAAAGTATGCTCGGTCTGTGTCAAGGCTTATGGTTGGCAGCAACAGCAATCGGTAATTTATTGTTATGGATAGGACCCCTTATGTATAATGCATGGCCTATTTGGCAATGTTGGACTGTATTTCTCGTTGTATGCCTCGTATCCATGAGTGTAATGTTGGGAATGGTAAAATGGCTGGAAAAAGTCACAAAATAAAAATCACTAAAAACTCTGAAAATATCCGGGTGTATCTACATCCGGATATTTTTTATAATCTTTATTACATCAAACCCAGTGACTACTTATACTCTGCGGGCACTTGCAAATACAGGATCAATCGGAATATTGCATTATCTTTATGATGATGAAACATTGGGAGAATGCAAGCAAATAAATAATTCTGACGAACATATAAAAAAGTTTCATGTTCTTATTGGATATACAAAATAAATAGCTACTTTTGTGCCGTCAAAATAAAGCAACCATATTGTTCAATGGTGTAATGGCAGCACAACAGATTCTGGTCCTGTTTGTCCAGGTTCG
>JAHHTT010000061.1 GCA_020024465.1 Odoribacter sp.
CGCCGAATTCCGGAGAGAGTTACTGTAAAGTGACTCTCTCTTTTTTTTGCCGGATTATTTGTGTTTTTATATTGCCTTTTTATGAATGTTTACAACGTAATTCTGATTATAAGAATGGTGTAATGTGGCGGAAAATACTGTCTGTTTTTCAGACAGTATTTTTGTGTTTGAATTATATGAGTTAAAAAGGAAATCTTCTGCCACTACCAAAGGCTTTTTTAGAAATTTTGATGATAGGCGGGCATTGGGCTCGTTTGTAATCATTGCGTTGCACCATGCTGATTACTTTGTTGACAATGTCTTCAGGATTACCTTGTCGGATGATGTCTTCGCCTGACGCATTTTCTTCGAGGTATAGTTTTAAAATTCTATCCAATTGCCTGTATTCCGGGAGGGAGTCTTGATCTTTTTGATCTGGACGCAACTCTGCCGAAGGTGCTTTGGTGATGGTGTTTTGGGGTATAATTTCACGATTCCGGTTTATATATTCCGCCAGTTCGTAGACTTCTGTTTTATATACGTCTCCTAATGAACCTAATGAGCCGCAGAGGTCTCCGTAAAGAGTGCCGTAACCAACGGATGCTTCGCTTTTGTTGGAGGTGTTAAGTGCTATATACCCATATTTGTTTGATATGGCCATAACCAGCATTCCTCGAGTCCTTGCCTGGAGATTTTCTTCTGCTACGTTAAAGGGCTGATCTTTAAATAATGGTTGCAATGCATTTAAATATTGATCATAAATGTCCTTGATTGCAATGGTTGTATGTGGCATTTGCAGGTTTTGTGCCAAAGTTTCTGCATCAGATATAGAATGATCTGTAGAATAACGGGATGGCATTAGTAGCCCCATTACGTTTTGAGGACCTAATGCTTCTACAGCTAAGGCTGCTACGACAGCCGAGTCTATGCCTCCGGAAAGACCTAGGATGGCTTTTTCGAAGTTGTGTTTTTCAAAATAGTCCTTGATTCCAAAGCAGAGTGCTTTATGCATTAGAGCTATTTTTTCTTTTTGATAAAATGGTAATGATGTTATCGAGCCAAATTTGTTGGTGTCGATTATTTGGAAGTCTTCGTCAAATTCCTTTAGTTGATAGACCAGTTTACCTTTATAGTTATAAGCAGCACAGTTTCCATCGAATAGTACGGATGTATATCCACCGAAATGGTTTACTGCAATAATGTTTTTATTATATTTTTGGGCAAGTCTTGAAAGAATATGATGACGTTCTGTTTGACTCTCTACGGTAAAGGGAGTCATTCCCATCAGGATAACAAAACTGTCGTTTTTATCAATAAATTCTGATTCATATTCATCAAAGATGATGCGGATATTTTGATTTTTATATCGGATGGAGGTATTATCTTCTCCTGCTATAAAATAGCGGCTTTCGTTGAAAATGTCATAGTCACTCAATATATTTTTATGTACGCCGTCAATGACTTCTCCATTTTGAATGAAGTAGGCGGAATTGTACATGATACCATTGGTTTTATCCAAATTGGGGCCGCCGATGATTGCGGCAATCGAGGTACATTCAAGAGCTATTTTTTCTATTGCAAACCGACAGTTGTTGATAAAATCTTCTCTTTCCAGCCAGTCTTGTGGGAGAGCTCCGCAAATGGCCAATTCTGGAAAAATGATAAGTTCTGCTTTTTCGTTCTGAGCTTTGCGGATCGCTGTGATTATTTTGATTGTGTTTGCAGTGATATCACCCGTTTTATAATTGATTTGGGGAATGGCTATTCTCATAATTTTTTATTCTTTTATGTTGAAATTTTCTATTTAGTTTATCTTTGCAGAACAAAAATATAGAAAATAACCGTGAACGGTACTGTTGTGCTGACAAATTTAATGAGATAAAGCTATATGGATAAAAAAGAAATTCGTAGAGAAATCCGGGAGTTAAAGAAACAGTATCCTTTGGATGAAAAGAAACGGATGTCTGTATCTGTTTGGAATCAGGTGGAGCAAGATAGATTATTTTTAAAGGCAAAGACTGTCTTGGCTTACTGGTCTATGGAGGATGAAGTATTTACTCATGATTTTGTGACCCATTGGGCTGATAAAAAGACATTTTTGTTGCCTTGTGTGCGTGGTAATGAGTTAGATATTCGTTATTTTGACGGAGAGGAGAAACTTGAACCGGGAGAAGGATATGCGATACCGGAACCTGTAGGAGAACTTTTTGAAGATTTAGATAAGATTGATGTCATTCTAGTCCCTGGTGTTGCTTTTGATGTCTATGGTAACCGTTTAGGGCGTGGTAAGGGGTATTATGATAAGATATTAAAACAGACAAAAGCTTATAAAATGGGATTATGTTTTAATTTTCAGTTTATTGAAAGAGTCCCGACTGAAGAGCACGATGTAAAAATGGATAAGGTGGTGGTAAGTGGGAAATAAGGAAAGAGGGAGGCTTATAAGTCGTTTTTCAGAGCATTTCTGATTTTGGCATAGGCCTCTTTTTTGTAATACTTTACAGTATTAAGATTCATGTCAAGTTCGTTGGAAATATCTTCAACAGAATATCCTTGAATTGTTAAGATTATGATTTTCCGTTCTTGGAACGGTAATTTGTCAATGTATTCATATATATAATCGTGTGTATCTATTATTGCCATCTGTGTATATGCTTCGGATTGTACTTCTGTATATATTGGTCTTTGGTTACGCAGAAAATTAAGACACAGGTTTTTGACTGTATTATATAGATACGAGCGTTGAGATGCTTCCGACTCTTCGGTTACGAGGAGGTCATAGCAGTTGACAAATGCTTGATGTACCATATCTTCTGCATCGTGTGGGCAGTAGCGTTTGGCGTATAGACATAATTCATGCTTGAGTCGGCAATATAATTGTTTTAATATGGTGTTACGTGTGTCAGACATATTGGCATTTATCTATAGCGACAAATATAGAAATCATTTATACACGGTGTCTGTTATCTGTAAGAAATTTGACGGAGTTAGCATTAAGAAATAAAAAAACGGGGTTATAAACCCCGTTTTTTTATTTCTTAATGCTACTATCTTAAGCTTGTTTGATAGCTTCAACAGGACATTGTGCAGCACAAGTTCCACAGTCAGTACAAGCATTAGCATCGATTTCATAGTGTTCAGCACCCATAGAAATTGCACCTACAGGGCATTCTCCTTCGCATGAACCGCAAGCGATACAGTCATCAGATATTACGTAAGCCATTATTTATAGTTTTATTGATTAATAATGCGACAAAAATATAACCAATATTTGAAAGAAAAAAACTTTTTAGATGTTTTCTCAAATAAATAAAGAGTACAATGTAATATTCTTTTTAAATATATTTTGTTACAAGCTGTTTTTGAAAGAATATTTGTATCTTTGCACTCCGAATATGGGGGTATTTTTATAATCGTGTGATGGGAAAACAAACTGGCTTAGAACCCCCAGAGTTAAAGTCTGTTTTTGAGTAGCACAAAAATAATTTGTTATGCAAATTTTTGAATTACAGGGAGAATTAAGAACTGATTTAGGAAAGAAAGCAACTAATGCTCTGCGTGCAGAAGGTAAAGTGCCTTGCGTTTTATATGGAGGAAAGGAAAATATTCACTTTGCAGTAGTAGAGAAAGATTTGCAGAAGTTGTTATATACTCCGATTGTGTATATCGTGAAATTGACAATTAATGGAACAGCTTACGAAGCTGTTATGCGTGAAATTCAATTTCATCCGGTTAGCGATCGCGTATTACACATGGATTTTTATCAGATTACACAAGACAAACCTGTCGTGATGGAGGTTCCTGTTAAATTACATGGATTTGCTGAAGGTGTTCAGGCTGGTGGTAAATTGTCATTGGTCGTTAGAAAACTGAAAGTAAGAGCTATCCCTGCAAACTTACCGGGAGAAATTAATATTGATGTTACCAATTTAGGATTGGGTAAGTCTGTGAAAGTTAAAGATCTATCTTTTGATAATTTTGAAATTGTAAATGCGAAGGAAGTGGTAATTGCACAGATTAAATTGACTCGTGCTGCCCGTGCTGCTCAGGAAGCAAAATAATCGAGAGTTTATGAAGTATCTTATTGTAGGGTTAGGTAATATTGGCCCAGAATATCAGGATACACGACATAATATCGGATTTAGAGTGTTGGACGCCTTTGCTAAGGCGTCCAATGCTGTTTTTGAAGATAAGCGTTATGGAGCTGTATGTGAGGTGAAAGTCAAAGGACGGACTTTGATTTTGTTGAAACCAAATACGTATATGAACTTGAGCGGTAAGGCTGTGAGTTATTGGATGCAGAAGGAAAAAATAGCCTTGGAAAATTTGTTGGTAATTCTGGACGATTTGGCTTTGCCGTTTGGTACTCTTCGTCTGCGTGGTCAAGGGAGTGATGGAGGACATAATGGTTTGAAAAATATCAATGCGCTCTTGAATACGACCGGATATGCTCGTCTGCGTTATGGTATTGGTAATGATTTTTTGAAAGGGCAACAAGTGGATTATGTGTTGGGTGTTTGGGATGAAAAAGAAAAAGAAGCATTGCCTGAATTATTGAAGAGAGGTGGCGGAATTATTGTTGATTTTGTTTTGCAAGGAATTGCTCGGACGATGAATGTTTATAATACGAAGAAATAATTAGATAAGATATGGCGGAAGAAAAGGTGAGAATTGATAAATGGCTTTGGGCGGTTAGAATTTTTAAAACACGTTCACAGGCTGCGGAGGAATGTACCAAGGGGCATGTATCTATTGGTGCTGTACATGTGAAGCCTTCTCGCGAATTGAAGGGAGGGGAAATAGTGAAAGTTAGAATTTCGCCAATCGAAAGACATTATTTAGTGAAGAAACTTACGGTGAAGCGGATGTCTGCACAGTTGGCCGTCGATTTTGTTGAGGATGTGACTCCACCTGAGACTTTGTCACTTTTAAATGCCGTGAAGGCTTATGGTTTTGAATATCGTCCTCGAGGTTTGGGACGTCCTACCAAAAAAGACCGGCGAATGATTGATAGGCTGAAAGCCGGAGATGATGAAGATTTTTGATTTTTTTATTTAAAAACAACTACAGTGTTAATTGCGCGCGCCAAAAAAAAGAGTAATATTGCCGAGTATATTTTGTATATGTGGCAGATTGAGGATATGTTACGGGCATTGAATTTGGATATGGAACTGGTAGATCGTCATATCGTTGCAGGATTTCAGGTTGATGAACATACATTTCGTGAAATTCATGATTGGTATGATAATTTAATCGCTATCATGAAAAAGGAAAAAGTGGAAACAAAAGGTCATATTCAGGCGTTGAAGAATACGATGAATGAGTTGACGGAATTGCACTTTTTTTTGCTGCATAAAGCACATGATCAGCGTTATCAGCAATTGGTAACGATGGCTGCCGGTAATTTGGTGGAATTCCGTCATAAGGCAGAAGCAGGTAATGAGATTTCGGATGTTGAATTGGCGATGAACGGACTTTATGGAAATCTGTTATTCCGTTTGCAAAAAAAAGAGCTAAGTCCTGAAACCGCAGCTGCAATGGGATCTTTTGGAAAAATGATTGCATATCTGGCTGCTCGATATAAACAGATGGAGGAGGAAGAGAAAATAAATTTTGAGTAAGCTATAAACTATTATTTTATGAGGTCGATTTTTATTTTGGTGTGCCTATTGGCTGTATTAACACATTTGAGTGCACAGGAGTGCCAAAAAGAGTATGAAAAGTCTTTCCCTAAAGAGGGAATCGAGGAGATTGTGCTGACTAATAATTTTGGGAAAATTGAGATAGAGCAGACAGGAGGGAATGAAATCCATGCTTATGTCAAAATGAAGGTGAAAGCAAAATCTGCAGTGAAAGCAGATGAGATGATGGATTTGATTCAGGTGCAGGAAATGCGTGTCGGAAATTATCTTGATTTGAAGACTTTTTATGGTAAAGATATGGCGTTTAGACAATTTATATCTGGGCTTACCGTTAAGGTGGATTATAAAGTGTCTTTACCTAAAGGAGTGAAATTGCGTATTATAAATTCAAATGGAGCCGTTTTTTTGGGAAATTTTGAAGGGGAATTAAATATTGATGTGCAGAATGGTGATTTTAAAGCAGCGACATTGAAAGGTGGAGAGTTTTATATAAAACAGTCTAAAGGAAGTTTTAATGTTGAAAAGGTTGGGACAATGACAGGCGATTTTAAAGATTGTTCAATTATTTTGGGAGAAGGGGATGAGGTTCGTTTGACAACTAATTCCTGTTCTGGTGATTTGGCATCGGTCGATAAATTGAATATTCGTTCTTCTGGTGGAACCATTAAGTTGGGTGATATTGAGGATTTGACAGGAAGTTCTTCTTTTACAAAATATGAAATGCAGGATTTGGCTAATTTTTTGGATATGGAGATGAAAATGGGAGAGATGAATATTCGGAATGTGCAACCGTTGTTTTCAGAGCTTCGTTTGAAAGGGTCGTTTACGAAGGTAGGGTTGTCTTTTGCTAAAGAATCAGGTTATCAATTGGAAGTGAAGCATAATAAATCTTTGAAAATTAATTTACCGGAAAGTTGGGAGCTTGACGAACGTCCAACGTCAGAGCGCAACGTAACGGTCGGAACTAAATTTATTGGTAACGAGAGATATAAAGGGAAGGTTTTTCTGGAATTGTCGAATGGTAGTCTTTTCATTCAATAAAATAAAAACCGGAGATTCTCCGGTTTTTATTTTATTCTTCATTTAATACTTTCCAAAGCACGTCTTTTAATTCTGTTATGCCGTTTCCTGCTACTGATGATATGAATACATATGGAATCTCTGGCAAATCGTTTTCCATTTCAGCCATCAGTTCCTTGTCTGCATAATCACATTTGGAGATGGCCAGGACTCTTTTTTTATCTAATAATTCCGGATTATATTGTTTTAATTCATTAAGCAGAATATTATATTCCTGATGAATGTTTTCGCTATCTGCCGGTACTAAAAAAAGCAGTACGGAGTTACGTTCGATATGTCGCAGAAATCGTATTCCTAATCCTTTGCCTTGGCTGGCTCCTTCAATGATTCCTGGAATATCAGCCATGACGAATGAACGTCCGTCACGATAATTTACAATACCTAGATTGGGAACAAGTGTTGTGAACGGGTAGTTCGCTATTTCTGGTTTTGCTGCAGAGACAACTGATAATAGTGTTGATTTTCCGGCATTGGGGAAACCTACTAATCCAACATCTGCTAAGACTTTTAATTCGAGGATAACAGTGCGTTCTACACGTGGTTCGCCAGGTTGCGCAAAGCGAGGTGTCTGATTGGTTGGAGATTTAAAATTCCAGTTTCCTAATCCTCCACGGCCACCTTTGACAAGAATAAATGTTTCTCCATCTGCGGTAATTTCGCAAATGGTCTCTCCTGTTTCAGCATCCCGTGCGACGGTACCTAAGGGAACTTCTATGGTAATATCTTTTCCATCGGCTCCAGTGCTTCGGTTTTCACTACCATTGCTTCCGTCTCCGGCAAATACGTGACGTTGGTATTTCAAGTGTATCAGTGTCCAATAATTTCGGTTTCCACGGATAATGACATGTCCGCCACGTCCTCCGTCTCCTCCATCAGGTCCGCCTTTCATTGTACGTTTGTCACGATGAAGGTGTGCTGATCCGCGTCCTCCAGCTCCACTGCGGCAGAAAGTTTTTACATAATCAACAAAATTCGTAGAAGCCATAGTTCTATTTGATTTATTATTATTTATGATTAGGATTTCAATATATAAAGGTCTGGGAAATTGCGACCTAAGCCTTCGTAATCAAGGCCTCGTCCAACAATAAAATCATTTTCAAGCGTAATGCCAATGTAGTCGATAGGTACTTTAAATATAGCAGCTTTCGGTTTGTAGAAAAGTGTTGCTACAACGATTTTGCGTGGTTTTTTACGATGCAGATATTCTAATAGATGTGTCATTGAGCGTCCTGAATCAATGATGTCTTCAAGAATTACGATTGTACGTCCTTGTATATCTTCTTTCAGACCTATCAACTCTTTTACTTCACCTGTGGAATTGGTTCCACTGTAAGAAGCAACTTTTATAAAACTGATTTGGGTGCCAGGTATGGTAATTTGTTTTATAAGATCGGATGTAAACATGAATGAACCATTTAGGATACTTAAAAACAGCGGAGCTTCTCCATCTAAATCTCTGTTCATTCTTGCGGCCATATTGCTAATTGTTTGGTCGATTTTTTCTGCTTCGATCAATGGACGGAATTCTTTGTCTAGTAAAGTGATATTTTTCATTGTCGTAGAGACTTTGTTTTTAATTATAAGACAAAAGTAATATTTTTGGTAGAGATATAGGGTGTAAAACTGAATTATATTTATTTTTGTATCATATATGTAAATATAAAAGAATAACTAAAAATAATAATTGATGAATCCAAGAGTAAGTATTATTATGGGAAGCACTTCCGATTTACCTGTAATGGAAAAGGCTGCGAAAGTGTTGAATGATATGTGTATTCCGTTTGAAATGAATGCTTTGTCAGCTCATAGGACTCCTGCTGAAGTGGAGGAGTTTGCTAGAAATGCAGCTGGGCGTGGTATAGAAGTTATTATTGCTGGAGCGGGAATGGCTGCTCATTTGCCTGGGGTTATTGCTGCTATGACGTCTGTGCCTGTAATCGGAGTGCCGATTAATTCTGCATTGAGTGGAATGGATGCCTTGCTTGCTATCGCTCAAATGCCTCCTGGTATTCCTGTCGCTACGGTGGCTATTAATGGAGCCATGAATGCAGGAATTTTAGCAGTACAGATTTTGGCAGTCGGAGATGTAACTTTAAAAACTAAAATGGTTGATTTTAAAGAGTCGTTGAAGAAGAAGATTGTTGAGGCTAATAGGGATTTGGCTCAGATAAAATACGATTTTAAAACCAATTGAATTGAACTTATTTATAAGCTCCGGGAGTAAATAAGCACTTCCGGAGTTTTTTTATGGGGTTTCTTTAAATTATTTTGTAAGTTTGTCTGCTTGTTGTTTTTAGAGGTAGTGATGAAAATGAATAATTTGTGTTTATTGCTATTTTTACTGTTTATTAGTTTTCAATGTATTGCCCAAAACCTTTCGGATGTGGAGCGTCTGTTGGAGAGTAATGATATCGAAAGCACAGAGGATGGTTATGAGGACATGATGAATACTCTTATCTATTTATATAAATGTCCCATCAATTTGAATACAGCAGGATTCGATTCTTTGAAAATGCTTTTCTTTTTATCGGATAGTCAGATTGACGAATTGTTAAAATTCAGGCAGAGACATGGGGAATTCAAGGATATCCATGAATTGTTGCTGGTTCCTGGGTTCGGTCAAAGAGATTTGGACAATATTTCATCGTTTATTGTATTAGGGAGCAGTGGTAATCTGTATGCCGAAAGTTTGCATGCAAGGCATGAAATATTGGCTCGGATAAAGACCAATCTCCCTGTATCCGAAGGATACAAAAAGTATTCTCCTTGCCTTTATAATAGTGAAAAAGATTATAATGTAAAAGTAAAAAATCGATTTTATGGACCTCCAATAGGGGCGTTATTTAAATATAAATATACATATAATCAGCAGTTTCAGGGAGGGATGGTATTGGAAAATGATCCTGGTGAAGGATATTTTACGCGCTATCAAAAGATCGGATTTGATTTCTTATCCGTCTATTTGGCTTATGCAGGTAAGCATTGGTTACAGCAAGTTGTTATTGGAGATTATAAGCTTCAATGGGGGCAGGGATTAGTGGCTTGGTGTGGTTTCCCTATGGGAAAATCTGGAGTTGCCGTTGGTAATGAAAAGGCTGGTAAAGGTTTTGCAATGAATACATCTACGGATGAAAATAAATTTATGCGAGGGCTTGCCTTTTCTTTGAAACTTCGGAAAAATATAAGTTTGGATTTGTTTTTTTCATACAAAAAAACAGATGGGACCTTGGTGCTTCAAGATACACTAGAACATGAGGATTATATTAAAGTGTCGTTATATGAGTCTGGATATCATAGAAATGATAACGAATGTGCCAAAAAACATGCGTTAAAAACACTTGCTTCTGGTGTTTCGTGTCATTGGAATGCATCTGCATTTAAAGTGGGCGTAAATGCATTGTTTTATAATTTTGAGCCTGGTTTGATTTCTGGAAGACAGGATTACCAACAGTATTATGATGACGGAAAGAATCGCTGGCTGTTCAGCGTAGATTACAAGACAGCAATAAGGGGAATTTATTTGTTTGGAGAAACGGCTTTGTGTGCTCGAGGAGCCATAGCAACGGTGAATGGTATACGTATGGGAAAAGGGATTGTCTCGGGCTGTCTGTTATACAGACATTACGGGAAACGTTATATTTCGCATTATGCTGCAGGTTTCGGCGAATTCAGTAATACTTCTAATGAAGAAGGAGTATATTGCGGTCTTGATATTGCTTGGTTGAAAAATTTAAAGCTTAGCTTATATTATGATTGGTTTCATTTCTTTAGTGCTCGTTACATGATTACCAAACCGGATTGGGGATGGGAATTTTTAGGGAATCTTGTTTATTCCCGTTCTATTTGTGAACATTCGTTGAATTATAAACGCGAAGTACGTCCGGAAGATTTGACAGGAGGTATTCCGGCTTTGCGATGTAAGCATGAGATTCGTTATCAATTTACTTGTCGTTGGAATGAGCACTGGGAAAGCCGTACAAGAGCCAGTATGTTGTTTTACAAAAAATGTATGAGTAAGGAGCAAGGTATGATGGTTTATCAAGATATAATGTATCAAGATATTAGAGAGAAATTTAAAATGCAATGTAGAGTAGCTTGGTTTAATACAGATTCATATCAATCTCGATTGTACGCCTTTGAGAATAATGCGTTGTATGCCTATTCATTCCCTTCGTTTATGGGAGAAGGATGGCGGACTTATATCAATTTGGCTTGGAAACCGTTAAAAGGTCTGACTTTTTATTTTAAATCTGGAATAATTATTTATACAGATCGGAATTCAATTGGTTCAGGATTGATGTATGTGAATGGTAATAAGAAATATGATATGCTTTTGCAAGTGAGATTTACTATTTAAAAATTTCAATCTTGGAGTGATATGTTTTTGATTATTTGTTCCATCCTTTGTTTGAATTTTTTTTACGTTAGTAATGAGCAGGTTGCCCTGTAAAAAATGTTCGTACTGATTGCATTTTTGTTGATGTAGTTTAAAACTGTCTGTATGTCAATTTGTAAAAGCAATAATAGTAATAAAATCAAGTATACTTCAATATATACGATTTTATTAATAATTCCTTCTGCTTTAGTGATGGCTGATTGGATTTCTATTTTCATTAGATTTTTTCGATATCTTTTCTAGGCCATGGAAAGTGTATGAAGTAGTACCTATATGAAAGCAGTGTCCGCTTTTGAGAATAGTTCTATTGTATGATAGTACTTTTGACGCAAAGATATAAGACATATATAATTAAAATGTCTTTTCTGGCCTCATTCAAAATGATTTTGTCAAAAAAAGGGCTGTTATCGAGCAATATTTGATTTTTTCTTCTAAAATGTCAATGTTTGGACTGGTAATTGTCAATAATTTTTCGGAACTATATAATATTCTTACCTTTTAACTTTGCCATTATTATTTGCTTGTTTTTATAAAAAAAGCTGCCTTTTTAATGACAGCTTTTAATATTCTCATAAAATAATTATGCCTTGTGTCTGTGTTCATCAGATACAGTTAATTTTTTTCTGCCTTTAGCTCTTCTTTTTGCCAAGACTGCTCTACCACCAGCTGTAGCCATTCTTTCTCTGAACCCATGTTTGTTTCTTCTTTTAGTGTTTGAGGGTTGAAATGTCCGTTTCATTGTCAATTATATTTTATCGTTATTTTCACTTTTGAGCTGCAAAAATATGCTTTTTTTTGTGTGTCTCCAAATAATTAGCGTCTTTTTTTGTTTACATCTTGTTGCTTAGGAAAATAGAGGGGTATTGTCATATCGGTTATAAATAAGAGAAAATACTTGCTTTTATAAGAATTTATTTATTAACTTTAGCCATCTTAACCTAAACTATGAGACAATTAAAGATTATCAAGCAGATAACAGAGCGAGAGTCTTACTCTATTGATAAATACTTTCAGGAAATTGGTAAAATTGATATATTGAAACCTGAAGAGGAGGTAGAACTTGCACAAAAAGCTCATCATGGCGATGTGAAGGCCCGTAAAAGGTTAATTATTTGTAATTTGCGATTTGTCGTTTCTGTAGCAAAGCAATATCAGAATTATGGATTGACATTAGGCGATTTAATTAATGAAGGTAATTTAGGATTATTGAAAGCTGTGGAATTTTATGATGAGACGAAAGGTTTTAAATTTATTTCTTATGCGGTTTGGTGGATTCGTCAGTCGATTCTTCAAGCTATTGCAGAAAATGCACGTTTGATTCGGCTGCCATTGAATAAGATTAATATAATTAACAAGTTAACCCGTTGTGTTTGTTTATTGGAGCAGGAATATCAGCGCGAACCGACGGTAGAAGAATTGGCCGTACAAATGGATTTATCGCCTTTGGAGATCAAGGAGTATATGAAAATATCCAACAAGCCGATTTCAATGGATGCTCCGCTTACTTATGATGAAGATGCCGTTGCTTTGGGAGAAATTTATGTGCCGACAGAATCCAATGTGCAAACTCCTGAAAACTATCTTAATCAGGATTCTTTGAGAAAAGATCTTAAGCGTTCTTTTGTTGTTTTGTCTGAACGGGAGGCTACCGTTTTGTCTATGTATTATGGTTTAGATAATTATAGCCCGATGTCTTTAGAGGAGATTGGACGAGAATTGGACCTGACAGCTGAAAGGGTGCGTCAAGTGAAAATAAAAGCTTTGAAAAAATTGAAAGATTTGAAAAATACAGTATGGCTTAAAGCCTATTTGTAAATAAAGCGACTTCTTTGAGAGTCGCTTTATTTATTAT
>JAHHTT010000062.1 GCA_020024465.1 Odoribacter sp.
CTTCCAATGATAGAAGCTGCTGCGCTGAATTCCCATTATGTCACACAGAAGCTTTACGGGGAATTGTCCTGAGAGCGCCATGATTACTTGATATTCTTGCTGTTGTACAGAATTACCGATTCAAAGCGATTAATAAATGATTGCAAGAGATTTGTTGGCTAAAATTAAGGGGTTAGTTACTCTGGAAAATCATTTGTGTTAAGGAAAATTTCATGGAGGAATTTAAGTGATTGTATATATTTTAGTTTATTTATTTATTTCGTTGGGTGTATTTTGGTATGAAGAAGTACCTAATAGTGACAGGGAAATCGTAAAGAAACAGAATAAATATATCGTAACGAATAGACAGGTATTTTTATTTTGTTGTACTTTGGTTTTGATAGTACTATCTTCAATTAGAGGAGATTTTACAGCCGATTATGCGGCATATACTTTTGATTATAACAGATACTTGGGAGCTAATGTAAAAGATATATTTAGTGTATATAATAGATATGAACCTTTATATGCGTTATTGAATTATGTTCTTGCAAATGTTTTCAAAAATCCGATTTCATTATTCGCTGTTTGCTCTATTATTATTGTTGGAGCGTATGTGAACTTGATAAAAAAGGAGTCCGTAAATATTGCTCTTTCACTTGTGCTATTTGTAACAGTTGGGGTATATTATCCTTCCTTCAATACTATGAGACAAGTTTTAGCAGCGGCTATCTTCTCTATGGCAATTCCTTATGTTTATCGAGGAGATTTTAAAAGATATGCCGTAATAGTAATTGTTGCGACACTATTCCATAAAATATCGATTTTGATGATTCCTATATACTTTATCTTACGGATGAAGGTGTCTTTGAAAAACAATATGATTCTATTCGTTGGAACCGGAGTTGTATCGGCTTTGTATGAATTGATTGCGACGAGATTAAATGATTTTTTGGGCTTTTCTTACAGTTTCGAATCATCAACATCATCTGGTATGCAAGGCTCAACCTTTAAGAGCGTTGTGGTTTACATTTTTATCGGTTTGTTCGTTCTTATTTGTAGTTCATGGATAAAAGATAGTCCTAAAAAAAATGTGAATGTTAACGGAACATTGATATGGACGGCTTTATATTTTCTGTCGATGAATTTGAACTTTTCGGTTAGATTAGCATATTACTTTTGCCCTTTTATGCTATTATCGGTTCCGGCAGTACTTCGGGGAATCTCAAATAAACGAACTAGAAATTTTGCTACTGCGGTAATAGTCTTCTTGTTGTTTGTGTTTTTCATAAATGCTTACTCTGGTTCAAAATATAATCCCTACTATACAATTTTTTCCTAAATCTATTTTAACAATACAATTATTCGTAAAACTCTTTACGGAAGGAAGGAAAGAAATGGTTGGCTCATGATTAAAATAATTAAGAAGGTAATTTCTCCGGATAAACGGAGAATGCTGAAGCATATTTATAATGGGATAGTTCATCCACAAAAAAAAATTCAGACATTGTATCCGCATAAAGCGGTGGCTATCAACTCTTTTTTCGGATATTATGATATTCCGCAATTTAATGCAGCTGGCGAACTGTGCTATCTTCAGATGGGCAAGAAAGATGCAGACGGTGTTGATATTTGTGTCAGCAATATGACCGCAAGTTCAACGAAAGTTATATGCAAAACCCATATATGGAATTGGCAGCAAGGGTGTAGGTTGCGGTGGTCAAAAGACGGCAAACACATCTATTTTAATGATTTCCGAAACGGAAGGCTGATTGCGGTCAAGAAAAGTGTCGCAACCGGAGATGAGACCGTATATTCCGAGCCGTTGTATGATATTGATCCGGATGAAAAAAGGGCAATTTCCTTAGATTTTCTCAGACTTGGATATATGAGACCGGGATATGGATATGTGGTTGGCGAATACAGCTTGCCTAAATCCGATGAGTTGCTTCAAAATGGCATTAAGATCTTTGATATGCAACAAGATGAGGTCAGCCGGGTTATATCATATTCGACAATTATTGACCAGTGTGCGAATGATTTACAGGTTCAAAATATTGCGAATTGCTACATCAATCACCTGTCGTTTGCACCGGACGGAAATCACTTTCTGTTCTTCTGGCTGGAAAAAATGCCGAATGGTATTCACAAGGCATCTCTGTGCGTGTTCGATATGAGAAGCAATAAGATTACTGCTTTGGAGACCGATTTGAGCGTGTCGCACTATGATTGGTGCGACAATAATAAAATAGTTGTAACCGCCTACGATGCCCAAAGGAAATGTCGTTACTATATTTACGATATAATCTCGGGAGAAAGGCAACCGTTTTTGCATGAGCTTTTGACAGAGGACGGACATCCGACATGGCTTTCCGATGGGAATATGATAACAGATACCTATCCCGATAAGCTGGGCTTTGAAAGACTTATTGAAGTTGATTGTACGAATAAGGCCGCAAAGGATCTATTTAAGGTATATCATTCCTATAAGGTCACAGGCGAAAAAAGATGTGACTTGCACCCTCGTGTCAGTCCAGACGAAAGGGCGATCACTATTGATGTGAATACTTCTGGTAATCGAGATTTAATAATTATATGGAGGAAAAAATGAGCAACAAATTAGCCATTATTGTTCTTGGATATAATAGAGCAGATGCTCTAAACAATGTGTTGAATTCTCTAGCTAAGCTGCGGTGGTCGGGAGAACGTATCCCCCTTATTGTTAGTATAGATAATGGAGGCACACCCGAAGTAAACGCTGTTGCGGAAAATTATAATTGGCATCTTGGAGAAAAGCGGATTGTAATTCACGAAAACAGATTGGGGTTAAAAGCTCATTTCATGTATTCCGGAGATATAACAGAGGAATTTGAAAATGTAATCTTTTTGGAAGATGATCTATTGGTTTCTCCGTATATGATGGATTTTTGCATGAGTTACATTTCGTCATATTGTGATGATGATAGGATCGCCGGTGCTTCACTGTATAACCCAATTTTGAAAGAGGGGACAGGCTGTAAATTTTATCAAATTGATGATGGAAGCGATGTGTATTTTCTCCAACAACCGTATTGGGGAAATATTTGGAACAAACACAAATGGCAGTTGTTTAAGGATTGGCTTGTAAGTTACCAATTGGATAATTCTCTGTTGCCGCCGCATATTGCCGAGTGGAAGGATACATCGTTCAAAAAAGTGTTTGTTCAGTATTTGATTGAAACCGACAGATATTTCGTTACTCCCAGAGTATCTGTTTTGACAAATAATGCCGAAGCGGGTGTCCACAATACTACTGCAAAGTATCAATTCCAATGTCCCATGGTTATCGGGACGAAAATATACAATATGCCATCGATGGATCAATCTCTGGCGGTATATGATGCGTTTTTTGAACTCAGTCCCCAAGTAATTAAAAAAGTCAATCCTTATTTTTCTGAATATGACTTTTATGTAGATATATATGGTCAAAAAAGAAAGGATACTAAATATGAATATTGTCTGACTTCAAAAGAAGCAAAGAGCTGTATAAAAGAATATAGTCGGCAAATGAAACCCGAAGAATTGGCACCTTTGCTTTCTGCGGAAGGTGGCGGATTGCGTTTTTGCAAAACACAGGATATCGATGCAACCTTGACACAGCGTCAGCATGCCCTATCCCGTGACATTGAATCCAATTATATGATTGATGCAAAAACCTTAATGGAATTGCTGAAAAAAAAGATAAAGGAAAAGTTTGGGAGATAGAGCATGAACAGATCAGAAAAACTTGTAAAAAACACAGCAATTCTCGCTTTCGGAACACTATGTACAAAGGTTTTGACTTTTATAATGGTTCCTTTATTCAGCAGTTGGTTGACAACTGAAGAATATGGCGATTTTGATTTGCTTTGTACTTACATAACATTGGCAATTCCCCTTATTACACTTTCATGCGGAGAAGCTGTATTTAGAAAGCTATTAGATGAAAAGGATGAGATAAGGAGAAAAAGCATAGTTTCAACTTGTCTTGCCATAGTATTGGTTGGCTTGACAGTATTAACTCTTGCTATAGTATTTGTATTCAGTAAATACTATCCCAATGCCGTCGTATCTTTTTTAGCACTTGCAATAGCGGAAACGGTAAACAACTTTCTTCAGTATTATGTCCGTGGGAAAAAGAGATTGTCAGTATATTCAATTGGCAGCATTAGCTTCGTAATCTCGATGTCCGCTTTTGTAACGATCTTCGTATTACTGTTTGATATGGGATTGCAAGGCATTCTTTGGGGATATACGGCAGGCTATTGCACAAGCTCTGTAATCTTTATCCTTACAACAAAAATGTGGAAGGATTTCAAACCCAGAACAGTTTCGGCTTCAACTTTTAAGGAAGTAATATCATATTCAGCTCCCTTAATCCCCAATTCTGTATCTTGGTGGATTGCCAATGCTTCGGATAGAACAATAATAAATATTGTTCTCGGAAGTGCGGCAAACGGAATATATGCCATAGCGAATAAAATACCGTCTATCTGCACGGCTTTGTTTTCGGTTTTCCATTTGTCATGGCAAGAAACAGCTTCCGATTCGATTAACGACAGTGATCGCGAGATTTATTATTGCAGAGTATATAATAAAACCACGAAGATGATATTAAGCATATGTTCCGTTGTACTTAGTGTTAACATCGTACTATTTGATGTTATTCTTGATCCTAGATACATCACAGCTCAATATCATGTTCCGATTTTGATGAGCGCAATAGTCTTTTCGTTTTTAGCACAATTTATTGGCGGAATTTTTATAGGTTTTCAAAACACTAAGGTTAATGGTTTAACGACAGTCATTGCTGCTATATCAAACATCATTATTCATTTATGCTTGATAAACTTTATTGGTTTATATGCTGCATCGATTTCCACGTTGTCATCTTATATTGTTCTTTATATAATACGAATTATTATGATTCGTAAATATGTGAAATTAAAAATGGACAAAAGAGCATATTTGAATTGGGCAATCTATATGCTGGTTCTGGTTGCTCAATTTACAAATATTGCGGCAATCAAAATTGTATTTATTCCGATAGCGATTTACTATTTTATTGCATCAAATCGAATGCTTATAATGGGTTTGACCAAGAAACTACTCAAAAGATAAGGACAAAAAACTAATATGAGTACGGAGGATAGAAAAATGTCTCTTTTTACAAATAAGACTCTTTTAATAACAGGAGGAACCGGCAGCTTTGGCAATGCGGTACTTAACCGTTTTCTCAAAACCGACATCGCCGAGATACGAATCTTCTCTCGCGATGAGAAGAAGCAAGATGATATGCGTCATGAGTTCCAGGCTAAGATGCCAGAAGTTGCGGACAAGATCAGTTTCTACATTGGCGATGTTCGTGACCTTGCATCTGTCAAGAACGCTATGCACGGCGTTGACTACATATTCCATGCAGCAGCTCTCAAGCAGGTTCCGTCTTGCGAGTTCTTCCCGATTGAAGCAGTCAAGACCAATGTTCTCGGTACAGAGAATGTCTTGACTGCCGCTATCGAAGCAGGCGTGAAGAATGTCGTTTGTCTTTCCACTGATAAGGCAGCATATCCCGTTAATGCTATGGGTACATCCAAAGCTATGATGGAAAAGGTCATTGTAGCAAAAGCTCGGACAACCTCTACTACAAAAATTTGTTGCACTCGTTACGGTAATGTCATGTGTTCCCGAGGTTCTGTCATTCCGCTTTGGATTGACCAGATCAGAAACGAAAACCCGATTACGCTGACCGAACCGACTATGACTCGTTTCATCATGTCTTTGGACGAAGCTGTTGACCTTGTTCTCTTTGCTTTTGAACATGGCGAGGCAGGCGATATTCTCGTTCAAAAAGCTCCTGCTTGCACTATTCAGACCCAGGCAGAAGCCGTTTGTGAGCTGTTCGGAGGCAAGAGGGAAGATATTAAGCTCATTGGCATCCGCCACGGTGAAAAGATGTATGAGACGCTACTCACCAACGAGGAATGTGCCCATGCGATTGATATGGGTAATTTCTACCGTGTGCCTTGTGATAAGCGTGGCTTAAACTACAATAAATATTTCAACAAGGGCGATACCGAGCGTAATACTCTTACTGAATTTAATTCCAATAACACACAGCTTTTGACAGTTGAGCAGACAAAAGATAAGATTGCTTCGCTTGCTTACATTCAAGAGGAACTAAAAAATGGTTAAATCTGAACGTAATCAAACTCTTGATGTACTTAAAGGATTGGCGATAGCTGCAGTTGTGCTGTATCATTCCGGGGGCGGGTATGGTTATTTAGGTGTTGATATATTTCTTGTTATTTCCGGCTTTTTTATGATGTCTGGTTTATTGAGAGATATAGAAAACAATAGCTACAGCTATTTTAGAACTATAAGAAAAAACATTTTGCGTTTATACCCTTTGCTTTTGATAGTGACTGCTGTATCTTTACTTGTGGGGTTGTTTGTGATGCTGCCGGATGATTTCGAAAATCTCGGTCAGTCGGCGGTGGCATCGTCGCTTTTCTCAAATAACCTTTTAAGCATGATTACGACAAGAAATTATTGGGATGTGATAAATGAATATAAGCCGCTTATGCACACATGGTATCTTGGTGTGCTTATGCAGATATATGTCATTTTTCAGTTATTAATAGCAATTGTTTGGAAAAAATTGAAAAATTCAAAAAAGTTTGTTGCATATTATACTGCAATCGTTTTTTCTCTTTCACTTGCACTGTATGTGCTCCCCTATTTTTCGGCAAATTATAAGTTCTATTTTCCTATGTTTAGAATGTATGAAGTGCTTGCAGGTGCACTGGTAGCTTTAGCGGTGAACAAGGCGCATTTTGCTCCAAATACCAAATTCGTTCATATTGCGAAAGCCGTTTTAACAGTTGTTCTTGCTGTATTGATTTTTGCGAATGTTGAAATATTTGGGGACAGACTGTTGTTGGTTGTTATAATAACATCCGTATTGGTATTACTTTCTTCTTGGAGTGAAAAAAAAGAATATGCCGTGCTTAAACCTTTGGCATTATTGGGAAAAGCAAGTTATAGTATATTCTTATGGCATCAGGTGATTTTGGCGTTACTCAGATATTGCTTTGCAATAGAGTCTGATATACTGCTGTTGCTGTTGCTGTTGGGTATTATGGTAATTTTGGTTATTCCGTCATACATATTTGTTGAAAACAAATTGATACTCAAATTAAAGACCGAAAAGAAAAAATGGGTAGCAATTTCAGCCTGTTCCTGTTTAGGTATAGTTGTAATCTTTTTCGGAGTGATTATCAATTCAGCAGGAGGCGTGGTTCGTGATGTTCCGGAATTAGGTATTTACACCCGAGATAAGGAAAAAACAAATCATGCGTCGTATTGTGACCGTGTATATCAATACAATACAGATTTTATAAGTAATAAACTTCATGTTTTGGTTGTTGGAGATAGTTTTGGTCGGGATTGGGCAAATATTTTACTTGAATCCGATATAAGCGACAATATTGAAATCTCTTATATTTATTCCTCTTGTGATTCCATTAATGAGAATATAGATAGATTTGCCAAAGCTGATTATGTGTTTTATTCAACAAGGTTCTTAAATTTAGAACTACTCGAAATGATGGACGAGACAGTTCCTATTGAAAAACTATATGTTGTAAGTTCTAAGAGCTTTGGAGAAAACAACGGACATATATATGTTCAGAGAAATAGAGATGATTACTTTAATCTTACTGTAAAGATGGACGAGGAAATTACAAAAGAGAACGAGGTATTGAAGGAAAGATACCAAGATCATTATGTTGATTTGGTTGCACCTGTCTTGGCAGATAACGGAGAGATCAGAGTATTTAGCGATAACAATAAAATGATTAGTCAGGATTGTCGCCATTTGACCCAATATGGTGCACAGTATTATGCGAGAGTATTGGATTTTAGCTTTTTTGAAGGAGAGTAGTCTATAATGACAGAGGGAAAACGAATTCATTGGATTGATATTGCAAGAGGAATGGCCATGGATTTAGTTGTCATAGGGCACCTTGGGCTGAAAAATCAGTTTGTTCAATGGATTTACTCTTTCCATATGCCGTTGTTCTTTATTTTGTCAGGAATGACGATGAAATGTGTGGGGGTACTGTACATAAAGTAAAAGAACTTTGGAATTACACTATTTCTAAGGTTAGATCCTATCTGGTGCCCTACATCATATTTGCTTTTATCTTCAGCTCGTCTGACAGTATTTATAGAACCTTAATTGCCATGTATGGCAGTAGAGACGCATTGGTTATGGCAGAAACAAGAACTGCATTGTGGTTCTTACCTGCTTGCTTTTGTGCCAGTTTAATATACAAAGCTTGTCTTTTGATTTTTGTCAAAGTCAAAGAAGAAATAATGGATGCTTCCTTGTTTGTGGTCGGCATTATTCTTTCATGGTTGTGCAGTAGGATTGATATTGGCATAGGTTATCCGTTGTCAATTAACATATCTATGATGGCAATTTCTTTTATTGCGATTGGACGGTTGACGAGAAAATGGTGTATGAATTTGGTCAAAAAGCCAAAGCGTTTGATGGCAACTGTTGCGCTAATCTGCGGAATCATAAGCGTGATTTATGTATAGATTTAACCTTCCGGCATCGGTTACCGAAGGATTTAATCATGTGGAAATGTCAGTTGCAAGCTATGGAAATTTTGCATTATTCATTGTAAATTCCTGTATTGGAAGTGTATTCATATTAGCAATTTCCGGTTTAGTGAATAAATTTACTTTGTTTGAGTATATCGGTAAAAACACTATAGCTATCTTAGGTATCCATGGATTCGCAATCAGCACAGTATCGGTTCTTTGTCGTACAGTTGGCTTGCATGGTATTGCTTTGTATTGCATAGTGTTTGCTGTGACAATGATTGCATCCTGTGCGTGTGCATTTATAATAGATTGTGTAGCACCAAATCTAAATGGAAAATAACTTTTGTGAAAATGGAGGAAATGTTGTGAAAACTGATTACATGAATATTCAATGGAAAAATAACGGCAAACTGAAGCTCTTGATCATTGTAGGCACCCGTCCGGAGATCATCCGTCTGGCTGCTGTTATCAATAAGACCCGTATGTACTTTGATACAATTCTTGCTCACACGGGTCAGAATTATGATTACAATCTCAACGGTGTGTTCTTTAAGGATTTGAAACTTGCCGATCCCGATGTGTATCTAAATGCTGTCGGTGCCGATCTTGGCGAGACTTGCGGCAATATCATTGCGCAGAGCTACAAGCTCATGGCAGCGATCAAGCCTGAAGCAGTCCTCGTCCTCGGTGATACAAATAGCTGTCTCTCTGTCATCGGTGCAAAGCGTCTGCACATCCCGATTTTCCACATGGAAGCCGGTAACCGCTGTAAGGACGAGTGCTTGCCCGAAGAGACTAACCGCCGTATTGTTGATATTATCTCCGATGTTAATATGGCATATTCTGAGCACGCACGCCGCTATCTTGCCGACTGCGGTTTGCCCAAAGAGCGCACCTACGTGACAGGTTCTCCAATGGCAGAGGTTCTGCACAACAATCTTGAAGAGATTGAAGCATCGGATATCCACGCTCGTCTCGGTTTGGAGAAAGGCAAGTATATCCTGCTTTCCGCACATCGTGAAGAAAATATTGAGACTAAAAAGAACTTCACGAGCCTCTTTACTGCAATTAATAAGATGGCTGAAAAGTACGATATGCCTATCCTTTATTCATGTCATCCCAGAAGCAGAAACCGTCTTGCTACAAGAGAATTTAAGCTTGATAAGCGTGTGATTCAGCATGAACCTCTCGGCTTCCACGACTATAACTGCCTACAGATGAATGCCTTTGCCGTTGTATCTGATAGCGGTACACTTCCTGAAGAAAGCTCTTTCTTCACCAGTATTGGACATCCGTTCCCGGCTGTGTGTATCCGTACATCCACCGAACGTCCTGAAGCTCTTGACAAGGCTTGCTTTATCCTTTCTGGCATTGATGAAAAAGGACTTCTCCAGTCTGTTGATACCGCTGTGGAAATGAATAAGGCGGGTGACTACGGCATTCCCGTACCGGATTATATCGAAGAAAATGTATCCACAAAGGTAGTCAAGATCATTCAGAGCTATACCGGTGTGGTCAATAAAATGGTTTGGAGAAAAGACCAGTAATTTCATATAGAAAAACAAGGCGGGTAACCACCAAGGAGTAAAACCAATATGAATATATTAGTAACAGGTGCCAAGGGAATGGTGGGAACCGCCCTTGTAAATAACCTCAAAAATATCCGAGACAACAAGAACAGAACAAGACCGAACCTCAAGGTTGACGAAATCTATGAGTATGATATTGATTCTACCGCAGAGGAACTGGACACATACTGCCAGAAAGCAGACTTTGTGTTCAATCTTGCCGGTGTGAATCGTCCCAAAAATTCAGAGGATTTTATGAAGGGAAATTTCGGTTTTGCGTCTGACTTACTCAATAATCTCAAAAAATATGATAACAAAGCAACGATCATGTTGTCCTCATCTATTCAAGCAACATTAGCTGGTCGTTTTGGCAATTCCGAATACGGAAGAAGTAAAAAGGCAGGAGAAGAACTGTTCTTTGGCTATGCCGAGGAAACGGGTGCAAAGGTAGCAGTTTACCGCTTTCCGAATTTGATGGGACATTCCAGACCAAAGTACAATTCTGCTGTGTCTACTTTTTGTTGGGCGGTGGCAAATGATGAAAAGTTCACGGTTAACGACAGAAATATTGAGCTTGAACTGCTCTACATTGATGACCTTCTAGAAGGTATGTATGATCTTTTGGAAGGCGAGGAAGCACATTGTGAATTCGATGGTGTGGAAACTGTGGCAAACGAAAACGGACGTTATTGCTATGTTCCTGTCACTCACAAAGTAACTCTCGGTGAGATCGTGGATTTGCTTGCCGAGTTCAAGGAGCAGCCCAAAACACTTATGATGCCAAAGATGCCGGAAGGTTCCTTTGCAAAGAAGCTTTATAGCTTGTATCTTAGCTATCTTCCTACTGATAAATTCAAGTATGCATTAAAGATGAATGTAGATGACAGAGGCTCTTTCACAGAGCTTGTGCATACCGAAGATTGTGGTCAGGTCAGCATCAATATCAGCTGTCCGGGTATTACCAAGGGACAGCATTGGCACAACTCCAAGTGGGAGCTGTTCATTGTGGTTGCCGGACACGGACTCGTTCAGGAGCGCAACATCAACACAGGTGAGACCGTGGAATTTGAGGTCAGCGGAGATAAGATTGAAGCTGTTCACATGATTCCAGGTTGGACACATAACATCATCAATCTCAGTGAAACCGAAAATCTTGTGACGGTTATGACCTGCAACGAGATTTTCAATCCAAATAGACCCGATACCTTCTTTGAGGTTGTGTGAGAGAGGAAAAACTATGCTACCACAAAATACCTTATTAAAAAACAAAACGCTTTTAATAACCGGTTCTGCTGGCTTCATTGGTGCGAACCTTGTCACAGAGCTTTTGAAAACACAATCTCCGATTAACATTATCGGTATTGACAATATGAACGACTACTATGATGTTTCCATCAAGAAGTACCGTCTTGCAGAAATAGAAAAGGTTGCTGTAGAGCACCCCGATTCCAAGTGGACTTTCATCAAGGGAAATATTGCCGACAAAGCATTGATCGAAGATGTATTTACTATATATAAACCGTCCGTAGTTGTAAACCTTGCGGCTCAGGCGGGTGTGCGTTATTCAATCACAAATCCCGATGTGTATATTGAAGCGAACCTTATCGGCTTCTACAACATCTTGGAAGCCTGCCGCAATCATCCCGTAGAGCATTTGGTATATGCTTCATCATCCTCGGTATATGGAACAAACAAAAAGGTTCCGTACAGTACAGATGATAAGGTGGACAACCCCGTGTCGCTCTATGCAGCAACAAAGAAGTCCAACGAGCTTCTGGCTCACGCATATTCAAAACTCTATAATATCCCGTCTACCGGACTGCGTTTCTTTACCGTTTACGGTCCTGCAGGTAGACCGGACATGGCGTATTTCTCTTTTACAAACCGCTTAATCAATAACCAGGATATTCAAATCTTTAACTATGGCAACTGCAAGCGTGATTTCACTTATGTAGATGACATTGTTGAGGGAATTAAGAGAGTTATGCAGCACGCTCCCGAAAAACAGAACGGAGAGGACGGACTTCCTCTGCCGCCGTATGCCGTTTACAATATCGGCAATTCCAATCCTGAAAATCTGCTTGACTTCGTAACAATCTTGCAGGAAGAACTGATCCGTGCAAAGGTATTGCCGAGCGACTATGACTTTGAAACTCATAAGAAGCTCGTTCCCATGCAACCGGGTGATGTTTCCGTTACTTATGCAGATACATCTGCACTTGAAAGAGATTTCGGGTTCAAACCGTCAACCTCGCTTCGTGACGGACTTCGCAAATTTGCAGAGTGGTATCACAAATTTTACCAAAACGAAAAGTAATATTGAAGTTTAGACCTGTGGACTTCATTTGCCACAGGTCTACTTGTCATTCTACAAGAAAAGGAGGATATATCGTGCAACATAAAGAACTTATCAATATATCCTCCCTTGCCGAGTTGTGCCGAAAAGTCCCATCGACACATTATCTGCTCAAGGAGTGGTATCGATAAGGTACAATAAATTGCGCAAAATTGAAAAAGAAAAATAGACACGGCTTGCC
>JAHHTT010000063.1 GCA_020024465.1 Odoribacter sp.
AAGACACAAAAACAATAAAAACGGAGTACATAAGGAATAAAAATTTTTGATATTTTTCCGTTGTGACAAAAACTCCAAAGCAAAAATATCCAGATTTTACAATCTACAATTCTCTGTCATTCCGAAGCCAAATAAAAAACAATAATACCGGTATTAATTGTTCCCGCAAAATTCGATATGCCCGCTGCACCTGTGTTTTAATCGTAGTTTCCGCCAGACCTAACAAGTCTGCTATTTCCTTATTTTTTTTGCCTTCCACTACTTTCAACAATATAATTTCCCTACACTTATCAGGCAAAACATTCAAAGCATTTTGTAATCGCTTTTCAACAACTTCGTCTATTCCTACATTTTCTATCCCAGCAAACAATTGAGCTTCAAATAGTTTATCATTACGACAATCCAAAATTTTACGATCGCGCAATACATTTAAACAACGATTCCGTAAAGAAGTAAACAGATAGCCTTTTAAAGAAGAATTTATCAACAAGGAATCCGCATGATCCCATATATAAAAAAATAAATCCTGCACTAAATCCTTCGCCTCTTCTTCATCATAAACATAACTTTCTGCAAACAAGACCATTTTAGAAAAATACTGTTCATAGAGATAACGAAAAGCTTTTCGATCACGCTTATATAAAGATTTTAATACAAATATCTCCTTATCTTCCATGTATGGTATGTATTCAAAAAATACAAAATTAAAACATGTTTTGATAAATACAACACATACATGTATAAGTTCGGATAAAATCTCAAAAATTGGACAGATGACTGAAAGCCGTTTCAAAACAAATTAAAGCAGATTAAAGCAAAAGAACGGTTTTCTAATCATTACCCAATAAAAATCCAAATTACCTTCATCTACAAAAGCAAATATTGGTTCTGTACGTTTATCTGCCGCAACTAATACAATACCATTATTATTAGTAAAATTAACAACATACATCAATGTATCCAAGTATATAAAAACAGGTTCAATCCGTTTTGAATATATAGACAAAGAGATGAACTAAACTTGCAAATGTATTGGAAAACCTTTTTTGAATATTAAAAGTTATTTATTTAAACTTAATAAGAAAGGGATAGCTTAATAAGCTGTTCTATTATTCATTTTTCGTATATTTGAGTATTGTTTATATAGTTGGTTATGAAACATTTTCTATCCATATTATTTATCTTTTCTTTCAATCTTGTCAGCCCACTTTTAGCACAAGACAAGAATTGTGCAGATATGTCTGCTCTATTAGAGAACAAAATATGGAAAGTACAACTTCCTAAATACAAACAATATACAATGGAAATGGAATTTCGTAATGCCGGATGGAGGACTACGTTTCTATATGATGAAAAACGAACCAAAACATTTTATTCCTATTCTTTGCATGGAGATACGATCAAAGTTTTTGAATCGGGTAAAAATTATATCATTCAAGAACTTACAGATAGCACTCTGACTTTCCTTTATCTACCGGAAAGTTTGACAATCGGAGTTACTCCTGTCAGATGCACAACAGATAACAGCATTCAAGGAAAACGAAAGAACGAAAAACGTTTGGATAGTATTTGGCGTAAAGAAGATATTTGGAACAAAGGTACTGTCCCTATCAATAAAACTCAGACTATCAAAAAACCTCCCCGATGGACTGTATGGAATTATGACGTAGAAAAGTATTTCATTTCTCAAATGAAATACCCACAAGAGTTACTGAAAAAGAATGTGGCAGGTTATTCCGTTGTAATGTTTTCCATCGATACACTGGGTTTACCCCGTGAAATCAATATTCTGACTACTATTCATAAAGAGTTTGACAAAGAAATAATCAGATTGACAAAAGAACTTCCGCACTGTCTGCCTTGCAGGGACAAGAATGGTAAACGAATAGAATGCTTCCATACGGTATATATACCATTTTTACCACAACATTATAGAGATAGAGTAAAAGCGGACAGATCCGTATGCGGTTACCAACGACATCAATGAATGCCTGACATACAACCCCAGACTATTGGGTAACAAAAAGCAAATCAGAGGAATTTACACAATAGGAATTGATTCTTACGGAGCAATGGCAAAAATTAAAACCATGCGAAATTGCGGAATCCCGGAATGGGAATTACCAGCCCCCAAGGACTCTCTTGTTTTTCAATTTACATTGGATAGACCAACAACTCCTGTTAACCCTCACTCCGATGTTTCAGTTATCGGTTATTGTGCTTGTGATACTCCTGTCTCGATGCAATATGACACCACCTTGACCGCTCATACCTCTGAGTCTCATTTGGAAATAGGAGTTCCAGTCTGTTATCTGAATGAACGGGGCGACACCATTGTGCCGTACGGCAAATATAGATATTGTCAGACAAATACTATCAAAGATTTGATTTTCGTTTATGAAAACAAGCCAAAGAATGCACGAATAATCTGCATCAATGATATGGGCAAAGAGCTTTTCTATGTATTCAAATATGATAATGGTCCCGACTACATACAAGAAGGGCTTTTCCGTATAATGAACGAGGATGGATTGATAGGTTTTGCCGATTCATTGGGCCATGTAATAATTGAACCTCAATTTAAATTTGCCTATCCATTCAAAGAAGGAAAAGCCAAAGTAACTTTAGAAGGTGAACAAAAGGAAGTTCCCGAATCAAAGAGAGAAAAACATTATTGGAAAAGCGATATTTGGTTTTATATAGATAAGAAAAACCAGGCGTTTAACTGATTAAAAATATTTTGCTACATATTACATCAAAACAACCAATTTATGATGGAAAAGGAAAAAGATAATTTCCTCCATAAATTATTTTGCAGTAAAAATAATTTATTCTACTTTTGTGACAGTTAAAATTAAAAAGGAAATTAATACAACCTACAATAAGATGAAAACACAGAAAAATATAGCACATTTTGCTTTTTATTTTTTCAAAAGAAATCTTTCTTCTTTTTGTGACACCTCCCGCAAACGTTTGCTCTATGCAAAGCTCAAGCATGGAAGCATTCGTTATCCTTCCTAACGCAAACGTTTGAGTATAATTAAACGGACTATAAAAATAGCCCGAAAGGGGAAAGTATATACTTTTTGAATATTAACAAACAATAAATTTATAATTAAAAATCATAGCATCATGACAAAAATTAAAGTGGGTATCAATGGATTTGGCCGTATCGGTCGTTTAGTATTCCGTGCATCATTGATCAGAGATGACATTGAAGTCGTAGCGATTAACGACCCCAGCGACTTGGACTATTTGGTATACACTCTGAAATATGATACTGTTCACGGGCGTTTCAATGGTGATATTGAAATTAAAGACAGACAATTATATATTAACGGGAGACATATTTTCATCACATCCACCCGCGAACCGGAAGGATTAAAATGGGGAGAAGCCGGCGCCGATTATATTGTTGAAGCAACGGGGCACTATCTGACCCGTGAACTGGCAGAAGCTCATTTGAAAGCCGGTGCTAAACGCGTAATCATGTCTGCTCCGGCAAAAGATGACACGCCGCTGTTTGTGATGGGAGTCAATCACCAGACCTACGACGGATGCAACGTTATCTCCAGTGCATCTTGTACGACCAACTGTCTGGCTCCTCTGGCAAAAGTTATCAATGACAATTTCGGTATTGTCGAAGGTCTGATGACTACCGTACACGCAATCACTGCCACACAACGCACGGTAGACGCCCATTCTAAAAAACACTGGCGCTTAGGACGTGCAGCTTCCGGCAATATTATTCCTTCTACGACAGGAGCTGCCAAAGCTGTTGGCAAAATTATACCTGAATTAAACGGAAAACTTACCGGAATGGCTTTCCGTATCCCGACACTAGACGTATCAGTTGTGGATGTAACATTCCGTCTGGCAAAAGAAACGACCTACGAAGAAATCAAAGAAGCCGTCAAAAAAGCATCGGAAAACGAAATGAAAGGAATTATTGCCTACACTGAAGACGAAGTGGTATCTTCCGACTTCATCGGTGACTACCATACATGTATATTCGATGCAAAAGCCGGAATTGCATTAAACAACAATTTTGTAAAACTGATTGCATGGTATGATAATGAATTCGGATACTCAAACAAAATGCTTGATTTAGTAGCACATATGGCCACTGTAAAATAACCGTTCATACATAAATCCATAACTGACGAATCGTTGCAGGAATCTCTTGCAACGATTTTTTTATTTCATAATCACAATATCACATTCTACTGATTTTTAAATCGTTTGAGTAGTTTTTTTGTCAGTTTTTCGCCATATTCGACATCAGTATATACAAATTTATCGTACTTTTGGAAAGACAACAATAGATTTATTACACTTAAAAGTATAAAAAAATGGCAAAGATTAAAGTTGGTATTAACGGATTTGGTCGTATCGGCCGCTTGGTTTTCCGCGCAGCAATGACTAGAAATGACATTGAAATCGTAGGAATCAACGACCTGATTGACGTAGACTACATGGTTTATATGCTGAAATATGACTCCATGCATGGACGTTTCAATGGAACTGTTGAGGCTAAAGACGGAAAATTAATCGTAAACGGTCAGACAATCCGCGTAACAGCAGAAAAAGATCCTGCAAACCTGAAATGGAATGAAGTAGGTGCTGAATACGTTGTTGAATCAACCGGACTTTTTCTGACAAAAGAAAAAGCTGAAGCCCATTTGAAAGCCGGAGCCAAACGTGTTGTCATGTCTGCTCCTTCCAAAGACGACACTCCAATGTTTGTAATGGGTGTGAACAATAACAAATATGCAGGAGAAACAATTGTTTCAAACGCATCCTGCACGACTAACTGTCTGGCTCCGCTGACCAAAGTAATCAACGATAAATTCGGTGTTATCGAAGGTTTGATGACAACAGTACATTCAACTACAGCAACCCAGAAAACTGTTGACGGCCCTTCTATGAAAGACTGGAGAGGAGGACGTGCTGCTGCCGGCAACATCATCCCTTCTTCTACAGGTGCTGCAAAAGCCGTAGGTAAAGTAATTCCCGAATTAAACGGCAAACTGACCGGAATGGCTTTCCGTGTCCCGACATTGGACGTATCTGTAGTAGACGTTACTTTCCGCCTGGCAAAGGAAGCTTCTTACGATGAAATCAAAACGGCTGTAAAAGAAGCTGCTGAAGGCGAAATGAAAGGTATCCTCGGATATACAGAAGATGACGTCGTCTCTTCAGATTTCCTGGGAGATGCCCATACTTCTATCTTTGATGCAAAAGCCGGTATCGCTTTGACTAAAAACTTCGTGAAATTAATATCCTGGTACGACAACGAATGGGGATATTCAAACAAAGTATTGGAATTGATTGCTCACATGAATACCGTGAAATAATCAGATTAACCATAAAAAAAGCCGTTGCAAATTGCAACGGCTTTTTTTTATATTCCTCTATTTTAAACGGCCAGCCAACAAAAGAATCTTACAAGAAAAGGCACCGAAAAATCGATCACAAATCCATGAAAAATAGAAATTATGACAAATTCCTTACCGGAAAAACGTGCAATGGCAGGAAGCGTAGTATCCATCGTTGTTGCGCCCCCTGAACAAATCGGTGCCAATTTGCCAAACCAGGCAACCAGCAACGGAGCCATCAGAAGAGTAATCAATTCACGTATTATATTTGCCGCTAACGCAACGGTTCCCAATTCTGCTCCCCGATATTCCGTAATGAAAATGGAAGATAACGAATAATAAGCAAAACCGGACCCTACAGCCAGACAATCCCACAGACTGCGGCCGGATACAAAGACACTTACAGCCGCACTTCCGACAAGAGTCCCGAGAATTGTAGCCAAAGGAACCAATACTATCTTCATATTCTGTTCCTTCAAGGCTTTCAAGGCTTTCGTATCGCTACCGATACTGATCCCTACCAAAAACATCAAAGCATAGAGGGCATACATACTGAAATCATTCTGCAACAACTCCACCGGCAAAAAATGGAAACGTGCCACAATGACTCCGATAATAAAAAAAACGATAATAATTAAACTTCCACGCATAATCTGGTATCAAATTGATATTACAAGACTTATTCCTGTGATTCTGAAAAAAAGAAATGATAAACGACCCAAGCCAATACAACGCTACCCGCAACTCCTCCGACACTCAATATAAAAGCCTGCCAACCAATCGTATCCCAATTGCCCAATATCGCATCATTTAATCCGACGGCTATCCCGAGTAAAAACAGCAACACCCAAATGGCAACGGTAATCAGACGAGACACCAAACCCAATCGTTTGTTCCTCAACAAATACCCTACCACTACACCACTCAGCATAACAGCAACAATTTTAAACATAATATCCGTTTTTTATTTTACACCCCAAAATTAGCATTAATTTCCTAATTTTGCAGTCAGAATCAAAAGAGAGAATTTATGAAATCACTGAAAGGTTTAGCCCCATCAATCCTTTTGGTCATCATCTATTTTATTGCAGAAGAATTTGGGGGACCTGTTATTGGCTTGTATGCTGCTATCGCATTGGGAACTATTGAATTTATTGTCACACGCATTCGCGAGAATGTTTGGGATAAAATGGTACTGTGGACTACTATATTTTTCTGTATTCCCGGAGCGATTGCCATGTATTCGGAAGGATCGCTTCTTTCACGGCTGCAACCTGCTGTCGTAGAAACAATATTATGCATCCTGATTGGTATCTTTGCATTTTCAAGAATTGACCTGATAACGACACTACCGGCAGGTTACCGCAAAGAGGTACATTTTACAAAAACACAAATAGAAGGTATACGCCGCATGTTCCGCATACTGTTTTATCTGATTTGTACTCATACCTTACTGTCATTCGCAGCCCTATTGTTTATGCCGGAAAAGATAGCTGATTTCATCAGCAATCCTCTCCTTTATATTCTTGTCGGAGGGTATTTTCTTACATTATTTATCCGGAATAAAATTATCATTCACAAAATGAAAAAAGAAGAATGGCTTCCCATTGTCAATGAAACAGGAGGAGTAACAGGGAAAGCACCTCGCAGCGTATGCCATTCCGGTTCCAAACTGTTACATCCTGTAGTCCACCTTCACATTCTGAACAAACGGAATGAAGTATTTCTGCAAAAAAGAAGTATGAAAAAGGATTTACTACCGGGCAAATGGGATACAGCAGTCGGCGGTCATATCGGCATCAACGAAAAACTCGAAACAGCCCTCAAACGGGAAACATTCGAAGAATTGGGAATCACCAACTTGGAAGCACAATTTCTAGGCTCTTATGTCTGGGAAAGTTCCCGTGAACGGGAATTGGTATTTTCATTTCTCTGCAGACACTATGACCATATACACATTGACAACGATGAAGTCGACGAAGGACGTTTCTGGAGTATTGACGAAATTAACGAGGCGATACATAAGGATCTTTTGACTCCCAATTTCATCCATGAATACAAATTATTGCTCAGCAAACTTCTCGGACATAAAAAAGGCGGTCTGTGACAAACCGCCTCACACCTATTTTATAGGGAAATATTTAAGCCAACAGTTCTTTTACTTTAGCAGAGATTGCCTTACCATCAGCCAAACCTGCCAATTTTTTGGTCGCCACACCCATCACTTTGCCCATTTCCTGTGGAGTCTTTGCTCCTACTTCAGCAATAATCTCTTTTAACACTACTGTCAATTCATCTTCAGTAAGCTGTTTCGGCAAAAACTCTTCCAACACGGCCACCTGTCCGCTCTCTTGTTCGTAAAGATCCTCTCTCCCCTGCTCTTTGTAAATTTGCGCCGATTCTTTGCCCTGTTTAGCCAACTTTTGAATCAATTTAATGCACTCAACATCATCAATCTGATCACCTGCACCCGGCTTTGTCTTCGCTTCCAAAATCACTTTTTTAATATTGCGCATGGTTTCCAAACGTACTTTATCATGGGCTTTCATCGCACTTTTAATGCCTTCATTTACTTTTTCTTCAATTGTCATAATTCTATATTTTAAAAAATCCATCCAATCAATAAACTCTTGAGAGCCATTGTCCAAAATTAGCATTTATATTTTAAAACACACTGTCCCCCAGCTCAAATTTAACAGATAATATAAATTAACGTTCAAAATATCCGACAACACAATATTTAGAGTATTTTTGTAACATATTAAGATACACTATGAAAGTATTATTCGTGTTTTTAACGCTATTGATGTCCACCTCTGTTTTTGCCCAGCAAAATACAATGGTCCCCACAACTTCGACAGACTCACTTCTGAAAACAAAATGGACTGAAAGCCAACTAAAGCAGTTCCAACGACAACACAGACGCGATTCCATACGCGCCCATAAAAAAATGTGGATTTCCATCTTGGGCGGACCGTCCTACAATCCGGAAGCATCGCTTGGTATAGGAGGAGCCATGCTGATGACCTTCCGCATGAATCCTCAGGACACTGTCAGCCAGCGCTCATTTATACCCGTAGGATTTAATATTTCAATCAACGGGACATTCATTGCCGCAGGAGCCGGCACCCTGTTCTTCAATGAAAACAAATTCCGCATCTATATAAAATACGGATACCGTACAGAACCTTCCAATTTTTACGGCATCGGCTACAACGAAATTAAAGCGGCAGAAAATTTAAACGATCTTTATGGAAAAGATTCTGTCACTTTTCATAAAGCAAATGTCCAATTCTTTCCGCGTTTTGTCTGGGAAGTCAAACCACACATCTACGTCGGAGCATTATTGGATTTCAATTACAGCAAATCCAAGGACATGCCCGGATGGATGACAGCCAATCCACAAATCATCAAATTCGGTCATAAATATCACAACATCGGTATCGGTGCTTTACTTCAATATGACACCCGAGACGATATCGCAACCCCTTTTTCCGGAATATTTTTGAGCGCCATGGGTTCCATATACGGCAAGTATCTGGGAGGGAAAAATAACTATGAAATGGTTGAATTGGAATACCGCCAATTCAAACAAATGTTTAAACGCCGCAGCACTCTTGCCTGGACTGCGAAAACACAAATCAGCATAGACAATGTCCCTTATACGGAACTTCCCGGATTCGGCAATCCATTTGACCTGCGAGGCTATATCTGGGGGAAATACAGAGACAAATCTATGGCATATGGTATTGTCGAATACCGCCATATGTTCATGTCGCAGGAAGCCTATGAACGCGGTGCTTTTTGGTCAAAATTCGGTGTAGTAGGCTGGGTCGGAACCGGAACCATCGGAAAAACGCCTGCCGACTGGAGCCAATGGAAACTCAATTACGGTCTCGGGCTTCGCATCCAACTCCAACCCCGTAAGAATTTCCGTCTGGACATCGGCAAAGGACCCGGACAAAAATGGGGTGTATATATGAATATGACTGAAGCATTTTAACAAGCGATCGGACAAATTCGTCCAATCGCCCGACATACATACCTTTTTTATGAATCTAAGATTCTCTTTTTATCGCCCGCTTTATTCTTTCCAGACCTTGCTGTACCACGCTACGCGGGCATCCGATATTCATACGCCGGAATCCACGTCCCTCTTCCCCGAAGGTCAATCCGTCATTCAAGGCTATCTTACCATCACGTAATAAACGTTTTCCACATTCTTCATGCGTCAAACCGGTCCCGTTAAAATCCAACCACAACAGAAAAGAGCCTTCCGGACGACACATTTTCACATCAGGCAGTTCATGACACAAATATCTCTCAACCAAATCAATGTTACCATTGATATACAACAACAGCTCATCCAACCATTCTTCCCCATTACGATAGGCTGCTTTCAAAGCAACGTGACCGAAAATATTTCCCGAATCCAAATGCAATGACAGTAATTCCTTATTGTAACATTCCAACAACTGCGGATTGGAAGCGACAACCACAGAATTCATCATCCCTGCAATGTTAAATGTTTTACTGGGAGCCATTACTGTCAGCGTACGCTCTGCTATTTCGGGAGATACAGATGCCATCACCGTATGTCGACAGCCCGGTAAAGTCAAGTCCGCATGAATTTCATCCGACAATATGACCACTCCGTACCTGCAGCACAAATCACCGATCCTTTTTAATTCCGCTTTCGTCCATTCTCTTCCTACCGGATTATGTGAATTACACAAAATCATCATTTTCACCCCGTTCTTCAGCCCATTCTCAAGTTTTTCCCAATCGATCATATAATACCCGTTTTTCCTATATAAAGGACAACAGACCAATTCTCTATCATTCTCTTTCACTACAGAAAAAAAAGGCGGATACACCGGAGTCAGAATCAATATTTTATCTCCCGATTCCGAAAATGCCCTTACCGATAAGGCCAATGCTGTCACTACTCCCGGACTGGAGGAAAGCCATGTCGTTTCAACCGTCCATCCATGTCGTCGTCTCACCCACTCACAGAAAGCCTCTTTCCCCTCCTGAGAACGGAAAGTATAACCATAAATGCCGTGATTGCCACATTCCAGGACAGCTTTCTTTATAGCAGGTGCCACTTCAAAATCCATGTCAGCAATCCACATCGGCAGAACATCTGCGCACCCCATTTCCTGTTGCACTCCGTCGTATTTCATACAATCCGTACCACGACGTTCTATTATTCTATCAAAATCAAACATAATCCAGCTATTAAAAGTTTCAAATTCCGACCTAATATACAAAAAAATACCGACAAAAGGATGCTTCTGTCAGTATTTTTTTACAAATGCCCGATTCCGATTATTTATCCAACAGTCCTTTCACCGTTTTTATCATGTATTCGCCGCGTAATCCTTTGGCTTTAATCGTTCCGTCAGGAGCAATCAGGAATATAGCCGGAATTCCATGTACATTATATCCCTTGCCCACAGGGCTATCCAAAGCTTTCAAGTCGCAAAGCACGGTCCAGGGCAGAGAATGTTCATTCATATCATTCAGCCACGTATTCCGGTCTTTATCAACATAAATGGTAAACATCTCCAGATTTTTACCCTTAGTCTCATTGTAAAGTTGCTGCAAATAAGGGATTTCCTTTTTACACCAACCACACCATGACGCTGTAAACTCTATCAACACATATTTACCCCGATAATCCGAAAGTTTAAATATTTTACCATCAACATCAGGCAATTCAAAATCAAATGCCATGGCACCAATACCGATTTTCTTTTCACGGGCCAGATCTGCTGACAAATGTTTAATATAAGGATCTTCATATTGGGATGAATCCAAAGCTGTCAACAACTCTTCCAACATAGCCGGACGCGTCACATTAAAGTTCGAAAAAATAATATAAGGAATTGCTTTATTGGTACTATAATTCTCTGCTCCCAACACATACTCCTTCACCTTCTCATAGGCAGCATCATACTCTCCAGCTAAAGCTGCATAAAGTTGTTTATCTGTTTTTAATGCTTCATTCCTTCTTGCCTCTATCTGATTAAAGGCTTCGAACACTGACTCTCCTTTTTTCATAATCCGGACATATTCATCATTTGTTTTGCTGCCTTCTATTTTTACAGAAGCCAGATTCTTTATACTTCCGGCTATTCTGACATGACTGTTATCCATCAAAATGCCGAAACTACCCAAGAAATCTTCACCTTTCATCAACGAAAAGACCAGCATCTCCGGATGTTCCAGCTTACCGGTATAAGTAAACTTACCATTTATCACATCAACAGTATCAATAAACCAAGACTTCATTACCGGCACGTTTTCACTCACCATCAACTGCAAACCATCAGAAGCATCTGTAAATTCGCCTCTGATTACAAATCCATCACTTCTGGGAGTACAGGCTACTGCCCACCAAAACAATAACACTCCTGTCAACAATCTATATTTTTCCATATTACATTCCACTTATTAATAATTGATTACCTACCTTATACAAAATGTCTTTTACCTTTCCTCCCACCGTATACAATTTACCGTCTTTAATTTCCCCTCCTCCAACATAAGACACATCTACCACTCCAAAATCACTGGTTCCATTACCATTATCGAAAGCAATTCCCAGTTCCATCTGGTCCAGACGGTTCATTCCGATTTCCACTATCGGCTTTTCATAAGTTTTCAACAGACTCAATTTCATCATCATGTGATCAAAAGTATATAGCTTGTTGTCACTCGCAATATACAGGCGATTACCTCTGTTACAATATGCAAAACGGGTATTCTCATTGATAACATCACCGCCCCATACAACCGGCTTACCGCCGGTCCCCAAAAGCGGCGTTTGCTTCATGGAAAGATAAGTCAGACTTCCCGTCAACATTTTAGGCCATACCTGAAAATTCAT
>JAHHTT010000064.1 GCA_020024465.1 Odoribacter sp.
TATTCCGTATTCCGATAAGTGAGGAAAAAAACATATTATAATCTTTTATTCTTCCAAAAAAGTGTATTTTTGCAAGAGTAATAGAATCGGATATGTAAATTAAAAAATAATAATTATGTTACTTACTGTAAATCCTGAAACTAATTTGAACTTTGGCCAAGTACTGGAAAAGTTGATGAATTTTGCCATAGATGCCGGTAAAGACATTTTGGTTGCTATCCTGATTTATGTTATCGGGCGTATCATTATCAAGTATATTGGAAAATTGGTTTCCAAGATATTGGAAAAACGTCGGGTGGAAATCAGTGTGCAGACTTTTTTGAAGAGTCTTCTGAAGATTTTGTTGAATCTGATTCTGGCATTTGCTATAATCAGTAAGTTGGGAGTTGAAACAACCAGTTTTGCAGCCTTGCTGGCTTCTGCCGGTGTTGCTATCGGTATGGCATTGTCCGGTAATCTGTCCAATTTTGCCGGAGGATTGATCGTTTTGGTTTTTAAACCGTTTAAAGTAGGTGATTATATTGATGGGGCAGGAGTGTACGGTACGGTACAGGAAATACAGATTTTCCATACCATTTTGCTGACTCCGGATAATAAAGTGGTTTATGCTCCGAATGGTGCATTAAGCAGTAATGCAATTACAAACTATAGCGGGAAAGATATCCGACGGGTTGATTTTACATTCGGAGTGGAGTATAATGAGGATTTTGATAAAGTAGAGGCGGTATTGAAGCGTATCATTGAAGCCGACAAGCGTATTTTGAAGACGCCTGAACCGATGATTGCCTTGGGTTCCTTGGGAGCGAGCAGTGTGGATATAACCGTGCGTGTATGGGTGGCGACTCCCGATTATTGGAATATATTTTTTGATATGAACAAAGTTGTATATACAACCTTTAACAAGGAGGGTATCGGATTTCCTTTTCCACAGCTTACACTGCATCAGGCTGGAAATTGATGTTTAGTTGATATTTAGATATGTAAAGTCCCTGTCGGAAAATGTCGGCAGGGACTTTTTTATAGAAGTCTTAAAAACAATTCCTTGTTATCGGAATCTGAAGATTTGATTTGTAATTTGAGACGTGATTTGCGGGTGTAGACATTCGTGATGTTGTTTTTCATGAACAGACTGATTACTTGTGGGGAAAAACCTGCAAATACATAACAGAGCAGTTGTATGTCGCGTTCTTTCATGCTGGGAAAATCATTTTTTAATTTCATCATGGCATTGTCGTGGCAAAGATTTACAATTGTTTCCAATTCCTGTTGCATTTTCGGATTTTCTGAAAACTCTAGGATAATCTGTTTTACCTGTTGGAACATGTTGGTTTGCTGGATAGCCGTGTTCTCTTTTTCGTAGTATTTCCTGCCGAGCTTTTCGATTAATTCAAATCGTGATGCGACTAGCCCTTTTAAACGGCTTTCCATGTCTTGCCGTTCAATCAGACTGTCTGTGAGTCTTTTGTATTCTATGCTGGCTTTTTCGCTTAATAGCAGGTAATGGTTTGTGCGTTCTCGCTGTATGTGTATGAAGCGTCGTATAATAAAACAAGTGGTAATGATTGATACAACAATGATAACCGATATGATTATTTCCCAAAAGTTTCGGATTTCCATCCGGTATTTTGCAAGTTCTGCCTGTTTTTTTAGATATTCCCGTTCAACCATGCCTGCTGAGAACTGTATTTCGCTACGTGTTAATGAGTCTGTCAAGGTAATGTAGCGATGGATTCTGTCTATTGCATCTTGCAATTGTTCGGTCTGGGTGTTTATTTTAAAGGCAACGTATTGTAAGTATGCCATGTCGAAAGGATTGTTGCTGTGACTTTCAGCGAGATTCAGATAATGTCTGGCACTGTCGATATTATTCCTTATGACATTTATATTCATGAGTGTTTGATATTTGTATAATGAATCGTTCCTCGCATATTTTTCTATGCGTTCTGGCAATGCTGGAGGAATGTCTTTTCTGTCTGTTATAACATAAAGAGAGGACAGGTTATTCATAGCTGTTTGTGCGGTTTCTTTGATATTTTGTTCGTCGGACAAATGCAGGGCAGTGGAGTAAAGTTTTATAGCCTTGGAGATGTTTTTCATTCGACAAGTTGCTGCTGCCATGTCTAGAATTGCATATATTTCTTCTGTTGTGGCATTTGCTTTTTGCAAAAAGTCCCGCGATTGCTGAAAATAGAGAAAAGCTCTGTTATAGTTCATCTGTTCATAATAAACTTTCCCTATTTGTTTGTGCAATAAGCCTAATTCTTTATAGTTCGGTTCAGATGTTCGTCCCAGCATTTCATCTATGATCAGAAACAATCGTAAAGCCTCCAGTTGGTTGTTTGCATTCAATTTGATTTTTCCCCGGTAAAACAAGGTCTTGCATTGGTTGGCTATGTCGTGAGAAGAATTCTTGTAATAATTCCAGGCTTGAAGAATCAGTGAGTCGTCTGTTACCTTGATGTTGTTTTTATCCAAGGCTTCCGAATACATCAAGGCATACCTGGCATAGTCCTTGGGATTAAGTGATGACGGTTGAATCTGTTTTAATATGTACAAGGCACTATCCGGTTTATGAAGCAATAATCGTTCTGTTTCATCAAGCTGTAAATTATTGTTCTTTTTGCACCCTAGGAGGCAAAAGAGAAATGTGAATATTAAAATCAATTCATGTTTCATGGCTCAAATATCGCAAAAACTTTCATATTTCCATGCATGTAAGATGGGTGTAAGAAAACAAAGATGATTGTGTTTGTAATATACTTGTAATCTTTGTGATACGAATGCTGTTGTAAGATTATACAGTGCATATTATAACTCTTGATAACCTGAAATGTATTTTATTTGCAGCATGTCTTTTTCACTTAAAACATAAAAACATGAAACAAATTTTTATTTTATTATTTTTTATTCCATGTTCATTATGGGGACAAGAAATTACAAAATTCGAGGTTGAAGTGGCAATAGGTCCTAATTTTGGAATGAAGAAGATGGAAGGTCGTAGTACTCGGAAATTATTGGATGTGATTTTGGAAGCAAGATGCAATTATACTTCCCATTTTGATTTCGGATTGCAATTTTTAGTAGGGACTTATGATTTATTGTATAAAGAAAGAAGTGTCGAGGTATCTTATCGAAATATGATATTACAACCTGTGGTTGATTATAATTTCAGTATTGGCAAGCACGTCACTTCATTTGTAGGAGGTGGATTAGGAATGGCAATTATAGATGTTGATTCAGGTTATGATCAGTTTAATTCTATTTGTTTTACGCCTCGTTTAGGCATTGAATTATTTAAGCATTTAAGATTGACGCTTGATTATAGATTATTAAGGTGGGATTTAAGTTTTTGGAATTGCAGTGTCGGATTTGTGTTGGGGGGAGGTCATAAGACACGGAGACACCATTAGCCGTTTGTCTATTTCTTCGGGAGCCGATTGCATGATTTTTTCGACATCGCTGCCGATGATGTCGAGGTCTTCGGCAAAGCCAGATCCCAATATGGAGCTGCTATAACAATTGTATCGGCGGTTGCAGACTGGCGGGCATATATTTATGGCTGGGATTTTTCTCTGATACATGCATTGATAAACAAAATCTTTTCCATGATTTCTGCCCCGGTAAAAATGAATCCCGAAATATAGGGAATTATTTCGGGATTCTGTATCGTATAAAATAAATCGGCTCTTATATAGCTGTTGTGAACTGTTCCAGGAAACGGATGTCGTTGTCAAAGAACAAGCGGATGTCTTTGATTCCGTATTTCAGCATGGTGATACGCTCAATACCCATGCCGAGAGCGAATCCTGTATATTTGTTTTTGTCAATACCATTCAGTTCCAATACATTCGGGTCAACCATGCCGCAACCGAGGATTTCCAACCAACCGGTACCTTTACATACATTGCAGCCTTTCCCGTGGCAAAGCGAGCAGGAAACGTCCATTTCTGCCGATGGCTCTGTAAATGGAAAATAGGACGGGCGTAAACGGATTTGAGTGTCTGCGCCGAATAGTTCCTTGGCAAAATAGGTCAAGGTTTGTTTTAAGTCTGCGAAAGATACATTTTCGTCAATGTATAAGGCTTCGATTTGGTGGAAAATACAATGTGCACGTGCTGAAATGGCTTCATTGCGGAATACTCGTCCCGGAGTCACCAGACGGATGGGGGGAGTGTGACTTTCCATATCCCTTACCTGTACGGAAGACGTATGGGTGCGTAATAGGATATCCGGATGTCTTTCAATGAAGAATGTATCCTGCATATCTCGTGCGGGGTGTTCTTCCGGGAAATTCAGAGCAGAGAAAACATGCCAGTCGTCTTCAATTTCCGGACCTTCTGAGATGGTGAATCCCAGGCGGGAAAATATGTTCAGTATTTCATTTTTTACAATTGACAGAGGATGGCGCGAACCTAAATTCACGGGATCGCCCGGCATGGTCAGATCGATGCCGGTTTTGTCAGTCTCTGTTGAGCATAATTGCTCTTTCAGTTCATTTACTTTATTGAGTGCAGCTGTTTTCAGTCCGTTCAGTGCCTTGCCGATTTCTTTTTTCTGTTCGTTGGGCACATTTTTGAAGTTTTCGAACAATGCGGCAATAGTGCCTTTTTTGCTCAAGTGTCTGATTCTGAATTGTTCCACTTCTTCAGGAGTGGTGGCATTGAAGCCTGAAATTTCTGTTATAAGTTGGTTAATCTGATCTAACATTGTCAATGCGTTTGATTATCAAGGTTACAAAGCTAAGGCATTTAATTGAAAATTGAAAATAAAGAGCAAAAATTACTTTTTCCGGCGTAAAATACGCAAAATCATGGGATAACACAAGCAGGCGACTACAGCTCCGATGAAATCGGCTAATAAGTCATATACTTCTCCGCTTCGATTGAAAAAGTAATATTGTAGAATTTCAATCAGTCCTCCGTAGACAACCGTGTAGAGACAGGCTACCAGATAGGATTTCCAGCGGGGCAGATGGCTATAATGTATGAGTGGGAATATCAGCAGTAAAGAGGCTATGAAAAATAATCCACCGTGAACGAATTTGTCTATGTTGGGAATGTTAAGGTGTGGATTGGGTATGGCATCTCCGGGCAGCGTACAAAGAGTAAAAATAATCACTGTCCATAAAATGGTGATACCGATAATGGTGGTGCGTGGTGGTATGTGCATGATTATGGTTCTATGATACGTACTTTAATTCGGATGTCTTCCAAAGGCCGGTCGTTTTTGTCTGTCGGGACGGCTGCGATTTTATCTATGACTTCAAATCCGTCTGTCACTTCGCCGAATACGGTGTATTCTTTGTCAAGGTGGTGTACTCCTCCTTGGTGGATATAGGCTTCTCTTTTGGCATCGTCCATGTATATTTTATCGGTGTTGGCATTCCATTCGAATTCGATATCAGCTTTTATTTTATTGGCTATTTTACGGAATTCAGCTACTTTTTTCTGTTGGCGGAGAGTATCGAGGATGGCCTTTTTGTCAGGTGTATAATATTTTTTCTGGATAGCGCGTTTTATGGGGATATTGACTTGTTTTTCCATGATTTCCACTTCTTTGGGTGAATATTTCCGCCCTTGTACAATATAGAATTGTGATATGTCGGATTCTTTGAAAAAATTTACGCGGTCCGGTTGTCGGGGAGCGGCGAGTGCTCCTTTTTTATGATAATGGTGAGGTCTGATTTCTGCATCGATGACGATAGGTTTGCCATAGCCGATTTGACTTCCTTTGATGGCATTCCGGCTGTCTGAAGAGCCGCCTTGTATTACAAAATTCTTGACAACTCGATAGAACAGAGTGCCGTCGTAGTGTTTGGCTTTGGCCAGACGAATGAAATTGTCTCGATGTTGAGGTGTGTCATTGTATAATTTTACAGTCATGTTGCCATAGTTTGTTTCGATGACTGCTCTTACTTCTTTTTCCTGTGCAATAACAGAGTATGTATAAAAAAGTGCGAATAATGTCAGAATATATTGTTTCATAGTACAACTTATAATCAGTGCCCCCAAAGATATTATCCCGTTTTTAAATTCGCAAATCTTAATATTTTAATTTTGAGCATAAAGTTTACGGATTAGGTAGCGCACGGGGAAATAGGACGCTGTGTATCCGATAAAAAGTACGACGGCCACAATGATGAGCAGATCGCTGAATATTAATTTTACGGGATAGGCATTGACAATATAACCGCCGTCACCCAGTGTGATAATTCCGAATTTTTCTTGTATGAGGCAAATCGCCGTGCCGATGACGAGGCCGAAGAAGGTGCCTGTCAAAGTAATCAGATTTCCCTCGGTTTTGAAGATGGCAATCATTTTTTTATCTGTCATTCCCAGGGATTTATAGGTGATAAGATCCTCTTTTTTATCAAGTATCAGCATAGAAATGGAGCCGATAATGTTAAAAGAGGCTATGAATAAAATAAATAACAATATAAGAAATACGGCTAATTTTTCTGATTTCATCATGGCATAGAAGGCCTGGTTGTGTTGGTATTTGTCTTCTATACGGTAGATGGAAGGTAGTTTATCGGTCAGTTCTTTTTTGACAGTTTTCAGTTTGGATGAATCTGACAAACGAATTTCCACTTTGGACAAACGCTTGCCTGTATTGAATAATTCACGGGCGAGTTGTAAATCAGTGATAATGTATTGTGCGTCTATATCCTGTTGTGAACTGAAATAAGCGGTCGGATAGGCCTGTCGGGTCTTCAGTGCTGAGATGCTTGTCTTTTTGTGGAAATCGGGATAATAAAGCAGAATCGGTGCGTCAGAACCGAGCGGAGCTTGCAAGTGGGCCGCGACACCATATCCCATAATGGCTTGGTAGCCTTGGGGTGTTTGTAATTGAAAGATTCCTTCCAGCAAATTGTCTGTGATGCCGGAATTATTGGCATAGCTTTCGTCAACACCTTTTACAACGACCGGAAGCAAATGCTCTTTGTAGCGGGCCAGAGCTTTTTCTTCTATGATATTGTTATAAGAGGAGATGTCCGGTTGTGCTGTGATAATCCGGTAGAAAGAGGAATCAAAAGAAGCATATTTCCCGGTTGCAGGAGAAATGATTAAATCAGGGGTGAAACTGCTTGTGCTTTTCTGTAGCAATACATCCATGCCGTTGAAGACGGAAAGTACGACAATAAGAGCTGTTGTGCCTATTGTTACTCCCGTTACGCTGATGGCAGAGATGATATTGATGGCATTTTGTTTCTTCTTGGAAAAGAGATAGCGCCGTGCTATAAAGAAAGGCAACCGCATATTCCTGTTATTTCAACAATTCGTCGATTTTGTCGATGTAATCAAGGCTGTCATCCACAAAAAAACGCAGTTCCGGAATAATGCGCATTTGTTTGCCGATTTTCCGTCCTAAAATGAAACGGATGCTCTTATTATGCTCTTCTAAGCTTTTCATAACACTCTCGGAACGTTCGGAAGGAAAGATGCTGACATAAATTTTGGCATACGAAAGGTCGGAACTCACTCTTACGGTGGTAATCGATAACATTGCGCCTACCGTGTATTCCTTGCACTCTTGTTGGAACATTTCGCTTAAGTCTCTTTGTATGAGACGAGCGACTTTATTTTGTCTGATAGAATCCATATCGTAAAAATTATTTGAAAATTTTTTCTGCAAATATAGTATTTTTTTTCTGAAACATTTATTACATTTGCAACCGCAAACGAGATGTAGCGCAGTTGGTAGCGCGCCACGTTCGGGACGTGGAGGCCGCTGGTTCAAGTCCAGTCATCTCGACTGCTTTTGAAGCACACCGTCAAGGTGTGCTTTTTTTATTTTCAAATTTATGTTTGGGTAATGATAAAAAAGATTGTATTTTTGTGTTGTTGTAGTTTCTTGACGGTTAGAAAACCGATAGGATGAAAAGAGAATTCGGTGAGAATCCGGAACAGTACCTGCTGCTGTAAGTTCCAATAAAAGTTGTCGCAACCTGCCACTGGTCAAATGGCCGGGAAGGCGTGGCAAACTGGGATAAGTCAGAAGACCTGCTACAAATGCGATGGGGTAACCGCCACGGGTATTTGGCGTTTGTTCAATTACGGCAGGATGGGGTTGCGGGCTTTTTGTTTCAGGGTCGGTCCCCCTCTACTGATTGATACAGGCACGGCATCCGTTTGATACGATTATCCATCGTGACAAACGGAGTTTTTGTATCTGTATGTTTCTTGATAGAATTCCTTTGATAAAGACACCCCGGTATTGTCTCATCCTATGGCTGGTATTGGTTTTGAGTTTTTCATCGGAATCACTCCGAACTTTGGAATACAAATTTGTAATGATATGAAGGTATTGAAGAATTTGAGTTTGATGTTGTTACTCATGTTTGCAATAGCAAGCTGTAGTAGTAAGAGTTCTAAACTTGTCGATTTTAACCGGTCGGTCTATACACCGCAATATGCATCGGGGTTTAGCGTTAAAGGGGCTGACGGTAAGGAAAGTATATTGCTTACTGTCACAAATCCGTGGCAGGGAGCAGACAGCATCAGTACGCTGTTGTTTATTGCCCGCAACGGCGAGCCGGTTCCGGAAGGATTTGAGGGACAGGTGCTGCAGGGTGATGCAAGGCGCATCGTGGCGATGTCTTCGACTCATATTGCCATGCTTGATGCAATCAAAGAAGCCGGACGTGTCGTCGGTGTGTCTGGAATCGGTTACATCTCCAATGCCGATATTCAGGCTCGGCGGGACAGTATCGGTGACGTGGGCTATGAGGGGAACATCAATTATGAGTTGTTACTCTCACTGAACCCTGATCTTGTGTTGCTTTACGGAATGAATGGGGCAAGCTCAATGGAGGGAAAACTCAAAGAACTGGATATTCCGTTTATGTATATCGGTGATTATCTTGAAGAATCGCCTTTGGGTAAGGCCGAGTGGGTGGTGGTCCTTTCGGAAATCATTGGAAAACGGACGCTTGGCGAAAAATTCTTTTCGGGAATTCCGGCCCGGTATAATGCCATAAAAAAGAAGGTTGCGGACAATGTTCACAAGGCTCCATCGGTTATGCTTAATACTCCTTATGGGGATTCCTGGTTTATGCCTTCGACTGCAAGCTATGTGGCAAAACTGGTAGCCGATGCCGGTGGCGATTATATTTACAGGAAAAATACCGGAAACGCTTCGGTGCCTGTAGACTTGGAAGAGGCTTATAAACTGACTTCAGAAGCCGATATGTGGCTGAATGTAGGGATGGCAAACTCGCTTGATGAACTGAAGGCATTGTGCCCGAAATTTACAGATACCCGTTGTTTTAAAAACGGGCATGTCTATAACAACAATGCCCGTACGAATACTGCCGGAGGCAACGACTATTATGAATCGGCTGTCGTAAATCCGGATCTTGTCCTGCGAGACCTGGTGAAGATATTCCATCCCGACCTGGTGGAGGAGGATTTCGTTTATTATAAGCAGTTGAAATAGATGAGTTCCCGTTCTGCAATATTGTTCCCTGTTCTGACTGTTATCATGGTTTCCCTGTTTTTGCTGGATTTGGCAGTGGGGGCAGTTTCTGTACCGTTGAATGATGTATGGTGCGCTCTCACAGGTGGCGATTGTCCTCAGACAACGGCGAAAATCATTTTGAATATCCGGCTTATCAAGGCTGTTGTTGCCTTGTTGGCGGGAGCTGCGCTGTCGGTGAGCGGCCTGCAGATGCAGACGCTGTTTCGCAACCCTTTGGCCGGTCCGTATGTGCTTGGTATCAGTTCTGGGGCAAGTCTTGGTGTGGCACTGATGGTTCTTGCCGGGGTGAGTTTCCCGTTGGGTATTGCCGGAGCGGCATGGCTCGGAGCAGCTTTTGTGCTGGTAGTCATTGTCGCTGTCGGACATCGGATAAAGGATATTATGGTGATACTTATCCTTGGCATGATGTTCTCGTCGGGTGTCGGTGCAATTGTCCAGATTTTGCAATATCTCAGCAAAGAGGAGTCTCTGAAAGCTTTTGTCATCTGGACGATGGGTTCTCTCGGTGATGTGACGTCACAGCAGCTTGCTATCCTGATGCCGTCGGTTGTGGTCGGACTGCTGCTTGCCGTATGGACGATTAAACCGCTGAATCTTTTGCTTTTCGGCGAGGAATATGCCTTGACGATGGGATTGAATATCCGACATTCGCGCACATTGTTGTTTCTTTCGACTACGTTGCTTGCCGGGACGGTGACAGCCTTTTGCGGTCCGATAGGTTTTATCGGTCTTGCGATGCCTCACGTGACAAGAGCTTTGTTTCGCAACGGTGATCATCGGGTGCTTGTGCCGGGAACCGTTCTTTTGGGGGCGGCGGTGCTGTTGCTTTGTGATCTTGTTTCTAAAATATTCACCTTGCCAATCAATGCCATCACTGCGCTGCTGGGAATTCCGATTGTGGTGTGGGTGGTATTACGCAATAAATCTGTTACTTCATGATAGAGTTTCATGATTTTTCCATCGGCTATGGGGAACGAACCTTGCTTGGCGAGGTTGAAGCCACAATAGAAAAGGGTAAACTGACAGCCCTTATCGGGCGTAATGGTACGGGCAAATCGACCTTATTGCGTGCCATTGCCGGGCTGAATGGCCGTTATTCCGGTCGTATTATGCTTGCTGGGCGTTCGGTTGCTGATATGCGGGCAGGCGAGATGGCGAAGACGCTGGCATTTGTTACGACTGAGCGAACGCGTATAGCTAATCTTAAATGTGAGGATGTCGTGGCTATTGGCCGGGCTCCTTATACGAACTGGATAGGCCGAATGCAACAGGCTGATAGGGAGATTGTTTTGCGCTCGCTTGCTGCCGTGGGTATGGAAGCTTATGCTAACCGTACGATGGATAAAATGTCGGATGGTGAGTGTCAGCGTATTATGATTGCCCGGGCATTGGCTCAGGCAACTCCGGTTATCCTGCTGGATGAGCCCACTTCGTTTTTGGATATGCCCAATCGTTATGAGCTGTGTTCGTTATTGGCACGGCTTGCTCACGAAGAAAAAAAGTGTATCCTTTTTTCTACGCACGAATTGGATATCGCCCTTTCGCTTGCCGATACGATAGCGCTTGTCGACTCTCCTCATCTGTTGTGTCTGCCGACCGAAGAGATGCGTCGCAGTGGATGTATTGAACGGCTTTTTCATAATAGCAGTGTGGCGTTTGATGCTGTAACAGGTTTTATTAAAGTGGGGCAATGACAGAAGAATATATTATAGAAAATTTTACTGCAAATATAGGTGCGGATGAATACATTTCCCGTTTCCGGGATGAAAAACGGTTTGTTGAATTTTGCAGACAGTGCCCTAATTATGGCAATAGTTGGGGATGTCCGCCATTTGATTTTGACACTGAAAAATTTCTACGTCAATATAAATATACCCATCTTATGGCAACAAAAATAATTCCGCTTGGAAAAAATATTCCGATAGACAGGACACAGGAATTAATCAAACCGGAACGAATCAGAATCGAGAAGGATTTGTTGGAGATGGAACGCCGATACGGAGGCCGGGCATTCGCCTATATCGGGAAATGTTTGTATTGTTACGAAACTGAATGTACCCGCAAATATAAGCGTCCCTGTCTGCATCCGGATAAGGTACGGCCTTCGCTTGAAGCATTCGGATTTGATATTACACGTACACTTTCAGAGTTGTTTGGGATAGAACTGCTTTGGGGAAAGGATGGTATTTTACCGGAATATCTTGTACTTGTAAGCGGATTATTCCATAATTCAACAGAAATGTTATCGGATCGGGAAATCCAATCGTCGTAATCTTGTATAACATAAGGAATATAGCAGTGTTCTGCGTTATATTGCTTTTCAGGTAACTTTTTTCTTCCATTTAGAAAAAATAGAGATATGAGAATTATTTTGGAGCATTATTTTAATCCGCTTATATAGCAAGAGTCCATGAAAGGCAATTTAAAGCTCCTCCCCCTCTTTTAACTATAGATTGCATCTGCACCTGATAAATTCTATCCTTATACTCTGGAAACAGTTTTTTTATGTGTTTCAAAGCTTCCTCATCTGTGGAACGTCCTACACCTGGAACAATTATAACATTTTGAGTATGAATCATATTTATATAAGCCCAACTCATATTATGATAATCACTTAGCTCTAAATCGATAACTTTAAAGTATGATTCTAATTGACTTCTCATCTTAGCGGCAATATCATCTGGATATAGTTTCAAATTCACCAATACTTTATTATTTCCTACTGC
>JAHHTT010000065.1 GCA_020024465.1 Odoribacter sp.
CTAATATTGAAGTAATAAAGTCTTTAGCTAATAAGAAGGATTTTAAGTTGCGATTTGTGGGTAAGGGTGGTGCTGCTGAGTCTTTAGAGCAATATGTCAAAGAGGAAAAAATAAATAATGTCTCTTTTTCGGGTTATTATAAGAAAGAAAACGAACCGGATATAATACGGCGTGCAACTTTTTTAAATATATTTTATCCCAAGGTTAAAACGCATTCTTCTGCATTATCAAATAGGTTTTATAATGCGCTTATAATGAAGAAACCAATGCTTGTAACTTCTAATAGTGTTCAAGGTGATTTCGTTGAAAAATATCAGTTAGGTTTATCATTAGACAATTGTGATAATTTAGATTGTAAGATTAAATCTTTTTTGAAGGAATTTGATAGAAATGCTTTTGAAGAAAGATGTAATATTTTATTAGAGAAGTTTCTTCAAGATTATGAACTGTTTGAGAATAGTGTTTTGAATTTTGTTGAAGAGAAATAATTAAAAAACTAAGATAATGTCTGTTTTTAAAGACAAAGTCCTGTTGATTACAGGCGGTACCGGCAGTTTTGGAAACGCAGTACTTCGTCGCTTCTTGGATAGCGATATAAAAGAGATTCGTATTTTCTCCCGTGATGAGAAAAAACAGGATGATATGCGTCACGCATTGCAGAATCCGAAGGTGAAATTCTATATCGGAAATGTGCGTGATAAGGCTTCGGTCGATGTGGCTATGCGTGGAGTAGACTATGTGTTCTCTGCTGCTGCTTTGAAGCAGGTGCCCTCTTGTGAGTTCTTCCCGATGGAGGCTACACGCACCAATGTACTGGGTACTGGGAATGTATTGGAGTCCGCTATCGAGAATGGTGTAAAGAATGTGGTGGTCCTTTCAACCGATAAGGCTGCCTATCCGATTAATGCAATGGGTATCTCCAAGGCTCTGATGGAGAAAGTGGCCATCGCTAAAGGTCGTGAGCTTGGCGAGAATGCAAAAACAACCATCTGCTGTACCCGTTACGGAAACGTGATGGCAAGTCGTGGTTCTGTCATCCCTTTGTGGGTGGAACAAATGGAAGAAGGCAAGCCGATTACCATTACCGATCCTAATATGACCCGTTTTATGATGACTTTGGATGATGCGGTGGATCTGGTGGTTTATGCCTTTACTCATGGACATAATGGCGACCTGTTTGTCCAGAAAGCTCCAGCTGCAACATTGGATACATTGGCAAAGGCTCTGAAAGAGGTCTATTCCAAGGTCAATCCTAAATATGGGGAAACGGAAGTGAAAGTGATCGGTACCCGCCACGGTGAGAAGTTGTACGAGACTCTGGTGACCCGTGAGGAGATGGCAAAGGCTATCGATATGGGCAATTATTATCGCATCCCTTGTGATAACCGCGACTTGAATTATGATAAATTCTTCACAGAAGGAGATAAGGAAATCAGCAAGATTGAAGACTATCATTCTCACAATACAGCCAGACTGGATGTCGAGGGAATGAAAGAGTTGCTTTTGAAACTTCGTTTTATCAGAGAGGATCTGGGACTTCAGCCAAGAGCGAAAGCCAGGGATATCCGTTCTGAGTAATACCGATATGGAATGTCATGGATAGCAAGGTTAAGGTTATAGAAGGTGAGATCTTCAATGATTATAGAGGTCGGATCTGCTCTCTGAATGATTTTCATCTGGAAGGGGTGTGTCGGGTTTATATGATACACCATCCGGATGCAAGTGTTGTCAGAGGATGGCACGGCCATCAATTTGAAAGGAAATGGTTTTATTGTGTCAAAGGTTCCTTTACTGTCGGTCTGGTAAAGATCGACGACTGGAACCAGCCCTCTGAAAACCTCCCTGCAGAAATCTATTCGCTTTCAGACAAGAAAAGTGAAATCATTTGTGTCCCGGCCGGATATGCCAATTGCATCAAGGCCGGCAGTGACGGTTCTATCTTGATGGTGCTCTCGGACAAGAAAATTCCGGAAGCTTACGAAGATAGCTGGAGATACGATAAAAATATGTGGGTTGATTGGTCTAAATATTAAGAATATGAAGATTTTGGTAACAGGTGCACATGGTTTCGTAGGAAAGAATCTCTGTGCCCAATTAAACAATATAAAAGAGGGTAAGGCAAGAAATTATCCCGTCACTGTTTCTGAAGTGATGGAGTATGACCTCGATACGGATCCTAAGATGCTGGATGAATTTTGCCAAAGGGCTCAATTCGTATTTAACTTGGCGGGAGTCAACCGTCCGAAGAACCAGGAAGAGTTTATGCAGGGGAATTTCGGTTTTGCCTCACTGCTTCTTGATACGCTGAAGAAGCATGGGAATACCTGTCCGGTGATGCTTTCCAGTTCGATACAGGCTACTCTCCAGGGTAGATTCGGAGACAGCGAATATGGAAGAAGCAAGAAAGCCGGAGAGGAGCTGTTCTTTGAATATGCAACGGAAACCGGGGCGAAGGTGCTGGTTTACAGATTCCCGAATCTGTTCGGCAAATGGTGCCGCCCCAACTATAACAGTGCGGTTGCCACTTTTTGTAACAACATTGCCAACGATCTGCCTATTCAGGTGAACGATCGAAGTACGGAACTGGAACTCCTGTACATCGATGATCTGGTGGACGAGATGATCGCCGCACTGACGAATCACGAGCATCACTGCGAGTTTGAAGGACTGGATGCCGTCCCCACAGAGAGCGGCCGTTATTGTGCCGTCCCGACAACCCATAAGGTGACATTGGGGGAAATCGTCGATCTGCTGGAGAAATTCCATGACCAGCCCCGTACGTTGGTTGTTCCGGAGATTCCGGATAATTCATTCGCCAAGAAACTTTATTCGACTTATCTTTCTTATTTGCCCAAAGAAAAGACTATCTTTCCTCTGAAAATGAATGTGGATGCACGTGGCAGCTTTACCGAGCTTCTGAAAAGCGAGAAGGTGGGGCAGGTAAGCGTGAATATCTCCAAGCCGGGCATCACCAAAGGAGAGCATTGGCATAACAGCAAATGGGAGTTCTTCATCGTTGTTTCCGGACACGGACTGATTCAGGAGCGTAAAGAGGGAACTGACGAGGTGATGGAGTTTGAGGTGAGCGGAGAAAAGATTGAGGCGATTCATATGTTGCCCGGATATACCCACAATATCATCAACCTGTCGGAGACAGAGGATTTGGTGACAGTGATGTGGGCGAATGAAACATTTGACCCGAACAGGCCGGATACATATTTCGATCCTGTAGTGAAATAAAAGGAAAAGATATAAATTATGGAAATAAGAACAGACTATTCAGATATCAAGTTCCAGGAAAATGGCAAACTGAAACTTCTGATTATTGTTGGTACTCGCCCGGAGATTATTCGTTTGGCTGCAGTAATCAACAAATGCCGCAAGTATTTTGATACCATCCTGGCTCACACCGGCCAGAATTACGATTATAACCTGAACGGGGTGTTCTTCAAGGATTTGAAGTTGAAGGATCCGGAAGTTTACATGGACGCGGTAGGCGATGATTTGGGTGCAACCATGGGTAATATCATCAACGCTTCCTATAAATTGATGGCTGCCATCAAACCTGATGCAGTTCTCGTGTTAGGCGATACGAATAGTTGTTTGAGTGTCATCGGAGCAAAGAGATTGCATATCCCTATTTTCCACATGGAGGCGGGAAACCGCTGCAAGGATGAATGCCTGCCGGAAGAGACAAACCGCCGTATCGTGGACATCATTTCAGATGTGAATGTGGCTTATTCGGAACATGCCCGTCGCTATCTGGCAGACTGCGGCCTGCCGAAAGAACGTACCTATGTTTCAGGGTCCCCGATGGCAGAAGTCCTGCATGAAAATTTGGCTGATATTGAAGCCAGCGATATCCATGCCCGTTTAGGTTTGGAGAAAGGGAAATATATTCTGCTTTCTGCACACCGGGAAGAGAATATCGATACAGAGAAGAACTTTAATTCTTTGTTCAATGCCATCAATGCTATGGCTGAAAAATATGATATGCCAATTCTGTATAGCTGTCATCCGAGAAGCAGAAAGCGTCTGGAAGCAAGCGGATTCAAGTTGGACCGCAGGGTGATTCAGCACGATCCTCTCGGATTCCATGATTACAACTGTTTGCAGATGAATGCCTATGCAGTGGTTAGCGATAGCGGTACGCTTCCGGAAGAGAGCAGTTTTTTTACAAGTGTGGGACATCCTTTCCCTGCAGTCTGCATCCGTACTTCAACAGAAAGACCGGAGTCATTGGACAAGGCCGGTTTCGTATTGGCCGGTATCGATGAAAAATCATTGCTGCAGGCCGTAGATACTGCCGTTTCATTGAATGTAAACGGTGATTACGGAACACCTGTCCCTACTTACATGGATGAAAATGTTTCTACCAAGATGGTGAAATTGATTCAGAGCTATGTAGGGGTAGTGAACAAGATGGTCTGGAGAAAATTCTAAATATATTTGAATAATGAAAGTCTTATATTTATCAATCTCATTAGGAAACTTGTCTTTGAATCAAGGAATTTACACAAACTTGGCAGTTGAATTTAAAAATCAGGGGCATAATGTGTATGCGATAGCTCCACAAAGAGGTGATGATAGAAGAGATACTTTTTTGGCAGAGGAAAATGGCATTAGTATTATTCGGGTTAATACTAATGCTTTTAGTGGAGTGTCTATGATAAAGAAAGGACTTGCATATCAAAAAATGATATTTCAATTTTACCATAATATACGAAAGTATTTTTGGGATATTCATTTTGATCTCATTATTTCTACATCATTACCATTAGAGTTACCATATGTCGTTCATCTAATAAAGGGACATTTTAAGTGTCCTTTTTATTTGTTGCAATATGATTATTTATGGCAGAGTGCGGTGAATCTAGGTTTGTATTCTAGAAATAGTTTGCCTTGTCTTTATTATAGGAATCTGGAAAGAATAGCTTATAAAACAGCAGATTATATAGGTGTTCCAACAAAAGGTAATATTGATTTTATTACAAAGTTCTATCCGAAATTTCAGAGTAGGATACGTTTACTCCCAATGTTTTTGAATCCAATAAAATTTACAGAAAGTGAATATTCATTTCGTAAAGAAGAAGGACTTGAGGATAAATTTTTAGTGGTTTATGGTGGGAGCGTGGGTTTGGCACAAAAAATAGATTATTTGTTAACTTTGGCTTCTTCATGTATAGATATCAAAGATATTTGTTTCCTGATTATAGGGAAAGGGCAATTTTGGGAGAAAATAAAGAAAGAGGTTACGGAACGGGGATTGACAAATATCCGATTTGTATCTTTTATGCCACAAGATAAGTATTTGAAGTTACTTTCTGAATGTGATGTAGGTATGGTTATTTTAAATGAAAAGTTGGCATCTCCTAATTTCCCAAGCAAGACAGTTTCTTATTTCAATCTAGGTATTCCGATCTTAGCTTCCATAGATTATGTTACTGATTATGGAAGATTTCTAGAAGAAACGAATACAGGACTTTGGAGTTATAGTGGTGATAACGATAAGCTCAAATCTAATTTAGTTGAACTTTATTCCTCTTCTGAAAGAAGAGAAGAGATGCACAATAATTCATTGCAGTTCTATGCTTCTTACATGAAACCTGAACATGCCTATAGTCGTATTATGGAACAAATACAAAAATAATAGGATTTGGAATATGGGGGAAAATATTTTAATTTTAGGTGGAGGGTTGCAAGCTATATCTGTAGCTCGTTCATTAAAAGATGCTGGTTATAATCCTTATTGTATTGTCGAAGGGAAAAATCCTATTTGTTATTCTAATTATGTTAAAAAGATTATTTCGATTTCCAAGGAATTAGATGTTGATTTTATAAAGAATAGTATTGAAGAGCTTTCTTGTTCGGTTGTCATTCCTATGAGTGATAGAACTGCTGAATTTTTAAGTGTACATAGAGATGTTCTTGAATCGAAAACTAATGTGAAATGTGCAGTTGTTGATTATTCGATTTTTTCAAAAGCGAATAATAAAGGGTCTCTTTTGTCTATTTGTTTAAAAAATAATATTCCACATCCGAGAACAGCTGAGATTGAGTTGGAAAAATTAACTGATGTAAGTCAATATGTTGGTTTCCCGTCTTTGATTAAGCCGAATTTTTCTGTGGGAGCTAGAGGAATAACTTTAGTTTTAAATGAAGAGGATATAAAACAGAAGTTACCTGATTTGATAAATCAATATGGCTCTTGTACTTTGCAAGAATATATAGAACAAAAGGGAAGGCCTTATTATAATGTAATATTGTATAGGGATAGAAGAGGGATGATTTTAGCTTCTACAATATTGGAAATTCAGAGATATTATCCATTAAAAGGAGGTAGTTCTTGTTTCGGTGTAACTATTGAAAATAAGGAACTTGTATCTATCTGTCAAAAGGTTTTAGAAATTTTGGATTGGTGGGGGGTTGCTGATTTTGATGTGCTTTCGGATGAAAATGGAAATTTTAAAATAATAGAACTGAATCCGAGGGTGCCAGCTTCTGTGAGGGCTGCCGCTATTTCTGGTATAAATTTTCCTGATATAATAGTTCGGGATTGTTTAGGTATAGACCCTAAGAGGTATACGTATCAACCAGGCAAAGAATTGCGCTTTTTGGGATTGGATATCATGTGGTTTTTGGCTTCGCCTCAAAGATTTAAAGTAAAACCTAATTGGTTTAAATTTTTAGGGAAGAATCTTTTTTATCAGGAAGGTGGTTATAAAGATTGGAAATCGATGGGGGAATCTTTGTTGGAAGGGGTGAAGAAAGTATTGAATCCAAGTTTTAGAAAATCAAAGGAAGGTATATAATGTTTAGGGGTATATTACTGTAGGTGTAAAGTTTATTCAACAATTGCTTTTGTCATTACATTGATAGCTACATACAGTTGGTATACTGTTTGTTAATAAAGTAAAGAGAATATGCAAATATGAAGATTTTATCATACGATATTGAAGAATGGTATATTGAAAAGAAATTTCATGGAGACCATGCTGAAAGATATAGAGAGTTTGAGAATTATTTGGACATAATTCTTGATACATTGTCTGAAAAGAATTTAAAGGCCACTTTTTTCTGTGTAGGAAAAATGGCTGTTGATTTTCCATATGTAATTAAGAAAATTGTAAAGCAAGGGCATGAAATCGGTTGCCATTCAAATGAGCATCTTTGGCTGACTAAAATGAATCCTCAAGAATTATTGAATGATACTAAAGAGGCAATTCATGCCTTGCAGGATGTAAGTGGACAAAGTGTGGAAAGTTTTCGGGCACCAGCTTTTTCAATAGGTGAAATTAATAAGTGGGCTTTTGAAATTTTGGCAGAATGTGGAATAACAAGAGATTCTTCTATATTTCCCGCTATAAGAGATTTTGGTGGTTTTGCCTCTTTCAAAGCAGATTTTCCTACGGTTATTAAGTATAATGGAATTGAAATTAAGGAGTTCCCTATTTGTTTAACAGAAATATTAGGAAAACGACTGGCTTTTTCTGGTGGTGGTTATTTCCGTTTTTTTCCATATTCTTATATAAAACGTGAATTAAGCAAGCGAGAATACTCTATTGTATATCTTCATATCGGTGATTTAATGTATAGAAAACCGAAATTGATGTCTAGACAAGATTATGAAATCTATTTTAAAGAGAATGGATGTTTATTGAATCGAATAAAAAGATGCTTGAAATCTTCTTTGGGTACAAAATATGCTTGTTCAAAGATGCAAACTTTATTAGGTGATTTTTCTTTTATTAATTTACAGGAAGCTGATAGGGAGTATGATTGGAATAATGCAGCTATAATTAATATATAATTTACAATAAGTCAAGAATATTTATGGTTCGTTTGTTGGTGTATATAAAACATCATTTGGGTTTTGTTTGGCATTGGATAGAATGTCTGAATTCTTTTCTTTTTACGTTCTTATATGGTAAGAAGTTAAATGAGACTATAGAACAATTGATTTCAAATAATAAAAGCCAATATTCTTTTAAATGGTTACAAAGGGCAGAGCTTGGACAGCTTGCAGATTTTTTTAGTAAACAACCTGCCAGTGCCTTTGAATTTTTCAAGCCACATGCTTTTGACCAGGAGTCCTTGAAAAAAAAGAATAAAGATCATTCTTTTATTATGATTGGAGTTTTTGATGGAGATAAGCTAATAGGATATTGTTTTTTAAGATGTTTTTTTAATAAACAATGCTTTAGGGGTAAAATTGTAGATCCTGCATATCAAGGGCGCGGAATTGCCAAGCAAATGGGAATTTTTATAACTCAACTTTGTCAGAATTTAGGATTTAGATTATTTGCGACAATTTCCAAAAAGAATGTAAAATCAATTGCTTCTTCTAAAGCTGTTAATACAGTTAAGGTCTTGAAAGAATTACCAGATGATTATTTATATGTTGAGTATTTATTGAAAGATAATAATTGATAGGTGTATGTTGAAGTTTTTATTTGATAGATTTACGTCATTGATCGGGTTGTTGTTTCTTTGGCCTGTTTTGTTGGTCGTAGCTGTATTAATCCGCGTAAAAATGCCGGGAGGACCTGTATTTTTTGTACAAAAACGAGTGGGAAAGGATGGGGTCGTCTTTAATTGTCACAAGTTCCGAACTATGTCAGTTAATCATAACGGTTCTACCGTGAGTGTCGCAGGAGAGAATAGAATTACTCCTTTGGGCGCAAAGCTGAGACGCTATAAGATTGATGAATTACCGGGATTATGGGATGTCCTGATAGGAAAGATGAGTTTTGTCGGACCCCGTCCGGATGTCCCCGGATATGCAGATCAGTTGCAAGGGGATGATCGGGAGGTTTTGAAACTTCGTCCTGGAATTACCGGACCGGCATCTTTAAAGTATCGGTATGAAGAGGAACAGATAGCTGGGTTTATAAAAGGCGTAAGAAGGGGAAATTCGGAGTTGAGGGCAATGTTTGAGAAGGTCGATTTTTCTAAGATGTCTGATACTGAGGTTGCTATATGGTATAATGATAATGTGATTTATCCGGATAAGGTAAGGATTAACCGTTATTATTATCGTCATTATAGTTTTGTAAAAGATATTCAGATGATTTTTGCGACAGTATTAGGCAAACGGATAAAATATGCCGGAGAGGTGATTTGATTGGAAGGTTGTGGTGCGTGAAAATAGAAGTCAAGATGTTTTTGTGAAATAAATAGAAATCTTATAAATTGCGATAAATTTAGTTGTAACTAAACTTTTTTATGTCTAAATTTGTACTCAATGATATGGAGGCTGTAAAAGGAAAGCAGTCTTTTAAGAAACTATCTATTGACGGACGTTGTCTTTTTGATGAATTTGAAATAGAAATGTGTAAAAACTTTCAATCAGAGATTGAAAGTATCTATGCAGTAATGAATGATGTTGCAAATCTTAAAGCTGTCCCTAAGGAAAGATTCCATTTTTATGATGATGCTAAAGGGGGGCATCGGGAGTTTGAATTTAAAAGTAGGCATTTGAGGGTTTATGGGATAACCATAAAGGGTGGTAAGCTTATTATTTTAGGTGGAACTAAAGCTAAACAAAAGAAGGATGAGAGTTCTTTTCGAAGATTGAAGGAACAATATCTGGAATCATTAAAGTCCAATTCTTAAATTATTGAGACCATGAAACGAAATGAATTATTAAAGAGTCCTGTTTATTGGACTACAGAACTTCAGATGGAGTTATATCGCCAGATTGAGGATTTTATGAAAAAAAACAATATGAATAAAACACAATTGGCTGACTATCTGGGATGTTCTAAAGGATATGTAACACAGTTGTTGTCTGGTGATTATGACCATAAATTAAGTAAATTGATGGAATTGTCATTGGCCATCGGGAAGATTCCGCAATTTGAATTTTTGGATGCGGATGTATTTATCGAAAGGGAAGAAAAAACTTACAAAGGTGTAGTTTTGAATAAGAATTTTACATACGTATCTTCCAATTGTATTAATAATAGTGATGTTTTACATGCTGCTTGATTATGCTGAAAATACCTTATAGAATCCAACAAATAAATACTTTGCAATTTGCAATTTTCCCGGATGAATTTGTGAATGGGGAAGATGTTGCTACTGAGGTTGCGTGTCGTTTTGGACATAGTAATCTGTTGGATGAGATTCATTGTATCGCTTTGGTTAAATATGTACAAAATGATAATTTACTGTTGCATACAGAGGTGAGATGTGTTTTTGATATTGCTCCGCAAGGTGTTGAGAAATTAAGAGAATTGCATGAAATCCCTGTTGATTTTTTGCAATATATGGGTACAATTTTAATCGGAGCGATTCGTGGTATCATTCATACGAAAACGGAAGGGACTATATTAAATGTTGTTGTCCTTCCTCCAGTTAATCTGACAGAGATTATCAAGGAGGGTATCAGGTTGGATTGATTGCGTTTGTGTGATTCATTTTATAGAAATTGATTTGTTAAGATATTTATTACTTTATGAGAAAGCGTATTTATTTGTGTCTGGCTCATATGTCAGGAAAGGAACAGGCCTTTATCCAAGAGGCTTTCGATACGAATTGGGTAGTTCCGCTCGGTCCGAATGTGAATGGGTTTGAAAAGGATTTGGAGGAGTTTGTCGGTGAGGATAAGAAGGTGGTGGCTCTCTCTGCCGGTACGGCTGCCGTGCATCTCGCTCTGATTGCTTGCGGTGTGAAGCCGGGAGATGAGGTGATTTGTCAGAGTTTTACGTTTTGCGCTTCATGCCACCCGATTGTGTATCTGGGTGCGACACCGGTGTTTGTGGACAGTGAGCCGGATACCTGGAATATGGATCCGGAGTTGTTGGAGAAGGCGATTCTGGATAGAATCGAAAAGACGGGCAGGAAACCGAAAGCGATTGTGCCGGTGTATCTGTATGGTATGCCTGCCAAACTGGACGAGATTATGGCCGTGGCCGATAAGTATGATATCCCCGTGATCGAGGATGCCGCCGAGGGGCTTGGAAGCCGCTATAACGGACAGGTGTGTGGCACTTTCGGACGATATGGGGTGCTGTCGTTTAACGGTAATAAGATGATTACCACTTCCGGCGGCGGTGCGCTGATTTGCCCGGACGAGGAGGCGAAGCAGCGGATTATGTTTTATGCAACGCAGGCACGGGAAGGATTTCCTTATTATCAACACGAGGAAATCGGGTATAATTACCGTATGAGTAATATCTGTGCCGGTATCGGACGCGGGCAGATGACTGTGCTGGAGGAACATGTGGAGCACCACCGGCGGTTGGCTGACCTGTATGAGCAGTTGTTGGCAGAGGTGGATGGTGTGACTTTCCATAAACGTCCGTCTGAAAAGTATGATTCGAATTATTGGCTGAATACGGTGACGCTGGATCCGCAGCTGAAGGTGAAAGGTGAAGAGGAGGCTTATGCGCAGGTGATTACGGGTGCCGTTGGCGGTGCTGCCGGAGTGACGCATGCCGCCGGTACGGCACATACGGATTGTGAGCCGAACCGAAATGTGGAGGCGATGCGTATTGCCTTGGATAAGGCCGGCATCGAGAGCCGTCCGCTCTGGAAGCCGATGCATAAGCAGCCGGTCTATCGGAATGTACCGGCTTATACGAATGGTGTGAGTGAAGGATTGTTCAAGGTGGGATTGTGTCTGCCGAGCGGTCCCTGCGTGAGTGAAGAAGAGGTGGCTTTTATTGTTAATGAGATTAAAGGTTGTATCCATGCTTAAAAGATTTTTATCGAAACTCTCTTCGTGGTATTTCACCGGAAATGCCCTCCCGTATTGGGGGATTTTTTTGATAGATTGTGTGATTGTGCTGGGTGCGGAGATGTTTGTTTTTGTCCTGAATAACGGCCTGCAGTTTACAGCGGAGAATT
>JAHHTT010000066.1 GCA_020024465.1 Odoribacter sp.
GTCCGGTGCCAATAAAACCACGATACACCCAGTGCAATAACCAGCATAGCTGCCACAGCTGAATACAATCCCCATCTCTTCCGCATAGACGACAACACAATCCCACCTGTTCTGCTCTCAAATCTCTGCATAGCTGCGTCCAAGTCTATTCTTTGACGGAATTCCCAACGTTGCCGAAAAGAGCGGTCTGCACAAAATTTTTTAAAAAATTGCCGATTACTCTCCCGCATATCCAACCACCGTTCAAGCTCTTGGCGATGTTGCTCTGACATTTCTCCGGTCAGATACTCTGTCAATAAATTGATTATATGTAAATCTACCATATCATCATTCATTTTACTCCATAGACAACATGAACGGCAAAAAGGGGTATCGATAAAAAAATTTTTTTTAAAACAGAATAATTTATTTAAATCACCAATCCCATCATCGCAGAAAAACATTCATAATCCCCTTTTAAATTGTATTCAAACATATCTCAAAGTTATCTCAAAGATATCTCAAAGATATCCGATGGATATCTTTGACCAGAATTTGATATATATTTAAACAAAAAATATCAAGGTAAGAAAGAAGATGTAAATCAAACAAAACAATTATAGCAATCCAAGTATACAGACAGTAGCCATGCCCAACTGTTTGCGGATATAGTTCATCGCCTTTTTTTTCTGAGTCTTTACTGTTAATAAAGACAGATTCAAGAGAGTTGCAATTTCTTCATTCTTTTTTCCGTCCAAATGAAGTAAAAAAACTTCCCGACAACGAGGCGGCAATTCATCGATCACACGAAAAAGACGTTCATACAGTTCCTCTTCCATCATCTCATAATCCACCTCTTCTTCCACAGAAAGAAAATTCATTCTGTAATCCCAATACTTTTTCTTTACCTTCCGATGTTTCAAAAGATTCAAACAAATATTCCGCACAGAATTATACAAAAAAACATGAATGCTCCGTTCAGACAAAAAAGCTTCTTTTTTTTCCCACACTGCAACAAACAAATCTTGCACAACATCCTCACATTCCTCCTGCTCATTCAAATAATGCATGGCAAACATCACGAGCGGCCGATAGTATTCCGCAAAAAGCTTCCGGAATGCCTGTCGTTCTTTAGCATTGATTCGCGATAAAAACGATTCTTCTTTTTCGTTCATAATTCTGCCTGATGAAATCATTGACAAAAATAAAACATTTCAATAAAAACTCCAATCTCTGTCATTGTCTTGAACAATTTATTCCCTATATCTAAATACTTGTATATTTTACACATAACAAAACTCTGTAAGTTTGTGAAAAGACTTATAGGATTCATGGCACATTTAGATTCACCATTGTTTTCTAAAATTTATTAATGTAATACTTTCGTAACTGCCTGGAGTTTCCTAATTTTACACACTGAAATATAAACTAAAATCAATCGAGATGGATTATGGCCTCTTTGAGTTACTAAAGCTCATCGGCTCATTGGCTTTATTTCTTTACGGGATGAAACTTATGAGTGAATCTCTGCAAAAGCTTGCCGGCAATAAAATGCGACAGATTTTAACAGCAATGACCGCCAACCGCTTAACCGGAGTACTAACAGGAGTATTTATAACTGCCCTCATCCAAAGTTCCTCTGCCACAACAGTTATGGTTGTCAGTTTTGCAAATGCCGGATTATTGGATCTCATCGGTTCCATCGGGGTAATATTGGGAGCCAATGTCGGCACGACAATAACAAGCTGGCTTGTTGCGGTATTAGGATTGGGAAAATTCAGCATGAGCGACCTGGCTCTTCCCATAATCGGTTGTACTCTTCCACTGTTATTTTCACAAAAACGTTCCCGCAAAAACTGGGGCGAAATGTTTGTCGGATTTGGTTTGTTATTTCTTGCCTTACGTTTTCTACAAGAAGCGATGCCTACCAATTTACAAGACAATCCTGGCATCGGAGATTTTATTCAAAATATCAGCAACCTGGGATTTCGTTCTTGGATAATATTTTTACTGATTGGAGCAGTTCTGACCACAATTTTCCAATCATCATCAGCGACAGTGGCACTAACGCTTGTTATTTGCACCAAAGGCTGGATTGGTTATGAAGATGCTGCCGCCATGATTATGGGAGAAAATATCGGAACAACTATCACAGCCAACCTGGCAGCAGCAGTTGCCAATGTACAAGCCAAACGCGCTGCTTTAGCCCACTTTATCATTAATATATTCGGAGTAATCTGGCTGTTTTTCATTTTCGATCCTTTCTTGCATTTTATCGGCGATCTTTCTGTCACACTGCATCTTTCTCATTATAATCCCATCTATTCAGATCCGGAACTTTTAAATTCAACATTCACTCCGGAAGAAAGGGCCGGCGTACTCTCTTCCATCCACGCAGCAATGCCTCTGGCATTATCATTATTCAATACGCTGGCCAAAGGTATAAACGTAATAATACTTGTCTGGTTTACAAAACTATTAGCCCAAATTGTCAGCCGCCTCATACCCCTTAAACCGGGCGATGATTCTTTCACGCTTAAACATATAAAAATCGGCTTGCTATCAACACCGGATGCTTCACTATTTCAAGCGAAACAAGAGATCTCGCTCTATGCTCAAAATACTTTTTCTATGTTCAAACGCATGCTTCAAGCATTTGAAATGTCAAAAAATGACTATGAAAAAGAATTTGACAAGTTGCAAATCATGGAAGACGAAAGCGACCAGGTAGAAGTTGATATAGCCAATTATCTGACTAAAGTTTCCGAGTCGCGTTTGACTACCGAAAATTCCCAACGCGTTCGTGCAATGTTCAAAATTGTATCTGAAATTGAAAGCGTAGCAGACTCAATACTGAATGTTGCCAAAGCAATTATGCGACGCAATGCTCAAGGAGTTGTATTTCCTGAAACATTACATACAAAACTGTCCCACATGTTCTCATTGGTCGGAAATTCCATTGAAATAATGTGTCAGAATCTAACTCAGGAATATAAGGATGTAAATTCAAAAAAAGCATATGAAATAGAGCAAACCATCAATAATTACCGTACATTTTTAAAGCAGGAGCATTTGATTGCCATTGAAGAAAAAAGCTATGATTATCCAACAGGAATTCTATATACAGATATATTTGCAGAATGTGAAAAAATAGGAGACTATACTATTAATGTCACAGAAGCAATAAAAGAAATAAGGCATGATAATTAAGTATAACCAAATTATAAATTTAACATAATAAAACCAACACATGGAATACGGACTATCTGATTTTCTTAAATTGATCGGCTCTTTAGGAGTTTTTCTCTATGGCATGAAACTAATGAGTGAAGCTTTGCAAAAAGTAGCCGGTGAGCGTATGCGTCATATTTTATCAGCCATGACATCCAATCGGGTAAAAGGCGTTATTACCGGAATTCTGATAACAGCTATCATACAGAGCAGTTCTGCAACAACAGTGATGGTTGTCAGTTTTGTAAATGCCGGACTATTAAGTCTGATAGAATCTATCGGAGTGATCATGGGAGCAAACGTCGGTACAACTGTCACTGCCTGGCTGATTTCAATTCTTGGTTTCAAAGTAAGTATGGCAGAGATATCTCTTCCAATGATAGGTTTATGTCTTCCGCTATTGTTTTCCAATAAACGTTCTAGAAAAAATTGGGGAGAATTAATCATAGGTTTCGGTTTGCTTTTCATTGGTCTGGAATTTTTAAAGAACTCTATGCCTAATTTAGACGAAAATCCAGAAATGTTTACTTTTTTACAAGAATATGCGGATATGGGCTATGCCTCTTATATTCTATTCATGTTAATCGGTACAGTCCTTACAATCCTGATACAATCTTCTTCTGCAACCATGGCTCTGACACTTGTCATGTGTGCCAATGGTTGGATAAATTTTGAGATAGCAGCTTCTATGGTATTAGGGGAAAATATCGGGACTACAGTAACAGCCAATTTAGCCGCAATGGTTGCTAATTCAACTGCCAAAAGAGCCGCTTTTGCCCATTTTTTATTTAATGTATTTGGCGTCATATGGATATTATCAATTTTCCCTTTATTTTTAAGCTGGATCGAAGCATTAAGCGTCGCCATGCATATCGGCAATCCGACAACCAGCGTAGAAGCTGTACCTATGGCCCTATCATTATTTCACACGGCATTCAACATCTCCAATGTTCTTATACTAATATGGTTTACCAAACTGATTGCACATTTTGCCACCAGAATTATTCCTGCTCAGGAGACAGGGGATGATGCCTTCAAGCTAAAACATATCAAAATCGGACTTTTATCTACGCCTGACACATCTCTTTTCCAGGCAAAACAAGAAATCATCCTTTATGGGAAAAACACTAAAGACATGTTCCATCAGGTAACAGAATGTCTTGAACTTCCCAGCAAGGATTTTGAAAAGAAATTTGAAAATTTAGTGAAAATGGAAGATGAAAGCGACAACGTCGAGGTCGAAATTGCAAATTATTTAACAAAAGTTTCTGAATCCAAAATGACAACTGAAAACTCTCAACGCATTCGAGCCATGTTTAAAGTTGTATCTGAAATTGAAAGCATCGCTGACTCATCATTAAATCTGGCAAAGGCCATCAACCGCCGTAACGATCAGGATGTCATTTTCCCCGAAGAATTAATAAACAAACTAAAACATATGTTTGCTTTAGTGGAAGACTCTCTGACCACGATGTGCAATAACCTTACTCAGGAGAACAAAGAAGTGACAGCCAAGAAAGCATACGAATTAGAGCAAGCAATCAACGATTACCGCACCATCTTAAAACAAGAACATTTAATTGCTATCGAAGAAAAACGTTATGACTATCCTACGGGCATTTTATACAACGACATGTTCTCGGAATGTGAAAAGATTGGTGATTATGCAATAAATGTCACACAAGCTATCAAAGAAATAGGATACGAAGAATAAGCTTTCAGGCTTATTCTTCATTTTCATTATTATATACTAATTTTGCAAACAAAAAAAAATATAGACAATATCATGGCACAGGAAGATGTTTTCAAAAAATTAGTGGCACACTGCAAAGAGTATGGTTTTGTATTCCCGTCATCAGATATTTATGATGGACTGGGAGCTGTATACGATTATGGTCAGAATGGAGTGGAATTAAAAAATAATATCAAACGGTACTGGTGGGAATCCATGATCCGTTTACACGAAAATATTGTAGGTATTGATTCCGCAATTTTTATGCACCCAACAATTTGGAAGGCTTCCGGTCACGTGGATGCTTTCAATGACCCCTTAATTGACAACAAAGATTCAAAAAAAAGATATCGGGCAGATGTTCTGATAGAAGACCAGATTGCCAAATATGATGAAAAAATCGAGAAAGACGTTGAAAAAGCACGTAAACGCTTTGGTGAAAAATTTGATGAAGAACTATTCCGTCAGACCAATCCACAGATATTGGAGCACATCCGTAAAAGAGATGCATTACATGAGCGCATGAGTGTCGCATTAAATGCCAACGATTTGAACGAAGTCCGCCAAATTATTCTGGATGAAAAAATTGTATGTCCTATTTCAGGGACTTGCAATTGGACAGAAGTCCGTCAATTTAATCTAATGTTTGCCACTGAAATGGGCTCAACGGCAGATGGAGCAAACAAAGTGTATTTACGTCCGGAAACCGCACAAGGTATATTTGTGAATTTTTTAAACGTACAAAAAACCGGACGAATGAAAATACCTTTCGGTATTGCACAAATCGGTAAAGCTTTCCGCAATGAAATCGTTGCTCGCCAATTTATTTTCCGCATGCGTGAATTTGAGCAAATGGAAATGCAATTTTTCGTACGTCCCGGTTCAGAACTTGAATGGTTCAAAAAATGGAAAACCACCCGTATGAAATGGCACCAACTATTAGGATTCGGCGAAGAAAACTACCGATTCCATGACCATGAAAAACTAGCTCATTATGCAAACGCAGCAACCGATATAGAATACCGGTTTCCATTCGGCTTCAAAGAGGTGGAAGGTATTCATTCAAGAACAGATTTCGATTTGTCACAACATCAAAAATTCTCCGGTAAAAAAATTCAGTATTTTGATACCGAATTGAATGAATCGTATGTTCCATATGTTATTGAAACCTCTATTGGAGTTGACCGTATGTTTTTGCAAATCATGTCAGCGGCCTATTGTGAAGAGGATTTGAGCAAAGACGGCAAAAAGGATTCGCGGGTTGTTCTACGGCTTCCGGCAGCATTGGCCCCTATCAAAATGGCCATCATGCCATTAGTAAAAAAAGACGGTCTGCCTGAAAAAGCTCAAGAAATCATGAATATGCTCAAATTTGATTTCAATTGTCAATATGACGAAAAGGATTCTATCGGTAAACGCTATCGCCGTCAAGATGCAATCGGTACTCCTTATTGCATCACGATTGATCATCAGACATTAGAAGACAATGCCGTGACTATTCGCGACCGCGATACCATGCAGCAAGAACGTATTTCAATCACCAGTTTGTCGGGTATTTTAAAAGAGAAATGCGATTTACGCACTTTACTAAAACAACTGATGTAATATAACCGGTATTTTGTATATCTGCCCTATCTTGGTATTATCCAACGATAGGGCCGTTTTGAATATCCCCCCAACTTACAAAAAATATGCAGGCACTTATTCGGATTCTGTAATAATTTCAATCACATTTACAGCGTTTTTTAAATATCTGCAAAACTGATTGCCTGTCTCGTTGCAATTGCTCTGCAAGTTTTTCTTTTCCGTCAAACTTTTGTTCTCCCCGGATACGGGCAAATAGAGCAACACGAAGATTACAACCATATAAATTCCCATTAAAATCAAAGATATGCACTTCTATGCGAACGATACCAGTAGAATTTACTGTCGGCCGGACTCCTATATTCAACATTCCCTGATATGATTTGTCTTCAATCCGGACTTTCACTGCATATACACCTACTGCCGGCAATAATTTCCGTTTGTCTTCCAATTCTATATTAGCCGTAGGAAATCCCATTTGGCGCCCAATCCTATCCCCCTGAACCACAATTCCGGCTATAGAATACGGATATCCCAAAAATTCAGATACCCGAGCAATATCACCAATCTGCAAGGCATTGCGTATTTTAGTGGAACTAATATTAATATCATGCTCCTCATATACCTCTTCCTGCTCTAAATAAAAGTGATATTTTTCCGCCAATATCTTTAATTTATCAAAAGTTCCTTCTCTATTTTTTCCAAAATGATGGTCGTATCCTATCACCAGTCCCGCAATCCCCAATTTATCAACCAACAAATTATTCACAAAATCCGAATAAGCCAATTCTGCCAGCTTACGAGTAAAAGGCAATATAATCAGATGAGCAACTCCCAATGACTCCAGAATAGCCATCTTTTCATCCAGAGTTGTCAGAATACCCGGTCTCTTTTCCAAAGGATAAAGCACTTCCCGCGGGTGAGGTTCAAAACTGATGATAACGGTTTCTCCATGTAAATGCTCAGCAACTCTTTTCAAAGCAGCAATCACCTGAACATGCCCTTTATGCACCCCGTCAAAACTACCAATTGTCACGACCGGATTGGTTATATGTAAATTTTCTATTCCGTAATGTAACTGCATTTGTTTTCAAATAAAGATACAAAATTACAATAAAAAAATACCAAACAACAAAAAAACAAGCTAAAGACAGACAAACAATTTTCTCTGTCCTTAGCCTGCTACATCTTACAGATTTCCGTTCTTATTTTATTACTATCCGCATTTTGAAGCGCCGCAGTTTGTACAAATCAGACACCCCTCCTGATAAACAACCGGAGAACCACACTGTTCACATTTTTCACCGGCAGCTTCTGTTCCGTTCGGAATATATTTTTTCAAAGCTCTTTCTACACCATTCTTCCAAGTATTGATATTCTCATTGTCAAATTCCATTGAGGCAACCAACTCAACAGCCTGATGTACCGGCATACCATGACGTAAAACGCCTGAAATCAATTTTGCATAATTCCAATATTCTTTATCAAACTTAAACGATAATCCTTCCACAGTGGTCTTGAAACCTCTCTTATTTTGAAATTGAAAGTCATATCGGGAGTTACCTTCTGCATCATAATGTTTTACAATCTTTCCCGAAGTAACTGCCTTGGGCAACATAATACCCTCTTCATCATCCGCTATTCCGGTAAAAATCTCATAAGGCCGTCCGTCATACAGACCGATAAAAGCAATCCATTTTTCTTTGTTATTCTGAAAGCGTACGACATCAGCATCCAACTCTATCGGACGTTTTGCAGGCATCTCTTTGAGTGCAGCTTCCTTTTTATCTTTATTAGAGACCAAAACTCCTGCCCGGGATCCGTCTCGATACACGGTACATCCTTTACAACCACTTCTCCAAGCCTCGATATATAATTCTCCTACCAATTCTTCTGTAACATCCGAAGGCAGATTGACCGTCACACTAATTGAATGATCTACCCATTTCTGAATCTGTCCCTGCATACGAACTTTAGCCACCCAATCAATATCATTAGAAGTTGCCTTATAATAAGGAGACTCTGCTACCAACTGATCAATTTCCTCATCGGTATAATGCTTGGTCATATTATAACCATTCACCATCATCCATTCGGCAAACTTATGATGAAATACAACAAACTCTTCATAACTGTCTCCTGATTCATCAATAAAATCGACCCGAACATTCTGATCATTCGGATTCACTTTTCTCCTTCTCTTATATACAGGCAGAAAGACCGGTTCTATGCCTGAAGTTGTCTGTGTCATCAAACTTGTTGTTCCCGTCGGTGCAATAGTAAGACAAGCAATATTACGACGTCCGTATTTAAGCATTTCCGCATACATATCAGGATCTGCATCCTTCAGTCTCAGTATAAATGGATTATTAATTTCTCGGGCTGCATCAAAAATCGAAAAACTACCACGTTCTTTCGCCAAATGTACAGATGCCCGATAAGCTTCGACTGCCAATGTCTTCTGAATCTCCACTGCAAAATCAATGGCCTCATCACTACCATATCGTAATCCCAATGCCGCCAACATATCTCCTTCTGCTGTTATACCCACCCCCGTACGACGTCCTTCACGCGCCTTTTGCTTAATTTTTTCCCAGAGACGATCTTCAACCCCCTTCACGTCTTCATCCTCCGGATCTGAATGGATTTTTGCCAAAATAGCATCTATTTTTTCCAATTCCAAATCAATAATATCATCCATAATCCGTTGGGCTATAGCCACGTGTTTTTTAAATAAAGGAAAATTAAAGAAAGTTCCCTTCGTAAACGGATTCTCAACATAAGAATACAAATTAATGGCCAGCAAGCGACAAGAATCATAAGGACAAAGAGGTATTTCACCGCAAGGATTGGTTGATACCGTACGATATCCCTTATCAGCATAACAATCAGGCACACTTTCCCGAATAATTGTATCCCAAAACAGAATGCCGGGCTCTGCAGACTTCCATGCATTATGAACAATCTTATTCCACAATTGTCGGGCATCTATTTCTTTCTTATATTTCGGCTCAGCCGAATAAACCGGATATTTCTGTATATATTTCCCATCATCCACAACAGCCTGCATAAATTCATCATCAATCTTGACAGAAACATTTGCTCCGGTAACTTTGCCTTCTGTCATTTTAGCATCAATGAAACTTTCAGAATCAGGATGATTAATAGAAACACTTAACATCAAAGCACCACGACGGCCATCCTGTGCCACCTCACGAGTTGAATTTGAATAACGCTCCATAAAAGGCACAATGCCCGTAGAAGTCAATGCAGAATTCTTGACCGGCGACCCCTTGGGACGAATGTGAGACAAATCGTGTCCCACGCCGCCACGCCGTTTCATCAACTGAACCTGCTCCTGATCGATCTTCATCACACCGCCATACGAATCAGAAGGTCCTTCATTACCTATGACAAAACAATTGGAAAGAGAGGCTATTTGAAAATCATTTCCGATACCGGTCATCGGCCCTCCCTGCGGAACAATATATTTAAAATCGCGCAATACTTCGAATATCGCATCTTCGCTCATGGGATTCGCATAAGTAGATTCGATACGTGCAATCTCTCTTGCCAGACGACGATGCATATCCTCCGGATTTTTCTCAAAAAGATTACCAAAAGAATCTTTTAAGGCATATTTAGTCACCCACACACGAGCTGCCAATTCATCTCCATTGAAATAATTCAATGAACTCTGAAAAGCTTCTTCTTGCGTATAAATCTGTCGATCTTTATTTAACTGTTCATTCATAGCGTGTTATATTATCTGATAATTGCATTTTTTTCTACAGCAAATATAAAGAAAAATCATTCCATATTGTCAATAATCAAAATACTATTTTGACAAAAGTTTTCCAATTTAACGACACAACACGCTGATTATCTAACAAATAAAAAGTTACTAACAGCAAAAAGTTTTCCAAAATCTTTACAACAATAAAAACCGAATTTAAATAATTAAGTTTTTTAACATTTTTATTTCTAAAGAAAAAAGTATGCTATAAGCACAATAGCCGTATAAAAAGAAATCAGTTCAGTTCGGCTAATTCACCTGGTATATGAACATCTACAACTCCTCGCTCAAAATCAACTCCATGCACATACATTTCAGAAAGCGGCAAAAGAATCTCCTTGCCAAAAATAGAAATTGTCAAAACGACATTACCGGAATAATCCGCAACATCCGTCACACACCCCACAGCACCACTCACCTCATCTCTCACTTCCAGTTCAATCAAATCATAAATATCATACTCCACACTCTCAATATCCTCTTCTTCCAGAAGTACCTTCTCCAACAGCACTTCACATCCTACAAGTCTCTCGGCCTTCATCAAAGAATCCACATAATCAAACTTCACAATATAAGAAGAATGATTACGGACAGTCAATCCGTCTTCAGCAATAAAAAAGGGAACCGGTGCTCCCTCCAAAAGGAGAAACACCGGTTCGTCTGCATATCGTTCGAGCAGATCACAATCAGTTGTTACAATCACAGCCCCTTGCAGGTTGTGCGTCTTACTAACTTCACCGATTTTAATGCAATCTTCCCGTGTAATCATTGCAATAAAATTATTCTGCAGCAGGAGCTTCGGCCTCAGCAACAGGAGCAGCTTCTTCTGCAGCAGCTTCTTCTGCTTTCTTAGCAGCCTCAGCAGCAGCCAATTCAGCTTTTTTCTTTGCAATCACTTCTTCTTTCGCAGCACGTACTTTAGCTTCAGCTTCCAAACGAGCCTTAGCAGCAGCGTCACCAGTCTGTGCCAATTTTTGAATCTTAGACTGAACTTTAGCTTCTTTTTCTTTCACCCAAGCTTCAAATTTAGCTTCAGCAGCAGCTTCATCAAAAGCACCTTTCTTCACTCCTTCCAACAAGTGCTTTTTCAAGAGAACACCTTTGTAAGACAAGATTCTTGACGCAGTATCTGTCGGTTGTGCACCATTCATCAACCAATATAAAGCTCTGTCAAAATTGAGATCGATAGTAGCCGGATTCGTGTTGGGATTGTAAGTACCCACTTTTTCAATGTATTTACCATCGCGTGGTGCTCTACTATCTGCTATCACTACATGATAGAATGGACGACCTTTACGTCCGTGTCTCGCTAATCTGATTTTTGTTGCCATTTTTTTAATTTAAAAAATTAATA
>JAHHTT010000067.1 GCA_020024465.1 Odoribacter sp.
CGGTGCCTCCCGTATCAGTATCTTCAGTATCTTCGTCTGGTTTGGTTCTTAAATTATCTAGTATATATAAACGGACTGGTAATGTTTTACTGATTAATTCTCTGTTAACATATTTGAATACATCATTTTTGATGAAGTCTATGTAAATGGGTACTTTCTCATCACTTAGATCTTCTCCTGTAATAAGATCTCCTGTGCCAATAGAAGTCCATTGTCTATTGAGTAATGCTTCACTTATATCTTTATAAAAGATGTACACACCATATGTTTCATGTATATTTACAATATCTTCATCCCATGTGTTTTCTCCTTGAGGAAATGCAAGACCGACAGGTCTGAATTTACCTGATGGAATTAAATCATCTTCGTGATAACACGAATAATTGCTTAGAATGAAGCAAATAAGTATAATAATAAAATCAATTTTTTTCATTTCTTTGTTTTTTAGTTGTTTCTTTTAGGCGGCAGTGGGTTTTGTATCATTTCAGGATGTGCTTTCAGGGCACTGTTAGGTAAAGCTAAGGTATATGCAGGATCTTTGTGGGTCAATGTATATGTTTCAATGCCTGTCTCACTATACCATCTGTGTTTGATTTCCGGCATTCCATAGCGTCTTAAATCAAACCAGCGGTGGCTTTCAAAACACAGTTCTCGCCGTCTTTCAATACGTATAAAAGTTATTAATTCGTCTGGATTTGTAATTTCGACTATAGCTTTTTCTTCGCTATTGATTCGGTTTAAGCGAAGTTCCTTTAATGCGTCTAGTGCTTCTGCCAATGATGCAGATTCTGCATTTTCTTTATACAACATGGCATTTGCTTCTGCATAATTTAGATAGGCTTCGGATAAACGGAAGCTACGGGCAAATTTGAAACCGTTTATAGGAAGTTTACTTTCTTTCCCCACTTCAACTTTACCAAATGCTTGAAGACTGTGTTTCCCTGCTGTAGCTTCTTTTTCTGGAATAAAGTAACTCGTTTTACGTAAGTCTCCTTCTTCATAGGAATTTAATAAATCATCAGAAGCTTTGAATATGCAATAAGTTGGCTGACCTTGTGAATTATCACTTCTTAATGCATTCCAGCCTGTTATAAAGTCCTTGATGTTTCCATATCCCCAAATGGTTTCAGAACAATCATATTGATGATATATAACATATTGTTTGTCTTCAGGTAATGCATTTAAGTTGACTAAAGAAAAATGTTTGTTGTTTATAACTTTTTTTGCATATTTTGAAGCTGATTCCCATTGTTCTGTATACAGATAGACTCGGGATAACAAAAGTTCTACTAAAGGTAGGCTGGTTCTGTAATTGGCTTTCCAATGGAACTCTTGGGGTAGCTGTTGATAAAGTGATTCTGCCAATAATAGGTCTGCGATTATCTGGTTATAGACTTCAAGTACTGTTGCACGGTTGGGCAGGTATTCTTCTACTTGGCTGGTTAGTTTTAAGGGTACTCCTAAAGCATTCCTGTTGTCTCCGTATGGATGTCCGAAGATGTTTACCAGTTGGAAATAATAAAAGGCACGTAAAGTCAATGCCTGGGCATGTACATTATTAATATCGGCCGGATCGCCTGTTACTGTATGTAAATAGTCTAAAACAGCATTTGCTCCACGTATTCTTGCATAATAAGGTTGGTAAAGATTATAGTTGATTTCACTTAATTGTGCTGATTCGAATTTTTCATAAATATCCGGTTGCCATGTAAATACACTATGATATACATCAATTTGTAACCCTTCGGGGAAAATGTTGTATTTAGACATGTCGACATCATCGTCCAATACACCTAAGAAGATATTCAAATTCGAGACATCTGTTGTCGGGTATGCCTCTCCTAATAGCAATTCATTTAAGGCAGAAATTTCTTTAGGTACAAATTCGCTTTTTGATTTAGGTTCTAAGAAATTGCCACAAGCTGTACAGAATGCTGTGATTAAAAGAATAAGTATTTTATTTTTCATAATATATTACATTAAAATCCAACATTAAATCCAAATGAAAACATACGAGGCATGACACTATCGCCTAATTCAGGGTCAAAACCTTTGAATTTCTTGCTGGCAACAACAAAAACATTACTGACAGAAGAATTTACGGAAAAGCTTTTTATACCTAGCTTATGACATGTTTTTGTATCCATATTCCAGTTTAGCATGATTTGATTGCAACGTAGGAAAGATGCGTTTACAATCATGGCATCAGAATTAGCCCACATATTATAAATGGATTCCGGTAAACCGTCAGGAAGTTTGATGTTGATGTCTCTATTGACGTCAGTCCATAAAGCCGGAATGTGTGTATAGGCTTCATCTCCCGGTTTTTTCCATCTCTTGTTTAGTTGGCGTGATAAATTGACATCAGGATTGGGAATTTGTCCATATTGAAAGTTTTCATAAGGATTTGGTAATCTTTTCTTGCCTCCTAATAAAATAGAGAAGTTGGTTGATATAGAAAAAGCTTTCCAACGTATACTTGTGTTGAATCCTCCCGTGAAAAATGGATCTTTTTGTCCTGAATATACGAGGAATGAGGATGGATCCACTTCCGGATTTGCAATAGTGTAATCAATTTTATTAAAATCAGGATAGCCTGTCTCGTGCTCTAGACCTGCGAATGAATACGACCAAAGGCCTCCGATGGGGTAGCCTTTCTTTACTAATCTGTCTGTTGCACCGCCGATAAAATGGTCTTTATTGGTAGTCGTAGCCCCGATACTTGCATCTTCTGAATTCGCTTTATTCCAATTCTTGGAAGTATTGATACCAATGTTCCAGACAAAATCTTCGCGGCTGTATGGTGTGAAGTTTATTGAGTATTCGATGCCATAGTTCTTAATCAGACCACCGTTTAAAAGCATCCTATATACGCCGTATTCTTGTGCTACATCTTGTGCTACAATAGCATTCGAACGTCTCCCATAATATTCCAATGTCATGGAGATTCCCTTTAGCAACTGAACGTCTAAACCGATATTCCATGTTTTGGTCCGTTCCCATTTTAGAAGAGGGTTGGGCAGGCTATTAATAGTTGTATAATATTCATTGTAATTTGGATAAACTCCTTCTTGATTTAGTATCAGTTCTGGGCTGATACTGTTGACAACATTTCCTTGTATACCAAAAGTGCCTCTGAAATTCAATTGATTAAGCCACGTGATGTTGTCTTTGATGAAGGCTTCTTCTGCTATGCGCCAGGAAAGGCCGAATGAATAAGTTGGATCAAAACGTTTGTTGACATCTTGACCGAACCTATTGGAAATATCGTTGCGGATATTTGCATTTAATACATATCGGTCTTTGAAAGAATAGGCCAAGGTTGCAAAAAATGAAAAATAATTATCCGTTCTTTCTGTGCTGGACCAACCTCCTTCGTACATCTGTTCCAATAGACCCCAATCGTCTCTGGAGATTTCCACTCCGATGGGTTTCAGTTGTTCCACGGGTGTTGGACGCATGATTTTCTCGCCACGTTCAGGAACATATCCCCAGACTGTATTTATGTTGTTGCGATAGGTGTTGGAGCGGATTTCCGCTGCAACCATGGCATTTAAACGGTGGTCTGTATTGAAGTTCTTGGAGAAAATAAATTTGTGTTGCATATTGTAACTTGTATTTTGAGATTCTCCGGTAAATAGTTCCCCTCCAAAGGGCAATATGGCAGCTTTGAATTTTTCACTATTCACCTCTTCGCTCCCAAAATCATAGCCTCTGTAATTTTTTGCAATATAAAGCGTGCGTTCATTTGAATAGGATTGTGATGAAGATGAATTATGTGAAATACCTCCTACGATTTGATAGTCTAACCAGGTAAATATTTTGTAATTGAGGTTTAAAGCAGCATCGAAACGGTTGTTTTTTACTTTGGATTCACTATTTTCTCTTTCGTTCAAAATATTAAAACCTAACGGTATCGGAGATGAATTGTATTTATAGTTGTACCGGTGGAGATAGTAAAGGTATTGTCCGTTTTCATCGTATGCCGGTAAGGCTCGTGAAGTGGAAGTTGCGTAATTCATAGGATTTACACCATTGCCGAATCCATAAGAATTGCCGATAGAGCCATTCATGCTCATGTCTAGTGTGAGTTTTTCTGTTAATTTGGAAGTAAAACCGAGACGGATATTAAATTGGTCGGTTTCATTGCCAATTTCAACACCTTTACTGTTATTGTATGAAAAAGAGGCATTGTAAGTACTTTTTTGAGTACCTCCGGAGATACTTAAGTTATGGTTATGGTTGAATGAATTTTGGGTTAACAGTTTGAACCAATCAGTGTTCACCGTTTCCAGGTAATTGACTTGTGTATTGTAAAATGCTTCATCAATTAAATTGTTGCCTAACATATGCATCAGTCCTTCATATGTGCAGATTTGTGGATAAGGTTCAAATTGGTAGCGTGCTCCTGCATCATAGGCTTCTTTGCTGAAGAAAATGCGTTCATGTGAATTCATCAGATCGAATTGCTTATAGTTGGGACGGAAACGGATGCCCATATTCAAACTATAATTTACACTGAGACGGTCGGCTTTGCCTCTTTTGGTTGTTATCACGATGACGCCATTGGAGGCTTTGGAACCATATACTGCAGTAGCGGAAGCGTCTTTTAAAATTGTAACGCTTTCAATATCCGCAGGATTCAGCCAGGAGACCTGACTGGCTACCATTTGGGATAAATCGGATGTGAGAGCACTTTGTGCATCAAAAGGCAGTGGGTCTGGTTGAATGATACCGTCAACGACCCATAGCGGATCGGTATTCCCCAATACGGTGGATACTCCGCGAATCACCAATTTGGGGGCTCGTCCTACACGGGAGGAATTGTTGATAGCTATCAGACCTGCAACCCGTCCTTGTAGCATTTGATCAATGCTGGTATAAGCATCTTGACGGATATCATCAGCTTTTACTGTTGTGAATGAACCAACCATGTCTTTACGGGGCAGGCGTTGGTAACCACCATCGACAATCACTTCGTCTAGTGCAAGAGTTGTTTCTTGCATAACAACATTTAAATGGGGTTCGTCTTTATAGATAATCTCTTTGGTTTCCATTCCGATAAAAGAAAATAATAAAGGAATGGGGCCTTCTTCCGTCACTACTAAAGTGAAATTACCATCGGCATCCGTTGTGATACCAATCGTAGTTCCTTTGCGGATGATGCTCACTCCGGGAAGGGGATTTCCTGCTTTGTCCGTTACACGGCCGGTAATTTTACGGTTGATCAGACGCTCACTTTGAAAAGTGTCTTTTATTACCACGACTCCGTCAATGAATGTGTAAGTAAGTTTGAATGCATCTAATAATTGGGTAATTGCTTCCTGTGTGTCGGTTGCATCGATTTGTAATGTTCCACTTCGTTGGGATTGGATTTTTTCTTGATTGTATAAGAATTTGGTTCCGGTTTGTTGTTTGAAAATTTCGACTGCTTCAGAAAATGTCTTATATGACAAGTCTATTACGACTCGCCCGGCTTGGGCGTACACTGGTTGTAGCCAAAATAGGCTCATGACCATCCAGAACTTTATCAAGAACATCTTTTTCATGTTTTATTAAGATTTGTAAATTAAATGGATTGTATATAAAGTGTATTGTTTTTTAACCATATATTTAAATCGCTGCATGTCTTAAACATGGTAATGAACGTGGAAATATCTTCGAATTTATTTAAATCGCCGGAAAAATGCAGTTCTTTGGCTGCTTCATCCATATAGCAGATTTTTATATCAAACCAGCGGGCAATTTGTTGGGTGATATCTTCCATCCGTTTGTTTTTAAAAATAAACAGCCCATCTTTCCAGCTGCAGACAGAGGAAGGATCCACTTTTTCCACCAATGGTGCACTATTATTTTTACAGGTGAGCTGTTCTTTGGGGTGTAGGCGAATATTTTTGCCGTTGGGCAATTTACATGAAATGCTTCCGGTAACTAATGTGGCTACAAAATCATACTCGTCTGCGTAAGCTTTGACGTTAAATTCCGTACCCCAGACGGTAATACTTCCTTTCGGGGTATGTACAATGAAAGGTTTGTCTTTTTGTTTCGTTACATTGAAATAGGCTTCTCCGCAGATTGTGACTTCTCGAGTGTCTTCTGCAAATTGCACGGGATAACTTAAATATGAATCGGCGTTTAGCCATACTAGCGTACTGTCCGGTAGACAAATGGAGTATTCGCACCCCCGTGGGACGATGAGAGTATGTATTTCTGGCTTTACTTTTGTGTCTGTTCCTTGTGTTGTTGCGTTATTATTATAGTGCAGCGATTTATTGTATGCATTGTTTTGAATATTCATGTTTGAAGGCAGAGTGTCTGTCCCTAAATTATAACTTTTTTTATTGGAGGTTAATAGATGTACTTGTTTTTTCGGGAATGCTGTCTGTCCGTTTTTCTGAATATCGTTCGATTGGGCTGAATGGTGAGAGAAGTATATGCCGGCTGTAATTCCTAACGGTAGTAATAAAATCGCAGCCCATTGCCATCCCGTGTGTCGTTTTTGATTTTGTGTCAGAAAATCTGTTTTTGCATTTCTATAATCGAATTTTGCTTGTTCTTCAATTTTTATTTTTAAATAATTATTCGACTGTATTTTTTTATACAGCATTTCCAAGCGCTCATCTTCTGTTGAAGATTTTGCATTTCCTGTGATTTTTTGAAATAATTCCTTTATTTTGGGAATGAATGAGTTCCAATCTGTATTCATAATAGATATGCGGTATTTTGTTACTATACATTAGTAATAGTCCGATTATTCTGTTTTCGGGTGACATTAAAACGGGAAAAATAATGAAACGCTGAAAAATTCAAAGATGTATTGGTGGCGGGAGAAGTGAGGCTGTTGGGATCAGAGGCTTAGAGTAGTAAAAGAAATAGAAGATATTGGTGCTCCAGCATTTCTCTGATGTATGCATACGCACGTTTCTTCTGGGTCTTTACGGTGTTTTCACTGACTTGTAGAAGGTTTGCTATTTCAGAAACCGTTCTCCCTTCCATACAGAATTGTAAAATCCGTTTACGTTGTCCGGGAAGTCTGTCAATGGCGATGCGTAGCTGGTTGATAACTTCTTCTTCAATGGCCTGATAGAACGCATCTTCTTCTGTCGGTAGAGTTTGTTGGTATTCTTTCAGTTTTCCTTCATTGGAATGTTGATCGCGGATATACTTTAAAGTGTTATGATATACGGATTTATACAAATAAGTTAAAAGCCCTTTGGTGCTTGAAAATACAAGGTTTGAGTGCCAAACGGAAACCAGGCTCTCTTGCACAATATCTTCAGCAATCCCAGTATCGTTTGAAATTTTTGCTGCATAATTGCATAAACTTCCATAGAAATTGCGGTACAAGGTCTGCCATGCATTTGTTTTTTTGTTATTGATTCCCTCCAGGAATTTTTTATCCTTTAGCATTTCTTTTGGTTTGATGATGCAGAATGGTCGCCAAAGGTATGAAATTCAACAGGGAATCGCAAATATACATTGAAATGGCATAAAAAGTTGTCTGACATACGGATTATTGGCGGAATGTTGGTTGACGGGCAATTTCCGAAACTATCAGGAGATGGTGTCTGATGCCTCTTTGGATAATAAAAGTCCCATGGCCAGATTATTTCAGACGATGGGACTTTTATTGTGGGATAATTTATTTTGTTTTGGGGATAATCGTAAAACCCCAGGTATAATCTCTGTCGGATGGAATGGTGTATGCCGGTTCTGGCCGGGCTCCCCAGCTGTTATAGCCTGCAACACCTTGCTGTTTCATGTCAATACACAATTCAACGAAATTGCGGGGCTGTATATCGTTGATGTGGGTCGTGCGGCGCAGGCGGTTACGGGCTCTTTCCGGATTATGGTTTGCAATCTCTTGAGGAGTAAAATTGCTCCATTGGTAATCGTGCTGTTTGGCCTCTTCTGAATCAAAATCTTCAATGGAATTGTGTAAAGCGTTAAAACCGAGTGGCATATCTCCTCGGATCAGCAGACCGTGTCCGTTTTCGTCTGTTAATGAAATCCAGCGGGTATCGGTGTGGTGTCCATTTTCCTGGGGGCGCACATACGGAAAATACATATCACCGACGGTAGTGCGGTAAATTCCGAGCATAGATCCTGCATTTCGGTCAGGATAATTTTCCTTCGGACCGCGTCCGTAGTATTCTACCTGTTGCATCCTTTGCGGAAGGCGCAGACGCATGCCGATACGGGGAACATTCAGGCCTGCCGCAGCTTTGCGGGAGGCTGTGATATCCGGACTGAAAGTGGCCGTACGTGCTTCTTCTGAAAGCTCTATTTCCTTTTCGGTTGCTGTCAGAGAACTGAAGCAGACTTTAACATGTACGGCTCCGTCCGGACGAATGGCATATTCCACGGTATAAAGATTGCCGGCAGCTAACAGATAGACCACCTTTAAAATAGCCAGATTATCCTCTACGCGGGTAGCTGTTTCGATTACCTGATAATTGCGGCTGGATTGTTTCCAGATTTGCAGACGTTCAGGCATCCCGTTACCGTAATCATTATCTGTCGGACCGCGCCAGAAATTGGGTTGCAGTCCAAAACCATCCTGAAAATATTCAATTCCGTTTACCTGATAGGAGGTGGCAATACCTTGTTTTTTATTGAATATGAATTTGACGATACCATTGTTTGCAATGATTTGATCCTCCCGTGTTTCGATATTTGGAACCTTCCCCTTGACAGACTGGAAACGTGCCGGTTCATCATGTTTGGCTGTCGGCAGGATAAGTTGTTCTTGTGCAATGGCAAAGTTTGCCGGAATACCCCGTTCTTCTTTTTGGGTATAGACCGTCAGATTGAGCAGATATTCTTTGCCTGCCTCGGTTTTCAGTTTGAGAGGAACATTGACATGTTCTGTCTGTTGAGGAGCTGTTGTTAAGGACAGATTACCCTTGCGGATGGATTTGCCATCAGCCAACAGATTATATTCAATCCGATAATCGGACAAATTGCTGAAATAAAAACGATTGGTGACGGTTATTGGGTAGTCGGTATATTTTTCTGCAGCCTGTCTCTCTGGCAATGTATTTGCAAAGCAGACATTTTGATAAGCATGTTTTACTTCTGCCATTGCCGGATGAGGAGTGCGGTCTGGATTGACAATTCCGTTGCAGAGAAAATTGCCATCGCTTGGGGCATTTTTACCGAAATCTCCGCCATAAGCCCAGTAACCGCCGTCCTTGTCTACCCATAGCCCTTGGTCCACCCAATCCCAGATATATCCCCCCTGAAGATTGGGATATTTGTAGATGGCTTCCCACTGTTCCTGCAGGTTGCCTGACGAATTTCCCATGGCATGCGAATATTCCGAAGGCACCACAGGGCGGTCGCTACCGTTTGCTCCGATTTGTTCAAGCCATGCCGCGCTGGGATATTGTGGCACATACATATCTGTGTTCCATTCCCATTGTGCGCGTTCGTAGCATACCGGACGGTTCATGCCCTTTTGCTCTTTCTCTTTCACCCAAAGATAGGTCTGATAGAAATTATAGCCGTTTCCGGCTTCATTGCCCAAGGAGTAGATAATGACAGAAGGGTGGTTCTTGCTTCTTTCATACATGTTGACCGTGCGGTCCATGTGAGGTATGAGCCATCCCGGGTGATTGCCCAATGTACCTCCTTTGCGTAAGTCATAATACATTCCGTGCGATTCGATATTGGCTTCGTCATATACGTACAGCCCATATTCGTCGCAAAGTTCATAAAAACGGCGGCCTTGCGGATAGTGGCACAGACGTACACTGTTGATATTGTTTTGCCGCATCAATTCAAAGTCGCGGCGCATCAGTTCTTCAGTTACGTAGTGTCCGGTGTGGGGATTGTGCTCGTGGATATTGACACCTTTCAGTTTGACCGGCTGTCCGTTGACAAGGAATACATTATAGGGACGTCCATGGGCGTCGGAGCATTGTGTCGTACTCATTTCCAGGCGTCGGAATCCCACGCGTGCAGGGACTACTTCCTTTGTCCGGTTACCCTGTTTGATGTACATGAATAACTGATAGAGATGGGGGTGTTCTGCTGACCATGCCGCTACGGAAGGAAGAGTGGCGGTAAATTCTGCTGTATTTGTTTTTCCCGCTTTTACAGGTATGATTTTCTGTTCCGTCGCCACAACCTTGCCCGCGTTGTCGTAAAGTTCATACTCTGCCGTCACCACTTCATCTTTTTTGCCTCTGTTCCTTAAATCGGCGGCCAGCTTGAAAATACCGTTTTGATAACAGTCATCCAGCGTTGAGACAAGGCGGAAATCCTGCAAAGCGGTTTTCGGTTGCGACCATAAATAAACATCCCGTTCAATACCGCTTATACGCCAAAAGTCCTGACATTCCAGATACGATCCGGTGCTCCATCTGAATATTTTCAAAGTCAAGACATTGCATCCCGGCTGCAAATAAGGGTTAATGTAAAATTCGGCTGTCGTTTTTGAATCTTCACTATAGCCGACCTCCTTCCCGTTGATATATACGTAAACGCCGGATTTGGCTCCGTCCAGATTCAGATAGATGTCGCGGCCTTGCCAGCTTGCCGGAATTTCAAAATCGCGGCGGTATACACCTACTGGATTCTCTTCGGGGAGATGCGGCGGCTGGGGATTACGGGGCTTGAATTCATAGCCGTGATTCGTATAGATGGCTGTGCCGAAACCTTGCAGTTCCCAGTTGCCCGGCACTTTGATGTCGTGCCACTGCTCCGTGCTGACAGATGGGTCGGTGATATTTTCGGGCAATTGCCTGTATGAATCGGCGAAATAAAATTTCCATATACCGTTTAATAATAGATAATATGGACTTTTTTCATATCTCATGCTTTGGGCAGAGGCCTTGTCCGGATAGGTCATGAAGGCACTACGGGGGTACTCTTTATTGACAGCAACTGTCTTGACATCTTGCCAGTAAGGCGTTTCGCCCTGACCGCGGCACACGGCGATACCGGTCAGCAGTAACAGGCTAAAAATGAAAATACATTTCATAATAGTTTGTAATTTATCTGTTTAATTTGTGCCGAAGTTAGTAAAATAATTAAAAAACTTCACTAATCATAGCGAGGTTTTTATTGTGTCATTCTTTTTTCTATTCTTCTGATAATTTGTGATACATATAATTTGGAGACTGGAATGAATATTTTCTTGATACTGAATAGTCTGTACTATTCCGGAAAGATTTTTGTGTATAGTGGCATAATCCGGTTTTGGTTTATGAATTTTTATGATGATGTCCGGATATTGCTGAAAACGTCTGTAGATCCGATAAAATGGATGCCGGCAAATTCGCAGTGATTGAAAATGACATCAGAAGTGATTGGCATTGGCAGTGAGTGGGTGTTATTGGTGTAAAGCGACGCCCAACGCTCCCCTCATCGGTGTCCGTTCACACTCCCTCTCATCTCCCACGTTTTTCCGTTCTTAATCCGAAGTTTATCCGAAGCTCAACCGAACGGCCGGCTGGAAACTACGGGGAAAGTTGGTAGCATCTTGGGAGGGAAATAAGAGAGAGGTGACGCTTGTTTCTTAATGGTCTTACCCGTTGGCGGAATTAATTTAGGGCATATT
>JAHHTT010000068.1 GCA_020024465.1 Odoribacter sp.
ATTGAGCTTGATTATAGATTATTAAGGTGGGATTTAAGTTTTTGGAATTGCAGTGTTGGATTTGTGTTAGGAGGAGGAAATAAAATTCGGAAAAATAGACATTGAGGGTGAGAGTTGAGGAAGTGGAGTTGAAAGATAAGTTAAAAAGAAAATGCTGACTTTAAAGTCAGCATTTCCTAAATTATTTAGTGATAAGAATCTACTAAACGTGTCCCTGAGCACACATTGCATCGGCAACTTTGATAAATCCACCGATGTTAGCACCCTTAACGTAGTCGATCTTGTCTCCGGTTTTTCCGTATTTCACGCAAGTATCGTGAATATCTTTCATAATCTGAGACAATTTCTGGTCAACTTCTTCAGCTGTCCAGCTATAACGCATAGAATTCTGGCTCATTTCCAAACCGGATACTGCTACACCACCAGCGTTTGCCGCTTTACCGGGAGCGAATGTGATGTGAGAGTTCAAATAGCGAACTGCATCAGCAGTACATCCCATATTTGAAGTTTCAACAACCATCTGACAACCGTTAGCTACCAATTGTTTTGCATCTTCTTCGTTCAATTCGTTCTGGATTGCGCATGGGAATGCGATATCACATTTAACTTCCCAAGGTTTGTGTCCCTTGAAGAATTTAGCACCGAATTTAGCAGCATACGGTTCTACAACGTCGTTGTTGCTGGCACGCAATTCCAGCATGTATTTAACACCTTCTTCAGTAATACCTTTTTCGTCATAGATATATCCGTCCGGTCCTGAGATAGTAACCAATTTAGCTCCTAATTGAACTAATTTGCTGGCTGCACCCCAAGCTACATTACCGAAACCTGAAATAGCTACTGTTTTGCCTTTAATGTCTTCGCCTTTTTCTTTCAACATGTGTTGTGCGAAATATACGGTACCATATCCTGTTGCTTCAGGACGAACACGTGAACCACCGAATTCTCTTGGCTTTCCGGTCAATACACCAACAAATTCATTGCGGATTCTTTTATATTGTCCGAACAGATAACCGATTTCACGTCCTCCAACACCTATATCTCCAGCAGGTACGTCAGTGTCAGCACCGATATATTTGCAGAGTTCGGTCATGAAACTCTGGCAGAAGCGCATAACTTCATTGTCTGATTTTCCTTTCGGATTGAAGTCAGAACCTCCCTTGCCACCACCCATCGGCAGTGTTGTCAGAGAGTTTTTGAAAGTCTGCTCAAAACCTAAGAATTTTAATCCGCCCAATGTTACTGAGGGGTGGAAACGCAAACCTCCTTTATACGGTCCAATGGCACTATTGAACTGAACACGGTAACCGCGGTTAATCTGAACTTCTCCTTTATCGTCGATCCAAGGTACACGGAACATGATAACTCTTTCCGGTTCTACCATTTTTTCCAGAATCTTGTTTGCTTTGTATTTCGGGTTAGCCTGGTAGGTATCCCAAACAGTTTCAATAACCTCTTCTACAGCTTGGTGAAATTCTGCTTCGCCAACTGTTCTTGCCTTTAAGGCATCCATAAATTCTTTAATTTCTGGTCTCATTTGTATAATTTTTAACACGAGTATTTCAAACGTTTTCGCACGTCAAAATTAGAGAATTATTTCTCAACTCAAAACTTTTTTAGATTAAATTTTCTTTAATTGCCCTCTTTGTTGCTTTCAGTTTGATATTAAAAAAAACATTTTTGTTGATAATCTGTTAGTATGGTTTGGAAGTATTATTTTTTTGCTGTATATTTTTGTCCCGGTAAACTTAAAATCTTTCCTTCAAGTTCCAATTGCAGCAGTAATGCAGGTAGGGTTCCGCCTGTTTCTCCACTCATTTGTGACAGTTGGTCGATGTATAAATCTCCGTTTTGACGGAGTAATTTGAGAATTTGTTCTTCTTTTTCTAAATCGCCAAATAAATCCAGTTTCAGTTGAGGGTCTTCTATTTTACGTTCAGAATAACCTAATATTCGAGCGATGTCTTTACTGTTTTCTACCAGAGCTGCTACATTCTCTTTAATAAGCGTGTTGCATCCGGCAGAATAAGGATCATCAGGGCGCCCGGGAAAGGCCATGACATCCCGATTATAAGATAAGGCTATTCTTGCTGTAGACATGGCTCCTCCTTTGATGGCAGATTCTGCAACAAGCGTTGCCTGACACATCCCTGCAATGATTCTGTTGCGTTTTAAAAAGTTGCTCGGGTGGGTATTGGCGATGCAGGGAAATTCGCTGATCAATGCTCCGTCAGACTCTAATATAGAGTCGGCCAGCCGTTTGTGTGCAGCCGGATAAATCGTGTGCAAACCATGTCCTAATACAGCGAATGTGCGTAATCCATTTTTCAGACTGGCTCTATGGGCTACAGCATCTATTCCATAGGCTAATCCGCTGACAATGATGGGATGATGTTCCATTCGTTGAATGTCTGTCAGTACGGAATCAACTAAGTTCTGATATCTTGTGGATGAATGGCGGGTGCCGACAATTGCCAGATACTTGTCTTCACATGACGTATGTATGTTTCCTTTATAATATAGAATTAAGGGAACGTCTTCGCACTGTTTCAGTAAGTCGGGATAATTTTGCCCTTCTATGGAGCAGATGTTTATGTGGTGTCGGTGAATTTCTTCTAATTCACGTTTGGCATCTTCCAATGCTTGGGTGCGATTGTATTGCTCCGGAAGAATGTTGAATGTCTTGCAGAGGGCATTGAAAGTTTCAGTGGATTCTTGAAAAAAACCTTCTATACCACCACATTGATCAAATAAAGGGAGATATAGAGTGCTGTTTAATTTAGGAATTAAACTTGCGGCAACTTGAGCCTGTGGAATGTTGTCAATATTCATGTCATTGGATGTTGTTGTAATAATACGAAATCAAAATTATGAATTTTAATCTGAGAGGGAAATTCTTTTGCAAATAACTTTTTAATTTTGCTTCAAATTGAGTCTGTATGAATAATATTATATTTACCCGGGAAGGTGGGGTGAAATTGAATGGATTGTTGAAAAATGTAGCATCTTCAGATATTTATTTGTTGATGGACACCCATAGCAGGGACTATTGTATGGAGTATCTTCAGTTGGATATTCCTGCTTGTAATCGTATCGTTTTGATGCCAGGAGAGCATTGTAAGTCACTTGAAGGTGTAAAGAAAGTGTGGCAGGTGCTTTCAGATAATTGTGCGCGGCGTAATGCCGTGTTGGTGAATTTGGGGGGAGGGGTAATTACTGATATGGGTGGATTTGCCGCTTCTTGTTTTAAGCGTGGTATAGCGTGTGTAAATGTTCCGACGACATTGTTGTCTCAGATTGATGCTTCAGTGGGGGGAAAGACCGGAGTGAATTTTAATGGACTGAAAAACGAAATCGGTACGTTCTCTATTCCCCGTTATGTTATAATCGATAATGGTTTTTTGTCTACACTTTCTCAGAGGCAAGTGTTGTCCGGTTTTGCAGAAATGCTCAAGCATGGGTTGCTGTCGAACGTGGATTATTGGAATGAATTGATGAGCGTGGATTTGTCGGATGTCGGGGGGACGGAATTTTTGGAACTGATTAGAAAATCAGTTGCAGTGAAAAGTGCAATTGTTCAGGAAGATCCTTGCGAGAAGGGTGTTCGTAGGGCTTTGAATTTTGGACATACGGTGGGGCATGCGATAGAAAGTGTGGCTATTGATGATGATCTGGATATTTGTCATGGAGATGCTGTAGCATATGGGATGATAGCCGAACTTTATCTTTCTGTGAAGAAAATGGGATTTGACTTGGAACTTTACAAAAACATTCGCAGTTTTATTCGAGGATTATATCCTCGCTGTATGGGAGTGGATAATCCGGAAAGACTTTATCAATTGATGCTTCACGATAAGAAGAATGATTATCCCGGAGTGAATTTTACCCTGTTGCAGTCAATCGGTAAGTTTGTGGTTAATCAGTATTGTGTGTATGATGAAATTATTGAAGCGTTGAAGCAGATTTAATGATGATGAAAATAGAACCTTTGATGATTCATTTGCCGGCTTCCAAGAGTATTTCAAATCGGGTGCTGATTATTAATGCAATGGCAGATGGAATGTTGGAGCCGGAAAATTTGGCTGATTGCGATGACACCCGTATCATGTATGAGGTGCTCAATTCTTCGGAAAATTGTTTTGATATCGGTCATGCAGGTACTGCCATGCGTTTTCTGACAGCTTTTCTTTCCCGTATAGTCGGTGACTGGGAATTGACAGGCTCTCCCCGTATGCAACAGCGTCCCATAGGTCCGCTGGTGAATGCTTTAAATCAGGTGGGAGCTCGTATCGAATATATGGGAAAGTCCGGTTATCCTCCTTTACGGATCATCGGTTCCATGCTTGTGGGAGGAGAAATTACGATTCCGGCTTCTGTTAGTAGTCAGTATATATCAGCTTTAATGATGGTGGCTCCTTATATGCTTCATGGTCTTTTGCTCCATTTGGACGGGAAGGTGGTCTCTCGGACCTATATAGAAATGACGATGCGTGTGATGTGTGATTTTGGAGCCAGGGTTGACTGGCAGGCAGATTGTATTCAAATTTTTCCGGGTGATTATATACCGCCTGCTTCGTATCGGGTAGAAGCTGATTGGACAGCAGCTTCGTATTTTTATGGTCTTTATGCCGTGTCTGAAAAAACAGAACCTCTTTTATTGGAAGGTTTAACAGCGGACAGTATCCAAGGCGATGCGCAACAGGTTGCATTGTGGGAAAAATTGGGAGTAATTTCTTCTTTTGTCCGTGAGGGAGTCCTGTTTTTCAGAGGGACTTCTCGGGTAAGAACTTTGGAATATGATTTTACTTTTATGCCGGATTTAGTTCAGACTTTTGCCGTTGCCTGTTGTTTGTTGGATATTCATTTTACGTTTTGGGGTGTGGAAACTTTGGTTATTAAGGAAACCGACCGCTTGGCTGCACTTGTAATGGAATTGAGTCGCTTGGGTTTCAAAGTGGACGTTTCTCCTGACCGTACCAGTTTGTGCTGGGATGGAGGAAAATGTCCGGCGGAAAATTTGCCGTGCATACATACCTATGGAGATCACCGGATGGCGATGGCATTTTCGCTGGCAAGTTTGAAAATGCCTTCTCTTATGATCCAAAATAAGGAGGTAGTGTCTAAATCATTTCCCCATTTTTGGGAAGAATTTTCTCGTTATTGTTCGTATTTTTTATAATAGACCTCCTTTTTTGCCTCTTTTTTGTGCGAAGAAGTCTTTGACTATCTGGCTGCATTTATCAGGTAAAATATTGTGGACAACGATTGTTCGTGGGTGTAATACCATGGGGGAGAGACGGGAAAAGCCACGATGGGGATCGGGAGTTCCTATCACCAATGTCCCTAATTGAGCCCATGCCAATGCACCGGCACACATGGCGCATGGCTCCATGGTGACATATAGGGTGCATTCGTTTAGATATTTGCCTCCCAAATAAGAACTGGCCATAGTTATGGCAAGCATTTCGGCATGAGCCGTTACGTCATTAAGCTTTTCAGTTTCGTTATGTGCCCTGGCAATGATTCTGTTCTTGCATACAACAACCGCACCTACCGGAATTTCGCCTTCTTCCGCAGCCAGTCTGGCTTCTGCCAATGCTTTTTGCATGTATTGTTCGTGAATATTCATGTTGCAAAATTATGATAAAAGATGATTGGTTGCACCTTTCTTTGTATGACAAGTCTTTTTTCTATCAGAGGGGCAAGTAGGTCTGCAGGTTCAATCGTTTGTGAATGAAAATGGTGCGGTTTATGAAGAAAATATTTTGTTACGATATTTTTTCTTTCTAATTTTACTAACTGAAAAGCGGTATTGCCGTATAGACAGAATATTTGATTATTAATAAAGAGTATATGCAAACTATTGACACTTACAATTTTCAAGGAAAAAGGGCTTTGATTCGCGTTGATTTCAATGTACCTTTAAATGACAAATTTGAGATAACAGATGATACTCGAATGCGGGCAGCCGTTCCAACGATTAAGAAAGTGCTGGCCGGAAGCGGTTCGGTGATTCTGATGTCTCATTTGGGACGTCCGAAAAAAGCAGATGTGAAGTTTTCGTTAAAGCATATTCTGAAACATTTGGAAGAATTGTTGGATATGCCGGTGAAATTTGCAGATGATTGTGTGGGAGAGAGTGCCAAAAAACAAGCTTCGGAATTGAAGCCGGGAGAGGTGTTATTATTGGAAAATTTGCGTTTCTACGCCGAGGAGGAGGGTAAACCCCGGGGGTTGGCTGAAGATGCTTCAGATGAAGAGAAGAAAGCTGCAAAAGCTGCAGTAAAAGAATCGCAAAAGAAATTTGTTGCAGATTTGGCTTCATTGGCTGATGTTTGGATTAATGATGCGTTCGGTACTGCCCATCGTGCCCATGCTTCCACAGCATTGATCGCTTCTTATTTCCAGAACGATAGGATGTTCGGTTATGTAATGGAAGGCGAGTTGAAGGCTGTCGATAATGTGATGAAACATCCGCAACGTCCGTTTACTGCCATTATGGGAGGTTCGAAAGTATCGTCTAAGATTGATATCATCATGAATCTGATGGATAAGGTGGATAACTTGATTTTGGGAGGAGGTATGACTTATACCTTCAAGGCTGCTTTAGGCGGGCATGTCGGAGCTTCTATCTGTGAAACAGATAAATTTGACCTTGCATTGGATATTATTCGCATAGCCAAAGAAAAGGGGGTGAATCTGGTGTTGTCTGATCAAGCAGTAATTGGAGACAGTTTCAGCAATGATGCCAATGTACAGATTTGCGATCCGATGAATATTCCCGACGGTTGGGAGGGTCTGGATGTAGGTCCTGAGACGCGAGAACGTTTTGCCGGGGTAATAGAACAATCAAAAACTATTTTGTGGAATGGTCCTGTTGGCGTTTTTGAAATGCCTAAATTTGCAGAAGGGACAAAAGCTGTGGCTGATGCTATTGTTCGGGCTACAGAGCAGGGTGCTTTTTCATTGATTGGTGGCGGAGATTCCGTGGCGGCAATCAATCAGTTTGGTCTGGCGGATAAAGTAAGCTATGTATCTACCGGTGGTGGAGCTTTGTTGGAATACATCGAGGGGAAAGAATTGCCCGGAATTACGGCTATTCGCGGATAAGTTGGGATATTAAGATAAATACAGGCACAGCATGATATATTATTTGCTGTGCTTGTTTTTTATTTCTGTCTTCTTTTTTATCTTTGTATGATAAGTTTAAAAAAAGTTTGTTATGAGTAATATAATTCCAGTGATAGAGCCGACAATGGTTCTGAATGAAGAAATCTGTAAGAGCAATATTGCCCGTATGGCACAGAAAGCTAAGGCAGCTGGAGTGACTTTCCGTCCTCATTTTAAAACTCATCAGTCCCGTGAAATCGGAGAATGGTTTCGTGCAAGCGGTGTGGAGAAGATTACGGTATCGTCATTGAATATGGCAATGAAATTCGCAGAATGGGGGTGGAGTGATATTACAGTAGCATTTCCTGTGAATTGTCTGGAACATGAGAAAATCAATGCACTCGCATCCAAAATCCGATTGAACCTGTTGTTGGTGCATTCGGAAGGTGCACAACAATTGTCTGAATGCTTGAAATATCCGGTGGGTGTTTATTTAGGAGTGGATACCGGTTATCATCGTGATGGAGTTGATGCTAATAATTATGCTAAGATTGATCGTATTATCAATATTGTTGCTCCGGATGTAAACATTAAATTTGAGGGTTTTTTGACACATGCCGGGCACACTTATCATGCTCGTTCTAAGGAAGAAATTATGCAAATCCACAAGGATAACCTTCGGATGTTGAAAAATATAAAAGATAGATATATTGACCGTTATCCGCAGTTGAAGATTTCGATCGGAGATACTCCATCCTGTTCATTAGCAGATCGTTTTGGTGTGGCGAATGAAATACGTCCGGGTAATTTTGTTTTTTATGATGTTACACAAATGCAGATTGGTTCGTGTGATTGGTATAATATAGCGATGGCTGTTAAATGTCCGGTGGTGGATATTAATCTGGATAGAAATGAGGCTGTGATTTATGGAGGTGGTGTTCATTTTTCAAAGGAATATATTCATCGGGATGACGATCGTCCTTTATATGGTTTGGTTGTAGAGAATCATAGTGATTATTGGGGTGGTGTCGTTTCAGGAGTAGAGATCGTGTCGCTTTCTCAGGAGCATGGCGTGGTTCGTTGTACAGATGAATTTTTGGCAAATCTGCATGTCGGTGACATTATAACAGTGTTGCCTATTCATTCGTGTATGACAGCCGATCTGATGAAGGTGTATCACATGAATGACGGCCGTACGGCGATACATATTTGATAGATATGGATAGACGGCTTCAAGCTGCGGAACGTATAGTAGCCCACACAATCCCGTTAAGCGGGGAGAGTGTGGAGCAGTTTGCTGATATATTGATTCGGCATGAATTGGTCAAAGGCGAATTCTTTTTGAAAGAGGGTGAGATTGCCCGTTCTATGGGAATGGTCATGGAGGGTATGGTGCGTCAGTTCTATTGGAAGAAGAAGCGGGAAGTGACAGAACATATCACTTACGAGGATCATCTATTTGTTTGTCTCGAGAGCTTTATCCGTCAGGTGCCCGGCTCTTTTTATGTCGAGGCGTTGGAACCCAGTGTCATTTATAAGGTGCCCTATGAGGGCTTGCACCGTCTGATGGATAAAAATCCTGAAATCCTGAAATTGTATTGTGTTATTCTGGAAAGTTCTTTGCTGATATCTCAAAAAAAGGCTGATGCCCAATGCCGGCAGTCAGTTGGAGAGCGTTACTGTCAGTTGGAACGGGAGCACCCTGAAATTATCCGGCGGGCGCCACAGATTTATATAGCTTCTTTATTAGGCATGACTCCCGAGACATTGAGCCGTATTCGTGCCGGTAAGTTATAAAACGGCTTGATATATATCAAGAAATACATTTGTAAAGAGTGATTCTTGCTCAAAATGATTGTGATTCATGGTAAATTCTAGAAATTTGTAATGAATTTTAAAATATTTATCGAAATGAGCAGATTTCTATTTTTATTTTGCTTGCTTGCTCCGGTTTTTGGACTAAAAGCAGATGAACTACCCAAATTGGGCAAGGTGCCTCTAGATGAGGTAATCAAGGCAATGACCACCGATGAAAAAATTCGTTTGTTGACAGGAGCCGGAGAGGTGACCGAAGATTTGAGGGCTGCTATCGGATATACAGATAAAATTGTGCCCGGAGCTGCGGGAACGACCTCTCCTGTGGAACGCTTGGGCATACCGGCAATGGTGCTTGCCGACGGTCCTTCGGGTTTGCGTATAGACCAGGAGCGAGAGGGAAGCAACCGGACTTATTATTGTACAGCATTTCCGGTTCCGACAGTCTTGGCTTCTACTTGGAACACCGGATTGGTGAATCTTGTAGGTAAAGCAATGGGAAACGAGGTGTTGGAATACAATTGCGACATATTGTTGGCTCCGGCCTTGAATATCCACCGCAATCCGCTTTGTGGACGTAATTATGAATATTATTCCGAGGACCCCTATCTGACCGGTTGTATGGCAACCGCCATGGTGCAGGGAATCCAAGAGAATGGAGTAGGAACCTCTATCAAGCATTTTGCCGTCAACAACCAGGAGACCAACCGTATTGCTAACGATGCCATAGTATCGCCCCGTGCTTTGCGCGAAATCTATCTGAAGGGATTCGAGATGGTGGTGAAAGAGGCAAAACCCTGGATCGTGATGTCCTCCTATAACAAGATAAACGGCGAATACACCTCGGAAAGCTACGATTTGCTGACAACGATATTGCGTGATGAATGGGATTATAAAGGAATTGTCGTAACCGACTGGTTTGGCGGTCGAGATGCTGTGGCGCAGGTGGTTGCCGGCAACGATTTGATTATGCCGGGCAAAGTGCGCCAGCAGGACAGCATTCGTCAGGCCTTGAAAGATGGTCGTCTTGCCATGGCAGATGTAGACCGGAATGTGCGTCGTATATTGGAACTGATACTGCAGACTCCCCGTTTCAAAGGCTATGTCCATTCGGACAATCCCGATTTAAAGGCACATGCCGCAATCACCCGGGATGTGGCAACTGAAGGAATGGTGCTTTTAAAGAATGAACGACAGACCTTACCGTTAGGCGATGATATCAAGACAATCGCCGTCTTTGGGAACACTTCCTATCGTGCTGTGGCAGGAGGTACAGGTAGCGGTGATGTGGCAGAAGCCTATACTGTCTCTTTGGAAGAGGGACTCCAAAATGCCGGTTACAAGATGGATGCCGGAATCAAGAAAATGTATGAAGAATATATCGACACAGAAGAGGTTAAAATAGACAAAAAGATATACATGCATGTAACGCCTCCGCGTATTTTGGAATATAACCTTCCGGATGATGTGATGCGTAAAAAAGCGGAAGAGGCTGATATTGCGATGGTGACAATTGGTCGGAATGCAGGAGAATATACCGACCGTCGTGTAGAGGGGGATTTCAAATTATGTGATGATGAGGTGCAGATGCTGAAAAAAGTGACGAAACTGTTCCATCAGGCAGGCAAGCATGTAGTTGTGATATTGAATATTGGCGGTGTTGTTGAGACCGCTTCATGGTGTGAATTGCCGGACGCCATACTGGTGGCATGGCAAGGCGGTCAGGAAAGCGGCAATTCATTGGCTGATATATTATCCGGAAAAGTCAGTCCTTCGGGCAAACTGCCGATGACATTCCCTATTCGTTATGAAGATGCAGCATCCTCAAAAAACTTTCCGGTAATCGAAGCTGAGGAAGCTGTAAGTATCTACAGAGAGTTCTTCACGGGAGCCAAAGGAGTAGACCGTCCCAATGTAGACTATACGCTATATGAGGAAGGAATATTTGTAGGCTACCGCTATTTTGACTCTTTTGATGTAGAGACAGCCTATCCTTTCGGTCACGGATTGTCATACACAGTCTTTAAATACAGCAATCCCCATTGTATAATGACTGACGAAGGATACGAATTTTCATGCACCGTCACCAATAGCGGGGAAACAGCCGGTAAGGAGGTGGTGCAACTGTATGTATCGGCTCCAGGACTTGATATGGTGAAACCAGAGAAAGAGTTGCGTGCATTTGCCAAGACTCGTCTTTTGGCTCTGGGAGAGAGCGAGACCGTGAAGATGGTGGTCAAGATATCCGACCTTGCATCCTTTGACGAAAATACCTTTAGCTGGATTATAGAAGCTGGTAAATACCAGGCATTGTGGGGTGCTTCTTCTGCCGATATCCGTTTGCAGAAAAAGTTCGACGTAGAAGCAGAGATAAAAGGTTCAGAGTTGTACCGAGTACTTCTGCCTAAGAAAGAGTTGAATGAATTGAAGAGATGATTTGTAATAGAATGAAGGTGTGCATATCAATTTGACTTCTTATTTGTGAAAGACATAAAATTACTACTTGAGAGACTGTAAACTAAAGTGTGTCAAGTAAAGGAAAATAAATTATTAACTTTACAGACACACTTTAATTATGAGTAATTCATTTGATTTTGAACAGTTCAAGGCGAATGC
>JAHHTT010000069.1 GCA_020024465.1 Odoribacter sp.
CTTCGGACAAACTTCGGACAAAAAACGGTGAAAAGTAAAACATAAGAAAGACATCTATGGGAAAGGTTCCGGTGAAACAACGAAAATAAAAAAACAGGAACAAGGGTATAAGCAAGCAAATAAAAGAACGTTTACCTTAGAGGATAATATTTTGGAATGATTTGTGAAGCATCGGCCGATAGGCAAACATTAAATTCTTATTTATAATATTTTCCTGCCATTAAATTACAGCATACAAAACTTTACATTTAAAATATTTATACGTCACTTTGCTCATCTTGCAAATAACGTATCTAGCACACTTTATCAACGGTTCTCTTACATTCGAATTCTTTTGAAACTATATCACATTCTGGCTATTTATAATATTTATCTCCAATATGGGGGATGATATTAAAACTTAGAAATATCATTTTTCTTAGCGAAGAAGTCTATATTTTATCAGCATACTTTCCTCACCCCCTGCATACAGATAAAAACTGTCGTTCCCAGAAAACAAGATTGAAAAAGGAGAATCTCCTGATACAGGAAACCCCTGAGTCATTTCACCATCCTTTTTTAATAAAAACAACTGTTTTAAAACCGGACCATTTAAGCCAATCCGCATATCATCATTTGAAAAACGATAGATATATGGGTAACCTATATTCTCTTCTGTCCAAGATTTTTCCCACACTAGATTTCCTGCAAGTTCATACACAAATAATCGATTACCGCTTGTCATAATACATTCGTCTACACCATCATCATCGATATCCGCTACATTTACAGCTAATTTATCCTGTATATTCCCATCAACCTTTAGCGTTGTCAACTTACCTGAAATATCTACAGAATTCACGACACCATTCAAACCTGCGAATAATAAACAATATTTATCCTTACATTTAGCCAAACAAATATCTATTTGTTCAGGCAAATCAAAAACAGCAGACACTCTTATTCGTTCTTTACCACGCCTGTCTAATATATAAAGTCGATATTTATCTGCAAACACCAAATAATCTTTCCCTTCAATCCGAAAATGATTCACTTTGGAAACAATAGGCTTATCTGCCCTATCGGGCTTCCATCCGTCTATTTCATTTCCATCCAAATCATAAAGGTATACCATTTGATCTTCACCCGGCACAAAAATGCGATAATCTTTATTATTATCATAATCGAACAACGTCATTCCCTGTTTACAAACCGATTTTAGTTTCAAGGGGAATCGTCCGGCAGCATTACCATTCCTATCTATCAGATAAATTTTAGATAAAGTAGAAAACAGGAATTGCAATTTACCGTTTTTATATAAATCCACTTGATATACTTCGCTATTAATCTTTTCATCAAGGACCTGTTTCCAAAGTATTCTGCCCGCATCATTGATTAAATAAATAGTATTCTTATCATCCTGGACAAAAACTTCTCGGCTACCATCAATATGATTGGTCACTATGGTTGGCTTCATAGCTACTTTCCCATCCAAACGGGTTTGCCATAAAATATGCGGACGCACATTCTTTTGAATTGGTTTTGAGCTTAACCAGGTTGTATTATAGAGTAATCCGCCTTCATTTGACCATTGCATTGCCAAAGCAGGGAACACAGACAATTCTTCTATATTTCTATCCAAAAAATCTTTTGCATCACCTTTTACCCAATTCTTATACATTGGCAGTGCTTCTTGTGTTTGAGCAAAATATGCAAAGTTATATTTACCAGACAGTTTACTTCTTAAATTTTTATACCATCCGGCTTGCTGCAAAGAATTTCCATGAACATAATCTTTGACAAAATAATCCAAAGCCTTCACAGATGTTGCAAATATCAAGTAATTATCTTCAACAAACACATAATGTCCCTCTACTCCATCAAACATTTCACCCCAAAATATCATAGGCAAATCGGTAATCGGTAGATGATAATAATCAAATGATTTTCCCTTATCCACAGCACAAACCCTTTTGAACGTTCTTAATTCTGTATTATTAAACCGAGCATAATTTGTCAACATCCTTTCTAAAACAGCCTTTGCCAAACTCCCTGATTTCAGAGAGGCAATCACCAATCCTTCCCGCTTACCATTCTCCTTATCGTTCGGAAGCGTTACTAAAGCAAACTCTCCTTGTAACAATTTCCTCCATTCCTCCTCCTGTCCTTTTCCAAACATTCTCACATACTGCTGTTTTCTGGCAAATACCTTATCTTTTTTTCCTGTACTATACCGATAATTATCCAAAGCTGTAAAATAATCAACCGTCTCACTCACATTTAAAAGAGTCAAAGAGATTATATCTTTAGGAATAATTTTATCTATAGATATATCTTGCGGTTCTTGTTTTTGAAATACTTGAAGATATGATTTATCAAGTCCGCCATATTCCATAAAACCATTTAACAAAATCCCATCTTCAGATACCTCTCCATCTAAAGCTCCCCATTTAAAAAGGCGAGTCATATCAAGATTGGGAAATATTCTCCGAACTTCCAACCAAGCCGGTAACACTCCTGTAAACATCTCTGTATTCATAAAAACATTTACACCAGCAAATGCAGAAAAATATTTATCTATATTACGGAACTGAGATTGAACTACTGCTCCAGTCTTTTCAATATCATACTGTTTCAATCCATCTTCAATATATAAATCAGAATCCGACATTAACACAATACTGCCACAAATGGCAAAATAAACGCTCTCTTCCCCACTCTTTAAACAATGTATCTTATGGTGGTCATATTTACGCACCTGCTCTCTTTTATTTACAAATACACGATTTAAATACTCCGATATATTACTGCGAGACAAGACCTCCGCAACATCCATCACATAAAGAGAAGTCAGATCTTTTTTCCCCTGTATTCTCACAGCCAACACATAAGGATATCGATTCACAAGGCCGGAAGTTCTTAAAGAATCAACCATCCTTACCAACAATTTAGAATTATATTTCTCCAACTCTTTACCCAACTTATGCTTCACAATGGCAGCTAATTCCGGTTTAGAGTTAACAGCCAGCACAAAAGCAGAGTTATATGGGATAAAAGCATCTTTATCAGCTCGTACATTCTCTTTTTCTTGAAAATACCAAATTCCCAAACCGATAATTCCAACAAGCAACAAAGCACTCAAAGACAAAAGAATTCCTTTTTTCATAATCACATTTTCCAAAATAAACAGGATATTAATTAGCAAAATTACGCAAAATCTTTAATAACCAAAAACAGAAAGAACTATCTTTGCAACTAAACATTTTATTAATTTACATGGAGGTAGATACTTTATTACAACAAAAGACATTCAGCAGCAGCGATCTTATCACCCTTTTGACGTGCACAGGGCAAGCAAAAGAAAAACTATTTACACATAGCAAAAAAATTCGCGATACAACCATTGGCAATTCAGTGCATATGCGCGGTCTCATCGAAATATCCAACATGTGCATCAAAGACTGTCTTTATTGTGGCATCAGACGCTCCAATAAACATATACAGCGCTATGACTTAACCGATGAAGAAATATTAAGTGCTGCATCATTTGCTTATCAATACCAATATGGTTCTATTGTTCTACAAGGGGGAGAACGTAAAGATAGAACATTTATTAAACGCATAGAACAATTATTGCTTAAAATCAAAAAATCAAGTAATAATACATTAGGCATAACTCTTTCATTGGGCGAACAAAGTAAAGAAACATTACAACGGTGGAAAGAAGCAGGAGCTCACCGATATCTGCTCCGCATTGAAACATCTAATGAAGATCTTTACAAAAAAATACATCCACAAGATTCCCTACATAACTTTCATACAAGATTAGAATGTATTCATTTACTCCAAGAATGTGGATATCAGACAGGAACCGGAGTAATGATTGGACTTCCCGGTCAAAGTTTAGAGGATCTGGCCAATGATCTTTTATTTTTAAAAAAACTAGATATTGATATGGTTGGAATGGGCCCCTACATAGAACATCACGAAACGCCTCTTTGGGAAAAACGCAATCAATTATTACCCCAAACCCAACGTCTGCAATTAGGATTACATATGATCAGTTGTCTACGCATACTGATGCCAGATATCAACATCGCAGCAACAACTGCTCTACAAGCTATTGATCCAAACGGACGTGAAAAAGCGTTAGAAATCGGTGCCAATGTCATAATGCCCAATATCACGCCTTTAACCAATCGCGCTAATTACCAATTGTATGAAAACAAACCAGGGATGGACGAAGGAGTCGAAGAATCCACTCTTAAAATTGCAAAGAGCGTTCTCAAGAGTGGATGCAAAATACAATTTTCGACATGGGGGGATTCTCTACATTTTTACAGACGCAACTACAAACCTGTTAAGCGCCAGATAAAATAGCACGGATCGGCCCAAAAGCCGACAATATAACCAAACCTCCTAAAATTGTAATAATAACCCCCGATACTCGATTAATGGTTATCAAAACCCGCAACCGAAACTTTTTACGAAAAATATTCACTAAGGTTGAAAGAGTGTACCACCATAATCCTCCACCAATTACTATACCTGACAATACAAAAAGTTCGACTTGAATTGAAGGCTCGTCTCCAAATACCGAAGCTCCGGCAAAAACGGCCATAAATACCACAATCGCAACAGGGTTGGAGACTGTCAGAAAAAATAAAGTCAAAAAATCTCCTAACAGACCGGTTTTAGAGACTCTTTTTTTAGTACGAATTTGTTTTAGAGGATTTCCAAAATAAATAGTCAGTCCCACAATAATCAGAAATATACCTCCTATTATCTGTAATATCAATTCATGAGTCTGGATGGTTGTTACAACAAACCCTAAACCAAAAGCAGCAACCGTTGCATAAAACAAATCTGCAAATGCTGCTCCCATCCCCGCAACGAAACCTGCCAAAGCTCCCTTTTGCAAAGTTTTCTGAATAATCAAGACTCCCATCGGCCCCAATGGAACGGAAACCATTAACCCTATCAGTATACCCCGAAATATATAAATGACATCATACATATATGTTTCTTTTTATCATTAAACCTCTAAATTCTCTTGAGAAAAACGGCTCATTATGGTATCATCGTTAATTTCCTTGGAAAGTGATTCTATCGTATTCATGGGTACATCAAACAAATCTAATATCAATAATCCATCTAAACACATATTGAATTTAGGGTCTATGTTGAATCCTATTATTTTACCATTCAATGATATATATTTTTTCAACAACACGGGAAGTTTATCATTCGACGGTTCAATATCTCCTATAAATTTATCCAAAGTAGAAATATTATCCCGAGATGCATCAATCATCACATCCACTCCCGGATCATGAGTTTTGACCTGATATTTACACCGCGAAGTTATGCAATTCGCCAATTCATGATCCCAATGATTACGCTTAATGAATTTCATAATCAATTCTTTGGATACCTCCGAATATTTTCCACTAATAGTTACAGGACCTATCAAATAACGGTATTCTGGATTTTTTATCAAAAAATACAATATACCTTTCCATAACATAAATAATGGTAATGGTTTCCGCTGATACTCTTCTACAACAAACGAACGTCCCAACTCAATTGATTCATACAATACAGGCAACATCTCCTTACGTATTTTAAAAAGAGTATTTATATAAAAACCTTTAATACCATATCGATCTATTATCTCTTTACCTTTTCCCACCCGATATGCTCCAACAATTTTATTTGCTTCATTATCCCAAATAAACAAATGATAATAATACAAATCAAATTCATCCAAATCAATACTACGATTCGTCCCTTCGCCTACAGCTCTAAATGTAATTTCCCGCAAACGCCCGATTTCATTCAATATATTAGGGATTTTCATTGTAGGAGCACAATAAATGGAATAGTTCTTCATCGAAAAGAGTAAATAATCTTCTCGGATTTTATCTAATTCATGCAATTGTACATCAACAGAAATTTCTTTTGCCAATGGTTCTATTTTCTTTTCAACTCGTTGGGATTTCAAAAAGAACTTTTTCAATTCTAATGATGAACCCAATAAATATGTTTTAGCACGTAAAAATTTTCCATATTGTCTCAAATCTGTAAACGAATTTTGTATATCCATAGAAATCGGAGAACCTATTCTTAATTTTATGACCCGATTCTTTTTATTCAACAATTCTGACGGTAACCGTACCGTCCTCAACATTGGATGAATCATACCCAATATCTGAAATAACAAACTGTTAGAACCTTTAAAATAAATAGGAATCACAGGAACATTTGCCTTACGAATCAGTTTTAAAACGGACTGACTCCACTCTTTATCCTCTACAGAATTAGAGTCTGCTTGATAAGCAGAAACTTCTCCTGCAGGAAACAACCCCAATGGTTTTCCTTCGGATAAATGACGTAAAGCCTCTTTCAAGCCTCCTGCACTAGAAATATCTTTACGGTGTTCAAAAGGATTTACGCCTAAAAAATAATCTTTAATAGGAACTATCTTTTTCAACAGAAAATTAGCCATCACCTTATAATCAGGACGAATTTTTGATAACAATTTTATCAAAATAATTCCATCCAATCCGCCAAACGGATGGTTCGATATTGTAATAAAAGCTCCTGTTGCAGGTATTTTCTGTAAATCCTCTTCATTTATTTCTATCGTAATTCCCAATGCTTCTATCAAATGTTCCAAAAACTCTTGCGAATCATCATTATATACATCAGCATACAATTTGTTTATTTTATTCAAACGCATAATATGCATCACAAATTTAGCAACTAGACTACCTCCGAAGTTCCCTCCTAAACGATCCAGTTTTGAAGCTTTTAATATATCACTTGATTCTATTAGATTCATAATCTCATCTTATAACAATATCCTTAATCACTTTCTTTCCGACACGATCATTCAACGCTCTCACCAATCCTTCTTTTACCATTAAAATTTCATTTCTCACAACAGCAGAGTCAAAAGACACAAACAATATTCCATCTACAACTTTAATACTTTTTGTCCGTAAAGCAATCATTTGCCCAACAACTTCCGGCCATATTTGTGAGACTTCATATTCTTTATACTTCTGCTCCAATCCCATGTTACGAAGCACTTGCTCCACCAGTTCATCGATTGTTTTAGTTTTCCCTTCTTTCATATCCGTCGGCAAATATACAGATTTTAAACATTAATTTCTCCCTTGTCAACATAAAACAAACGATAGTTAACTTTCTGCTCTTTCAAAATTTCATCCAAATGCTCTCTATTAGTATCCGTCATAAATACCTGTCCAAACATTTCTCCACCAACTATCCGAACAATCTGTTTTACCCGATCCTCATCCAACTTGTCAAAAACATCATCCAATAACAACAATGGCTTCACTTTTCCCGTACGAAGCAGCCATGCATATTGAGCCAATTTTAACGCAACCAAAAAAGTTTTCTTCTGTCCTTGTGATCCTATTTTTTTCACAGAGTAATCTCCAATATTCAAGACAAGATCGTCTCTATGTATTCCCACTGTTGTGTAGGTCAGCATACAATCTTTTTTTAAACTATCACGCAAAGCCACAAACAATTTACCAGTTTGAACAGAAGCCTTGTATCCGAGTTCAACCATCTCGTTACCCAAAGACAATTCCTTGTAATACATTTGAAATACATCACGAAACTCTTTTAAGAATTCTACTCGTTTTTGCATTATTTTCTCTCCATATTCCGATAATTGGTCGTTCCAAATTTCCAGACCGTCTAAATCTATGGATTTATCAACACTCATTTTTAACAAGGAGTTTCGCTGCATCAAAGCTTTATTGTAACGAATCAAGCACAGAAGATAGTCACGATCACATTGACTAATAATACCATCGATCAATCTACGGCGTCCTTCGCTACCACCATCAATCAAAGAAGAATCTTCTGGCGAAATCATTACCAAAGGCAATAAACCAATATGTTCTGATAATTTAGAATATGCTTTTTGATCTTTTTTGAAAATTTTTTTTTGTCCTCTCTTTACTCCACAATATATATCAACCAATTCATTATCCCGAAGATACTTACCTTGTATTACAAAAAATGATTCATTATGCCGGATATTCTGCAAGTCCGGCAGATTAAAACAACTTTTACACATAGATAAATGATAAATAGCGTCCAATATATTGGTTTTTCCCATTCCGTTTTTACCTACAAAACAATTAAACCCTGAAGAAAACACCAATGAAGATTGTTCTATGTTCTTAAAATTAATGATATTCAATTCTTTCAACTCCATCTTTTAGCCTATGTATAAAGTTATCTACCTGCTACAAAAATACTCTTTTACCTCATGATTTAAACATGTATGTGTAAAAAATCAAACTGATATTTCAATATTCAATTTAAAACGCTATTTTTGCATATCAAATAAAATGTATTCAACATAAAAATAAGGGATATGTCAAAAGAACAAAAAACAAAGGAAGACAGTTTTGAGCAATTGGAAGGAGCTTTAACTAACGGAGAGCAATTCATTGAAAAAAATCAGAAAATGATTATTAATGTAATCGTTGCATTACTTGTCATCATTGGTGCATATTTCAGCTACAACCGTTTTATTGTAACTCCCAAAGTAACAGAAGCTGCCAATCAAATATTTGGTGCTCAAAATTATTTCGAAAAAGATTCATTTAATTTGGCTTTAAATGGAGATGGTAATGTATTAGGCTTTTTGGAAATTATTGATAAATATGGTTCTACACCAAGCGGTAATATTGCTAATTATTATGCAGGTTTATCTTATTTACATTTAGGGCAATACGAGAAAGCCATTCAATATTTGAAGAAATTCTCTTCTGATGACTTATTAATGGCTAATATGGCATTAGCTAATATTGGAGATGCATATATGCAAATGGGCGATTATAAAAATGCTGCAACTCACTACCAAAAAGCTGCAAATTCTAAAACAAATGATTTTTCAACTCCAATGTTTCTCATGAAAAATGGATTAGCACTAGAAAAATCCGGTAATTATGCAGAAGCATTGAAAAGCTATGAACAAATTAATTGCCAATACCCCAATGCTCCAGAAGCAAGAGATATTGAAAAATACATTGAAAGAGCAGAATTAAAACTAAAATAAATGATATGGAAAGTGTCGAATAACACTATAAAATATTTTGTGTAAATGATAAATACAGGATTCGGTAGAGTCTTGTATTTTTTATTTTTTCAATTTCCCAAAAGCACAGAATTATATTAGCGAAAACCCAAGTGATGCCTGCCATTAAAACTGAACTTAATTTTGTAAGGAATGGCAAAAATTATCTTTTTCCTAGAAATTATTTGCTTGACTTAGGTAATGCTGCTTACATTTTCTTCATGAAACAAAGTCAAGTTGTACAGGATTTCCTTGAAAGTAATTCAGCTATTGAATAAAAAAACATATAACAAACAAGGTAGTGCAGGTAACAGAAGCTATCCTCACAAAGAAGACCTTACTATGCAACCAAAGTTTTGAAAAGTCAGTTATCGCAATAACCACTGCTTTGCCTAAATTTACAATTGAAGGAAGTGTAGATCCGAAATTTTTTGAAGAAGCTGTATATATTTGCATTAAATATTTCATGCAATTTTAGTGTTGGCAAAAAGAAAAAATCTGTACATCAGAATATGAAAAACCATGATAGTGATACCGGACTATTTAATATGCAAATAAAACGATGCTTACCCAGACTATAATAATCCAATAAGTTCATTTTAATAAGTAGTATGAAAAGAATATTAATCTTTTTGTTTTTAATAAAGTGTTCATTTTCATTTGCACAAAATATAGATTTGACATCAGTTGATGAATTTCTCAAAGTAAGTGATCTCCTTAAAATGAAGAAAGAAGTGAATGTGGAACAATGGCACCAATTGGATAGCTCTACAGCTTATTCCATCTTTGCTCATTCCAAAGACAATACTATTATCAATATAGTAAAGACTACCATGCAGGATGTTTTTGGATATTCGGATAACAAAGGCCAGATTAATAATGACGGTTGGCTTGAAACACTAATTAAAGCTAACTTTGAAGAAATAAAAAGAAACTACTCAGAAATAAAAAAATTTCGTGACAGTTACGACTTCAAATCATTGATTTTAAATGCAAAATCGAGACTTCAAACATTCTTGAGATGTGATAGTTTGAACACATCTGTAAAGTGGAAACCTGTTTATTTCCTGTTTCTTAATGCTGACGGGAAGGATATGGAAGAAGCCCTCGTGATTGATTTCAATCTGATCTATAGAATGACAGAAGAGCAAAGAATTAATTTTCTGGCGCATGAGTTCTTTCATGTATATAGAGCGCATTTTGAAAACCATGATTTCAATTATGCAAATGATATTAACTTTATGCTTGATATGATAGCCAATGAAGGAATAGCGGACCAAATTGATAAATATATGGGCTATGAAGAATATTATTCAACTGTAAGTCGATCTCAAAAACTTGCGGAAGAGTTCGTATCACTATATAGTAATGCCCCAAAGGATATTGCTATTCTGCAGACGATTATAGTTCAGTATGCTGAACAGAAAATAGATAAGGATACATGTGTTGACAAACTTCTCAAAATCTATAAGTATAATGGTCATGCACTTGGCTTTTATATGTCTCAGCAGATTATTAATGCCGGTCTTAAAAAAGAGATGTTGGAATCTTTTTACAACCCTTATGAATTTTACAGGCTGTATCATATGGCTACTAATAAAAACAATGGTAGCCCATCAAGTAAAGAATTTATGAATTATTTAAAAAGGATTACTGAACAATATTATTAGTAAATACTAAGTTATTAAGAAAAATCGGACAGAAAATATCCGATCAATTTATTTGGACACACTTTAATTATGAGTAATTCATTTGATTTTGAACAGTTCAAGGCGAATGC
>JAHHTT010000007.1 GCA_020024465.1 Odoribacter sp.
AAATAAATGTATTTTTTTATATATTATTATTGAGGACTTGTCCTTATTTTTTGCGCCGGCAGGACTTTAGTTACAACCAATTTTTTTTCTACTTTTCACACATCGACATACCTGCTGGCGCTTTTCTATAATCTCAGAGTAATGCTAAGTTGGGAGTATTTATATTTAATGGAAAATTGCATTAGGAAGAGTGATGAATATTTTTGTTGGAGTTGATGAATTGTTGGTCTAAGAATATGATTATAAAAATTTGAGAATAATCCAAAAAATGGACTATTCTCAAAAAGATGTTATTACTGTATACCTAAATCGGCAACGATTGATGCAATTATTGCTTCTGCTTTTGCTTGTGCTTGATGAAAATCATTGATTGTTGGCATTTGTGCTCGGGCTTCAAAATAAAACTTTATTTTTGGCTCGGTTCCTGAAGGTCTTATTGATATTTTACATCCGTCAGCAAGGAAAAATTGTAAGACATTGCTTGTTGTTGGGAAATCCAGAGAATATGTTTCTCCGGTTTTTAGTTTTGTCGCTTTGAGTATGGAATAATCTTTTTTGACAATAACTTCACTGCCATTAATCTTTGATGGAGTATTATTTCTGAAGTTTTCCATCATATCTTTGATTTCCTGTGTTCCCATCAAACCTTTTCGGACGATATATATCATTTTCTCTTGTGAGAAACCATATTCAGCATAGATATCTTTTAAGATGTCGAAGAGGGATTTGCCATTATCTTTTGCCCAGGCTGCAATTTCAGCCATTAAGGAAGTTGAGGAAACTCCGTCTTTGTCTCGGGTGAAAGATCCTGGCATAAAACCAAAGGATTCTTCTCCCGCACCGATATAACCTTCAGCTCCATGTTTACGTATCATGTCTGCAATCCATTTGAATCCTGTGTATACATCATGACAAGGGACTCCGTTTTTTTCTGCAATTTCTTTTAAAAGTTCGCTTGTAACAATAGTTTTTCCAGTGTATTCATTACCTTTTAATAATTCCAATTCTCGGCGGCGGTGGATAATGTACCATGTAAAAATAATATTGGTTTGATTTCCATTAAGAAGAATCCATTCTCCTCTATCATCCTTTATGGCAATGCCAATGCGGTCTCCATCCGGATCGCATGCCATAGCAAGATCGGCATCTATTTCTCGTGCTTTATCTAATGCTAATTTGAATGCTGCCGGTTCTTCAGGATTGGCAGATGCTACGGTTGGAAAATCTCCATCTGTAATCATCTGTTCTGGAATGGTATGAATGTTTGTAAATCCCCAATTACGTAAAGATGCAGGAACAAGTTTATAAGTAGTTCCGTGAAGAGGGGTAAATACTATTTTTAAATTATGGTGACGTTGTATTGATTTAGGAGATAAACTTAGTGTTTTTACAGTTGCTAAGAATTTTTGATCAAAATCTTCTCCTAGCATTTTTATATGCTCTTGTACTCCTTCGAATTTAATATCTTCAACTTTTACATTTTTAACTTCATTAATTACATTTTTATCGTGAGGAGGAACAAGTTGTGAACCATCGTCCCAATATGCTTTATAACCATTGTATTCTTTGGGATTATGCGAAGCTGTAATGATGACGCCTCCTTTGCAGCCTAATTCGCGAATAGCAAAAGATACTTCTGGAGTAGGGCGTAATGATTCGAATAAATAAGTGGTAATTCCATTGGCAGAAAAGATTGCAGCTGCTGTTTCTGCATATTCTCGAGAATGATGCCGGCAGTCGTGACCGATACATACCGCTTTTTTTTCATTAGGAAACATTTTGTTGATATAGTTAGCAAAACCCTGGGTTGCAGTTCCTACTGTATAACGATTCATACGATTTGTACCAACACCCATAATCCCACGAAGGCCTCCCGTGCCGAATTCTAAATCATTGTAAAATGATTCTATTAATTCTGTGGGGTCTGATGCGTTAAGCATACGTTCAACTTCTGTTTTTGTATTTTTGTCATAAGCCCCATGTTTCCATGTTTCTGCTTTAATTTTTGCTTTTTGAATGATTTCTTCGTTTTTCATAGTAAAATATAGTGTTGTTGTTATCCTTAGTGCAAAGATATAAAAATTAAAAAGCTCTGCATTTGCAGAGCTTTTAATATTTTTAAAGTTATAACATTAGGAACGTTTTTCTTTAATCTTAGCTTTTTTACCGGTAAGATTACGGAAGTAATAAATTCTGGAACGTCTTACTTTACCTACTTTATTTACTTCAATCTGTTTGATATACGGTGACTCCATCGGAAAGATTCTTTCTACGCCAATATTGCCAGACATTTTGCGAACAGTGAATGTTTTAGTATTTCCGGTTCCTTTAATTTGAATAACTACACCGCGAAAAATCTGTACGCGTTCTTTGTTCCCTTCAATAATCTTGTAATGTACACTTACTGTGTCTCCTGTGTGGAATGAAGGATGCTCAACTGGGTTTTCTGCAGCAAATGCTTGCTCTGCAATTTTAATTAAATCCATAATCTTCTATTTTTAAAAAATTCATTTATTGAACGCAGTATTGTCATGGAGACTTTTATGCAAGAGACTGCGTACATTTTTACCGGGTGCAAATATAAGAACAATATTCTTGTTTTACAAAGAATCCTAAAGGGAAATGATAAAAAATGCTCCTTTGTGTAGCTATGAAAACGTTTGTATTATTTTGAAGGAAAAGTTTTTTATTTTAGAAAAAGCTTCTTATCTTTGTACCGGAGGTAAGGATTCCAGGATTATTCGGGATTCTTTTTAATAAAGGCACTTATTGGAGGATAAGTGTCATTTATTTTTTTTATCTAGTATGAACATAAAATTTAACGGTTATGAGCAATAAAGTATCTTATGTAACAAAAGAAGGCTTGAAGAAATTACAAGAGGAATTGGAAAGATTGCAGAACGTAGAACGTCCAAAGATTTCTAAAGCCATTGGTGAAGCTATTGAAAAAGGTGATATCTCGGAGAATGCAGAATATGATGCTGCAAAAGATGCACAGGGATTATTGGAAGCAAAAATTGCACAATTGAAAGATACAATCGCTTCTTGTAGAGTGATTGATGAATCGCAGATTGATACATCTAAAGTACAAATGTTGAATAAGGTGACCATTAAGAATATTAAGAATGGTGCGACCATGGCTTATACATTAGTTTCTGAAACAGAAGCTAATTTTAGGGAAGGAAAGTTGTCTATTAATACACCTATTGCCCAGGCTTTAGTCGGTAAAAAAGTAGGCGATAAAGTGTTGGTAAAAGTTCCTGCCGGAGAGATGGAATTTGAAATTATGGATATTAGTTTGTAAATGATATATTATGGCTTCTGTTTTTGCACGTATCATAAGTGGTGAAATCCCTTCCTACAAGGTTGCGGAAGATGACAATTATTATGCCTTTTTGGATATAAATCCATTGCAAAAAGGGCATACGCTAGTAATTCCCAAGAATGAAACGGATTATATATTTGACCTTTCGGATGAGAAATTGGCTGGTATGATGATTTTTGCTAAAAAAGTTGCAAAGGCTATTGGCAAAACGATTCCTTGTTTGCGTGTCGGTATTGCTGTATTAGGTTTGGATGTTCCTCATGCCCATATTCATTTGGTCCCTTTGCATAGTGGTGATGATTTGAATTTTTGTAATCCCAAAAAGCACTTTTCTGCTGAAGAGATGCAAGGATGTGCAGAAGCTATTGCAGCCAACCTGTAAATATAGAATAATGTAATTCTTAATATTCAAGATTAAAGGTAGAGAAGCGGCTCTCTTCTTTTAATCTTGTTTTTTATATTTATATATGGAATGATGGAAAAGAAAAAAATGTATAATGCTTATGCGGAATTGGAAGGCTACAATTGTTTCGGTTGTTCTCCTGACAATCCGTATGGATTGAAATGTAAGTTTGTTGATGAAGGAGAATATGTCACATGTCATTGGATGCCTTCGGAGAATTATCAAGGTTTTTTTCATATTTTGCATGGAGGTATTCAGGCAACTTTGATTGATGAAATAGCCAGTTGGGCCATTTTTTCACATGAAAAAACAGCTGGTGTTACAACAGAAATGAATGTAAAATACCGTCGGGCAGTGCGAACTGATGGAGGGGAAATTTGGTTGCGTGCGAAAGTGACGGATGTTTCCCGACGTTTGGTGTGTGCTAAAGTGGAATTATTTAATGAAAAGAATGAATTGGCTACAGAAGCGGATGTTGTATATATGATATATCCGGAAGAGATAGCCAGACAGAGACTTAAATGGCCTGGAGTAGAAGCTTTTTATAAAGAGAATAAATGAGAATATGAGATATAAAAACATAGTGTGGGATTGGAATGGAACCTTACTGAATGATTTGCAAACAGGGGTTGACACATTGGCAGACATGTTGTTGCGACGTAGTATTGCCCCTTTGAATATTGAGGAATATAAAAAGAAATTTGGATTTCCTGTTGTCGATTTCTATGTACGGATAGGTTTTGATCTGCAGGTGGAATCTATGCAGGATTTATCTGTAGATTTTGTAGAAACCTATAATAAATATGCTTGTGAGCTTCAATTGAACGAAGGAGTAAGAGATGTTCTGACTTCTTTGAAAAAATCCGGGCGGCATCAGTATATTTTATCTGCTTTACGTGAAGATTTGTTGCAGCAGATGGTTGCTGATTTCCATATATTATCCTATTTTGAGGACCTGTGCGGTTCTGATAATATTTATGCTGCCGGCAAGATAGAGCGAGGTAAATGTATGGTAGAAACGTGCAACTTATGTCCGTCAGAAACATTGATGGTGGGAGATACGGTGCATGATGCAGAGGTCGCTGAAGCTTTAGGTTTTGATTGTCTCCTTTTTACCGGGGGGCATAATGACCGGATTCGGTTGCAGGCAAGGGGTGCTGTTATATCCCGAATACCTGAGTTGTTAAAATGGCTGGAAATGAATGAATATTGAAAATTGTATTTTATTATGAATTCGGTCTCAAAGTTATTTTTAAGGCTGGTTTTATCAGTCTTCTTTTTCATATCAACAGGGAAACGGCCATCGCCAAGGGGCGGAACCTCCCATTCTGACGAGGTCGTAAAGTTACAATAATTTAAACCACTCCAAACTTTATAGCCAATTATTATGAGATTGAGGCAGAATCCTGCTGATTTGCGATTGTAATAGATTTTGGATACAGTTGTGATTGTGGTTGTTGTCAGATTTTTTCATCGTGAGAATGATTGTTGCATCCAGCTTATTTTCATAATGATAAAAGTCTGCATGATCATGCCTGCCAATATAAGGGAAAAAATAGTTGCACATCGCTTGAATTTCATCATTGAATTGATGGTTTACATCTTTTGATTACTGGCAAAGTAAATGAATAATAGCGGATGAATAAATATGGTTTCTTTTTATAATGTTAATGTGTTTTTTGAGACGGATAGATAAAAGAGCCGGAGGCTCCTGTATGCTACTGTTTTTGATGCATTGTCAGGAATCCTCTGACCATTAGTTCTGCGCTGGCTGGATTGGTTGCGATAGGTACATTATGAACATCACAGACGCGCATAAGCATTTGTACGTCCGGTTCGTGCGGATGTTTTCCCAGCGGATCTCGGAAAAAGATAACCATTGCCACCTTGTGTTCTGCTACTAATGCGGCGATTTGAGCGTCTCCGCCAAGAGGTCCAGACAGAAGTCGTTCCACTTCGAGACCGGCATCCTGTGCATGTTTGCCGGTTGTTCCTGTAGCAACAATTTCAAGGCCTACAGATTTTAGAAAGTCCATGTGTTTATTTAGAAACGCAACCATCTCTGCTTTCTTTCCATCGTGGGCGATAACAGCAATTTTCATACGTATATTTTTTAGTTTTAAATTATGTTGTTACAAAATTACTTTTTTGCATTCAATTTTGAGGCTATATGGTTAATTATTTTATCCGTATCATTAAAAAATTGCTTGTATAGATTCTTGTCTTGCTCACCCAGTATATGGGAGGCATCAGGCTCGGGAATGACATAATACCGTCGGATGCCGTCGGATTCAACTGGACGGTAGACATAGCTGCTTAAATATTGCATTTGGTAATGAGTCTTTCCTTGTTTTCGGATAAGTTTTAATGAAAGTCCGATACCTCCGTTGGTGTAACGTTTGCTTTGATTTGAAATAAAATTGCCTAATGAATAGATGGTAACTCCTGTAGTGTCTTTTCCTTCCGTATGATATTCAATCGGTTGTACGACATGAGGGTGGGAACCGATGACAATATCTGCTCCGCATTTGTGTAAAAAGGCTGCCAGGCGTTTTTGTTTTGTATCGGGCAACGTCTCATATTCAATGCCCCAATGCATGCAGACGATGATATTGGTGGCAGAATCTAGACGTGCTTTCTCTATTTCACGTGCCATGTGAAAAGTATCAATAATCGATACCACTTGTCCGTGAGTTACGGAGATGCCATTAGTGCCGTAAGTGTAACTTAATAGTGCTATTTTGAATGGACCCTGTCGGAAATATAGGGGATGTTGTATTTTCCAGGAGGCAGAATCATTAAACGTTCCGGTGTGTTTAATATTTAATGAATCCAGATAATAAATGGTATTGCGTATGCCGTCGGCTCCTTTGTCGCAGGAATGATTATTATTGGTTGTCAAAATATCGATGCCGGAACGTTTCAAATCGCGTGCCAGATGCCATGGGGCGCAGAATTGTGGATAGCCGCTGAAATTTCTGTTGGATAAAGTGGTTTCCAAATTGCCGATAACGTAGTCTGCTTTTTCCCAATATGGAGCGATATATTGAAAACAGGGCATATAATTATATTCCTGTCCTGTTTGTTCCCAGGCTCCTTTGATTTGTGCTTCGTGTTGCATGATATCTCCGACAAAGAAAAGATGGATACTGTCCGGCTCTGAAACAGTATCTCCTACAATCCATGGTTGGGCAACAACATGGAATGGCAGTGTCAGTAAAAAATAAAGGGCACTTATTTTCATCTGGTTTTAAGAACTATAAAAACAAAAGTGAAAGGCTTCTTACCTTTCACTTTTATTTCTTCATCGGATATGACTATTTTGTCAGTTCAAAATTGAATTCTTCTTCAGAAGGTGGAGTACATTGACCGCCTGAGCAAGCCATGAATTCAACGTATCCGGCTAATTTGGCTTTATCTCCGGTTACTTTTACCCGTTGCACCATTGTAACTGTTCCTTCAAAGTATTTCAAATCCATATCAAAAGCATCGCTATGTTCGGTTTTTGCATCCGTAGTTGCTTTAAATTCTCCAACTAATTCAACTCCACTGGCTTCATCTTCGTCCAGATTGAATGTCGTTGGAAGGGGACCGCCTTCAGGCAATTTGGTATCATATAAGTGCCAGCCGCTATTTACGGTTGCTTTACAGATAATATCGTAAACTCCTTCGCTTACTTTTTTGTGGCTGATTTCCCATTTTACAGGTTTTAGAATCTGTGCATTCAGCACGGTTGCAAATGAAGAAACCAGCACAATGATTGCAAATAATTTTTTCATCGTATTTACTTTTTAATTAATTATCGTTTTTACTCTTCACAAAGTAAAGAAATAAATTTTAAAATCAATGTTACTTACTTGTTAAAAGACTCTTAATTACTGATTAAAGAGTCTTTTTTACTTCAACCTCCTGATAGGCTTCAATCATATCGCCTTCACGGATATCGTTGTAATTTTCGATGTTCAATCCGCATTCAAAGCCTTTGGCCACTTCCTTCACATCATCTTTGAAGCGTTTCAGTGAGCCGAGAGTTCCGCTATAGACGACAATACCGTCACGGATAATGCGCACCATGGCATTGCGTACAATTTTACCGTCACGTACGATACAGCCTGCAATTGTGCCCACTTTGGATATCTTGAAGGTTTCAAGCACTTCAACGGTTGCAATCACCTCTTCTTTGATATCTGGAGAAAGCATACCTTCCATAGCGGATTTTAATTCTTCGATGGCCTGATAAATGATGGAGTAGAGACGGATATCTATCTGTTCTTTCTCTGCCAGTTTACGTGCTCCCATTGACGGACGTACCTGGAAACCTACGATGATTGCGTTTGAAGCGGCTGCCAGCAATACGTCTCCTTCTGTGATCTGTCCGACTGCTTTGTGAATAATGTTCACCTGGATTTCATCCGTAGACAATTTGATTAAAGAATCGGCTAACGCTTCAATAGAGCCGTCTACGTCACCTTTTACGATAACATTCAGTTCCTGGAAGTTGCCGATTGCAATTCTGCGGCCAATTTCATCCAGGGTAATATGTTTTTGGGTGCGCAGACCTTGTTCGCGTTGCAGTTGTTCCCGTTTGTTCGCTAACTGGCGGGCTTCTTTTTCGTTGGACATGATGTTGAATGTGTCTCCGGCCTGGGGAGCTCCGTTCAAGCCAAGAATCAAAGCGGGCTCAGACGGACCTGTAGACTGCAGTTTTTCTCCGCGCTCATTGAACATGGCTTTTACGTGTCCAAAATATTGACCGGCTAAAATGACATCTCCGACGTGCATTGTCCCTGATTGTACCAGTACGGTGGCTACATACCCTCGTCCTTTGTCCAATGATGACTCAATGATGGAACCTATTGCTTTTTTGTGTGGATTGGCTTTCAGTTCAAGCAATTCTGCTTCCAAAAGCACTTTCTCCAACAGTTCGTTGATATTCAAGCCTTTTTTTGCAGCAATTTCCTGACATTGATATTTACCGCCCCATTCTTCAACAAGGTAATTCATATTGGCCAGTTCCTCGCGGATTTTGTCCGGATTCGCACCTGGCTTGTCTATTTTGTTGATGGCAAATACAATGGGTACTCCGGCAGCACTGGCATGATTGATTGCTTCAACGGTCTGGGGCATGACGCTGTCATCGGCTGCAACAATGATGATGGCAATGTCTGTTACTTGTGCTCCGCGTGCTCGCATGGCTGTAAAGGCTTCATGTCCCGGAGTGTCCAGGAATGTAATGGTACGGCCGTCGGATAGTTTCACGTTGTAAGCTCCGATATGCTGTGTAATGCCTCCTGCTTCTCCTGCGATGACATTGGTCTTGCGGATGCTGTCAAGCAGAGAAGTCTTTCCATGATCAACGTGCCCCATGACAGTAACAATGGGAGGACGTGGCAACATGTTCGCTTCGTTGTCTTCTTCCTCATCATCAATGGCTTCCTGTATTTCAACGCTGACAAATTCAACCGAAAATCCGAATTCATCTGCAACGATATTGATGGTCTCTGCATCCAGACGTTGGTTGATGGATACGAAGAGGCCGAGAGACATGCAGGCCGAAATGACTTCAGTCACACTGATATTCATCATCGTGGCCAATTCTGCAACAGTCACGAATTCTGTAAGCTTTAAGATGCTCTTTTCCTTCTCTTCTTGTTCCAGCTCTGCCTGTAACTTCTGCTGGGCTGCGTCTCGTTTGTCCCGACGGTGTTTGGCGCTCTGGGATTTACCTTTATTGCCAAGACGAGCAAAGGTATCTTTGATTTGTCTGTCTACATCCTCATCTGAGATTTCGGCCTTTTCATTTTTCTTTTTCTTCAGCTTCTTCAGTTTGCGTTTGCTGTCTTCTATTTTAGAAGGCTTTCCTCCGGGTGCATTAGCGATGGATTCTACCTGTACCTTTTCATCCTGACGGTGTATCCGTTTACGTTTTTTTCGTGTGTCGGTATCTTCTTCGTTAATAAGCGGTCCGGTTGTAGTATTGGTATCCTGTGTATTTTGTGGTTTCGGCTGATTGGCTTTGTTGGCCTTTCTTTGTTCACGACGGTCGCGCTCTTTTTCCTGTTTGCTCTTTTTGGGAGGACGGGTACGTTGGTTGATAGCATCCAAATCGATACTTCCAACAACTTTTACGTCTTTTATTGCAGGTTGGGGCACTTTAAACGGGGTCTCTTTACTTGTTTTTTCGTTCATCGGTTCTTCCTCTTCTTTCGGCTCTTCTTGCTTTTTAACAGGTTCCGGTTGTTTCTTTTCTATAATTTCCGGTTTTTTTTCCTTTTTGGGTTCGATAATTTGTTCTTCCACTTCTTTTTCCTTTTGAGAAACGGGTTGCGGATGCTCTGCTTCTTCCGGTGTCGTTACCGGTGTCGGTTTGTGCTCTGCCTCCAGATCAATGTGGTCAACAATTTTTATGTTGCTGGTCAGTTTAACTTCATCTTTGACTGATATGAATTCTTTTTCAGCAAGAATTTCTTCTTGTTCTGTAGAGACATTGCCTGATTTGTCAATGGATATGGTCTCTTTTTTCTTCCGACTCGTTTTCAAGTTGATGGAAGAGGATTCTTTCTTCACCTGACTGTCTGACGAAAAGGCTTTTGCAACTAATGCATACTCTTCGTCTGTCAGTTTGGCGTTTGGGTCTGAGGAAATATTACTCCCCTTCCCATGCAGGTATTCTACGATAGTAGCTGTACCTACATTAAATTCTCGTGCTACTTTACTTAATCTTTTTACTGTCATATTTAAGATTACAAAATTTATTGAGTTAATGGGGAATTATTCAAATTCCGCTTTTAGGATGCCGATAACGTCTCGGATGGTCTCGATTTCCAGATCCGTGCGGCTTTCCAGCTCTTCTTCGCTTAATTCCAATACACTCTTGGCGGTGTCGCAACCGACGCGTTTCAATTCGTCAATTACCCAGCCGTCAATTTCATCCGCAAATTCTTCCAGATTGACATCTTCTTCCTGTGTTTCATTCAGTTCGCGATACACATCAATATCATAACCGGTCAATTGACTTGCCAATTTGATATTCAGACCGCCTTTGCCGATCGCCAGGGATACTTCTTCCGGTTCCAGATAGACATTGGCTTTCTTTTGAGCTTCGTCTATTTCGATATTCTTGATTTTTGCAGGGTTGAGCGCTCGGGTGATATACAATTGCAGGTTGTTGGTATAGTTGATTACGTCAATGTTTTCATTGTGTAATTCCCGGACGATACCATGAATGCGCGAACCTTTCATGCCGACGCATGCACCGACCGGGTCAATGCGATCATCGTACGATTCTACGGCTACTTTTGCCCGTTCTCCCGGCACTCGCACAACATTTTTGATGGTAATCAAGCCGTCGAAAATTTCCGGAACTTCATTCTCAAACAAACGTTCCAGAAATACCGGAGAGGTGCGTGACAATACGATATAAGGACTGGAGTTGCGCATTTCTACACGGATTACAACAGCTTTGATGGTATCGCCTTTCTTGAAAAAGTCGCTCGGGATCTGTTCTTGTTTGGGTAAAATCAATTCATTCCCCTCGTCATCCAATACAAGAATTTCTTTTTTCCAAACCTGATAAACTTCTGCAATGACGATTTGTCCTACCTTGTCTTTGTATTTGTTATAGATATTGTCTTTTTCCAATTCTAAAATACGGGCGGACAGATTTTGACGCAATGCCAATACAGAACGGCGTCCGAAATCTTTGAATTTTACTTCGTCGGTCACTTCTTCTCCCACTTCGTATTCTGCATCGATATTTTTGGCTTCGCTCAATGTTATTTCAGTATTTCTGTTTTCAAGCTCTCCGTCTTTCACAACGGTGCGGTTGCGCCAGATTTCCAAATCGCCTTTGTCGATATTGATGATGATGTCGAAGTTCTCGTCAGTGCCGTATCTTTTTATCAGCATATTTCTGAAAATATCCTCCAATACTCTCATCAAGGTAGCGCGGTCTATATTTTTGAATTCTTTAAATTCAGCAAATGAATCAATCAGATTAATATTTTCCATCGTGTTTTTTTAGCTTTATATTTTTAGTGATTACTGTTTTTAGAATTTTATGACATCGTGGATTTCTTTGATGTCTTCTCTTTGTATGATATCTGTATGGGTGACAAGCTGTTTTTTCTTGCTTCCTTCTACAGTTTCTTTTGTTTCGTATTCAATCGTTACGCTGGTGCTGTCGAATGCTTTTAAAAGACCGCTTATTTTTTTACCGTCTTTCAATTGGGCTTCTACAGATTTGTTCAGGTTTTTGGTAAACTGACTATCCACCTTGAACGGATATCCGATTCCTGCGCTGGCTACGGTCAATTCAAAATCCTCCTCATCCCGGTTCATGTGCGATTCGATTTCACGACTTACTTCAATACACGTTTGTATATTCACTCCGTTTAATGAGTCTACAAACAGTTCGATGACGTTGTCGCGAGACACTTTTAAGTCTACTAAGAACAGTTCCCGATTACTAAGTATCGGGGTGGCTATTGATTTTACGTATTCTATCTCCATTATCTTTGTAATTGTTCTGTCGGTCCGATGGCAAGGCATCCTTTGTGATTAGGTAAAAAGAAGAGGGGACTCCAGTCCCCTCTCAATTAGCCTCGCTAAGTCACTGCAAATATACTAATAATTATTGAAACAGAAAATATTTGCAGGGAAAAATCTGTAGAAATCCCATATAGAAGTAGTCAATAACTTATGGGTCTCCGCTAAGATTCTCTAAAAACGAATCAGTAAGTTTTTTTTATTTTTATTGTTGCTGCTTTATCATCATAGAGGCGATCTATGAATTCCAGTTCATCTAAATTCTGATTATGATTAATTAAAAGCCACTGACCCTGGATGAAAAGGTTTGATTTCAAAATTAAAAGTTTGTCATTTATGGTGTATTTTAATACTTCCTTTTGCTCTCCATAATGTACTTTGGCTGTTGTATCTGACAAGAAAAAAAACGTCAATTTTGCTTGTCTCGAACTACTTTTGAATTCACCTTCCCAAACAGACTGGGAAAAAAAGTCAGAAGCAAGGTTGATTTCATCATTCTCTTCTTCATCATTACAGGCAGCAAACAAACATGGATATACAAAAAATGTACATAAAGCAATAATATATAGACATTTTGTTTTCATACTAATATGTTTTAGTTACAATCCAAAAATACGATAAAATTGATACAATGATGCCATTGAAATCTTTTTTTCCGGAATAATATTAATCCAATCCAACATTCCATATACCTCCGGTATATATTCATCCATATAATATGCAAAAGCTATTTTTGCAACACTATCATAAATATACCACATCCCGGTTTCCATATTTTGGAATTTATTTAAACGGCTTTCGTCCAACTTGCTAAGGTCAAAATTCAAGGGTACACGCAATATTGGTGTGAGTATTTTGGACGGTTCAGCTTTGATGAGGCATTGGTAGTAGCGACTTTTATCCTTTAATATGGAATCTGCCCTTTGTGTAAAAATCTTTGTGTCATTGTTTGCTCTTAGATCCTCATCTGTCATACTTCCCAATCCGTCATTCAAAATTAACAAATCCCCCTGACGGGTATTTAAAACCGGAGCCACCTTATACAACTTTTCGCCTCCCACCGTTTTTACATATACTTTCATGATTTCAATAAAAGGTTCGATAAAACGATTGCTGCTGATAAATTCGTTATGCGTATCATTTTACGTTCTATTTTCACGGATCATCAAAATTCACATTCGTATAAATCATAGAAATCGCCGCCTTTAGGCACAAGCAGGCACACCTTGGGGAAATAATCCAACAGATTCCAAAGCCCCCAATTCATAGTAGCAACATACCTATCGAATTTTTGTGATTCACGGATAATTTCCCGCCGGAAAAAGTCTGCCAATTCTTTTTGGCTAGCCGGACGTAAAGATGCCAATTGTCTGTCTGTCAACGACACTTCCTAACCTATTCGAATATAGTGGTAGTAAGATCGGCTATTCTCTCGCTTCTCTCCCTCTCAATTATATCTCATCTATATATCAAAGATAACACAAATATAATGGTTTGTTATCTTTGAGATATCTTTGAGATATCTTTGATATATCTTTGAGTTAAGTTTGAATAGGAAAAAAGTAGGAGAGGGGTGTGAGAATCGTGAGGCAAAAAATAGAGAATGGCACAGCCACTGATAAGGGGATGGGTAGTGGCTGTGCGATATGTTTATTAATGGTTCATGCTCAAAAGTTCGTCGATGTGGGTGCGGTCATTCCACAGACGGGGAACTTTGTGCTGTCCGCCGAGTTTGCCTTTCTCTTTGAGCCAGTCGTTGAACAGATTCGGACGGGCGATTTGGATGTGAAGCCGCTCCAGTGAAAGCATGCGTTTGGCTTCATAGTCGGAATTTAGTTTTTGGATTTGGTTGTCCAGCAGTTCGGCAAATTGTTCGATGTCTGCCGGTGGATTCTTGAATTCTATCAGCCATTCGTGTGCTCCCCGCTTGCCTTCGCCCATGAAGATAGGGGCAGCGGTGAATTCGTAAACATCGGCTCCGGTTTCGCGGCAGGCAAAGTTGAGGGCTTCGGTGGCATTGTCTATAATGACCTCTTCGCCAAAGGCGTTGATAAACAGTTTTGTCCTTCCGGTAATTTTGAATTTGTAGGGTTTGGTGGAGGTGAATTGGATTGTATCGCCTATCATATAGCGCCACAAGCCGCTGTTGGTGGAGATAATCAGTGCGTAATTGACACCGGTTTTTACATCTTCCAGCAATACGGTGCGCGGGTTGGTTTTTCCCAATTCGCTGGTGGGCATGAACTCGTAATATACACCGTAATCGAGCATCAGTAACATGGAGGAGTCGTTCGGATCGTCCTGCAGACCGAAAAATCCTTCGGATGCATTATAGGTTTCCATATATTTCATCTTGGGATCGGGCAATAGACGGTTGTATTGTTCGCGATAGGGGGTGAAACTGATGCCGCCATGGATAAAAAGTTCCAGATTGGGCCATACCTCATGGAGGTTGCTCTTGCCTGTCTTCTCAAGTATTTTGTTGATGACGGTCAGAAACCAGGAAGGGACACCTGCCAGACAACGTACATCTTCTTTGATGGTGATTTCGCAAATCTTTTCGATTTTTTCTTCCCAGTTATTCATCAGCATAATGGAGGCTTCCGGTGTTTTCATCCGGTTTACCCAAAACGGAGTGTTGGAAATGAGAATAGCCGATAAATCACCATATTGGCAATTGTTGTTGGTTTTGCTGACTTCGCTGCTTCCGCCCAGAGCCAGGGTTTTGCCGCTGAATATTCCGGCATCCGGGTAGAGGCGGTTGAATATGGCAATGACATCTTTGCCGCCTCGGAAATGACAGTCTTCCAATGAAGAGGGGCTGACCGGTATGAATTTGCTTTTGGCATCTGTCGTGCCGGATGATTTGGCAAACCATTTGATTTCTGCCGGCCATAGCAGATTGTTTTCCCCTTCCATCATCCGCCGCATATATCCACTAATGTCTTCGTAATGAACAACCGGTAGCCGTTCTTTATACTGCTCTGTGGTAAGAATGGATCTGAAACCGTATTTTCGACCATATTCGGTGTCTGCAGCCCGGGAGAGCAATTCTTGCAGACATTCGCGTTGCACTTTAAGGGGATTGGTTTTGAAGTAGTCGATTTGTGTCAGGCGTTTTTGAGTGAACAGTCCGAGTATTGTGTTGATGAAAGCCATGGTTCTGTGTTTTCTAAAGTAAATATGGATTAATCAAACTCTAATTTGTATTGTTTGTCTATCAGGTTGAAGCTGCTTCTGTGATAGTCCGTAATGCCCAATTGTACAATTGCGTTCCGATGTTCGGAAGTGGGGTATCCTTTGTTTTTTTGCCAATTGTAGCCGGGATATTCCCGGTGTATTTTTTGCATGTATTCGTCCCTGTGGGTTTTGGCCAGTATCGAGGCGGCTGCTATGGACATGTATTTGCCGTCGCCTTTGACGATGCAAAGGTATGGTATCTCGTGATATTGCTTGAAGCGGTTCCCGTCAATGATGATGTGTTCGGGGCGGAGGGAAAGTGTATCCAGAGCTTTGTGCATGGCCAGAATCGAGGCATTGAGAATGTTGATGCGGTCGATTTCGTGATTGTCTACCTGTGCCACTGCCCATGCCAGCGCTTCCTGTTCGATGATGGGGCGTAGTTTTTCCCGCTGTTTTTCTGTTAGCTGTTTTGAGTCATTTAAAAGCCGGTTGGAAAAATTGTCCGGTAAAATGACGGCAGCTGCAAATACCGGCCCGGCCAGACATCCTCGTCCTGCTTCATCGCATCCGGCTTCTATGCTGTCGGTTTTATATTTTAACTCTAACATATGAAACGGTTAAAAGTAAAAGGTTACCTTTGCAAAGGTAATCATTTTCGATTTTCAACTTTCAATTTTCTGTTAAATTATGTGGTCAAAAGAAGAAGCAAAAGAATTGAGATTAAATTTCTGGAATGGATTTAAGCGTTATTGTTCCCGTCATCATATTTATCGCAAATGGGTGCTGACCGGAGTGAAAATCAAATCGACGCAATTGAAGTTTTATGTTGACAATGAAAAGGCTCTCGTGATGTTTCAGATTGATCATAAGAATGATCTGAGACGTTATGAAGTGTATGAATGTTTTCAGTCTTACCGTAAGTTGATGGCGGCAGACTGTGGGGAGGATTTGTTGTGGGAGGAGGATTATGCCGGATTGGGTGAGCGTCTTGTTAGTGCCGTTTATTTTGAGTTGAAGAATGTGAATATGTACAGAAGGGAAGATTGGGAGAGAATTTATGCCTTTTTTGCAGAGAAAATGCCTTTGTTGGAGGAGGCTTATTGGGAATATCGTGATTTGATTTCTGCTCGCTTGAAAAATATGGATTAAAAAATCTTTCGATTTGAAATAAAAATCTTTCGTTTTCTTTTGTTTTTATGTTGGATAATTTATTTCTTTGTCGTTGTATTCGAAATAATCTTCTGTGTATTATGAAACAAGATGAGGTAACAAAGTCTTTCGACGTAATTATTGTTGGCGGGGGAGCAACCGGTGCCGGTACGGCTCGAGACTGTGCGCGGCGGGGGTTGAAAACATTGCTGCTGGAGCGATTCGATATATCGACAGGCGCTACCGGACGTAATCATGGCTTGTTGCATAGCGGAGCTCGTTATGCGGTGACGGATCATGAGTCTGCTGAGGAATGTATTAAGGAAAATATGATTCTCCGGAAAATTGCCGGACATTGTGTCGAGGAAACCGATGGATTGTTTCTGACTTTGCCGGAAGATGACATTCAATTTCAGGCTGGATTTGTCGAAGCCTGCAGGACTGCCGGCATTCGGGCTGAAGTGATTGATCCCAAGGATGCCTTGCGTTTGGAGCCTGCTGCGAATCCTGATATCATCGGGGCCGTGAGAGTGCCTGATGGGGCTGTGGATCCTTTCCGGCTGACTTCTTCCAACATTATGGATGCCAAAAGCCACGGAGCAGTGGTGTATACTTACCATGAAGTGATGGAGCTGCTGAAAGACGGTTGCCGTATCGTTGGAGTGAAAGTATTGGATCATAAGACAAAAGAAATAAAAAAATACTATGCAGAGGTGATTGTTAATGCCGGAGGTATCTGGGGACATCACCTTGCGGAAATGGCGGGAGTGCAGGTGAACATGTTGCCGGCCAAAGGGGCTTTGCTGATATTTGGCCATCGGGTCAACAATATGGTGTTGAACCGTTGCCGTAAACCGGCGGATGCGGATATTCTGGTTCCCGGGGATACCATTTGTCTGATTGGTACCACTTCCAGTAAGGTGCCTTTTGAGGAGGTGGACCATATGTTGGTTACTGCCAAGGAGGTGGATATCTTATTGCGTGAAGGTGAAAAACTTTCGCCGGTTTTGGCTCAAACCCGTATTTTGCGTGCTTATGCGGGCGTACGTCCTTTGGTTGCGTCAGATAACGACCCTAGTGGGCGTAGTGTCAGTCGTGGTATCGTTTTGCTTGATCATGCGGTGCGTGACGGTTTGGAGGGATTTGTGACGATTACCGGTGGAAAACTGATGACTTATCGTTTGATGGCAGAGTGGACAACGGATTTGATTTGTAAAAAATTGAATGTGTCTGCTGTCTGTTCTACAGCGGTCGAAAAGTTGCCGGGATCCCGGGAGGATGCGGAAGTGATCGGTAAAAAAATCATATCACTGCCTTTGGCCCAGCGTCGTTCTTCCATTGCCCGTCATGGAGAACTGGCGGAAAAATTGGCCGAAAATACTCCGGTAGAGAATAGTCTGGTCTGCGAATGTGAAGAGGTTTCTGTTGGAGAAGTGAAATATGCCTTGAATGAATTGGATGTGCATAATCTGGTGGATTTGCGCCGGAGGACCCGTGTGGGTATGGGTACCTGTCAGGGAGAGTTGTGCGCTTGTCGGGCTGCCGGTGTGATGAGCTCCGAAGGTAAGTATTGTGTGAGTCGGGCCAAAGAGGATCTGGCTTCTTTTCTGAATGAACGTTGGAAGGGTATGGCGCCTATTGCATGGGGGGATACTTTGCGTGAAAGTGAATATACGGCTTGGGTATATGAGAGTGTATGTGGATTGAAATTACCTCAAAAACAAGAAGAATAATATGAAATTCGATACGGTTATTATAGGCGGCGGTTTGTCCGGCCTTGTTTGTGGTATTTATTTGGCGCAGCAGGGGCAGCGGTGTGCCATTGTTTCGGCAGGACAAAGTGCTTTGCATTTTTCTTCCGGATCTTTTGATTTGCTGAATGCACTGCCGGATGGAACACCGGTTGAGCGGCCTTTGTGTGCAATGGAAGAATTGGCGGTGCAGGCTCCCGGACATCCTTATGTTAGATTAGGACGTGGGAAAGTGACAGAATTGGCAGAATTGGCAAAAGAGTTACTTTGTAAAGCCGGAGTGCCGGTGAAAGGGGATGCCGGAAAAAACCATTTTAGAGTGACTCCAATGGGGACGGTGAAGCCTGCCTGGATGACTTTGGAGGGGTATGCAATCGGTACGGAAGCTGATAGATTGCCCTGGAAGAAGGTGGCATTGTTTAATATTGCCGGTTTTTTGGATTTCTATACAAATTTCATTGTGGATGAATTTAAGAAGTTGGGCGTTGAATGTTCCGTGCATCTCTTTAATATGGACGCGCTGAAACATTTGCGGAAAAATCCGAGTGAAATGCGTTCGGCGAATATCGCCCGAGTGTTTGAAAATCAAGAGAATTTAGCTGAATTGGGACGTATATTGAAAGGCAATTCCAATGGTTTGGAAGTGATTATGCTACCGGCAGTATTGGGATTGAATAGGACGGATATGCTGGAGTATCTGAAGGGGGTTACCGGATGTGAAGTATTGGTATTGCCGACTTTGCCGCCTTCTGTTCCCGGTATTCACGCACAATTGCAGTTGCGGAAATATTTTCAGGAATTGGGAGGTGTATATATGTTGGGTGATAATATGATGCATGCCGACATTGAGGAGGGGAAAGTAGTGCGTCTGTATTCTTATAACCATGGCAACATCCCTTTTGTGGCAGAAAATGTGGTGCTGGCTACCGGCAGTTATTTCAGTCAGGGATTGATAGCAACGAACGATCGGGTGTATGAGCCGGTTTTTGGATTGGATGTAGAATATCCGGCCGATAGGGAGCAGTGGATGAATTTGGATTTTTTTGCAAAGCAGGCGTACCAGTCGTTTGGGGTGAAAACGGATTCTTCATTCCGGGGAGTATGTCAAGGGAAAGTTTTGACTAATTTGTATGTAGCCGGGGCTGTATTGGAAGGGTTCAATGCTCTGAAGGAAGGGTGCGGAGCCGGAGTTTCTTTGTTGACGGCTTTGGAGGTTGCCAGGCAGATTATAGGTAAACGTTTATAAGTGTAAGTTATGAATCTTCAACAACATAATATCAGTGATAATAATTTTGAGCAGTGTATAAAATGCACTGTATGTACAGTGTATTGTCCTGTAGCCGCAGCGAATCCTTTATTTCCTGGACCCAAACAGGCCGGTCCGGATGGTGAGCGTTTGCGTTTAAAAAGGACTGATTTCTATGATGAGGCGTTGAAGTATTGTATAAATTGCAAACGCTGTGAGGTTGCTTGTCCTTCTAATGTACGTATTGGTGATATTATTCAGGCGGCGCGTATTAAATATAGTAAAAAAAAGCCGACTGTGCGTGATTTTATGCTGGCCAGTACAGATTTGATGGGAACAATGGCAACGCCTTTGGCCCCTATGGTGAATCTGGCATTGGGCTTGAAGCCGGCTAAAGCCTTATTGGATGGCGTGATGAAAATAGACCACCGGCGGATATTTCCGAAATATGCTTTCGGAACATTTGAGGGGTGGTATAGAAAACAGGCTTCCGGGCAGGCTTCATATGCCAGGCAGGCAGCTTATTTTCATGGTTGTTATGTGAATTATAACAATCCTCAGTTGGGTAAGGATTTGGTGAAAGTCATGAATGCTGCCGGAGTGGGTGTACAGCTGTTGGAAAAAGAAAAATGCTGTGGCGTTGCTTTGATATCCAATGGTTTTATAGAAAAGGCCAGAAAGCAGGGGGAGGCAAATATCAGAGCCATCCGTAAGGCGGTCGTTGAAAAAGGAATGCCGGTGCTGGCTACTTCATCGACTTGTGCCTTTACGCTTCGTGATGAATATCCCCATCTGTTGGATATAAATAATGAAGATGTGCGTGATCGGGTAGAATTGGCAACGCGCTATTTGTACAGACTGTTACCTGAGGGTGAAGTCAAATTCAATTTCCGGAATGACAGGAGAATGAAAGTTGCATACCACACTCCCTGTCATATGGAAAAATTGGGATGGTCTTATTATTCTATAGAGTTATTGAAAATGATTCCGGGAATTGAAGTGATTGTTTTGGATTCTCAATGTTGCGGCATTGCAGGTACTTATGGGTTTAAAAAAGAAAATTATGAAGTTTCGCAGCGAATAGGAGAAGGTTTGTTTAAGCAAATTGAAGCATCAGGTGTAGATTGTGTGGTAACTGATTGTGAAACTTGTAAATGGCAAATAGAAATGTCAACTTCTAAGAAATGTGAACACCCGATTTCTATTTTTGCTCAAATGTTAATTGATTAATCATTGTTTTTTTATGATATGCACAATTTTTTTAAGGTTGTGGGTAAAAAATGTCTTGTTTATTTTTTGATAATAAAATTTTTTACATACTTTTGTTTCGAAATGAAAGATATTTGTTGTATATCGAAAATAGTTTTTCTGAAAACGTTTTAGTTTCGAAAGTAAATGGGAATTTTAGAAATATTTTAAATTTTATTGCTTATGTGGAGTTTCTTGAAGCCGGCGGTCCAAAAGCCCCTCTTGCCTGAAAGCGAAATTACTCCAACGTATAACAAATTACGTTGGCAGGTTTTTGTCGGTATATTTATCGGTTATGCCGGTTTTTATATTGTACGTAAGAACTTTTCAATGGCGATACCTGAGCTTGCTCAGTTTGGCTTTGAAAAGGGAGAGTTGAGTATTGTGTTGTCAATGAATGCTGTTGCTTATGCGTTGTCAAAATTTTTAATGGGAAGTGTTTCCGACCGAAGCAATTCGCGCGTGTTCCTTCCGTTAGGATTGATGCTGGCATCTTTGGCGATGATGTTTATGGTAGTGCCTGTTATGATTTTAGGTCCGGAGAACAAGACTATGTCTATTGTGTTGATGACCGTATTGAATTTTTTGGTAGGATGGTTTAATGGTATGGGATGGCCTCCTTGTGGCCGTGTGATGACTCACTGGTTTTCTCAGAATGAGCGTGGCACAATGATGTCTGTTTGGAATTGTGCGCATAATGTTGGAGGAGCTTTGGTCGGACCCATGGCCGTATATGGAGCGATGTGGTTCGGTTCATGGTTTTATGGAGCAGACTCTACCCATTACTTTTTAATCGGGACTTATGTTTTCCCTGCTGCTGTCGCTATGTTTATTGCAGTATTGGCATATGTATTGATTCGTGATACCCCGCAATCCTGTGGTTTGCCTTCTATCGAAAAATACCGGAATGATTATCCTAAAAATTACTCGGAAAAATCAGAAGAGGTTCTGACTACCCGTGAGATATTTTTCAAATATGTTTTGAATAATAAAATGTTGTGGTATGTTGCCATTGCCAATGCTTTTGTTTATATGGTGCGTTATGGATGTCTGGACTGGGCTCCTACTTTTTTGAAAGAGGCGCAAGGCTATGATATCAAACAGGCCGGTTGGGCATATTTTGCTTATGAGTTTGCTGCAATTCCCGGAACATTGGTGTGTGGATGGTTGAGTGACAAGGTATTTAAAGGCGGTCGTGCTTTGACTACTATTATTTTTATGGCAATTGTTGCCGTATTTATTTTTATGTATTGGCAATTTTCTGATAATTATGTGATTGTGACATTGTCGTTGATTGCAATCGGATTCTTTATTTATGGTCCGGTAATGTTGATCGGTGTGCAGGCTTTGGATCTGGCACCCAAAAATGCGGCAGGAACAGCTGCCGGTCTGACCGGATTTTTCGGCTATTTCTTCGGTACTGCCATCTTGGCGAACATTGTTATCGGTTATGTTGCTGAAATGGCTGGTTGGGACTGGACTTTTATCCTTTTGCTGATAGCTTGCGCGCTTTCTATCTTCTTTATGGCATTCACCTATAAAGATGAAAAATATTTGTTGAAACAGAGAAAGAATAAATAATGCTGGTTTTTTAATTTGAATTTTTTATAATCCAAAATTAAGATTATGGTTAATAAATTGTTTTATGCATCATTGGCTTGCGGATTATTATTATCTGCAACGTCTTGTGAAAATCAAAAATTCAACGACACGTTCGTGGATGTTGATCGAGTGCATGTAGACACATTGTCTGCTGAATTACAAAAAGTGAGAGATTATGTTCCAGATTTGGCTGTAGTGGCTCATCGTGGTACTACTTACTGGGCTCCGGAAGAAACAGAAGCTGCTTATCGTTGGGCTCGTGAAATCGGTGCTGATTATCTGGAAGCTGATTTACAGGTGTCTAAGGATGGAGTGATTTTGGCTTTACATGATACAGACTTGAAACGTACTACTAATATTGAAGATGTTTTTGGTGAAAGATTTCCGGAAAAAGAACGTAGAGAGTTTTATGAATATGTTTATAATGGTAAACCAGATCGCTTTATCGATAGTTTGATTAATGTTGATAAAACTGCTTTTGTGCCAAACTACCCTTGTTCTTATACTTATTATGAATTGTTGATGTTGGATGCAGGTAGCTGGTTTAATCAAGATCCTGCTAGTGCAGAACAGGCGCGTAAAGGATTTACTGAACATCGTCAATATATCTCTACTTTGGAGGATTTGATTATGTATTCTAAAGGATATCGTTTGGCTCGTTATGGCCAAGATGGTGGCAATGAGAATGGTGCTCCTTTAAAATATTGGAAAAAATTTACGGATGAATCTGCTGGTCAGAGAATTTTGACCGGAATGGAATTGACGAAAAAGGAAATTACTAATCCGGTTAATTTCAATCTTGCCGGTAAAACGGTAAAAGACAGAATTGTTCGTTACTCATTTAAATATGTTAAGGATGAACATTGTGTAGGTCATACCCCTGGAATTTACATTGAGTTGAAAGAGCCTTGGTTAAATCCTTCTAATTTTGAAGATTTGGTTTATGATGAATTGACAATGGCCCATAATGCTGATTTCAGTAAATTCAATATGAATATCCTGACCGCAGGAGGAAAAGGTACTTCTACTGAATTCTATAAAAACGGTCTGGTGAATGTAGGGAATACCAATGGTAAAGTGATCCTTCAGACCTTTTCTTTGCAGAGTTTGAGACGTGTCTGTGACAAATTCAAAGGTGAAGTTCCGATGTGTTTCTTATTATGGAAGGGAACTGGTGCAACAGACTTGACCTATGATGACCCTGTCGGTTATGCTTCTTTCATCAATCTGGGAGTTCAGTATAAAGCTCATTTTATCGGACCGTGTATTGCAGGAGCTCCTAATAATTATCCTGAATTGAATCAGCCATGGCAGCATGATTTGATCCATCGTGCAAAAATGAAGAATCACCCGTATTCTTTCGATACTTATGATCAGATGGCAAAATATTTCGGTTTGTATAACTGGAGCAATAATGACGGATCTCGTTATCAGGCTCCTTATGTGGATGCATATTTCACAAACCATACAGATATGAGCTTGCAATTCATGAAAGACCATGCGGATGAATTGAATATCAGTGATGAAATGAAAGCTACAATTAAAGCGAAAGTGGATGTTCCTGATGCACGCAAATTGTTGAATGATCTCGGCTATTAATAAATTAACTCAAATTTGTATTTATAGTTTATGAAACATATATTATTACCTGCAATGTTGGTAGCTTCTATGTGTGCTGCTACAACAGTAAAAGCTCAGGAGGATGTAAACCCTCTGTTGAAATATATCAGTAAGGAGAATAATTTTGAGGCTAGCGTTGGTGGACGTATGTTTGCTGATGTTGCATACTTCCATTCTGAATGGACTCCGATGAATTCGGGTGCAGCGATTACGGATGCCCGTGTACATGCAGCTTTGAAATACGGAAAATGGTATCTGTATGCCGATTTCGGTTTTGGCTTCGGTGAATTCAGTCAGAAAAACTTGTTTGTAAGATACAATTTCAAAGAAAGTGCCAAAGGTATCCATAGTGTAAAGGCCGGTTATTATAATGAGCCGTCTTCTATGAGTATGATGACCAGTTCTTATAATTATCACTTCATTACTCGTCCGACAACAGCTCAGGCATTGGCTCCGGGACGTGCATTGGGTGCTACTTATAAATTCTATAACCAGCATTTCTTTGCTGATCAGGGGATTTTCGCTCAGTTGAAATATAACAATCAGAAAGAAGGATACCAGGGATTGAGTTTGAGCGGCCGTTGGTTGTGGAAGCCTGTTAACGATAATCAGGTTACATTCCAGTTTGGAGCGGGTGCACGTTATGAGAGAATCAACGCCGGAGAAGTGATTAAAGACGGTGTTTATCAAACCAATATGCATATTGCATCGAATATGCAGACTTATGTTGACAAAACGACTGAATTCCTGAGTTGCGATTTGCCTTGGGCTAAGAATGCTTTCACAATCAGTCCTGAATTTTTGGTAAAAACGGACCGTTTCTTTGGACGTGGAGAGTTTACCTGGAAAAAAGTATGGAAAGAGCGTCCGGATGGAGTGATGTTTGAAAGTCAGTTAGGAGGTCAACAGTCATGGCAGACTCTTGTGTCATGGCAGAATGGCAATCCATTGCGTCCGACAACGTTGAATGGCGCTTATGTAGAGTTGGGATATCTGATTTGCGGTAAAGCTTATACTTATGATGATGAATATGGTTTGTTGAAAGGTATGGGGGACAAGAATTCTTTGGAAGTGGTTGCCCGTTATTCTTATACCAACCTGACGGATATTACGAATGGTGATATGTTTTTGATTGGTAACCATAAATTCTATCCTAACGGATTGATTGTAGATTATCCGGCATCTTCAAGTATTGATGGTGGAACTCTGCACGCCGTGACTTTGGGTTTGAACTATTCTTTCAACCAGTATATTAAATTGATGGCTGAGTATCAGTACTCTAATTTAAGTAATGTTTATTTCCCGAATGATCAGAATTTCAATCAGTTGCAGTTGCGTGTAGCATTTGCGTTCTAATGGTCGGATTACTGTCGTTACATCCATAAAAGGTGTGCCATAAAGGCGCACCTTTTTTTGTATTGTTTTAAATGGTTGTTTTCTTTATTTTTGTCGGATGCAACAGTGCAGAGACATGGATATTTCGGTATTTTTAAGAGGAGTTAACCAAAAGAGCGAGAGTGCCTGGAAAGAGCTTTATCGCTATTATTATGCTTCGTTGTGTAGTTATGCCGATCGTTTGACAGGAGAAACAGGTTTGGGAGAGGATGTTGTGCAGGATTGTTTGGTCCGGATGTGGAAGATGCCGTTGGAATTTTCTGATCTCAAGGCTCTTACTGCCTGGTTGTATAAAAGTGTGTATAATGCTTCAATCAGTGTTCTTAGAGAGAAGAAGTCGCAAGAACGTTTATATAATCAATTGTCTTGGGCAGAATCCGTTGATGAAAACGGAGCACAGAATATGGCCTTGCGCGAAGAAGCAATCAGTCGTTTTTATGAAGTGCTATATAAGCTGCCACGTCAGCAGCAGGATGTTTTGTTATTTAGTTTGAGAGGGTTATCGGTATCGGAGGTCGCAAAAGAAATGGGTATTACTGAAAATACGGTAAAAACCTTAAAAAAAAGAGCTTATCTATTTGTCCGGGAGCATCTGGAATCTCGTTATCTGTATGTCTTATTATTTTTATTGTTCGGTAAATAATATGATTTGTTGGGGTCTGATGTGCTAATTTTATTATTTTCTTTTCAAAAATGTCACCCGATTTTTATTTGCTTGCGTTTATATGCTAACCAAATTCAACAAAGTGATGAGATGGAATGATATAGAACAAAAAGCTGATGAAATAGTGCTGCATGTGACAGGTGAGGCGCTGGATGAGAATATTTCTGCTATAGATCCGGAAGTGGGACATATTGTTCGGGAATTGTTGGAGAATAATTCTTTGGAAAAAGAATATTGTAGACGGCAAAGATATGATTATCACAAAGCTTTTAAATGTATATCCCATGGACATTTGAGAAAAATAAGATGGAGTATTGGTGCTGTTGCTTGTGTAGTATGCGCTACTATAGGGGCTTTTTTTATGTTAGTAGAGTCAGACTGCGATGAAAACATTAAAAAATCGACACGGGAGGATCAGGTTAAAAGGCAGGTAATATTGCAAATGGGAAACGGACAAAAGGTGGAATTGAATGATGCTGATACGATTCTGTTTCAGGAGATGGGACGTGGAATAAAGGTGGAGGATGGCAAAGTCACTTATGAGAATCAATTGGCAGATAGTTGCCGTCAGGCAGTGTATAATATTTTGTCTGTACCTTCATGTGCAGAATATCAGGTGGTGCTTGCCGATGGAACTAAGGTTTGGTTGAATTCTAATTCAGAATTGAAATATCCGGTTGTATTTTCTGGGGAAATAAGAGAGGTTTTTATTAGGGGAGAAGCATTTTTTGAGGTTGCAAAAGATTCGTTACATCCGTTTATTGTGAAGAGTGGTGATCTTGAAGTGAAAGTATTAGGGACTTGTTTTAATATTCGGGCATATCAAGGATCTTCTATGTATACGACGTTGGTATCTGGCCGTGTAGAGATATCGCATCATAAGCATAATTTGATTTTAAAGCCTGGTCAGCAATGTAAAGTAGAAGATGGAATAAGTGGAATGATGGTCAGTGAGCCGGATTTGGACATGGTGTTGGCATGGAAAAATGGTGAGTTTATCTTTAAAAACGCTCCGTTGTCTGCGATTATGGACGAAATTCAACGTTATTATGGCATTGAAGTGGAGTATGTGCAAGAGAACCTAAAAGACAGAAAATTTTACCTTTATATTGAACGGAGTAAACGGTTGGAAGAAGTGCTGCAAAAGATAACCTGGACAGATCAGGTGGGATATAGAATGGAAGGAGGAAAGGTGATTATATATGACTAATAAACTTAATAAATTAAATTATGAAAAAAAAACGGAAGATATGTACTGATTGGCAAGTCGGTTGGAGGATTTGCAAACGATTGTTGTTGCTGATGATAAGTGTTTTGGTATTAAGTCCATTGAGAGGACAGGCTAACAATCAAAGTGTTACTTTAAATGTAAGGGGGGGATCTCTGGTAAGTGTCATTGAAGATATTCGCCGTCAGACAAATTATGAGTTTATTTTTAATGCAGAAGATGTAAGAACCCAGAAAGGAGTTACTTTATCTGTAAAAAATTTAAGCCTGCAAGAAGTTCTTGATATTATTTTGAAAGATACCGGACTTACGTATGTAGTCAACCGGCAAACGGTGATTATTAAAAAGAATGTTGCCCAGCAGGTGGAATCAGTACATTTGAACGGGTATGTGACAGACAATCGGAAGAATCCTCTGCCGGGAGTGACTGTAAAATTGGCAAATGTGATGTTGGGAACATCGACAAATCATCAGGGATATTTTTCTTTTCATGTCCCTGTGAAAACAGGTATTCTTGAATTCTCATTTGTTGGTTTTGCTATGCAAAAGGTTGAATTTACGGATCAAACAACAGATACTTTGCGGATTGTTTTAGAAGAAATGGCAGCAGAAATAGACGAGGTGGTTGTGACTGGATATCAGAAAGTCGAAAAACGTCGCTCAACAAGTGCTATTACCTCAGTAAAGGCTGCTGATGTATTGGTGCCTGGTATGACGAGTATTGACCAGGCTTTGGAAGGGCGTATTCCCGATTTAATGTTGATGGCAAACTCTGGTGAAGTCGGGGCTACTCCCCGTATACGTGTACGTGGGACGTCAACATTGATAGGTAACCGAGAACCGTTGTGGGTGTTGGATGGTTTTATTATGCATGATCCGGTGAATGTAAATGTAGAGGATTTGAATAACCCAGACTATATAAATATTATAGGTAATGCAATTGCCGGTATAAATCCACAAGATATCGAACGTATTGATGTGTTGAAAGATGCTTCGGCTACAGCACTTTATGGCACGAAGGCGGCTAATGGCGTGATTGTAATTACAACTAAGCGCGGAGCTTTCGGACCTGCCCGTTTCTCTTACAATCACTCTTCTAAATTTACGAGGAGGCCTCGTTATACAGATAGAAATATCAATTTGATGAATTCACGTGAGCGAGTGCAATTCGGTAAGGAATTGAGTGATTTGCATTATCAGTTTCCCAATAATATGCCTTTGGTCGGTTACGAAGGTGCTTTATATCGTTATTATACCGGAGTTACTGATTATAAGAAATTTCAGCAGGAGGTATTGAGATATGAAACCGTGAATACCGATTGGTTTGATATTCTTACAAAAGATTCTTATTCTCAGGATCATACCTTGGATGTTTCCGGAGGATCCCAAGCGATGCGTTATTACGTTTCTTTAGGGACAAATTTTGAAGATGGTGTATCTAAAACCACGAATATTAAGCGTTATACAGCAATGGTTAATATGGATATTACTTTTTCAGAAAGGATGAGAGCTAATTTTTCTTTGAATGGAAATATTCAAAATAAGAATAATTTGATGCCCAATATAGATGCAATGGACTATGCTTACAATACTTCCCGGGCGATCCCTTGTTATAATGAAGACGGTTCATTGTTTTTTTATGATGCGGTAGGGTATGGCGGAATGAATGTCGTAGGTAATAAGTTCCAGTATAATATTTTGAATGAAATTGAAAATAGTTCCAATAAATATAGGGGAAGTACCTTGAATGCGAATCTTACTTTGCGTTATAAAGTAATTGATGATTTGGATGTGCTTGTCGCCGGTAATTATATGCATAGCAATACAATGCAGGAACAATGGTGGGGTGAAAAGAGTCATTATGTAGCCCGTTTGAGGAATACTGAATACGGAGAGACCGGGAAGACAGGAGATAAAGGGAATTGTATTTTGCCTTATGGTGGTATTTTGAATACAAATGATTCGGAACAGGATTCCTATACATTCCGTACACAGCTGGAATATTCTAAATTATTTGGAGAAAATCAGCAGCATTTGGCTTCTGCTATGGCTGGTTTTGAATTGAACGGAGTAACTTCCAGAAGTATGACAGACGAAACTCGGGGATTTGTAAAAGAGAGAGGATTGCAGTTTGTGGATAATATCGATTTGGAAGATTATCCGCATTATCGGACTTGGATTAACCAAAAGCATCGTACGATTGGTCATGGAATAACCAAAGAACTTTCGGGTTATTTGACATTGACTTATAGCTATTATGATTACTTTTCATTAAATGTCAACGGACGTTTTGATGCTTCAAATAAATTTGGAAATCGAAGCAATGAGCGTTTTTTGCCTATATGGTCTGCGTCTGGAATGTGGAATTTGAAGGAAACATTTTTTAAGAAATCTAATGCTGTTTCTGATATTAGATTGAGGGGTTCGTTTGGTATACAAGGGAATATGCTGGAAGATCAGAGTCCGAATTTGATATTGAAGCAAGGCACTATTAATCCAATGTTTGATGAGAAAGTTTCTACAGTGGTGCGTTATCCGAATCCTAACTTGAAATGGGAAGAAACCCGTCAGATGAATGTAGAACTGGAACTTTCGTTTTTTGAGAATCGGTTGGGTGTAAGCGGGTCTTTGTATTGGAAAAAAACTCGAGATTGCTTTACGACAGTGCAGGTATCTTCTGTAAATGGAGTGCCAGGGCATGCTTATGTGATGAATGGTGGAGATTTAGAGAATAACGGATATTCGGTTGTGCTTAGTGGTTCTCCTGTCCGAACAAAAGACTGGACCTGGAATTTGTATGCTTATTTTTCGGGAAACCTGAATAAAGTTCGTTCCTCTACGGTCGAAAAATATACGATTGATTCTTATTTAAATGGAACAGCTTTGGTCGATGGAGAAGCTATCGGCAGTTTTTATTCTTATCGGTTTTTAGGGTTGAGTCCGGTCAATGGAGTGCCGGTATTTAATGACTATTCTGATCGTAGACATTTGCTGGAAAATAAGAGTTTGGAAGAAATAGTGATGATGACTATGGAAAAAAGTGGTCAGCGAGATCCTATTTTTTCAGGTAGTTTATCTACTTCAGTTGCTTATAAAAACCTTTCTTTATCGATGAATTTTACTTACAGTTTGGGTTCTAAAGTTCGTTTATTCAGTCTGTATGAGCCGATTTTTAGTGGAGTGAGTGCAGAGAAGAATGTAAGACGGGAATTTATCAATCGTTGGATGGCTCCAGGAGATGAACAACGGACGAATGTACCGGTCATCATGAGTCCTTCGGATCCTGATTTTCTCGGATATCAGAGTCATTTTTCGACAATACCTTCAAATCACTCGCATATTGAGCAGTTTGCAAATAGCGTATGGGATATGTATGATAAATCTGATTTGAGAGTAGTCAGCGGTAATTATTTGAAATGTTCTTCATTTTCTCTTCGCTATACATTTAATCGGGAATGGCTGAAAAAAACTCCTTTTTCTAATGTTCAAGTAAGTTTGAATTCCATGAATTTGTTTACCTGGTCTGCAAAAGCATTAAAAGGTCAGGATCCATCACAGGCAGGTTTTGCAAAACCCAATTTGTCATTGCGACCTTCCTATACATTTCAATTACATGTTACTTTTTAAAAATAAGGGGAAATGAAAAATATATTGATAGTTTTGATAATGGTAATGGTGATAGGATGTAATTATCTGGATGACTATTCACAAGATCTTGTTTTGGTGAGCTCTGTATCGGATCTGGACGAGGTACTGTTAGGGGATGTGTATATTGCATCGAAAGTGGAGGTAAAGGATATTGCTTATGGGGATGTAGGATGGTGGTTGCATATCATGGATGATGACATAAATGGGGTTATTGTTTCGGGAGCAGAGCACAGAGCTTTTGATAATGCCATGACTGTTTCTTATTTTGGATATACGGCCTGGCAGATGGATGTGGGGCGAAATTATGACGGCGATAATCTTGCTGCTGATAATGCACTTTGGGATGATTTTTATAAAAGAATCAATATTACCAATATCATTTTGGATGAAATTGAAGATTTGAATCCAGAATCAGAGAAAGAGAAATTGGACGGATTGAGGATAAGAGGTGAGGCTCATTTTTTGAGGGCTCAATTTTATTTTGTTTTAGTTAATATTTATGCCAATGCTTATAATCCGGAAAATGCTGAAGCAACTTTAGGAGTACCATTGAAATTGACAAATTATGTTGAGCATGATAAGAATAAAGACTCTCAGTTTGAGAGGTCCTCTGTTTATGATGTTTATGAACAAATTGTGAAGGATTTGAAATTGTCGATAGATTATTTTACACAAAGTCCGCAGATACATTCTTTTTATCGGGCTTCCAAAGAGTCCGCAATGTTATTATTGAGTCGTGTATATCTTTATATGCAGGAATGGAATAATGCCAAAACAGTGGCAAGTGAGTTGTTGAAGTTGAAATCTACCTTGAAAAATTATGCCATATTGGGAGAAAAAGAAGAGGTGATATCTAAAACGAATCCTGAAGTATTGTTTTCACAAGGGTCTTTGAATTTGCAGCAGGCTTTTACCGGAGAAGGCGGTGATTTCTGTATTTCTAAAGATTTGTATAATTCATACGATGACAGTGATTATCGTAAGACTGCTTTTTTCGGTCGTTGTCAGAATAGTGACAGTATTGCTTTGGGATTTAAATATAAAAAAGGTTTGCATCAGTCATATGTATCAGATTTGTATTTGTTGAGAATATCAGAAGCTTATTTGAATATGGCAGAAGCATGTGCGATGCTTGAACAGAATAAAGAGGCATCAGACTGGTTGAATCGTTTTAGACAGAATAGAATAAAGGATTGGCAAGACGTGATTTATGACCTAACGGCTATTGTTGGGGAAGTGAGAAAAGAACGTCGGAAGGAGTTGTGTTTCGAAGGACATCGCTGGTTTGATTTGCGTAGGTATGCAGTATGCCAAAAAGCACCTTTCAGTAAGGAAATAGAGCGTATATTTCCTTTGTATAATTACAATAACAGATTTGAGTTTATGTCTGCCCGTATTTATCGACTTGAAAAAAATGATCCTGCTTATACATTATCAATACCTAAATCTGTATTGAACTTTGACACGGGAATGCCTGATAATGTGAGACCTATTAGAAAATCTATAAAAACGATTTTAATAAATTTTGATTGATATGAGAAAGATTTTTTATATATTATATTGTATGGCATTGTTTGCCTGCGGTAAAGAAAATGATTTGGATTCACAGATACGTTTTGATGATTTGTATTCAATTCAAGACGATCCGAACAATCTGGTGCAACATGAAATTTATAATATTTATAAAGATTATGGGGTGCCTGTTTATTTTAATGATACGGTAGGGAAGGTATTTTTGAAAACAGATGTGAATGGCCAGCCTGTGTATCAAATTGAAAAATTGGATTTGGCTTGGAAATATGATTCCTATGAAAAAATCAATTATCGCTTTCAGTATATAACTGATTCAAAACGCCAGTTGGAGGTTATTGGTTTGATAAAAAATTATCTTGAATTAGCAGACAGAGTCCTGTATCCTTTTTGTTTTTTTATTTCTGAAAATGTAGAGAGCGAAAATTTGGATAACGATGAAATTTCCATAATATCAGATCCTTATTTGGTTGGATTCCGTACTGTCACGATAGTGATGAATAATTGGAAGGAAGGAAAGGAACAAGCTGTTCTTGCAGATCTTAAACGTAGTATGATAGTACAAAAAATACAGAATTATAGTCAGGATTTGGTTGATTTTAAACAAGTTTCAGATGCAAATTGGTATGGTCAAAAATGGTGGCACGAATTGGCTGATTTTGTTCCTCAGAATTATGATTGTAATGTTTTAGATCCTGATTATGAAGGAGATTTGACAGGAGATGACTTGGAAGCGAAAAGGGCGGAAGCGCGTGATATTGCTGGACGTTTTGGTTTTGTTATGGGGGCTGTATTTGGAGATGGTTTATTTACTCCATGGGATACTAAGGAAGATTTAAAATATTTTGTAAAAGTAATTTTGGCAACTCCGGAAGCAACATTCCGCGAGCAATGGGGATCTTATCCTTTGGTGATGGAAAAGTACGAAATTTTGTATAAAATTATAACTGAAAAATTGGGAGTTGAATTATAAAAGGAGTTATTATGGAAAAAATAATTTTTATAATATTGGGTATAGTTGTCTGGTGGGCTTGTGAGGATGGTACGGATTCTATCGTGGGAGAGGAAGGTGTGATGTCAGAGTTTACTGATCCGCGGGATGGGAAAGTGTATAAAAGTGTAACTATTGGAAATCAGACTTGGATGGCTGAAAATTTGGCCTATCGTTTGCCTATGGGTAATTTGGAGGGATGTTATACTTATAAGGAGGATGTTGTAGATACTAACAAAATATGGCCTGAAGACAATGTTTTTTATAGTGAGGTGGAAAAAGCTTTGGAAGATAAAAAATTTAGTGATAAGCCTCTGCCGGAATCTCCGATACTAACTCCGGTATCGATTATACAAATGTTTATGGGGGCACCTGTCTCAGAATTTATGTCAATGATGCAAAGTTATGTTACTTGGTTTCCTTCGATGCAGCCGACAGTAGAAATTTTGGAAGGGATTCAAAATCGTCTGAAAAGAGAAGCTATCATTAATGCAACGGAACAAGCTATGCAGAAAGCTGAAGATCTAACGGGCGGTTATAAAGATACCTATGGTTTGTTGTATACTTATGAAGGAGCTTTAAAGGCATTGCCTGAAGGTTGGAGATTACCGACTGATGAGGATTGGAAAAAATTGGAAGAAACATTGGGAATGAATCAGCATGAATTGAATTTATTGGAAGAGTGGAGAGGTACAACTGCAGGGATTTTGTTACATGACTCCAAGACCGGTTTTAGCATAAAGTATGCTGGAGTACGGGCATATGGATTATTTAATTATGACTCTCCTTATATGAATAAGGGAGTGAATGCTTATTATTGGTCATCTTCATGTATTACTCGGACAGATTCAACTAAAGTGGCAATTATACGTACCGTATCGCGATTGAAAGATGGTATTTTACGTGGAACATCAAATATGACAGCAGCTTATAGTATTCGTGGTATAAAGGAATAAAATGATTAAAAAAATTAAATGTATTGATATGAAAAAAATTATTTTGACATTGGGCGTTTTGTTAAGTATGTTGTGTATGGTTAAAGCTCAAAGTATGTATGGAGATAAGGTGAAAGCTGACGTGAAGATGAAATATGTTTATTCATTTGAAGAGGCATTGAAAAAAGCAAGAGAGCTTAATAAGCCCGTTTTTGTCAATTGGTTTGCAGATTGGGCAATTCCTTGTCATGGTATGAATCAATACGTGTTCAGTAATGAGGAATTTGCGCAATGGATGGATAAGCATTTTGTAAATTTATTCATTGATATTACGAGTACAGAGGGGAATTCGTGGGCTGTAAAGTATGATGCATTTATGATGGCTCAGTATGCCGTCTTGAATACGGATGGTGATTTAATTTTCAGAATTGTAGGAGGAAGTCCGCTACCTGGATTTCAAAAATTATTGGAACTTTCATTAAATCCCAAGACAACTCTCCCAGGAATGGATAAGCGTTACGAAAATGGGGAGCGGAGTCTGGAATTTTTACGTAATTATGCAGATGTGTTGAAAACGGCAGGTTTACATGAAAGAAAGAGGCAGATTATAGATGAACTATTTACTAAAGTAAAAAATAAAGATTTGTCTAAAAAGGAAAATTGGGATTATTTTATTCAGAAAATTAACGATGATGATGATGAATTGTTTCAGTATTTGCTGGTTAATAAAGCTGAATTTGTGAAGAATATTGGGAAAAATTCTGTAAATCAGTTTATTGCTGGCGTTTATGCAATGAAGTTATTCCCTTATATTTGTGGAAGTACTGCATATGATTCTAAAAAGATGACTGATATCGCAATGGGATTGCATAAAGGAGATTTACCGGATACATTGGGTGTGTTTGCATTGTATGATATTGCAAAATTTAGAGGAGAGAAAAAATATAATAAAATGTTAGATGTGATGCGTAAGGGGATTCAAGGATATCGGCAGGATTTTGTAATGAATTTGGATATTACTTTAGGTGATCTTAAAGGATTAAATAATCATGATAGAGATATTTTAATAGATTATTTGAAAGAACGTTCAATAGGATTACAAGAACCGGCGTTAAGTTATTATGAACAGGCAATCAGGGAATTAGAAAATAGAGACGGTATTCAATTTGTAGATATGAACTTTGATGATGCTTTGGCAAAAGCTAAAAAAGAAGATAAAATGTTGTTTCTGGATTGTTATACAACATGGTGTGCTCCTTGTAAAACGATGAATGAGCAAGTATTTCCATTAAAAATAGTTGGTGATTATTTTAAAAAGCATTTTATCGCTTTAAAGATAGATATGGAGAAAGGAGAAGGACCAGTTTTACAGAAGCGATTAGGTGTAGATGCATTCCCTACAATGTTTGTGTTGGATGGTGATGGAAAGGTTTTGCTAAAGCTTCTTGGAGCACGAGGTGCAGAAGCATTTTTAAAAGAGTTGAAAGAAGTAGCTGGAGAATAAATACTATATTTTGTAGTTAAAAGCCGTCTGAAAAAAATTATTCGGGCGGCTTCTTTCTTGTGTGGAAAGGTTTTCATTTAGTTAATTTACATTATCTTTGGGCTGTAATATAATCTAATATCTAATGACAAAAAATACTACAACTTCTGTGACCAAGGTGTTACCTGTCCTTTTCAGCTTTTTTGTGATGGGGTTTTGTGATGTGGTCGGTATAGCGACTACATACGTTAAAATTGATTTCAATCTTAGTGAGACCATTGCCGGTTTTATTCCTTCTATGGTTTTTTTCTGGTTTTTACTTTTATCAGTACCGGTAGCATTGGGAATGAATAGGATCGGACGCAAACGTACGGTACAAATCAGTAATTTAGTGACTATTATCGGTATGTTAATCCCTTTCTTTTCGTATAATCTGGTAACTTGCATGGTAGCATTTGCTTTATTGGGAATTGGTAATACTATTTTGCAAGTATCATTGAATCCTTTGTTGACAAACGTCGTATCTGGAAAATCGTTGACAAGTTCACTTACAGCAGGTCAGGTTATCAAGGCCGTTTCATCGTTTATGGGACCTATTATTGCTGTCTTTGCTGTAAATGTATTTGGTAACTGGCAATCTCTTTTCCCTATTTTTGCTGTGATTACATTACTCTCTTCGTTTTGGTTGATGCTGGTTTCTATTCCGAAAGAAGAAATTGCTATAGAAAAAAGTGGTTCTATGAAGGCTACTTTTGCATTGTTGGGTGACAAATCTATTTTGTTGTTGTTTGTAGGTATTCTTTGTGCAGTCGGTTTGGATGTGGGTATGAATACTTTAACACCGAAATTACTGATGGAACGTTGCAATATGATAGAAACGGATGCCAGTCTTGGTGCAAGTGTCTATTTCTTTTGCAGAACTGTCGGAGCATTTATAGGAGCCTTTTTATTGGTACGATTGTCAGATGTGAAATATCTGCGGGTAAATTTATTGATAATGCTGATTTCTTTAGGAACTCTTTATTCGGCTCATTCTTCCTTTCTGATATTGGTTGCAGTTGGAGTATTTGCTTTTACTCTTTCATGTGTATTTTCAATTATCTATTCTTTGGCTTTACGTTGTCGTCCTGATAAGGCCAATGAGATTTCAGGTCTGATGATTACAGGAATTTTTGGTGGTGCAATTGTTCCTCCATTGATGGGATTCCTGACAGAAAAGATGGATTCCCAGATAGGTTCTTTGCTTGTATTGGCAGTATGTGCCATATATTTGATTTTCTGTTCTTATAGTTTTAAGGCACAAAAATAAAACATTAGCTTATGTACAGATATGATAACCGAATAGTTGTTACATTGGATGCAGGGGGTACGAATCTTGTATTTGGAGCTATGCAGGCCAATAGATTTATTGTAGAACCGATTACTTTGCCTTCACATGCAGATGAACTGGATGATTGTCTTTCGACAATGGTGAAAGGATTTCAGATGGTTATAAACAAATTGGAAGAAAAACCGGTTGCTATCAGTTTCGCCTTTCCCGGTCCGGCAGATTATCTTCATGGAATTATTGGTGGATATTTGCCTAATTTCCCGTCTTTTCGGGATGGCGTTGCATTAGGACCATTTCTGGAGGAAACTTTTGGTATTCCGGTGTTTATTAATAATGATGGCGATTTGTTTGCTTATGGTGAGGCTTTGGGAGGAGCTCTTCCGGAAGTAAATGCCAGACTGGAAGCTTATGGAAGTTCTAAACGTTATAAGAATTTAATTGGCTATACTTTTGGAACGGGTTTTGGAATTGGAATTGTGGTAGATAACTGTTTGAATCGTGGAGATAATTCATGTGTGGAAACTTTTTGCCTGCCACATAAAAAAAAGCCTGGTATTATAGTGGAAGATGGAGTGGCTATTCGTGCAGTAAAACGTGTCTATGCTGAAGAATCCGGAGATTTAAACCATCCGTTTGAACCGAAAGATTTGTTTGAAATTGCGGAAGGGAAACGCCCTGGCAATGTTGAAGCTGCTAAACGTGCTTTTGCTGAATTCGGGGAGATTGCTGGAGATGCGATGGCTACTGCAGTGACGTTGACAGACGGCTTGATTGTTATTGGTGGCGGAATTACTGCAGCGCATAAGTACATTATGCCAAGTCTGTTGAGGGAAATGCGGGCAAAAATGCATACTCTGCAAGGGGATGAATTGAATCGGGTACAGATGAAAGTGTATGATTTGGATGATGAAGAAGAATTTAAAGCATTTGCTGAAGGAGAGCAACGTGCATTGAAAATTTATGGAACAGACCGTTTTGTAACGTACGATCCCCAAAAACGAGTCGGGGTGATGATTTCGAAGTTGGGAGCCAATCATGCGATTTCTGTCGGTGCTTATGCGTTTGCTTTGAGTCAGTTGGATATTCAGGAAAAAATAAGAGAGTATGTATCCGTTGAAATTTAAACCCATATTGAAATCTACGCTTTGGGGTGGAGAGAAAATAATTCCATACAAACAACTTACCGAAGAACAGAAGCATGTGGGGGAAAGTTGGGAATTATCGGGAGTGAAAGGTAATGAATCTGTTATAGCTAATGGTAAATATGCAGGTATGACTCTTCCGAGTTTGATTGCTCAAAAAGGGGAATATTTGGTAGGGAAGAAGAATTATGGACGTTTCGGTCAGGAATTTCCTTTGTTGATAAAATTTATTGATGCTCGTCAGGACTTGTCTATTCAAGTACACCCGAATGATGAGTTGGCTTGGAAACGTCACCATTCCAAAGGCAAGACGGAGATGTGGTTTGTTGTGTCTGCAGATGAGGGAGCCCATTTACGTTCTGGATTTGCCAGACAAGTGACTCCGGCAGAGTATGAGGCAAGTGTAAATAATGATACGATTACTGATTTATTGGCGGACTATATCGTGCAGTCTGGAGATGTATTCTTTCTGCCGGCAGGACGTGTGCATAGCATCGGAGCAGGGGCTTTTATTGCAGAAATTCAACAAACGTCTGACATAACTTACCGGATATATGATTTTAAGCGTCGTGATGTTGATGGCAATATTCGTGATCTGCATACAGAATTAGCTAAAGAAGCGATTGATTATACGGTAGAATCTGATTATTGTACACGTTATGTCGCTAAAAAAAATCAAGAGGTGGAGTTAGTAAGTTGTCCTTATTTCACGACGTCTCTATATGAATTGACTCAAAAGTTTGTTTTGGATTATTCGGCATTGGATTCTTTTGTGATTTTAATATGTGTGTCAGGTTGGGCTATATTTACCGATGATAAAGGTAATGAATTCGTAATGCATCAAGGAGAAACCGTATTATTGCCGGCAATAACCCAATGGTTACGTGTTAGTCCGACAGATCAATGTAAATTACTGACAAGTTATGTAAAATAAATAGAGGGTATTATAAATGTTATATTAAATGTATATGAATAGAGTTAATTTAGTTTTATTGGTAGTATTATGCTTTTTTTTAGGCGGATGTGCTAAAGAGCCGAATCAGGCTGTGAATATAATTCCTCAACCGCAGCAAGTGGAGATTGTTGATGGAAGTTTTTCATTATCATCGAAAACTGTGATTAATATTGTGAAGGGGGCAAATGATCTACAATCGGCTTGTACTTTTTTAAGTAAGTTGGTGGAAAAATCTTTGGGAGGGGCTTTGGCAATAGAAAGTGGTGAAGTAAAAAAGAATGCTGTGAATATTATAGTGGATCTTTCCATGAAAGAAGATGCCTATGAATTGACTGTAACAGACAACTCTGTTGATATCAAAGGAGGGAGTTCACGAGCGGTTTTTTATGCTATTCAAAGTTTGCGGCAGATGATGCCTGCAGGTATAGAAAATGGTGAGCAGATGAACAAGATTCGCATTCAGAATGTAAAAATTCAGGATGAACCTCGTTTTAGCTATAGAGGGGGAATGTTGGATGTATGCCGTCATTTTTTTACAGTGGAAGAAGTAAAAAATTATATTGATATTCTTGCTTTGCATAAATTGAGCGTTTTTCATTGGCATTTGACAGAAGATCAAGGTTGGCGTATTGAGATAAAAAAATATCCGGAATTGACCCAAATCGGGAGTTTGCGTAAACAGACAGTTATTGGAAAGAATACAGGAAAATATGACGGAATTCCTTATGGACCTTACTTTTTTACACAAAACCAGATAAAAGATGTTATTCGATATGCTGCAGACAGATATATTACAATTATTCCTGAAATTGAATTGCCGGGACATGCATTGGCAGCATTGGCAACTTATCCAGAATTGGGATGTACAGGTGGACCTTATGAAGTTTGTCAAATGTGGGGAGTATTTCCGCAAGTATTTTGTGCTGGTAATGAAAAAACATTTGAGTTTTTGGAGAATGTTTTGACAGAAGTTGCTGAGCTGTTTCCCTCAGATATGATTCATATCGGTGGGGATGAATGTCCGAAAGATGCCTGGAAGAAATGTAAAAAATGTCAAAAGCGCATCAAAAAAGAAAATTTGAAAAATGAAGAAGAATTACAAAGCTATGTGATTCATCGTGTTGAGGCCTTTTTGAAAACAAAGGGTAAAAAGATTATCGGCTGGGATGAAATTTTGGAAGGCGGTGTATCTCCCACTGCGACAGTGATGTCTTGGAGAGGTAAAAAAGGAGGAATTATGGCAGCTCAGAAGGGGAATCATGTAGTCATGACTCCGAATGATTATGTTTATTTTGATTATTATCAGTCAAAAGATATTAAGAATGAGCCGTTGTGCATCGGTGGTTTTGTTGATGTCGCTAAAGTATATAGTTTAGATCCTACAGAAGGTTTGACACCAGAACAAGGAGAAAAGATAATAGGTGTGCAGGCAAATCTTTGGACTGAATACATTTCAACTTTTAGTCATGCAGAGTATATGTTGTTGCCTCGTTTGGCCGCTTTGTCTGAAGTAGGGTGGACTGCTTCTGATAAGAAAAATTATAATGATTTTTTGAATCGGGCAAGATTATTGACTCAGCGTTATGAAGCATTGGGCTACAATTATGCAAAACATATTATGCAGAAGCCTGTTGGAGAAATGCAGAATTCTGAAAATCAATAGAAATAATACTTATCCGTTAACAAATGATGCGTTATGAAAAGGTATATTTTTAGCCTTATTATAGGCATATATATGGGGGGCGGGCTTTTAATAGCCCAGCCCATTTCATCTTTATTCCAGCCTTTTACTTGGGAGCAAGCGAGTATGTTGGCCGCCCGGGATAATAAATTGGTTATGGTCCAGGTCGGCAATGTTGGAAAAGAAGTAGACCAACGGATAAGGAAAAACGAGGAATTGGTAAATTATCTTTTGCGGAATGTAATAGCGATTCATATTGATATGGATACACCGCAGGGTAGAGCATTTGAACCACGATTAATGTTATATGGATATCCGGCATATGCATTTTTTATGCCTTATGGAGACTTGGTGGGAATTGTTGCTGCCGGAGAAGTAAGAGTACATTCTGAACGTTTGCTTGAAGTGTTGGAGGAGGCGAAAGAATTAGCTAGAACTAAAAAAATGAATAGTAGGTCTTTGAGATTTGTGAATATAAATCTGGAAGGAGCGAAAGTTCGAGCTGCCAACGAAGGAAAGAATATTTTTATCAGTATTGCGAATGATACAGTCCAAGCTTCTCTTTTGATGGATAAGAATGTATTCACATTAAATTCGATTGCTGACTTTTATAATGAGCATTTTGTTAATTTACGAATGGATGTATTCATTGCCGGGGATTTGATGCAAAAGTATGATATCAAAGAAGCACCAGCATATATTTATTTGAATGAAGATGGAAAATTATTGTTTTGTGCAGACGAAGCTTGCTCTTCAGAAGTTTTTTTAGAATATGCCGAAGAGGCATTGAGAAAAGCTCAAGGTATTTCTTGGCAGAATTTGAATGATGCAGAGGCAATAAAGCAGGCGAAAAACGAAGGTAAATTTATCTTTATTGATTGCTATATTGAAGGACGTATGCATCAAAAATTAGTAAAAAATGTATTTACAGACCCAGAGGTCACTGATTTTTTTGAAAAACATTTTATTAATGTTTCTAGAATAGATGACCATGCTTGCTTGATTTTTGCAGATGGTAACGGACGTGAATTGCACCGGATTGTACAAATCGAAGATGCTGCTGATTTATTGAATGAAGCAGGGAAAGTGGTGTCCGGTAAAGGATTGGCGGGTTTGGCTGCCCGATATGAGCAGGGAGATCATTCGGAAACTACGACAGAAGAATATATAATGGCATTGGCTCGTGCAGGTTATAGTCAGGCTGCTTCACAGGTAACGGTGAAATATTTGGGAACAATGACTCCTGCCTGCTTGAAAGAAAAGAGGTATTGGGATTTTTTTAATAAATATATTGTGGATGTTGAGCCTGTATTTTTTGATTATATATTATCCAATCAAGATAAATTGATGGGATTATATGGAGAAAAAACAGTTAAAAATAAGATTTCTGAATTATGGATAACTGGAGCTGAAGGTTTTGTAAAAAATAATCAATTTGATGAAGAAGGCTTTAAGTTGTATATCAAGCGCTTGAAAAAAGAAAAAGTAGAAGGATGGCAATCCATCGCCCGTAATGCCCGAATGAATGCTGCAGAAAAATTGAATGATTGGAAGTTGTTTATTAATTTAGCAGAAGAAAAATGGAACGAAGAAAAAATAAGCGATCCGGAACTTTACAATTGGGCAGTGAAAATCAATACTAATTGTTCTGATGGTAATGTGCGTTATAAAATGGCACAATGGCTGATTCAGAGGGTAATTGATATTAACAAAATGGAAAAATTCACCGGTAAAATCGATTTGACTTCTTATCGGGGTTTTTTTGAAAAACTTTCGAATGATTTATTGAAAGATTAAAAAATCATCTCATTATTTTAATCTTTTTTCAAGCATGTACATTTCATCTCGAAGACGAGCTGCTTCTAAAAAGTCTAATTCTTTTGCAGCTTTTTGCATAGCAGCTTTTGTCTTTTTTAGCATGCTGTCAATTTCAGATTTGCTCATATATTCTATTACAGGATCAGCAACAATCTGTTGGTGTTCCTCTTCGATATAGACTTTATAATTACTTTGTGATAATACTGTATCGGTGTTTTTTTTGATTTGTTGAGGAGTAATATGGTACTTTTCGTTATATTTTAATTGTTTTTCTCTTCTGTAGTTTGTTGCATCAATGGTTTCCTGCATAGAGTGGGTTATTTGATCGGCATACATTATAACTTTGCCATTGATATTACGAGCTGCACGTCCGGCTGTTTGTGTTAATGAGCGTGTAGAACGTAAAAAACCTTCTTTGTCGGCATCGAGAATTGCGACAAGAGATACTTCCGGTAAATCCAAGCCTTCGCGTAACAGATTTACCCCCACTAAAACATCGATTACTCCCTTGCGTAGATTTTCCAATATCTTCACTCTTTCTAAAGTGTCTACATCTGAATGGATATATTGGCAAAGTATACCGATGCGGTCAAGATATTTACTGAATTCTTCAGCCATCTTTTTTGTTAAGGTTGTGACAAGTACGCGTTCTTTACGTTCGATGCGTTTGTGAATTTCAGAAACAAGATGGTCTATCTGGTTCTGGGTAGGAACAATTTCAATGATAGGATCCGGTATACCGGTAGGCCGGATTAGCTGTTCTACGATGATGCCTTCGCTTTTTTCTAACTCATAATCTGCCGGAGTTGCGCTAATATAGATGGTTTGTCCTGTTTTTTCTTCAAATTCATCGAATGTCAATGGGCGATTGTCAAATGCTGCCGGTAGGCGGAAACCATATTCAACTAATGTGGATTTACGGGCGTGATCACCTCCATACATAGCCCTTATTTGAGGAAGTGTAACATGTGATTCATCGATTACCATGAGAAAATCATCAGGGAAATAGTCTAATAGACAAAACGGACGAACTCCGGCTTGCCGGCCGTCAAAATAGCGGGAATAATTTTCAATACCCGGACAATATCCCAGTTCTTGAATCATTTCCATGTCATATTTGACTCTTTCTTCCAAACGTTTGGCTTCTAAAAATTTTCCGTTGTCCTTTAGATAAAACAATTGATCCTCTAAGTCCTTATTGATTTCTATTAATGCATGGGCTATGGTTGCTTTGTCTGTAACAAAAAGGTTTGCCGGATATATATCCAATTCATCTTGTGTGCCAATTATTTCGCGGGTTGAGGGATTGAATGAAGAGATTCTGTCTATTGTATCATCCCAAAATTCAATACGATATGCCACACCATCATAAGTTTCAATGGCAGGAAAAATATCGACGGTTTCTCCTTTTGCCCGAAAACAACCACGTTTGAATTCGAGTTCGTTGTTTGTATACAGGGCATCAACCAGACGGCGTAATAAAAGGTTACGACTGATGGTCATCCCTTGTTTTAAGTGGGTGACATTCGAACTGAAAGCTCGAGGATCAGCCATACCATATAAACATGATACAGAGGAAATAACAATGATATCTCTCCTCCCGGATAGTAATGAGGCTGTCGTACGCAAGCGCAGTTTGTCTATTTCCTCGTTTATGGCTAAATCTTTTTCAATATAAGTATCTGTAGTCGGTAGATAAGCTTCCGGTTGGTAATAATCATAATAGGATACAAAATATTCTACCGCATTGTTTGGAAAAAAAGCTTTAAATTCTCCATATAATTGTGCTGCCAATGTTTTGTTATGGCTTAATATCAAGGTCGGACGTCCTATTCTGTTAATGACATTGGCTATCGTAAAGGTTTTTCCAGAACCGGTGACTCCTAATAATACTTGAGCTGTGCGATTGTCTACAACTCCCTGCACTAATAGTTCAATCGCTTCTGGCTGATCGCCTGTTGGCTTATATTCTGAAGTCAGATTAAAATGCATCGCTATTTTAAATATTTGCTTAAAAAGTTTATTGATTCTAAGCGGTAGACAGTTTTTTGTCGATAAGTATTAAATTCATTTATTGAGATTTGTGCAGAATAAGAGTATGCCGTTTGTATTATGAAAATGATAGTAAAAAATTTTTTTCTGATTAAGTATAATATTTTTATTCCATTGATTGTATATTATTGATCACCATTAATCTTAACAATGTGGTGAAATTATTATCCAAACCTTCGGCTATTCATATTGTTCCCTTCGGACAATGAGGGATTTTATAGAAATCGCCACAATAAATGAGTTAAAGTTTACTCATAAATTTAATAGGATTGATGATAAAACGATCATGTATGGCATGACCGATCTGTCCTTTCTCATCCCATGCATTAATTTCAAAACGTATGCGTCGGCCGTCGACCTCAATGACAGAGGCTTTACAAGTAACTTTTTGTCCTACGGCAGTTGCTTTTATATGCTGTGTATTTATTTCTATGCCTACAGTATCACTGTCCGGTTCCAATAATCCCTCCAAGCTGCGAATAGCTGTATTTTCCATCAAGGCGACCATTGCCGGTGTTGCAAAAACTTCTAGTTTACCGGAACCATATACTGCAGCTGTATCTTTGTGTTCTACAATAATTTCTTGTGTGAATGTTGTTTTACCTGCTTCTATCATAGTGTTGTTTTTAAAATTCAGATGTAAAATGGAAAATCAGTTTTTTGTAATTTTCTTGTGCCATTTGAAGCATATATTGAGAATCTGCCAAGAATACATCGCGTCCTTCTTTATCTTTTGCCATGTATTGTGATTTATGTTTTTTGAAATCTTCCAGTTCAGCATAATCCAAAGCTTCTATCCAGCAAGCCTTATATAGATTAATCGGTTCCCAGCGGCATACTGCTGTATATTCGTGCAGTAAACGATATTCGATGACTTCAAATTGCAAAGCTCCTACCGTACCGATAATTTTACGGTTGTTGAATTGATTGATAAATAACTGGGCAACCCCTTCGTCCATTAACTGGTCAATACCTTTTGCCAATTGTTTTGATTTCATCGGATCTGCATTCTCGATATATTTGAATAATTCCGGAGAGAAACTTGGAATTCCTTTGAAATGGAGTTTCTCGCCTTCGGTCAAGGTGTCTCCGATTTTAAATGTCCCGGTGTCATGCAGACCGATAATGTCTCCCGGGTATGCTTCATCAATAACTGATTTCTTGGAAGCCATGAAAGCTGTTGGGGTAGAGAATTTTAATTGCTTGCCATTCCTTACATGCAGATAATTGGTGTTGCGTTTGAAAATTCCTGAGCAGATTTTTACAAATGCAATACGGTCGCGGTGATTCGGATCCATATTTGCATGAATTTTAAACACAAAGCCTGAAAATTTTTCTTCATCAGGTTTTACAATGCGTTCTTCTGTTTCACGGGGAAGTGGTGATGGTGCAATTTCAATGAAACAGTCCAACAGTTCGCGAATACCGAAATTGTTTAGGGCCGAACCGAAAAATACAGGAGCCACATGGGCTTCCAGATATTCCTCGCGGTTTAATCCGGGATATACCTCCCGTACAAGTTCCAAATCTTCTCTTAGTTTGGTTGCTGCTCTATCTCCGATATGTTTGTCCAGTTCTTCCGAATCAATATCGGTAAGCTCAATACCTGTCGGTATATTTTGGATATTAGGGCTGTATAAACATAGAGTCTGACGATGGAGATTATAGATGCCTTTAAACGTATCTCCGCTGCCAATAGGCCAGCTTAATGGATTTACCTTGATTTGTAATTCTTTCTCTACATCGTCTAATATATCGAAAGGATCGTTAGCCGGTCGGTCTAATTTGTTGATAAACACGATTACAGGAGTCTTGCGCATCCGGCATACCTGCATTAATTTGCGCGTCTGTGTTTCAACTCCTTTAGCTGCGTCAATAACAATGATTACACTATCACAAGCAGTTAGCGTACGGAATGTGTCTTCTGCAAAATCCTGATGACCTGGAGTGTCCAGAATATTGATTTTAATATTTTTATATTCAAATCCCATGACGGAGGTTGCGACAGAGATTCCTCTTTGACGTTCAATCTCCATGAAGTCGGAAGTTGCAGTCTTCTTGATCTTATTTGATTTTACAGCTCCTGCAACATGAATCGCTCCACCGAAAAGCAACAATTTTTCTGTCAATGTCGTTTTGCCGGCGTCCGGATGGCTGATGATGCCAAATGTGCGGCGGCGTGATATTTCTTCTCTATGTCCCATAAATTCTGTTTTCAGTTGGCAAAGGTACGACATTAAAGGTAAAAGGTGAAAAATTAGAAGTAAAAAGTTGTAAAGTGTGAATCAACTAAACAAAAAATGCTTACCTTCGTTATGTTGAATGAATTATAAATTTATAGAAAAGTTATTATGCAAATAGTTTACACATCAACCAATTTTAAGGGAGCTGTTCTACGTGCCATTTTGGCTGTTGTTTTTGGTAGCGTATTGATCGTATGGCCGGAAAAGGCATTGGTGTATATTGTTATGGCTATTGGAGTTGTCTTTTTAGTGACGGGTATAACAGCATTTGTAGTTTCCAGCAAACATCGGGGAGATAGTAATAAAGGAATGTTGCCGGTGGCCGGAGTGGGTAGTATGGTTTTAGGGGTAATACTCATTTGTATTCCTCTTACATTTGCTGCTGTATTGGTGTTTATGTTAGGGTTAATGCTTATTATAGCTGCTATCGGTCAGTTTTTCACTCTTTCTTTGGCCCGTCAGATGGGGTCGGTATCTGGTATCAGTTATCTTTTTCCGATATTGATTCTGGTAGCTGGTATTATTATTCTTTTTAATCCTTTTGAGACGGTGGCAGGGATTTCCAAGGGAGCGTCCATCCTTTTTGGTATTATGGCCATTTTCTATGGAGTGACTAATTTATGGAATAATTATTTATTATATAAATTCCGCCACTCTAATGAAAACGAAGAGAATATTCAGAAAATAGAACATCCGAGCGGTCAAGAGATTGAGGATGCAGACTATGAGGAGGTATAAAATGTAAAATCCATACAAGGAGAAGCGCTTGTAAGATACCTTCTGCAAGGTCATTTACGAATAATCAGATACCGGCAGAAGTTCATATACTTTCATTCTATCGGATATTATTCATGAATGTTTGGGATAAGAACCACCTCTTGCGTATAATGTATGATAGGCTTAAAGAAAATAGCAGCAAGGATTAAAAGTATAAATTTGGAGAATGATTTTATAATTTTAATGCAATGCTGTCTGATTATCTTTGCCGTGTCTATTTAAAAATTATATGAATATACGAAAATTGTATGGAGCAGAGGGTATTGTTTCATGTGAGTGGAAGTCTTGTTGCTTTGGAAAAATCTAGAAGATAAAAAAAGCTGTCACATTGGTTCAACCCAATGTGATGCGGTATAATGCCAAAATAACAAACGAGAAAGTTGTATTGTAGCACCTTATGAAGGTGAATTGATTAATTCTTGATGTGTAATCTATAAGGTCTGTCAAAATAAAAAACGACAGACCTTTTGTGACAGACTTAACATAATTTTTATCACATGGAAAATAGCAAAAAATATTTGTTTGCTCCGGGATGCGCTCTTATGGTATATAAGCCTCATTTGGCAATAAAGTTGAAAGAGCTTGCCGAAATATACTTTGGTAAGATAGATATGTATTATACTTGCTGTATGGACAAAGAGAAAGTGGTTGACGGAGTTACGATTGTGACTCCCTGCGCTACCTGCTTTAAGCTGTATGCCGATAAAGTTTCACAAGTGGATACGCTGTTTCTATTAGAGAAAATCGCTGAGGATGAAAACTTTGATTTTCCGGATTATCAAGGCATATCTATGAGCATTCAAGATACCTGTGCCGCCCGTACTCAGCCGATGGTCTTAAGCGTAATTAGAAAATTGCTTAAAAGAATGAATATCAATTTAGTAGAACCTCTTCGATCCGGATTGGAGGGTAAATGTTGCGGGCAAACATTTTATGGAAAGATTCCTGCTGCCAAAGTAGAAGTTTTGATGAAAAAAAGAGCTGACGAGATGCCTTGTAATGACGTTGTCGTTTATTGTGCGTCTTGTATTATGAGTATGGCGGTTGGCGGTAAGCACCCTCGGTATATACTTGATTTGTTGTTTGGTGAGCCAACTCTTTTTATCGGGAAGAATATAGACAATTGGAATCAATCTTTGATTCGGTATAAGCAAAGAGTGAAAAATCAATGAAAATGAATGCAGAATGAACCGTATATTGATTTGCTCCCTTTCATTTGTTAGTGGATGTAACATGATGGATGGGCAATATAAAAGGTATGTGTTTTTGCATCAAGAAGGTTAGGTGCGGTAATGAATCAAAAATAAGTATTGTGTCGGATGAAATTATTTAGCGGAGAATCAGATATCGGTAATCATTCCATCTCTAATTCTACAAAGAATTCCGGACGGTGGAAATCAGGTTTTTCAGTGTCGATAGGTGCAAAGGTTATATAATGCGGTTTAGAGAGATTGTCGCCGCATTTATAGAAATTGCCTTTGGCTGTAATGCCATCCCAGTTATCCAGATGATGTTTGAACAGAGCGGTTGTGGGGATTGCAACCAGAAGTTCCCATGGTTTGGTCATAATTGTTTCATCAAAACAGCCTTGTCCCAAAGAGGGGTGTCTTTTGATTCTTGAAATGATTTCTTCAGTTGCATATACTGCCTGTGGACGGGATTTTCGAAAGCCGAGCATCGTCACTCCGGTACAGGAGAATTCAAAATTATAATATCCGGAATCGTCTAATGAAAGGAAAAATTCGACACACGAATCCCTACATACTTGTGAGTTGTTCTCTGTCATTCGTGCCGCAGCCGTTTCTTCGTCTACTGAGAAACGGATAAATAACTCCTTGCTGTTGTGGGCCATTTGAAAAACGACCCGGGGAAAATAGGGAAATTGTTCTTTCCAGTTGAGGTATCTGAGAGCATGGGCTGTTTCTTGTGTCAATAAGGCTCTGCATTTATTTGGAGTTGTAATGTCCAATAGGGGGATTTTTTTGATTGTTATCATAAGAAACGGATTAGGGATTAACTGATAATTCAGATAATCCCTGTATTTCATTTGTAATATTGCAAAATGTCCGGTTTATTATTTACGGATTTTGTAACCTGCTACACCATAATATAAGATGAACAGAAAACAAGGCAATGCCAACCAATATGCTTGTTGTGGTGTTGTGGCATCTTTCAAAAATCCAAATACGGTAGGTATTACCGCTCCACCTGCAATGGCCATTGTCAATAATCCGGCTCCGGCTTTAGTGAATTTTCCAAGGTCAGCCATGGCAAGCGGCCACAGTGCCGGCCACATCAATGAGCAACCCAATGCCATTAGGAAAATTGCCCAGATAGATATTTCTGTCGGCATTAGTACGATGGCTAATGAACCAAGTACTCCGATCCATGCACATATGCGCATGGCCATATCTTGGCTCATGTATTTCGGGATCAAAATGATGCCGCAGATATAGCCTGCTACCATTCCGATACTTGGTATCCAGGCATATAAATCAGGATTTGCCAGTTCTAATGATTTTGCATAGTCAACGGCAGTACTCAATGACAAGGTTTCTACGCCTACATAGATAAATAGTGTCAGAGCCCCCAATACCAGGTGGGGAAACTGCCAGATAGTCGTTTTGTTGGCTGCATATGGACAATCCTTTAAATTTGATTCATCTTCTCCGGCAGCAGTTACCTCTGGCAGAGGTGCCAATAATGAAATGACACCCAAGCCTAAGAATACGGCGATGATGATATAAAAGGGAACGTACAGGTCTGCAATCTGGACATTGTCCGGATTGGTAACGACCATGGCAAAAAAGAGGGGTGCTACCGGCCATGCTAACTTATTGCAGATACCCATCATACTGATGCGTTTAGCTGCGCTTTCGAGCGGGCCTAAGATAGTGATATACGGATTGACGGATGCCTGTAGATAAGCATTTGCCGCTCCGCTGACAAATGATGCCAACAGGAACAATGGGAAACTGTTCTGTTTGGCTGAAAATACAAATAAAACAAATGCTGCTGCAAAAATTAAAAATGAAAGCGCCATCGTTTTTTTATAGCCGATGACGGAAATCGTTTTAGCAGCAGGATAACCGAATATGATAAACGGCAAGAATGTCGCTGCCAGTAGCAAATAGGCGACGCCTGACGATAAAGACAAGCTGTTCTGTAATACAGGTATTAGAAATGAATTGATACCCAGGGCGAAACCCAAGGAAAAAAACATCATTCCGACGAATGCTAACGGAAGAGCATAATTGGTTTTGTTTTGTGACATAATAGTATAATTAGTTATATAAATGCACACTTTTACGGCAGGTAAAGATATGAAAAATTTTACAAAGTAAAAGGCTAAAAGTTTACTTTTAGCCTTTTACATGATGTTTACCTATCTATCAATATTATTTTGCCTTCGGTCTGAAAGTGATATCCACAATGTCAGCTCCCTTGAGTAAGGTATTCAGGAACTTCTGTACATCCTTCGGTGTCATATTGTTAAGAATATCTTCATAATTTTTCGGGTCTGTGGAGTCAATACCGTTGATATAGTAGTTTACAATTGCGCCTAACCAATATCCGTTGTGATTCTTTGATTGTTCTCTTCCTTTCAGCATATTGTTGATAACTTTCTGCATTTCTTCCTGTGTCGGAGCTTCTTTCTGCAGTTTGTCTAATTCTGCATAAATCAAAGATTTCAGATGATCTGCTTTGTCCGGATCACAGTCGAACTGCATTGTCAGGTCATAGCTGTTGTACGGGATGCGAGAAGAGCTGCCGCTTACGCTGACACCGTATGTACCTCCTTCTTTTTCACGGATGTTTGCAGTATATCTCAAGTCCAGAATGCCTTGCAGTACACTCAGGCAGAAACTGTTGTGCAAGCTGTATTTCATTTCTTTGGAGAAGTTGGTAATCACTGTGGATTTCGGGACTTCCAGTTCCAATTCGATGTTCCTTACGGTCTTGCCTTTCGGACCTCTTACATTGTTGTCTTTCCACGTTTCTTTACGATACTCTGATTTGATTGAACCCAGATATTTTTCTACCAATGGCTTGATCGTCTCTTCTTCTATATTTCCTACAATAAAGAAAGTAAAATCGCTGGCATCTTTGATACGGTCGCGGTACACTTTTTCAATTTGATCCAAACTGATTCTATCCAGGTATTCTGCATTATAGATTGCACTTCTTGGATTATAGTCGCTCATGATCATTTGAATAGAGTCTTGCATGATCTTTTGCGGTTTACCCAGTACCATCGGTAAGGTGCTACGGTTTTGGTTCATGATGGATTCGAAAATCTCCTTGTCGAATCGTGGTTTTTCAAAACGCATATAGACCAGTTGCATCATGGTTTCAACATCCTGTGGCGTTGAGGCTCCTTGTACGGTCTCTGACAGAGAACTGATTTTTACGGAACTGCTTGCCATTTTGCCGGTCAGAAGTTTGCCTAAGGTAATGGCATCGAAGTCTCCCAGGCCGAAGCCGCCGACAAAAGCTGACGTATTTTGTGCGGATACCAGTATATCTGTATCATACAGAGAAGTTCCTCCCTTACTGTAAGAGGTTAATGTTACATTGTCCTTTTCGTAGTCTGCTTTGCGGAATACAACTTTCGCTCCGTTGTCTAATTCCCATTCCACTGCATTGAACTGGGGTAATTCGGTGGTCTTGATAATTTTGCCGCCTTTTAAATCTTCGCTGATAAGGGCAACATTGCTGACAGCGTCTTTATAAGGTTCTACCTTAGCTTGTTTTGCTTTGACAATGATGGCTTCGCATTCCTCTTTTGTCAGGTGCTTTACTCCTTCGGACGGACCGCTGATGATGATTGTCTGATTCTTGTCAACGTTCCATTCTTTTGCCTTTGCATTGACTTCATCAACTGTGATGGTTGGAATTAATTGGGTGACATAGGCATAATAGTAGTCGACATCGACGATCGGTTCGTCATGCAGAAAGTTCTCCTGCATTTCCTGAATATAGCTTTCGTTGTTGGTTTTGTCTTTGTCCTTATAGGCGGACTCCATACTGACTAACATGTTTGTTTTAACACGTTCCAATTCACTTTCTGTAAATCCATAGCGGAGGATTTTTTCGTTTTCCAGCAGGATGGTTTCAAAAGCGAGAGCCTCTTCATTTGGTTTGGCAGATGCAGAAATTGAGTATGCGCTATAACCTCTTGCAAGACCGCTGAATCCGATACTGCCACCCAGGAAAGGAGGGTTTGCCTGGTGCATTAATTCATCAATGCGGTTGTTGGCCATCGAATTGTAAAAAGAATTGATAATATTGTCTTTCAGATAAGCATGTGTGTTTTTCTGTGCTGCAGGAGTAGCGGGGAACATTGTGATGAATTGTATGGATGATCCTTGAGCTTCTTTGTCTGTTGCAACACCGAAATAAAGTTCGTCGTGTTCCGGAATTTCGTAAAATGGACGAGGTGTCGGATTTTCAATCGCCGGTACACTTGAAAGAATGGCTTTCACTCTTTCTTCCATTTTCTTGACATCAAAATCTCCTACGATAGCAATGGCTTCAAGGTCTGTGCGGTACCATTTGTGATAGAAATCGCGGATAGTCTGGGGTTTGAAGTTTCTGATAACATCCAGAGAGCCGATAACATCGCGTTCGGCATATTTGGAATCTTTATATAATATAGGCATCATCTGAGCCCGGATACGGAAAGAAGAGTTACGGCGTGTTCTCCATTCTTCTGAAATCACACCTCTTTCTGCATCAATTTCATCTTCTTCCAATGAAAGATAGTAAGACCAGTCATGCAGAATCAGCAGACAGGTATCCAGTAGTTTTTCATTGTTTGTCGGGATAGAACTTAAGTTATAAACGGTTTCGTTCTGTGTAGTATATGCATTGATTTCACGTCCGAAGGCTACGCCGTATCTTTCAAGTGTAGTAATGATTCCTTTTCCCGGAAAGTTCTTGGTTCCTTGAAAAGCCATATGCTCCAAAAAGTGAGCTAAACCATCCTGTTCTGGCTCTTCCAACAATGCTCCGGCATTTCGGATGATGTAAAAACTTGCCCGTCCTTTAGGCTCTTCATTGTGACGAAGGTAATAAGTGATACCATTAGGCAGTTTGCCTACTACTGTGTTTGGATCCTTGGGGAGAGGATCTTGTAAATTTGCTTGCGCAAAAATCCCCTGGCTTAAAACTAAGCAAAAGAAAATTGTTAATAATGAGATCTTTTTCATACTTGAAATTTTTATGTCTTTGCAACAAAAATAGATTTAATTATGGATAAATGTGAGAAAAGCAATGTATTTAACTAAAATTTAATGGCTTTTGAGGCGCTTTTTGTTTGAATTATGCAAACGTATGAATTTTTTTAACAAAGTCTGGAATACTTACTTTTAATTCTACTAAAACAGGGTCTGAAAGTGAAGTGAAAATAATTTTTTCAAGAGAGAAAAAGACCGTTCCCTAATATATCTGCCCCTTGTGGGACAAATACAAGCCTTGCTTGATTTGTTTTTAAACATAGTTCAAATTTGATTCAAAGATATGCTTCGGATATCTTTATGATATCTTTGAGATAACTTTGATATAACTTTGATATAACTTTATCAGGGAGAGAATATGATTTGCCGTTGAATGTAAACCGATGCTATTAGAATGATACAAGTTTGGGCTGTCGTGACTTTGTATGATAAATTTGTATACAATTACCATTTTTTATTGTAATTTTGAGGGCCAAATTAATGAACTCATGCCAAATAAGAAGTCAAAGAGGTGGGAACGCCTGAAGTATAAATATAAATTATCCGTAATCAATGAAACTTCATTCGATGAAGTTTGGAGTTTCCGTTTGTCGCAGTTGCATGTATTGATGTTTTTGAGTGCCTTGGGAGTCGTTGTGGTTGTTTTGACTATTTTGCTGGTGGCGTTTACAGGATTGCGGGAATTTATTCCGGGCTATCCGGACGGTAATATGCGTCAAATGATTATTGTTAATGCGATTCGGGTGGATTCCTTGGAACAGGAAGTATTGAAGCGCGACCGTTATATGGAGGCATTGCAGATGGTAATGTATGGAGGGGATACGACAGCTTTTCAGGAATTGAAAAAGGATTCTTTACGGATGGGATACGATTCCCTGCAATTTCAATTGAGCGAAACGGAAAATACTTTTCGAGCGGAGATCGAGGAACAGGAGCGTTTTAATTTAGGTGTCGGTCTGGAAAATCAGTCGGATAACGATTATTATCATTTTTTTCCGCCGGTTGAGGGAATAATTGTCCAGAACTTGAATGAGAGCGAGCGTCATTATGGGACGGATATTGTGGCGAAGGCCAATGCCAAAGTGGCTGCCGTGATGGATGGGGTGGTGGTGTTTACCGATTGGACGGTGAAAACCGGTTATGTGATTCAGATACAGCATGCAAATGATTTTTTGTCCGTATATAAACATAATTCGACTTTATTGAAAAAGCAAGGTGATTATGTACGGGCAGGAGAGGTGATTGCTATTGTCGGAAATACCGGAGAGGAGACTACCGGGCCGCATTTGCATTTTGAATTGTGGCGGGCTGGAAATCCGTTGAATCCGGAAGATTTTATTCAGTTTAAATAGGGTATGAAAAAAATTGCGATATTAGGTTCTACTGGGTCGATCGGAACGCAGACCCTGCAGGTGATAGAGGCGAATCCCAAGCGTTTCAGGGCAGAGGTGTTGACTGCCAACAATAATGCTGCGCTGCTGATAGAGCAGGCGTTGAAGTTTAAGCCGGACAGTGTGGTGATAGCGAATGAGGCGAAATATGTTCAGGTGAAAGAGGCATTGCAGCATGAAGACATTAAAGTGTATGCCGGTCCGGAGGCGATTGCTCAGGTGGTGACGTTGGCAAATGTCGATCTGGTAGTGGCTGCAATGGTAGGTTATAGCGGTCTGATTCCGACCATAGAGGCGATAAAGGCAGGTAAAAATATAGCTCTTGCCAACAAGGAGACTTTGGTGGTGGCGGGTGAATATATCTCCCGCCTGGTAGAGAAGCATAAGGTGGCTGTTTTGCCGGTGGATTCCGAACATTCTGCCATTTTCCAGTGTCTGGCGGGTGAGCGTCAAAGCAGGGTGGAAAAATTGATATTGACGGCTTCGGGTGGGCCTTTCCGTGGTAAAGACTATCATTTTTTGAAAAACGTTACTCCGGAGATGGCATTGAAGCATCCCAATTGGACGATGGGAGCCAAAGTGACCATCGATTCGGCATCGTTGATGAACAAGGGATTTGAGATGATGGAAGCCAGGTGGCTTTTTGATGTGCGGCCCGGGCAGATAGAGGCGGTGGTGCATCCCCAGTCTATTGTCCATTCGATGGTGCAGTTCTCGGACGGATGTATCAAGGCTCAATTGGGCGTGCCCGATATGCGGTTGCCGATACAGTATTCACTGACTTATCCCGAGCGGGTGGACTCTGATTTCGGACGGGTGGATTTCAATACATATAGTGCATTGACGTTCGAGTTGCCGGACAGAAAGACTTTCAGGAATCTTGACCTTGCTTATCATGCCATGAACCGGGGGGGGAATGTGCCTTGCATTCTGAATGCTACCAACGAGGTGGCGGTTGCAGCATTCCTGCAGGGAAAATGTTCGTTTACCGGAATGTCCGACCTGATTGAGATGGTTATGGCGCAGGTGGATTTCATAGCCTGTCCGACAGTGGAAGATTATATGGCAACCGATAGGGTGAGCCGTGAGATTGCGATAAAACAATTGAATTTGAAATAATAAGTTTGAGTTAGCATGGAGATTTTTATAAAGATTGTACAGTTTGTTCTGAGTCTTTCCATTTTGGTTGTGTGTCATGAATTCGGTCATTTCCTGTTTGCGAAGCTGTTTAAGACGAGAGTGGAAAAATTCTATATGTTTTTTAATCCGTGGTTTTCTCTGTTTAAATTCAGGAAGGGGGAGACGGAGTATGGAATCGGCTGGCTGCCGTTGGGGGGATATGTGAAAATAGCGGGCATGATTGACGAGTCGATGGATACGGAGCAGATGAAACAGCCTGCACAGCCGTGGGAATTCCGGTCAAAACCGGCGTGGCAACGGTTGCTGATCATGGTTGGCGGTGTGTTGGTGAATGTGATAGTGGCTTTCATGATTTATATAGGAATCCTGTATACATGGGGCGAGACCTATCTGCCTGCGAAGAATGTCACGTACGGAGTGGTGTGTGATCCGGTTTTTGAGCGTATGGGTATGCAGAAAGGCGATAAGATTGTAGCATTGGATCATCGTGAACTGGACCGTTTTACTGACATTATTCCGGAAATCCTGTTGAATACACCTCGGACGATGCAGGTGGTGCGCAATGGTGAAGAGGTGACTTTGGAGATTCCTGAAACACTGGTCAGCGAATTGTTGGAGATGTCGTCCAAAAGTTTCAGTCTGAATCCTCTGCTGGTGCCGAGACGTCCGGTGGAAGGAGTGAAAATCGGCGGATTTGCGGATTATTCGGTGGCATACGATGCCGGTTTGCGGAAGGGAGACAGGATATTGTCGATAAACGGTCTGGGATTTGCATTCTATGATGAGTTTACGGATGCTGTTGAAGCTCATAAAGGAGAGAGTGTCGAGACGAAAGTGTTGCGTGGAGCGGATACGCTGACATTCAATTTTCTCTTGGGCAACGATGGTAAATTCGGAATATATGCCGCGTTATCACCACTCTCTTTTGATTTGGTGACAAAGGAATTCTCTTTCGTCGAAGCGGTTCCGGCCGGAATCCGGATGGGCGCCAATCAGTTGGGTGCCTATATAAAACAGTTGAAACTGCTTTTCTCTCAGGGAGAGACAGCCGTGAAATCGGTGGGAGGATTCGCTTCGATAGCCAATGTGTTTCCGGGAATCTGGAGTTGGCCCGACTTTTGGAGTCTGACGGCTTTGATTTCAATTATGTTGGCGGTGGTGAATATATTGCCTATTCCGGCACTGGACGGCGGACATGTTTTGTTTCTTTTGTATGAGGTGATTACTCGGCGCAAACCGAGTGAGAAGTTTATGGAGTATGCGCAGATTGGCGGAATGATTTTCATTTTCGGTCTGTTTATATTGGCAAATGTGAATGATATCATTAAATTTTTTGGATAATGGACGATAAAATAAAGGAATTCAGAGAGTATCGAGCCAGGATGAACGAAAAAATCCTGGCATCGGACAATAAGGTAATCAAGCGTATTTACAACATTGACACCAATACCTATATGGATGGAGCCTTGTCTGCAAAAGTAAAGGAGATGTTGGGACTGGCAACTTCTATGGTGTTGCGTTGTGACGATTGTATAAAATATCATCTGGAAAAATGTCACGAGCAGGGGGTGACTACGGAAGAACTGTTTGAAGTGTTTGCCGTGGCGGATGTTGTGGGAGGTACGATTGTGATTCCTCATTTGCGGAGGGCTGTGGAGTATTGGGAATTACTTGAAAACACCAAATAGATAATGAAAGCGTTTGTTACTGTTTTTTTGCTGATACTGGCAGGTTATTTGAGAGTATCGGCTCAAGAGAATTACCGGGTGATGTTCTATAATGTCGAGAATCTGTTTGATACGTCGGATGATGTCTTGACGCAGGATGATGAGTTTACGCCTCGGGGTGAAAAACATTGGACGAAAGACCGTTATGTAGATAAATTGCGTTCCTTGGCACGGGTGATCGACAGTGTCGGAGGTGGAGAGTGGCCGTTGGTGGTGGGGATGGCAGAGGTGGAAAATCGTCGGGTGTTGGGCGATTTGACCCGCAAGACACGTTTGGCTCGGGGGAAATACGGTATTGTCCATCAGGATTCTCCGGATGGTCGGGGGATAGATGTGGCTTTGCTTTACCGTAAAGACTGCATGGAGATATTGTCGGAAGAGTTTTTGCGGGTGGCTTTCCCGGAAGATACCACGATAAAGACCCGGGACGTACTGTATGCCAAAGGGGTGGCATTAGGAGTGGATACGCTTCATATTTTTGTCTGTCATTTCCCTTCGATGCGGGGAGGAGAGAAACAGAGCGAGTGGAAGCGTGAACGGGCGGCAGCAGTGGTTCGGGCAAAAGTGGATTCGTTGTTTCATATCAATCGGGACGCAGCCGTTGTCATTATGGGCGACCTGAACGGCAAGGCAAACACTCCGGCTCATCGGATATTGTGTCCGCAAGCAGGGAGTCGGGATTACCGTTCCGGGGAACTGTACAATCCGGGTTATTATCTGTTGAATGCTTCGCATGGCAGCTATCGTTATCGCGGGCAGTGGCAGACCATAGACCATATTCTGGTGTCCGGCAGCCTGCTGAACGGAAAGACATCGCTTCGGGCCACTCCGAAGACCGAGGTCTATTCTGCTTCATTCCTTTTGGAGGAAGACAAAAAGTATTTCGGATTTAAACCATTCCCCACATATAAAGGTCCCCGTTATACCGGCGGCTTCAGCGACCATTTGCCGGTGTATATCGGGATAGGAAAATAGTGACTGGTGAAAGATTCACCGGATTGAAAACCAAAGAATATATGTTTACCAACAGGGACGAAGTATTGGAAAAGGCTTTGCGGATATTCGCAAAGATGAACTACGAGAAAGCGAGCCAGATGGAAATCGCAAGGACCTGCGGACTGTCGAAAGCGGGACTGACCTATTATTTCCCGTTCAAGCAGGATTTGTTCACGGCAGTGGCGGACAGGTACATATTCGATACCCAGCACACAAAAAACAAATTCAACTTCACTGCAGATACGCTGGAGGAATTTATCGATCAGTATGTAGCCGGAGTGGAAAACACGATGAAGCGGCTTATGCGCTTGCTGGATGACGAGAACAATTCAAGCGGGTGCAGCGTCAACTTCTACTACTACCACCTGCTGATGCAAGTGAGGATGTATTATCCCAATGTGGAGCAGAAGATAGCTGCCATATTCAATCAGAATCTCCGGTTATGGAAATCCGTTATCGAGAAGGCGAAAGAAAGCGGAGAAATCCGGCAGGACGTGGATGTGGATGAAGCGGCTTCAATGTTCTGGCAGATGTTTTTCGGGACATCTTTTGAACATTCCTTTTTTCAGGGACTGGACACCAAGAAGCTGTCAGATAGCCTGCACTTCCTCTATTCTTTGATAAAAAACTGAAATTCAGTCGGAAATTACGATAAGACAATGGTAAATTTCCATTAGAATTATAAGTATAAAATAAAACCAACCGACCTGTTGGCTTTTCTCTTCCTTTGTGTATATTTGCGTCTGTATGACATTATTTTTAGCCATATGGAGCATATTCAAAGACTACATTCGGTAAGCGCATTGATTATCTGCTTACTATTATTGCCAACAGTCCGAGCCAATGCCTCGGCTACGGCAGATTCTGTGTATTTTCACATACAGTTGGATACATTGGGAATTCTTCGCGCCGGACAGGAGGTGAAGTTGACATATGCACTGGTCAATTCCCAATTCGATTCGGTTGCAGCTCCGGAGTTTGACAGTAGCATAGAAGTGATCCGTGGTCCGGAGCCTCATAAAAGCAGCAGTTATGCGATGATAAACGGTGTGGAAAGCAAGACAAATGAAACCGGATTCTATTATTTTGTACGGTTCAGGGAAAGCGGCGAGTTTCAACTGCCACCGGCATCCGTAAAAGTAGGGAATCAGACCTATACTACCCCGGAATGCCGTGTAACCGTACATCCTCCCGAAGCGGATTTAAGTAAATTGCAATGCCATCTGCGTGTGGCTCAACTGAAAAAGGATTTTGTAAAATATTGTGCCACGTTGACTTGCAATGCCCGTCCCGACCAGAATCCGCCCCTGTTGACCATTAACGGAGAGACAGTCCGTCCGACAAGTAACTCCTATTCGGGTTCCGATGGCAAGGAGGAATATGTTTACAAATATTATTTTTCCAGCAATGGTTATAACGTAGCCTGTAAGGAACTGACCTTTGGCGGAATTCCTTATTCTGTAGAGCCGCGAGTGAGCAAAATAGACAATGATGTTTTCAATCTTATTGTCCTTGGGGTTGTATGTGCATTGTTCGAGTTGATATGGTGGCTTGCTTATCGCTACCGTTACCGAGAGGAGAAAGATGCCGCACTTGCCGATTTTGTGTTGAAAAGGAAAACCTTGCCTCTTATTATTGACTGGGCATATACCCATTATGGGGCATCGCACATGCTGATGCTTGCTTCTGTGATATTTCTGAGTGTTATGGGTGTAATGTTCTATACAAACGGACTGTTCGAGTCTGCTTTTCTCTGGCTTTGTATTGCATTTATGCTGCTTGCCTATGTACTGTACCGAAACCAGAGGCGCAAGTTGAATTTCAGCAGCATACCTACCACACTGGATAAGCAGTCGATTTATGACAAGATATATAATCTATCGGTAACCTATGATTGGGACGTTGACCATTACGGAGAAGACTGCATCGTGGCACATACCAACCCGGCACTTTGGCATCTGACGTGGGGCGAGCAGATATTTATTGTGTTCGACCAAGGTCAAGTGTGGGTTAACAGTGTAAACGACCTGAACAAACGCACTTCGATATGCTCATTTGGACACAATAAACGGAATATTCGAAGAATCAGAGAGGCATTGATACAGGGTGCAGCTATTGAAGATTGGGAAACACACCTGTAAGGTGCAGGTTATCGAAATATCCTACACTTAAAGGTACATTTATAAACATCATTAACAATAATACATAACAATGAAAGAATTATATATATGGTTTAATCGAACTC
>JAHHTT010000070.1 GCA_020024465.1 Odoribacter sp.
AATTCCAACAATAGAGATTCCCTTTCCAAATGGATCTGTTTTGAGATATACTATTTTTAATACGCAACCTCTGCGGCCAATGAACTTCTTTTCCCACCTGAAATTTGATTTGGGTGCTCATTGTCAAAGTCAAGAAATAGACTATTTTATAAAATGCAACCTTGATAGAAACCAGGTTGAAATAATTGAAGACAGGCTTGGATTGAAATCGATCATAATAATATTATTGCTCTATGTCAAAAGCCAGTATAATGCAATAGGAAACCTGACTGTTGTTCTATGTACACCGCACACAAGATTAAACTCACAGAAGATTCTGTAAGAAAGATTAATGCTAAAAAATGTTTTGACTATAGATTTATTCTAATTAAAACAAACTCGAGTTAAAATGCTTTTTCTTTATATAAATCCAATGTTTTTTTTGATGAGTCAATTGGGAGTATAATAGAGAATCAATTGACTTTATATTTTTCCCATACGATGTGACATATCTTTTTGTTAAAGAAAAAATGTGGATATAGTTGTGTAAACAGTTAATAATTCGTATATAAACATTGGGATTATTTGACAATAAATTATTTGCGAGAAGACTTGATTTAGATATTGTTCATTTGCTATAACTTTAATAAAAAGGTGCTTCTTGTAATATAATATAGGAGTACTTTTTAATCATAGTTTTAGAATTATATACTTAATCCAATAGAGAATAGTAATTCTCCAAATATCTGTTTCGTTTGTGTTTGATATCCTGAACGTATACCAACATGGATAGGGTAGGTTAGACCGAATAAATGGGTGTCGGTTGTCAGAGCTATTCCGTATGAAGAGTAGATGTATTTATTCAAACGGTGCAGACTACTGCCGAGGTCTATGAAGAAACAGCCATCAATCTGTTTGAAATAGAGCAACGAACTGATGTGCCAATCTGGAAATAAAAGCGGGAGGTGGTATGAACCACGGAATGTGGCAATTTCGTATCCATAGAGACTGATGCCACGAGGATAGGAGATTTTATTGCTGTAGTTGCGTGTTTTGCCGGACATGTGTTGGAATCCTCCGTAAAGTGAAAGTGAGTGATTGACACAAAATCCAGGAAAATATAGATGACCAGCAATCCACCATTGTTGTCCAAGATTCAATCCGTGAGTCAGTGCATGAGTAAAGCCGCCAGTGAGCATTTGTCCCCATCGTGGATTGATTTCTTGTTGGGTCATGCGGGTTTGATTGTTATACATAAGACCATATTCCATGAGTTGGTAGTAACGATTGGCTTGGTAAATGTAGTAATCCTGCTTCTGCTTTGGATAAAGGATGGCTGTGTTTTCTTGCAGTTGATAGCTATATACTTGTATTGGGCGTTGGTGGTGAATCCCCTCGATTTGATAACGTAAATAAGGACGTAGTGAGCTGTTATATTGACGAGAAGAAAAGTTGAATGGAAATTGTATGACGAAATCAGCTGATGAACGTTGAGATTTGTTGAATACATACAATGCTTTTTTTTGTTTGGTCCGGAGGTGAAAACCATCTCTAAAACTTTGGAAATCTTCTCGCCCACTTTTGAATTCAAGACTGAAAATAGGCCACCAGCCACTATAGGAGAGATTGAGAAGCCAGTTCCCATGTTTGTATCCGGATTGACGCACGTATCCAGCAGTGAATGTAAGGGTACTGAGTTTGTTTTGGGAATAGATAGTTGCACCTAAATCTATTTCCATAGGGGTTAGGCTGGCATAGATGGGAGCCCAACTGTGCAGATTTATTAGATGGGTAAATTTGTTATAACGACGGCTAGGAAATATACTGTCGTAGGTGGAATTCTGTTGCCATAGTTCTTGTTGTGTCATTTCATCTGCTAAAGAATAGGTGGCATATTTTACGGACTTCGCCGTTAATTGTTGTGAAGTTGCAGAACCGAGTTTGTAACCATCAGAAGTGTAGAATGAGAAGTAAAGTCGTTTTTCTTCAGTATCGTATGATGGAAACCGAAGTCCGAATTTACTGCTTAGAATTTTTTTATGAATACCGTTTTGCAAGCAATAGAGGGCATTGTTTCCGTCGTAGGAGGCCCGATAGATAATACTTGAATCTCCAGACTGAGGATTGTCCAATTCGTAATATATATCCTGTGTTATTGTTTCTCTATTACGATTGTTAATGTCAATGGATTCTAAGCGGATTCCGTTAGGGGATTGAACTACTGTTATAATTTTCCCATTGTGGCAAGTGGGGTGGATGAAATGTTCGTTATCTTTAGCTTTCAAACGCCAAAGTTCATGTTTTAGGGTGGAGTCAGTTAAGACGATATATGTCTGATTGCATTTGTCGATCTCAATAAAACCCCATTTATTCCCAGCTTTGAACGGTGAAAACTGATTGTTGTTTCCTCGAATGCGTATGTACTTTTTCCGTTTAAGATCGTAACAGCTTAAGCGCATTTTGCCCGCCAGTTCCCATCGTAGATGTGGACGGTATTCACTCCACACAATTCGTTTGCGGTCAGTGGCAAATTTGTAGTCATAAAGTAGGCCGGTACGGGTAAGTCGTTTTTCTTTACCATGTGTCAGTATTACAAACGAACCACTTTCTTGTAATCCCATTTTATAGGCTACAATGGTATCTTTGTCTAAAGCTGTTGGATAATAATAGTTTGTGTAATATTTATTGTGGGTTAATATTGTATCAAAAGTGTGGATGCAGTTGGCTGCTTCACGTTTCCAAATTTGTTGTAGTTCAGAATAATTATCGTGGTATAGCATACGTTTGGTGTTGTAGAAATAATTGGCTTTTTTTACGCTATCCGGATTGTGAAAAAGGGCACGAAAGTAGGGTGTGCTCCATAAGCTATCGCGTTTGTTGCCTAAGGAAAGTGTCAAACTTTTGTTAAAAGGATTGATGCCATATGGTCGGCGGCCACTTCGTTCTATTGTTTTGCTCCAGATATCTGAACCATAGTGATGACGGGTGTTTGCCACCATATAATAGCCCATGTTGTAGCGATTAGGTATATAATCTTTATTGGATCCAAGTACTGCTTTGTGAAAAGAGTAAAGACCTTTTTCTACAATTTGAGCTTTCATTTCATTGAGAAATTCAGGCGATCGGCCACGTCCTAAATGACCCACAGAAGTTTCAAATGTTACAGCATCTCCTTCAACAAACCACATGGGTAAATATACTCCGAAAATAGCTATCGGAAAAATTTCACCGAACAGGTATGACAATCCTTTGGTCAGTCCTTGATTGATTTTGTCAAGTTGGACAGCATGACGGAATTCATGAACACAGAGGTGCTCTAGCCAGCTGTCAGAGGGTTCCTGTGGAGGAGTTGTGTAAAGTTCACTTTTGCGAGGGGCTAATGATACGCTTCCGTTGGATGTGCCTCCGTCGGTATGCATGATCATAGATATTTTTTGGGGCTTAAGACGGAGTGTATTGGCATGGCGATAAAGACGATTATATATATTTGCAGCCTTTTGGGCATTTTTTTCAAAAAAATCAGGGTATATGATTTGAAAATTCTCTGTCTTTATTTGTTTCCAGCGGATAGAGGCGCGATCCTGTCCGAAGTTGACAAATTGGGCGGAAGCATAAACCGTTGAAATTAACAATATGATGATTACGATAGCTCTGTTTATCATGTGAGTAGAGTTATAATTTCTAAACCTACTAAATTAGAGGATAATTTTCAATAATAGGCATTCTTTTCCTATTTTTTATTTCACTATTTTTGTAGGAGATTTTTAATTTAATATGACATGGGTAAAAATAGGATTATTGAATTAAGGGAATTACTTGAATATCATAATAATAAATATTATGTTGATAATGCTCCTGAAATTTCTGATTGTGAATTTGATGAATTGATGCATGAATTGGAGCAATTGGAAACAAGATATCCTGAAATGTATGACGTTAATTCTCCTACTCAGCGGGTGGGGCAAGATATTAATCGTGCTTTTAACCAAGTAGCGCATAAATATCCAATGTTGTCATTGGGAAATACATATAGTAAGGAGGAATTATTGGATTTTGACCAAAGAGTAAGAAAAATGGTGGGAGATCAAGTGCAGTATGTGTGTGAGTTAAAATATGACGGCACATCTATTAGCTTGACTTATGAGAACGGAGAGTTCGTGCAGGCAGTAACTCGGGGGGATGGAGTGAAGGGGGATGATGTGACTGCTAATGTGCGCACTATCCATACTGTACCTTTGAGATTAAAAGGGGATTATCCGTCCGAATTTGAAATCCGTGGTGAAATATTGATGCCGTTTGCTGTGTTTAACCGCTTGAATCAGAAAAAATCCGAAGCAGGAGAGGCATTGTTTGCAAATCCTAGAAATGCTGCTGCTGGCACTTTGAAATTACAGAATTCTGCACAAGTTGCTAAACGTCATCTGGATTGTTACCTTTACTATTTGCCTGGCGAAATAACTCCATCTGATACGCATTATGGGAATTTGATGAAAGCCAAGGAATGGGGATTGAGTGTCGCTCCATATATACAAGTAGCGAACTCGATTGAGGAGGTTTGGTCGTTTATTGTAAAATGGGATAAAGAGCGTGTTAATTTATCAGTACCGATTGACGGTATTGTTATTAAAGTGAATAGTATAAAGATGCAGCATTTGTTAGGGTATACAGCTAAGTCTCCTCGCTGGGCTATTGCATATAAGTTTAAAGCAGAGAGAGTGGAAACAGTTTTATTGAATGTTGTTTATCAAGTGGGACGGACGGGAAGCATTACTCCTGTGGCAAATTTGAAGCCTGTGCATATTGCAGGGACCTTGGTGAAACGAGCATCTTTGCATAATGCTGATATAATAGCTGAATTGGATTTGCATGAACACGATCATGTGTATGTAGAGAAAGGAGGGGAGATTATTCCTAAAATAGTAGGGGTGAATAAAGAAGTTAGGACACAGCAAGCGCGACCTGTGGAATTTATTACTCATTGTCCAGAATGTGGTGCTATTTTGGTGCGAAGTGAAGGTGAAGCTAATCATTATTGTCCAAATGAAGAGCATTGTCTTCCGCAGATTGCCGGAAAAATAGAGCATTTTGTCAGTCGTAAGGCTATGAATATAGAAGGTATGGGGGCCGAAACTGTCGATTTATTGCTTAGCAAGGGAGTTATCCATAATGTGGCGGACATTTATTTTTTGCCAAATATAAAGAGAGAACTAGTAGGATTGGAGAAAATCATTTATCCGGAGAGTTTCGAGATAACAAGTATTTCATTAACTAAGGTTATTTACGCTTTTGAGATAGGGGTTAAAAATATATCTTTACGTTTAGCTGGGATTTTGGCTCGTCATTTCGGTAGTTTATCTGCTTATGCACAAGCAGATAAAGAGGAATTGATGACGTTAATTAATGATGAGGGAATTGTAAATCGGATATTGGAATATTTTCACATGCCTTTTAATCAAGTAAAGGAACGTTTGATGGGAGCAGGAGAATTGGATACCATTCCTTTGGATTATGTTATATATGCCTTAGGAATTCCCGGTGTAGATAGGTGTAAAGCTGATTTATTGGCGACACAGTTTGATTATATTTATGAATTATCAGTGGCGTCAGTAGAAGAAATTACGCAAGTGGAAGGTATTGATAGAAAATTGGCAGAAACGATTATTTGTTTTTTCAGAAAAAATGCAAAGTTGGTACGTAAATTGAACACATTGAGTGTTTATAGGTTACAGGAAAAATCTATTAGTAATTTAGTCCTAGGTATTGAACACTCTAAGAATGTCGGTCTTGCCGCTTTGCTATATGCTTTGGGCATCCGTTATATCGGTGAGACTGCTGCTTGTAATTTGGCAAAGCATTTCCGTAGTATTTATCAGTTAAAAAATGCTAATTATGAACAATTGCTAGAGGTAGAGGATATTGGAGAGCAGATGGCTGGTAGTTTGTTAGAGTGGTTTGAAAAAGGAGAAAATAGAGTAATAATTGAGCGTTTAGCAGAGGCAGGTGTTGTGATGGAAATGCAGGAAAAAGAAGGTGAAAGTAGTCAGTTAAAAAGGCAAATATTTGTTATTACAGGGACTTTAAGTCGTCCACGTGAATATTTTAAAAATATGATATTAAACGCTGGAGGAAAAGTGAATAATTCTGTTTCAGTAAAGACAACTTTTTTGCTGGCAGGAGAAAATGCTGGAAGTAAATTGAATGAAGCAAAGAAATTAGGAACGAAAGTAATTACAGAAAAGGAATTTTACGACTTGTTGAATAAATAAAAGTGTGTATTATGTAACGGAATAGTGATATAACAAAGTTGAAAAAAATAATGATGTTGGCAATAGAAGAAGTAAAGTATTGGGGAATCTGCAGACTTTTCTCGAATATTTGTTTTTAAGACTTATGTGTTTAGAAAATGATCAGACAATTAATCTATTGTTAAGTTTGAGGATGGAGGTTGATGAAATGAAATTACTTTGGCTACTGACAGTATTTTACAAAGAGTAATTGGAGAAGATTGTTGTTGGGAGATTACGAGTTGAGATCAGAGCATTGTTTTTGGCAATTTTACGAAATGTGTAAAATTATAGGATAAAAATATCGTAATTAAAAAGGCATATAAGATGATTTTAGCTGTCATCCTCATATGCCATCTTTATTTTGAAGGATCCCTATTATAGAGAATTTATGGTTTAACGAGTAATTTAACGTTTAATTTTTCGGGAGCACTTCATTTTTTCTCCCTCTCCTTTTTATTCTACATATAATACAAATCCTTTTAAATATTCACTTTCTGGATGGTAGATGTTTATAGGATGATCGGCTGGTTGTGTTAGTTGATGTAGGATACGAACATGCCGTCCCGTATTAGCAGCAGCTGTAAATACTGTTTGGCGAAATAATTCTTTAGTCATTACCTGTGAACAGGAAAAGGTGAATATAATACCACCAGGTTTGATGATTTCGATACCTTTACGATTAAGTTTTTTATAACCAAGGATGGCATTGTTTAATACATTTTGGTGCTTGGCGAAAGCTGGTGGATCTAGGATAATTAAATCGTATTTGTTTTGTGATTTCTCTAAAAATTGAAATGCTTCCTCTGCAAATGCTTCGTGACGAGCATCTCCCGGGAAATTGAGTTCTACGTTGCGTTTTGCAAGTTCTATTGCACGAGAGGAAATATCAACGGAATGAACTAGACGAGCACCACCACGCATGGCATAGAAAGAGAATCCTCCTGTGTAACAAAACATATTTAGTACATTTTTCCCTTTTGCATATTTTTCTAACAGACTGCGATTTTCGCGTTGATCAATGAAAAATCCGGTTTTTTGTCCTTCTAGCCAGTCGACATTGAATTTTAAACCATTTTCGAATGCAATAAAATTGTCCGTTTTACCATAAAGATATCCGTTGTGTTGATTTATAGCGGCCTTATAAGGCAAAGTACCTTCTGATTTGTCATATATGGCTTTAATTTTGTCACCCATAATATCTAATAGTGCATGTACTATATTTTCGCGCTCCAAATACATGCCGACGGAATGAAATTGTACAACAGCTACTTTTGCATAATAGTCAACAATAAGTCCTGGCAAGTTATCACCTTCTCCATGAATAATTCGGTAAACGTTATTGGTTGGAGATTCAGTTAAGCCAATAGCTTTACGCATATTGTAAGCATCAGCTATGCGGTTACGCCAAAAGTTGTAATCGATGGTTTCGTCTTGAAAAGTTAAAATTCTCACAGCTATAGAACCTATTTGGCAATGTCCTGTAGCGAGATAACGATTATCAGATGTGTATATTTTCACAAGATTACCTTCTTGTAGGTCACCTTCGCCTCGAGCAATAGCTCCAGAAAAAATCCATGGATGATAGCGAAATACAGAGCGGTCTTTACCGGGTTTGAGAATAATTTTATTCATAAATGCCTTCTATTTATTATTACGTAGCTTTTACAGAATACAAAAGTAGGCAAAATGACTAACATAAGTAATCCTTTTATATAGTAATTTTATTTATTTTCTTCTTGTTAGAAAGTAGAGAAAATTGTAAATTGCAAAATTAAAAATCCCATACTAAGGTTATGAAATTAGAAATCTACCATTCAGAAGAAGAAGCTTTATGTGGACTGACAGAGTGTTTGATTGAAAAGATGCAGCAACATACAGGTCCCTTCCATTTAGCGTTGTCAGGAGCAAACACTGCTCAAAAAATGTATCGTTTGTGGATTGATAAATATCGAGGTAATATAAAGTGGGAGCAATTGCGCTTTTATTGGGTAGATGAGCGTTGTGTTAAACCGACTGATACTGATAGTAATTATATGTATGCAAATGAATTATTGTTTATGCCTCTGAATATACCCCAAGTACATATCCATCGAATTCATGGTGAATGTGATCCGGAAATAGAAGCAGCTCGATATTCTGAAATGGTGAAATGTGAATTGTCTGACTATACTTGTTTACCAAGGTTTGATTGTGTGATTCTAGGAGTCGGGGAAGATGGACATACGGCTTCTATTTTTCCTAATCAATTAGAATTATTGACAGATAAACGTTATTATGTGGTAGCTGTACACCCTCAATCAGGACAGAAGCGAATTACAATGACGGGGCAGTTGATATTAAATAGTAAAATTATTTTAGTGCCTGTTTTGGGAGAGAATAAAACTGCTATTTTGAGAAAAATAGTGAATACTAATGGTGCTATGTTTTTGCCAGCGACCTATATTATTTCTAAAATGAGTGAAGCAATTGTATATACAGATGTACAAGTAGTATGAAATGAATGTGAGGGAGTGGCAAAATGTTTAAAGTACATTTTGATATACCTTCTTTTTTTATATTCCTTGTATACAAGGATAAATCGTTATTTTTCGAAAAGAATTGATGAAGATATTGCGAGTGATGATTCTAAACGTATTTTAAACTACATCGTAGAGAATTTCAAGCTTACAAAAGTGAAGAAGTTTTATAGGGGAAGAGGCTGTTCTTTATAATAAGACGATACTGAAGATTGTTTCGTATACTTACGTGAACAACATCTACTCTTAGTGTAAGATTGAAAAGCTTCTTCGTCGAAACATTTACCTCATATAATTTGATGCTTTTCCAAGTTGGACTGACTTTATCTTTTATTTCAATTCCACAGATACGCTAATGTTTTCTTTTCTGCTATTCTTTAAAGAAAAATATAGACGTTTTGCCTTTGCGATTGTTGTAGATTCGGGCTATGAGTCTGAAAGAATTATTTGTATATGAAAGAGTATGATATAGAAATTGTAAAATACAATTGTTTTATATTGAACTCAGGATGCATTATATCTTCAATTTCTTTAGTGCCGAAGAAACATCTTTTATTTCTTCATAATCAAATTTAAATCAATGTGTTATGTAAAATACTTTAAAAGAGAAGCTCAAGGTACTTACATGTTAAGTACAAATGTCTGGGGTGTGTAGAAAAAAATTGCTGCATAACCACTTCTTATAGAAGTTACGCTATGCAGCGAGATTTTTGGATTTTACACTTCTCCTTGTTTTGTGCGTACATTTAATGGATACTTTTTTCAAAGTATTCAATTCTTTACAAGAAAACTTTATACACCCTTATTCTGTTTTTAGTGTTGTAAAATCTCTTTAGCTTTTTTCAAAATAGTAGTATCGTCTAGTTTGACAATACCTCCGTCAGGACCTTGTTCGATATGCAAACCAGCAGCTTTTCCTTCATCATAATCGTCTCCACCAAAATAATTACGGACCGTTTCTATATCAATTCCCAAATCGGTAGCAATTCTTTGCATACTTCCTGAAGGTAACATGTCTTTGATTTTTCTTAATTCATTGAAAGTAATTGTCGTAGTCATATATCAAAAGTTTTATGGTTATATATGGAATAAATATAGAGGTAATATTTGAAATAAGCAAATAAAACTTTGGCATAAATGAATGGAAATGAATATTTTAGTTTTTTATCT
>JAHHTT010000071.1 GCA_020024465.1 Odoribacter sp.
TTTCAGTACACCTTTTCAACGCTCACTCCGTCTACATACAGACCTTCACCATCTTCCGGTGTACCCGTATAGGTCCGGATTTCCATACGAAGTCTTGTCGCATTGATGGGGGCGCGTACAATCTTGCCCTCAAGAGCATCGATATAGCCGTCGGTTTGATACCAATAATTGTTGGGATGCAGCTCTGCCGAGAAGCTGTTCAAGGGAGTACTGCCTTGCATCCAGGTGCACCAATACCGCCATTTTATCTTTTCATTGGGGGCATAGGCAAATATTTTCAATTGATAACAACTGCCGCCTTCTATGAAAATGTCCTGATACAAATAAGTCGCACCGTTTAACTGTACGGCATGGTTACCGTGATGCACCGGCAACATCACCTGCTTGATGAGTTTGCTTTTCCCGCTGCCGTCTAATTTCCAGCCCATGGGGATGCCTTCTATGAATTCCTCTTCAAAATCCGGATTGTTCACCATATTATATCCGTCCCCGCTGCCTTCACAAGGTTTTTCCTGCTCGGGGGCCGGAGTTTCCCATTCTTCTTGGATGGTATCTCTATCCCATTCGACAAGTGTTGTGGTGAAATCGATAATGTTCATTTCCGGCACTTCTTCGAAGGTGACATCGATACGTGTGATTTTATTGGCTACAATCTCCTGTATCTCATATTCTTCCGATACATATTTGTGAGCAGCGGAGGTTAAGGTCAGCTGACTTCTTTTCGAGTTTTGTGGAGGGAATACCAAAAGCTGTGTCGTAGAGACGCCTCCTATGGCTTGTGCGGCATCTGTCTGGACGGTATGCGTTCCCTTGTCATATATGCCGGTCAGACTGATAGACTTGGGAATGTTGTTGACCTTCAATTGCAGATCCGTGAGCCATTCGGGCATATTGTGCACAACAATCAGAAGTTGGCCGACTTTGCGCTCCATCTGGAAATTGAACACATTCGTCCCTTCGGCTTTGACCTCCATTTCACACTGTCCCATAAGATGGTCTCTGCTGCCGCCTTGAGGCTGTGATTTCAATGATATGGCTTCCGGAGAGGAGTTCCTGTCATATTTCCAGTAGGACGATTCGCTGGCATTGGTGACACAGTAGCCGGTATACGTCCCGGGAAACAATTTTGCCTGATATCGGTTCTTGCTCCCTTCCTGTTGCGCGTCTTGTTTGTCCGTATATTGTTTGGATTCATCGTAAACGAACAACTGGCAATTGGCCGGTAAACCATAGAAACCGTCCAGATGGGGCATGGACGTCTGGATTGAAACTGTCTGTTTGTCGCCGTCATAGGGCCAGGGCTCCATACTGCGGTGGCAAGAGGCAATGCATATAAGTATCCCTAAAAATAGAATCTGTCTCATAAACAAATGCTCTAAAACCGTAATGAGAATATTTACATCGTAAAGATACGGATTTTTCAATGATGGACTGTATTTTTGCTTTCTTTTTGCCTGCCGTTGATAAAAAGTAGTATTTATACCCTCCTGGGGAAAAATCAAATCTCTTATTTTTGTGAACTGAAATTTTTAAGAAAGTAAATACAGTGGAAAAGACTGACTATGTATTGGAATCCAGATGTTGCGGCGCTCAATTTGCCGATAAAAACTGGGAATTGGAATGTCCGAATAAGGATGGGGCTGCATTGATTTTTGCCAATTATGCAAAGAAACAACTCGAAGTGAAGGAAGAGTTGCCGGGTTTGTATAAATTTTCCGATTGGTTGCCTGTTTGTCGTATTTTGGATGGATCGGGTGCTCCGGTCACCTATAAAAGTGAAGCGTTGGCTGCACGGTTGGGACTTTCTCGTCTGTATATTACATTCAACGGTTACTGGCCTGAGAAAGGCGCTGCTATGAACACCGGCTCATTCAAAGAATGTGAGGCATATTCTGTATGCGCGCGCTACAACGACCGTCTCGGCAAAGTGATGGTAGTCGCTTCGGCTGGAAATACGGCAAGAGCTTTCGCCCGTGTCTGTTCTGAAAATAAAATACCCCTGCTGTTATGTCTCCCCGAAGATAATCTGGATGCATTATGGTCGGCACAGCCGCTTGATTCCTGTGTGAAAGTTGTGGTTACTGCAAAGGGAAGCGATTATTTCGATTCCATACATCTTTCCAATATCATTTGTGAAATGGATAAATTCTATCCGGAAGGAGGAGCCAAAAATGTGGCTCGCAGGGATGGAATGGGTACGACCGTCTTGTCGGCAGTAACGGCTATCGGTCGGATTCCTGATTATTATTTCCAGGCAGTCGGTAGTGGAACGGGTGCTATTGCCGCATGGGAGGCCAATCTGCGTTTTATTGCTGACGGCCGATATGGTGACAACGTTATGAAATTAATGGTGTCACAGAACAGTCCCTTTACACTGATGTACGACTCCTGGAAAGCCGGCTCCCGCGAATTATTGCCCCTGGATGCTGCAGAAGCAAGACGTCAGGTAGAGATGATTTCGGCCAAAGTGCTGTCCAACCGCAAGCCTCCTTATTCTTTGAAAGGCGGTTTGTTTGATGCATTGACAGCTACGAAAGGTGACATGTTTGCCGTGACCAACGAAGAAGCTTTAGCCGCTGCACAGCTGTTTGAAGAAACAGAAGGCATTGACATCGAACCGGCGGCCGGTGTGGCTCTTGCATCTTTGCTGCAGGCCATTGCCGGGGGAAAAGTGGAAAAGGATGCAGTCATTATGTTGAATATCACCGGAGGTGGTGTCCGTCGATTCAGGTCTGAGCATGAACTGTTCTATAAAAAGCCTGATTGCATATTTCCTGTTGACGCTGATCCGGAAACAGTCAAACGGATTGTTACTGAATTATTTGGGTAAATTTGTTCCCGTGCTCTGAAATATTGAATGGCCGGAAGCCGCTATGCGCTTTCCGGCATTTTTTCTATCTTTGTAATTCAGATTGCTCCTTACGACTGTTAATACACTCCAGATGATGAGAAAGAACAAATACATGTCCGGCTTGAAAAAATATCTGATTGTAGAATTTTATTATTCCGTTCTGCGTCAAGACTGGCGGATTTCTACATTCTTTACAGATTTATTGTTGAAAATGTTGGCAATGATTGTGGTGTCTGTCGACCGTTTTACACAAAATGCATCAGCGATTTCGGCCTCGGCACTGACCTTCTATTCCACACTCGCATTTATTCCGATTTTGGCGTTGATACTCGCTGTCGCCCGTGGTTTCGGAGCTTCCGGAGCTTTGGAAATGTGGATGCAGAGACATACATTTACAAATCCGGATGTAATGCAGTGGGTGATGGACGTGGCTGCCAAGGCGCTCGAACATACACAAAGCAACATCATCACCGGTTTGGGAATCGTTCTGTTGATCTGGTCGGCTGTCCGGATGATGTCCAATACGGAGCTGGCAATGAATCGTATTTGGGGAGTAAAAAAAGGCAGGGGAGTTGTAAAAAAATTTACCGACTATATGTCCATCCTTTTTATTGCTCCGGTATTGATTGTATTGGTTAGCAGCATCAATGTCTTTATGACGGCAAGTCTGCAGGAATATGCTGCGAGTGAAAGTCTGCTGGGGTATGCAGGGGCGGCACTTACCGCAGTCTTGAGACTGGCTCCGTATGTATTGGTCTGGTTCCTGTTTGTTTTTTTGTATATGTTCATGCCCACGACTCCTGTCAGGTTTAAATATGCACTCCTGTCAGGCATTGTTGCCGGAACGATTTTTCAGGTCGTACAGTGGTTCTATTTCCGTTTTCAGATAGGTGTCAGCTCCTACAATGCCATATATGGAGGGATTGCCGCCTTGCCATTGCTGTTGGTCTGGCTGCAACTGAGCTGGAGTATCGTATTATGGGGAACGGAATTGTGTTATATCATGCGCAATCGCCATTTCCTTTATCGCGGAACATTGGATGCCGGTAGAAGATGGGTGGATGACGTACACACCTCCATCAGAATGTTGCGTTTTATCTCGGAAGAATATACTCACAACAACGGGGGACCATCTCTGGCATTGATTTGCAAGCGGCTGCGGATCAGTTCCAGCAAGGCGAGGGTCGTATTGCAGGAGCTGGTTGACCGGCGTATTCTCGTCGAAGTAAAAGAGGAAGATGATGTCTTTTATTTCCCCGCTCTGGATTTTCATAAATTGTCATTGGCCGATTTGATCAATGGACTTTCCCACATGGAGGAAAACGAGGGAGAACCGTGGAAAGTACGCTTTATGGAAGCCATTAAACGAGAATTTTCCGGGGATATTTTTGCATGATATGAATTTTATCTTTAAATTTAGGCTCAAATTTTCGTGATATGAGAAGAAAAATAGAGCTAGAGTACATTTTTTCATCTTCTGTAAAGGTATTGTATTCCCGTCTCAGTACGCCTGCCGGCTTGTCCGAATGGTTTGCGGATGACGTATCACAGAAAGGAGAAAAGTTCATTTTTGTATGGAATAAAGCGGAGCATCCGGCCACGCTTCTGGAGGCGAAACCCAATTCAAAAGTATATTTTGCATGGGATGATGCGGAAGACAACGAATATTTTGGCTTTGATATCCGTGTTGAGCCGCTTACCGGAGATGTAGCCTTAATTATCACCGACTTTGTGGATGATGACGAAGAAAATGATTCTGTTGAGCTGTGGAATAAACAAATGGAGGTTCTCCATCGTAATCTCGGGGCTTGATAGTTTGACTTTTGCCGATTAATAGTACCTTTGCACCTGTTACGTAAGATTGGATTATTGACAGGTTATATTTGACAAATGAAAAAACTGCATATATTCATGCTCAAAAGCTTCATCGGACCTTTTGCAGCAACCTTTTTCATCAGCATGTTCGTATTGGTCATGCAATTCTTGTGGCGAAGTATCGACGATCTGGTCGGCAAGGGGCTGGACGTATCGATTATTGTCGAATTCCTTTATTATGTTGCTTTGACATTGATTCCCATGGCATTGCCACTGGCTGTCTTGCTGTCATCCATCATGACCTTCGGCAGTTTGGGCGAAAATTATGAATTGATAGCCCTGAAGTCTGCCGGTATCTCGCTCTATCGCATCATGAAGCCCCTGATTATCCTGATTGTCCTGCTTACCGGCTTGGCCTTTGTATTTTCTAACAATGTATTGCCCTATGCCAATTTGAAATTGGGCAGTCTTTATTATGATATCCGTAAAAAAAAGCCGGAGATGTCTTTACAGGAAGGTATTTTTACGAATGATTTGGAAGGATATAGTATAAAGGTGGACCGTATCAACAAAAACACCGGAATGATGTACGATATGTTGATATACAATCATAAATCAGGAAGCGGGAATTGTGAAGTGACGAAAGCCGACTCGGGAATGATGATCAATGATGTGAAGATCAATAAAATGAAATTGATGCTTTTTAATGGTCACAGCTATTCCGACGAAGGCATGAAAAATCTGAACCAGAGGCGTACCTTTCCCTTCAGGCGGATAAAATTTGATAAACAGACCGTTTTGATAGAACTTCCGGAGAATGATCTGAAACGCACGGATGAAAATTCATTCAGATCTGCAGCATTGATGTTGAACCTCAAACAGCTGGATGATACGATTGCATCCATGAAGCGTTTTGTTGTGGAGCGTAAGAACAAGGACGCCCAACGGATGCTGAAATCCAATTATCACAAAAATAAAAATTCGAATGCGGCGCGGGATAGTATACTGCAGGTGGAAACAAGGGGAATGTACAGCAATCCGGACAGTCTTTATGCGACATTTGATGCTGAGGAACAGCAACGGGCGGTCAGTAATGCAGTGCTGTATGCACGGGAAGTGCGGCAGCGTATGCAGGACGATATTCATTATTATAATGCCCAGGATCTTTCTATTATCAAAAGCAAATTGGAATGGCACCGGAAATTTTCCCTGTCATTTGCCTGTTTCATTTTCTTCTTTATCGGAGCGCCTTTGGGGGCGATTATCCGCAAGGGAGGTTTGGGGATGCCTGTTGTCGTTTCCGTTGTGCTGTTTATTATCTATTATATCATTTCAATGATGGGCGAACGGTCTGCACGTGAGGCAGTGATATCTCCTGCATTCGGGATGTGGATTTCTGCCTGTATCCTGTTGCCGTTGGGGATTATATTGACTTACAAGTCTGTAACTGATTCTGAAATGATGAATACAGAAGCCTATCATAAGTTCTTGGATAAAATATCGCATTTTTTCAAGAAAAAGATAGCCGGACGAAAATGGCAGAAAAATTAAGAAAAGACATGACGAAAAAACAGTTGCGCATAGTATATATGGGAACACCGGATTTTGCGGTTTGCCCTTTGAAATATTTGGTGGAAAACGGTTATCAGGTGGTGGGAGTCGTGACAAATCCCGATAAGCCGGCCGGTCGCGGACAGCAGTTGCAGGAATCTGCCGTCAAGAAATATGCACGGGAGGTAGGATTGAAAATCATGCAGCCGGCAAGATTCCGGGACCCGGACTTCCTCGAAGAACTGGCTGCTTTAAAAGCCGACCTGCAGCTGGTGGTGGCCTTCAAGATGCTGCCGGAAGTGGTATGGAGTATGCCCCCGTTGGGTACGGTGAACCTGCATGCTTCTCTCTTGCCGGACTATCGGGGAGCTGCACCGATTAATTGGGCTGTTATGAATGGAGAAAAATATTCGGGAGTATCCACTTTTCTGCTCAAACATGAAATTGATACCGGCAACATCATCTTTCAGGAAAAGGCCGATATTTCAGACGAAATGACTGCCGGTGATTTACATGATTGCCTGATGGAAAAAGGTGCCCGGCTTTTATTGAAGACCGTTGATGCCATCGCTTCGGGCGATTATCCGTTGATTGACCAGAACGGATTGTTGGATGGACGTATCCCCATACATGCTCCGAAGATATTCAAGGAGGATATGCGGGTTGACTGGACTTGTCCGTTGGATACAATCTACAACCGTATACGGGGATTGGCTCCTTTCCCGGCTGCCTGGTCCGGACTGGTGCATAAGGAGTCCGGACAGTCTCACACTTTTAAAATCTTCCGGACGCAGAAAATCGTCTGCTCCCACAGTCATGCTCCGGGCGAACTCTCTACCGATGGCAAAAAGACATTTGATATATATGTATCCGGTGGTATATTGCGGATATTGGAGTTGCAGCTGGCAGGTAAAAAACGTATGACCGCCGAAGATTTTCTGCGTGGATTTAAACTGGAGGACTATCATTTATAGCATTACCGTCAGACGGACGTTTTTTTTTATGATACAGACAGTTCCCGACACACGGCCGGGGACTGTCTTTTTTTATACTCCTCCGTTCGATTTTTTTTTCATTTCCGAATCAGCTTTGGTAAATGTCCCATCGCTCTCTTATGCCCCTCTTACATTTCTCCGTTCTTTCTCCGAAGTTTGTCCGAAGCTCATCCGAACGGAAAGGTTTCGATTGCGGAAGAGCTTCGGGTTAGCTTCCTTTGGCGGAAAGAGATGAGAGTGAAGTGGAACTTATAAGAAAAAAAGCAAAAAAAAGTTTGTATTTTCTCACCCCCTGAAGGTATATTTGGTGTTATAGATAATGAAAAGGCATTTATAATATGAAAACAGTAACAGGAACGATAAATTTACGGGACGAAAGAGTGCTGCAGGAAATGTTCAAACGTTTCTATGCACAGGCATGTCTTTTTGCCGGACGTTTCTTGCCGGATGATGTCGTGACGGATATCGTGCAGGAAGCCTTCCTTTACATGTGGCAGAATATTCCTGTTTTATCCGGAGAGGAGGCTTTCAAATCCTACCTGTACCATTATGTCAAAAGCAGAAGCTTGAATTATCTGCGGGATCACCGTACGGATTTGAAAATGGAGGCTTTGGACGAGAAAATAGAAGATGATGACAAAATCGAACATTGGATTATCGAAAATGAATTGTCAGCGCGGATTCTTCATGAAATAGAGGAATTGCCCGAAATCCGTAGAAATATTATGATGATGCGTCTGGAGGGACATTCTTATGATGAAATTTCCAAAGAATTGAATTTGAATATAAATACATTGAAAACACATAAAAAGCAAGCTTACCGTGAATTGCGCGGGCGTTTGGCAGATATAGGCGAGTATATACTGATTGCGATATTGTTTGCGGCATTATATTTTTAAAAAAGGCGGTATGAAAAAGATTGAAAAAGATATATGGATGAGCGATTTGATTTATAAACATCTTCGGGGAGCTTTGAAAGGCAACGAAGCGGATATTCTGGAAGCCTGGTTGCAGAAGCAGGAGAATATGAAATTTTTCATGGAATTGAAAAATTCCGATCGCTTGTATCAGGATGTGGAAAAATTGAAATATACGGACGAACGGACGGCTTGGTGGCAAATGAAGGCAAAAATGACGGAAATCCGTCGCCGGAGGTGGATCCGTCGTTTCTGTGTCGTTGCGGCTTTGGTCGTTGTGGGACTTGGATGTAGCTGGTTTTTGTTGGACGGATCGAAAAAAACAGGCAGGATGGAATTGGTGGTTTCCATGAGTGCTCTGAGGGATAGGATGCCGGCGACTGTATGGAAATTGGAAGGCAAGGAGATTCAGTTGTCGGATACATTGCAGGAACTGGTTTTGACGCAGGAAGTCAGAAGACAGGAGGGAGAGAGGGCGACAGGGGAAACCTTGCTTGAGAAGCCGGTACATTACGAAGAATTGATTACGGCACAAAAAGATAAATTGCAGGTGGTGCTGTTCGACGGTACGCGGGTGTGGCTCAATGGTGGCAGCCGTTTGAAATTCCCGTCCCGGTTTGCAGCGGATTGTAGGGAAGTTGAATTATCGGGAGAGGCTTATTTTGAGGTGACAAAAGACACATTACGGCCATTTCGGGTATGTATGTCTTCGGCGAAAGTGGAAGTGTTGGGAACGAGTTTCAATGTATCTGCCCAAGAGGAGCAAGAGTGTGTGGCGACACTTGTGGAAGGTAGAGTTCGGATGCAAGATAAAAATGAACGTAAGGTTGTGCTTGCTCCCGGACAGCAGGCCATGTTGGATAAAAATGGCGGATGGAAAGTGGAAGAGGTGGATATTCGATATGCTACGGCCTGGAAAGATGGGAAGTTTGCGTTTAAAGATGCCAGATTGGAGGATATTGTAGAGAAATTAGCTGATTATTATGGTGTAGAATTTAGATTTGAGGATTTAAAAATTGCTTCCTTGACCTATACGACCATTGTTAAGCAATATGATAAACCGGAAGATGTTCTTTTGATTTTGGAAAAGGTCGGGGATTTCAGTTGTGAAAAAATAAATGACACTCTTTTTGTAATAAAAGAGAAATAGGCAGGGAGACCTTCGAAACTTCCCCGCCTATATCAATAATTAATACTAACTCATTTACAAATTTATGGAAAAAAAACGTGATTTCATTTCCCGAAAGCGGGGAATTTGGCCAAGAAGAGATATTTTGCGGAATATTTCTTGTATGTTGTTTTTCTTGTCCGGTTCATTAGGGCTCATGGCACAGGTAACGCAAACGTTTACTGTGAATTTCAAAGACAAAAGTCTGGTGGAGGTTTTTGAATATCTGATGTCGCATAGCGACTATGTATTCACTTATAACAGTGCGGAGATGAAGCAACAGACAGTGAGAGTGAATCAGACATTTAAGAAAGCAACGCTGCAACAGGTGATGGATGCTTGTTTGAAGGATAC
>JAHHTT010000072.1 GCA_020024465.1 Odoribacter sp.
ATATGTATATATGCCTATACATATCTTAAAACTGAAAAATAAAAAATGTGATTTGCTATAACAGAGAGGGGTATGATAAAATGGAAATATAATATGAATTAACCAATGAGACGAATGGGAAAAAACAGAGAAAAATTTTTTACCGCTTATACAGGAATATCCACAAAGTGTGGGTGAAAAAAAGCAGTTATTGCAATTTCAGAAAATATAATTTCTTATTTTAAATAGTAATTTTTTTGTAAATATGATATAATATTGGCGAAAAATATTTGAATATTAACTAAATATATCTAACGCTTACTTTCATTAATTAATTATAAATAATTTATTTCTAAAAGTATGCTTTGGAGAGGAGAAAGATTGATGAATAATACGAAAACTTCCGACGTGCTTTTACGTTTTGAAAACGAAACCGGTACGGGACAGATTGAGGCTTATGAAGTTTTTCCGGGTATTTTGCTCAGTTACAGTAACTTTCATCTGGAACAGTGTGAGTCAAATTACACACAGTCTCAAAATATGTTCGGATTTGAATACTGTATTGGTGGTAAAATTCAGTGGGATAGGCAAGACGGTAAATCCGCCTTTTTGAGCGCTGGCAGTTTTATGCCATATGATTATAGGCAGAGTATTGGGCGTTTCCTTTTTCCACAAAAAAACTATCAGGGGATTTCCTTTGGAATTCAGCTATCAAAGGCGCAAGGACAGCTACCGCCGAATTTTCATATAGATTTGGAACGTTTAAGGGAGCGGTTCTGTATGGGAAACAATTTGGATCTGTCTTCATCACCTCTGGCAACCAATGTATTGGGCATTGTGCAGGCATCGCTCTACCAGACGGATTTGCATCGAAAGCTTGCCTGTTTGCAACTGCTTCTTTTTTTGCAGGACCTTCAATGGACAGAGTACACAGCACAGCCAATCTATCTTCCAAGCAGTCAAGTGAGGAAACTGAAACAGGTAGCAGACATTATCCTAAACAATCTGGAACATCACTATACCTTGCATGAGCTTTCTCAGACTATCGGTATTCCGGTTACCACTATGAGACGGCATTTTGCCAGCATTTACGGCTGTTCTGTGGCAAAATTTGCGAGAAAACATCGGGTAGAGGAAGCTCAACGGCTTTTGCGTGAAACAGAACTGACTACATCGCAAATTGCATCGGTGGTAGGATATGACAATCCCAGTAAATTTGCCTCTGTATTCCGCTCGAATACTGCAATGACACCGCAGAGTTATCGGAAGAAAAGTCGTGAACAAAATGGAGCATAATGGACAAAACAGAGTTGCAACACAATAGAGAATAGCCTATACTGATGATACAGTTTTTAACAAGAAGTTAGCGTCTACTAACTTAAAAGGAGATTTTCTATGAAACATAAATATGAACTTAAAGACTTTCTGAATGTGGCACTTTTTGTGGTGCTGTACTATGTATCGTTCTTCGTTGCTATGTGCGCAGGATACATTCCTGTTTTGATGACGGTCTTGCCTCTCATCACCGGTATTGTGTGTGGCATTCCCTTTATGCTCTTCCTAACAAAAATCAAAAAGCCCGGTATGATACTTATGATGGGTCTGCTATGTGGACTTTTGTCTTTGACTATGGGAAGCGGTATTTTGCCTCTTGTCACAGCTATAATCGCAAGCTTTCTGGCAGAAGTTATATTGTCGGCGCTTCATTATACATCTACTATTAAGATAATTTTGGTATATGTAATATTTACTCTGTGGGATATAGGTTTCGCTCTACGTCTGTACTTGGCTTCATTTGACAGCTACCGTAAACGTCTCATAGAGCAATATGGAGAAGCGTATGTATCCGAAATGCTGACTAATGTATCCAGTGTCGGTTTTTGGGGTAGTATTATCCTGACACTGGTCGGAGGCGTTTTAGGAGGTATTCTCGGCTATGCGGTTTTCAAAAAGCATTTTCAGAAAATCGGTAAAAAAGCATGATAAAAAAAACAAAGTTGGGCTTTTTGGATCCTAGAACAAAACTCCTTTTGGTTGTTACAATCAGCGGACTTTTGGTTCAGTGTGGTCTGTCTACTATGGAACTAATTGAAAATGGAGTCTTATTATCCATTCCTCTTATTTTTTATATTATTTCAGGCAAATATCGGAAAGCAATTTGTCACGGCTGTATTTATATTGTGGGTTTGGCGCTGTTGATGTTTTTGTTTCCAAAACTTTCCGGCGGAGCTGCTATTTTTCTTTCCTCCGTGTGCGCCCTGTTTATAAAACTTATGCCCGGAATTGCTTTTGCATTTTTTATGATATGCACCATAGAAGCTTCTGATCTCATTGCCGCTCTTGATAGAATGTATTTGCCAAAAGGCTTTAACTGGACAGTCAGTATGGTGCTAAGGTTCTTTCCAACCGTAAAAGAGGAGCTGTCAGCTACTTGGGACGGCGTCCGTCTACGAGGACATACGTTAGGATATTGTCTGTTGCATCCAGTTTCCGCTTTGGTAAACGTATTTGTTCCTCTTATTGTCTCTGTGATAAATATTGGTGATGAGCTGCTTATGGCGACACTCACCAAAGGATTTGATATCCGTGGGATACGTACCAGCATTTCTGTACCAAAACTTAACGTACAGGATATTATACTTATAGCCTTTTGCTGTATAGGCTGGTGTATTCATATTTTAATAAAGTAAACGGAAGTGATTAAATGAATAAAGAAACAATTTCCTTTTTGCAGCCATATCTGAGACAGAATAAAAAAAATATGATTCTGTCGGTTATTTTGTCTGTATGTAGTGTGATGATTGGCTTTACTCCCTATTTTGCGGTGTTCTGGCTTATGACTGGTCTACTTCGCCATACCATAACAGCTTATGGTATTTTGATACTGAGCCTTGTCTGTGTGGTTGGATATTTGCTAAAAACACTGCTGTTTGAAGTATCCACTACCCTTTCCCATAAAAGCGCCTACGCAATTCTTCAACAAATCCGCCTAGATTTAGCGCAAAAATTTATGCGAGTCCCTCTGGGATATGTTGTGGAGCAGCCTATTGGAAAATTCAAAAATCTAGCCATTGATCAGGTTGAAAATTTGGAGCTACCGCTAGCCCATCTAATTCCGGAGGGGGTAGCCTATGCGTTGGCTCCGTTGGCAGTGTGTGTTGTTTTACTCTGTATCAATCCCTTGATGGCACTGGCTTCTCTTTTGTCCTGCATTTTTGGAGTAGTAGTATCCGCCCCTATGATGACAAAAATGAATCAAAATTATGATGCCTATATGAAGTCTTGTGATATTATGAACAGCACTATTGTGGAATATTTGGAAGGTATTGAGGTGATAAAGACCTTTAATCAGGGAGATGTCTCCTACGGTAAATTTAAACACAGTGTGGAAAGTTTCCGTAAGCTAACGCTACAATGGTTCCGCAGTACATGGGTTGGCGGTAATCTGATGATGACCATTATGCCCTCTACACTACTAGGTGTATTACCTGTGGGTATGTTGCTTTATATACACGGTTCACTAAGTCCGGAACAACTGGTGCTTTCTATTATATTGTCTCTGGCTCTAATAAGTCCTATTATGGGTCTCAGCACATATATGAACAACCTGAAAATGATTCAGTATGCAGCGCAATCGGTCGATGCAGTCCTCAAACAGTCCGAATTACAGGAAAAATCGAATTCGGTAGACTTAGACAATTTTGACATTACCTTTGACCATGTGGATTTTTCCTACCATACAGAAAATCCGCATAAAATTCTAAACGACCTGTCTTTCCGAATTCCTGAGGGCAACTTCTGTGCGCTCATAGGTCCATCGGGTAGTGGAAAATCCACAGTTGCCCGTCTCATTTTACGCTTTTGGGATGTAAGTAGCGGACGGATTTTGCTGGGAGGAAAAGATATTCGGGATATCCCCTTGTCTGAGCTATCCCACTATATCAGTTTTGTTGCTCAGGATAATTATCTATTTAATACGTCAATTAGAGAAAATATCCGTATGGGCAATCCTCTATCCTCCGATGAACAGGTCTATGAAGCGGCAAAGAAGGCGTGTTGTCACGAGTTCATTATGAAATTGGAACATGGCTATGATTCAATGGCGGGAGAGGCCGGCAGTAGATTATCAGGTGGCGAAAAGCAACGTATTGCCATTGCCCGAATGATTCTTCGAAATGCTCCTGTGGTGATTTTAGATGAAGCCACTGCCTATACTGACCCAGAGAACGAAGAAAAAATTCAGCAGGCTATCTCCAACCTCACGGCAGGTAAAACACTGCTGGTGATTGCCCATCGACTCTCCACCGTTTCCGGCGCAGATTCTATTATGATTCTGCAAAAAGGACAACTTGTTGCTACCGGTACTCACGAGTCACTTCTTCGCACCTCGCCTTTGTATCAAAATATGTGGCAGGCGCATATTGGAGCAAAAAATCAGTCTGTTCAAGGGGGTCGATGCCATGTTTAGAATCGTAAAAAGAATGATTGCTTGGTCCGAAAACTACCAAAAACGTATCTATCTGGGATTTCTATTGTCCTTTATAATAGGTATTTTCATCTCGTTACCCACCGTACTGGCAGCTATGGCAATTCAACTCATCTTGGAAGATATGATGGGCATAGAAGCAATAAGTGGTAAAGATATTTTTCTCTTTTTTCTGATGCTTTTGGCTGCTGTCGGTGGTAGATTTCTGTTTACATATCTAAAAGCCAGTATTCAGGATACAGTCATATATGAAAAACTGGCAGATGAACGAATAGGGCTTGGAAACATTCTGAAACGTGTGCCTTTGGGTTTTTTCCAACAAAATCAAACCGGAGATTTGCTGACAGCTATGACCACAGACATGAGCTTTATGGAATATCATGCTATGACTATGCTGGATATGGTTGTAAACGGATACATCACATCAATAGTTATGCTTATTTTTTGCATGAGTGTGAACTGGCAACTGGGAGTCATTATGGGCTTAGGTCTTATCTTTTCTGCAATTTTTCTCTATCTTATGGGTAAGGCAAGCTACAAAAACGGATCAGTTTTGCAAAATGCCAACGAAGATATGACGGGCGCTACCATTGAATACTTGCGTGGAATCGCTTTGGTCAAAACCTTTCATCAGGAGGGCGCCACTGCAAAAGGCATAAAGAATGCTTACCAAAAAAGCAAAGACATAAATATCAAAATTGAAAAGGAATATGCCGTTTATAATTTTTTCCATGTGATGAGTCTGAGACTGGCTTCTACAACTATGGTTATTTATGGCAGTGTTATGACCTGGCAAGGCAAAATGGATCTCCCCACTATGGTGTTTGTTGATATTATGTCTTTTATAGCCTTTCTCAGCACAGAAAATCTGAGTAGCGCATTTCATGTCCTTCATGTGATTGATCATACTTTGGATAAATTGGACAGATTGACTGGGGCTCAGTTTATTGATTACAACGGAAAGGATATGGAACCTTCCTCCCATACCATCAACTTTCAAAACGTATCATTCGGATACGATAAGCGTATGGTGCTGAAAGGTGTCACTTGCACCTTTCCGGAAAACAGCTTTACAGCCATTGTGGGACCAAGCGGTAGCGGAAAGACTACCATATGCAATCTGATTGCCCGTTTTTACGATGTGTCTGACGGCAGTATAACTCTTGGGGACAAAGATCTGCGAAACTTTACTTGTGACAGTATTTTAAAACAACTCAGTATTGTATTTCAGAATGTCTACTTGTTTCACGATACCATTTTGGATAATATCCGCTTTGGAAAGCCAGATGCCAGTATGGAGGAAGTGGTAGAGGCAGCCAAAAAGGCAAGATGCCATAATTTCATTATGCAACTACCAAACGGCTATGATACGGTTGTGGGTGAGGGTGGCTCCACACTATCGGGTGGGGAAAAACAGCGTATTTCCCTTGCACGGGCAATTCTCAAAAATGCGCCCATCATCATTCTGGACGAAGCAACTTCCAGTGTGGATCCGGAAAACGAACATCTAATTCAAGAGGCAATCCATGAACTGATTTATGGAAAAACTGTCATTGCCATTGCGCACCGTCTGCCCACCATTGAACAGGCAAATCAGATTCTTGTACTGGAAAACGGACGAATCGTTCAGTCCGGTACGCATAAGGAACTGATTAGGCAAAAAGGAACCTATCAAGATTTTATGCGAGTCAGAGAGAACGCACAAAACTGGATTTTGGGGGAGAAAACAAAGCTATGATTGAAATTAAAAATGTAAGCTTTTCTTATGAAGGGTACGAGCAACAACCGGCGCTTACCAATATCAATCTACAAATAGCAGATGGCGAATTTGTGGTATTGGCAGGGGTGTCAGGTTGCGGGAAAAGCACAATTACCAGACTGTTAAACGGTTTGATACCTGACTGCTTCCACGGAAATTTAATGGGTTCGGTTTCAGTAAACGGAAAAAATCCTCAGGAAGAAAAAGCAATCGGTATGTCTCGTATCGTGGGTAGTGTTTTTCAGAATCCCAAAAGCCAGTTTTTCAACATCAACAGTCGCAACGAATTGGCATTTCCTTTGGAAAATAGGGGTGTGCCTCGGGAGAAAATTCTTCAAAAAACAGAAGATATCGGAGAAAAACTTCATATGAAACAACTGATTGGAAGGAATATGTTTCATCTCAGTGGCGGTGAAAAACAAAAAATTGCCTTTGCCAGTGTTTCCATAGCGGAAAGTGACGTTTTGGTTCTTGATGAACCATCATCAAATCTTGATATGGAAGCAATTAGAGATCTTCGACAGATTTTAGAAATTTGGAAACAAGAAAGAAAAACCATTGTTATTTCTGAACATCGCTTTTTCTTTTTGAAAAATTTAGCAGATACATTGATTCTGATGAAAAACGGAGAAATAAAGAGTATTTGGAAAGGCGAGGCGCTTAAAAATCTGACTTCGGAAACTATGCATCGTGAAGGACTGAGATGTTTTGAGTTTTCCGAATATCTGAACATACAAAAAAGTCCAACCTTGGAAACAAGGAATCTTTACATACAGTACCTTCATTTCTCTTATCCAAATTCGGACAAAGGAATCCATATACAAGAACTGTCTTTTGAATATGGAAAGGTGATTGCTGTCATAGGGCATAACGGAGCGGGAAAATCTACATTTCTCCGATGTCTTTCCGGCTTGCAAAAGCATACCGAAGCCAAATTAACACTTTCAGGCAAACCTATACCCATCAATAAAATGCTTGCCCACACCGCTATGGTGATGCAAGATGTGAATCATCAACTATTTTGTGATACCGTGGAAAATGAACTGCTTTTCGAACTAAAACAAAGAAAAATTCCTATGCAACAGCGAAAAGAAGAAGTAAACCGTTGGCTCAATGAAATTCAGATGGAATATTTAAAAGACCAACATCCCATATCGGTTTCCGGTGGTCAGAAACAGCGTCTTGCCATTGCAACTGTCGCATTGGCTGACAAAGATATAATTCTTTTTGATGAACCGACCAGCGGTCTGGACTATGCGCATATGAAACAGGTTGCCAAATTAACCAGAAAACTTGCAGAACAGGGAAAAATCATTTTTATTGTGTCCCATGACCTTGATTTGTTACTCAGCTCATCTGATGAAGTCCTTTTAATAGAAAACAGTTGTGCGCAAAATCGATATTATCTTAATGAAGAAACTCAAAATGACTTAATAAACTGGTTTCACTCTTTGTAACAATCGGTAAATTCCTTTAAAAATACCCTTTACTCCACTGATTAATCTTTGCGTATATATCAACTATTATATTTATGTTCTTTATGCTACTTCTTAATATGCTTTAATAGTGAAATTCCGTAGCTTTGCCCATTATCTAATCACGGAATTATCATACACCCATAAAGTACAGAGAACTGTTCTCTTAATATTTCTCCAATTTAGTGTTGACAATCCAATTATTATCAGTCATAGTGATTGGCTACTTGTGTAAAAATTTTGTGTAGTAAC
>JAHHTT010000073.1 GCA_020024465.1 Odoribacter sp.
GCATAATCTTTAAAAATATTTAAGTAAAAGAATGGTTATTGTTGATGATGCAGTTTCAAGTATAAATTTTGAATGAGGCCGTAATGTAAACTATGTTAGCAAAGAATAAAATCTTTGCTAACACAGTTTAATTTACATCCTCAAATTTGATATAATGATTATTATAAATCTCTAACGATCTGTTCTATCTGACTGATTAGCTCAGTATTGTTTACGAGAGATTCCGCGTCATCAAGTTTACAAACTGTACCATCTTGAAACAGACAATAAAGTATTGTTTCCTTATATTTCAATGTACAGCAGAATATCCTTTCGTCCTTTTCTCCCCAATAAATATGAAGTTGCTTGTGTCCTTCTATTTCATGGTTCAGATAGATAGGCTTTCGTAGATGCTCTGCAAGCATGGTCCGAATTTCTACAAACTTCTGCAACAAACGGAAGAAGTGGATAGCTTTGAACAACTCTGAATAATTGGCTATTTCATTTTTTACAGGTTCGTACTTGCAGGCACGGATGGAAAAATCTATCGCCTGTGCACGTTTCGTCATATCTTGCAGAATGCTATCTCGGAAGAATTGGTTTTTTTGATAATACCTGGCTGTTTTTTCATAACCAGGCAATACCTTTTCTACAGCAGGGCGAAGAGCTTCATAGGTTTCATAACTGGTTCGGGCAAAACGATCGGCTAAATGATATAAGAACCAGAGTTCTATGCAGGGATGACTTTCAATGAAGATAACTCCATGCTTTTTATATTTTTCCTTAGCTGTAAGGTAAAGGTTATATTGTTCCTTGTTTTTTACCAGTGTATCCGTATCTATGACAAGAAATAACGCATCAGCTCGTTCCTGTGGCTTTTTCTTCAACTCCTTGTCAATCAATTTTAGATTCTGTTTATACGAACTCCGACTATTTTTAGGTACCTCAGGTACCATGGAGAAGCGGAAACGGTTGTTCGTTCTCAATCCATCGAAGTAAAACCATTCCGTAAAGCCTTCACCATATATTTTGATTGTATATTCCAAAGGTCTGAACTGTTCCATCTGCTCTTGCTTTAATCGTTCATGAAAATACTGCCTAACTGAGGCTTGGCACCAAGTTTTCCTGCACGATAAGCATTCAGAATGGACACTTCTTTATGCAGGCCAAAATCTTTTGCTCGATAAATCTCTGTAGCTCCCGACTGATTCTTGTTGGCAAAATAAACCATGTCTCTGCGGATATATTCTTCGTCCAGCAACATGAGGTTATGGGTAGAGAATATCAATTGTCCTCTTTCGGAATTGACCAGGAACGTTTTTAGAATATGGGTGAACAAATCGTAGTGGAGAGAACTGTCCAACTCATCGCATACCAGAATTTGCTGGTTTTTCACCATGGTATAAAGTAGGGCAGAAAGTCCATACATACGGTTGGTACCATCGGATTCATCCATATTGGAAAGATCTCCCGTATAGAATGGGGTTTTGTGTGTAAAGAAAAGTTCCTGTTTGGACAGGTTGTCGGTCTGTGGCTCTGGCAGGTGAAGGATATGTGCTATTTGTCGGACTTTTTCAAGGGTTTCTGCCGCGACTTCTCCCTTCTCTTCTTTGATATATAAATCGGAAATATTGAAATCTGCCTTATTCAGCATTTCACAGATAAACTTTTTACTTTCTCCGTCCAGTCTGACTACATCGTTGGCAAACTGTTCCAAATCCATACGATTGTCCAACATTGGAAGAATGGTTCTTTCAAGATAAGCACATAGGTTATCGAACAATTCGTTCTTTTCTACATTAGCATTCATGTAAGTGGCCAATACACTCATATTAGGCAGACAGTTGGACTCTACAAACAACTTTTGCGTAGCGGTGAGTTTTAGCAAGGGACCAAAGGATATAGAGGAGTTGCCTTTTTCTGCTATCCATTTGCGTTCAAAAAATAATGCACGCCGATTGTTAGGGTAAAAATAGAGTTCTTCCTTATAAATCCTCACACCATCCATTTCTACAAAATACTCATAACGGATGTCACCGATATAAAAGATCAATGTAAAAGAGGAATGGTTGTTACGGCTATCAGTATCCATAAGAAACGGAGTAAGTCCAGTGCCTGAATTGTTTTTCCGTGAGCGGCTTAACAAAACATGGAAAACAAGCCATACCAGCGCCTTGAGCAGATTACTCTTTCCTGAGGCATTCGGACCATAAATCACTCCTATTTTGGAAATACGCACATTTTTTATTTTTACAATTGCATATTCTTCATAGGTCTTATCAGCAGAAGCAGTAAAGTCCAGCATTTGCTCTTCTCTAATAGAAAGGTAATTTTTTACTTTAAACTGTAGAATCATACTCTTATAGTATTAAAATCGTAAATTATTTGCAAATATAGTCATTAAAATCAAGAATGGTAAAATTAGGGATTGTTTTTCTCGTGAATTCTTGTTTTGTGACATGGATTATTGTTAAAAGGGGCTGATTTGTTGATAATCACTCAATATATCTTTGTTGTTTGATGTTTATTGTTTAACTTTGTCTTATAGATTATAAGCATGAATTTTGCTTGACAATTTTGAATAACAGAATAATGAGAAATTGACTGAATAGAAAATTTAATATTAACCATCGCAGCCATATCTAGTGAGATTGGTTTAGCTTGTAGTGAGTACAAGGATTTTTTAGTGGACAAATTAATGGGTTATAGTGCATACACTTATATAAGGTGTAAGCATTTGGTTATAAACTCTTCTATAAGAAAAAGCAGTAGCCAAGAAAGGTTATTCAATCAAACATCAAACATTTGATAAACATCCGCTTACATAGGGATTACTTCGATGGTGTAAGCAATTGAATATCATAGTGAAATGAGTGCGGCGCAAGCTGCGATTGAAGAAGTGAACTGACTGTAGCATAGACATATATTAATAAAGTACAATGGGACAGGGATCATTGAGATATCAACGATTCCTGTTCTTTTTTAGTGGTTTCACTTGAAATTGCCGTCACACGTACGTGTGACGCATGTGCATCGTACGTGCAACGCGTGTAACACGTATGTGTGACGAACGTAACACGTTCGTGTGACGATAAAAATAAGAAGTAATTCCTCAATTCCCATATCATGAAATAGCAGCATTGAACATGGTATATCATAAGACGGAATCCGGAAAGACTCAGGATGCTAAGGCCTCCCCTCCTTCTGATGCTGAAAATGCGCAAATCGGAGCCACCTTCATTGTAAATCCGAATTTGCTCTGAAAAGTGAAATGCATTTCTCTTTATAGATTGTCATTACTATATCCTCCATTGTTAGCATGTAAGCCATATAGCCCTGTTTAACAACTTTATATATTAAAACTGCAGCAATATATGTTTAACCGGTTCCTAAAGGCCCAATGAGGATTACATTGTAGATGGTTCTATCCATATTAAAAAAACTGTTTAAAACTAGAAAAATAGTATACGACAAATTGAATGTCAGGATATTAATTAAAATACATTTCAGAACTTTATGAGCATCAAGTAATTAAAGCTATGGAACAATACTCAACCAACCTTACTGATAAACAGTGGCAAGTTATAGAAAGAATCATCAATCCGCAAAAAAGAGACTGACTTCCGAATTGGGGAGCCAGCCTCTATTTATCATGTTCGAAAAAGTCGACCGGACAGAAATTTAAATCACATTCAGATACTGTGCCATCACTGGCTTTTCAAGTTTCCATTTGATATTCATAGGACGATCACCATGTGATTCTACGAAATTCACGAAACCGAAGCAATGAAACGGAGAGGTATTACCAAAACCATCTTTTTTCTCTTCACGTACAAACAATAAAATTTTACGCTGCTTTTTCTGTTGTTCCAAATAGCGGGCTCCACCTTTATTGTTGTGTGCATCCGTATTTTGTGATTGCCAATGAAATAAATAATCATTGATGACATAGTCATTATATTGTGTACTTGGAGAGAAATCCCTATCCGATTTATTCAGGGTGACGAATAGCAATATGGCATTCTGTTCTGTTAGGTTGAACACTCCAGAGACAGAGCCTTGCATCACTTTTGTTTCTGTTTGTTTGCCTACTAATGTGAAGATTTCCTCACGGGTGTAACAGCCGTATAAATCAAGATTAGGGAATAAGGCACTATCGAGTTCAGCTGTCTTTATCTTTAAATGTGCTAACAGATAGTCTACTATTTCAGAAATTTCCTGTTTGAAGTATTTGTATCGATTATCGTGAACAAGTGCCAGTGCCTCGTAAATATTGTTGAAACCAAGGCTGGTATATTTCTCTTGGAATAGATTATAATAGAGCATCAATGCAAAAGAATGGTATTCTTTCTTTTCGTAGTCTTTGCTTCCATTGACAAAACGCTCTACAAAATGTAAATATTTTATAGAGTTGTGATGTACCAGGTTAGCCATACCCTTGACTAAGTGTTTGGTTATAGCATCGTCTTCAAAATCTATTCTGTTAGCATCCCTCTTCAACGTAGTCCAACATCTGTTGGTTTGATAAATAATACGAATATCCTGACCATTATTTTCAATGAATTGTGTAATAGTTGGTAATAATGTATAACTGTTGATTTCTCTTATCAGTCTATTCTTATTATATATAGCATTCTTGATATTGTCTAAGATATATTGGCGTGCCTTCTTTTCCATTATAATACTACAACCAGGAGGAAGTAGGGTAAAACCATCTTTGACTTGAGATGCTATATCTTTCTCTGGATGTAAAGTCAATGCACGGAACCGGTTGGCAAATTCATATTTCTTGTTTGCCTGTGCAACAAAGTCCAGTACGGTCAATTCAGTTTTCCCGACAGAAAGACGCAGACCACGTCCCAACTGTTGCAAGAAAATAGTCAAACTTTCGGTTGGGCGAAGAAACAGCACAGTGTCAATTTCAGGAATATCAACACCTTCGTTGAATATATCTACTACACAGAGATAATGAATTTCACCATTGCGTATTTGTTTGGTTAGTTTTTTTCTTTGTTCTGTAGGGGTATCAGAAGTTAATGAATGTGCATTAAATCCATATTTACTCAATTGCGATGCCATATAATCAGCATGGTGTTTGTTAACACAGAAACAAAGAGCACGGCAAGTATATTCATCTGCCAGATAACGATGCAAGGCACTGACAATATTTTCTACACGTTCGGCACTACAGAGTACACTGTCCAGTTTATCAATTTTATATTTCTGTCCATTCCACAAATCATCATCACTCAAATCCACATTGTCCGTCACGCATAAATATTGAAAGGGAGTAAGTAGCCCTGCCTGTAGTGCCTGTGGCAAACGGATTTCAGCGCTGATACGGCCACCAAAGTCAGGCCTAAGGCTTCGGCCATCCATACGTTCAGGTGTAGCCGTCAATCCCAGCAATATTTTAGGTGAGAAATGATGTAACATTTTCCTGTAACTGTCAGCCTGACTATGGTGTGCCTCGTCAATGACAATATAATCATAATAATCAGCTCCTAACTTTGCAAAGAAATCATCGAAACGAGAGTTTAACATAGAAATAGAGACAAATAAATGTTCGTATTCACAGGCTTCCTGTGGCCGGCAACCACCTACCCACAAAGCCCCAAAGTTATTATCACCCAACACACTGCGGTAGGTGCTCAGAGACTGACGAAGTATCTCTTCCCTGTGCGCCGTAAATAGAATTTTACTATTGGGGTGTCGGCGACTAAAATCGAGATAGTCAAATGCTGAAATAACCGTTTTTCCAGTACCTGTAGCAGCGACGACTAAATTCTTATAGTTGTTGTTTTCCTCTCTTTCAACACGAAGTTGGTCTAAAATTTGCTTTTGGTGAGGAAGTAAAGTGTACCGTTGATATTTAAAATCCGTTGAGTTGAACTGAATTATATTACGCTTAAATTCTCTGTTGAATTTCTCGATTCCCCCGATACTGAAATCTTCAAAGTTAGGACTGTTCCAATACATGTCGAAGGTAGCCAGTGCACTTTTTATGATGTGTGGATTTTCAACACTCGTTACTCGTACATTCCACTCCAACCCTTCTGTCTGTGCCGATTTAGATAAGTTGGAAGAGCCAATATAAGCGGTGTGTAAACCAGAATTACGAAGAAATATATACGATTTTGCATGTAATCTCTCAACATTTGTATTATATGAAATATGAATCTCTGTATTAGGCATTTGTGATAATAACAAAAGCGCTTTTGCTTCTGTAACGGCACAATATGTAGTAGTGATGATTCGCAATTTCTTATTACTCTGCCGACAGAAATTCTTTAAATCGTCAAGAATAATTCTGAGACCGGATAGCTTAAGAAATGAGACGATGAAACAAATTTCATCAGCACTTGCAATTTCTCGCCTAATTTCCTCACCAATGGATATTTTACTATTGCCACCTGTAAACAGATTGCTTACACGAAATCCTGATAAGGGTCTGACAATGCTTGTTTGACTTTCTGCTTGAATGGCTGCCTGTTCCTTACTTACAACTTCAGCCAGAAGACTTTTGGATTGAGTTATTTGATATTCTTCAGTTAGTCCAACACCTGACAAAATATTGTTGACAATATTAATTCTATCTTGCTGTTCTTCTGTATCCTCCAATTTCTTACGCAGAATATTAGCGATATAATCGGCCAGCATCTTTGGTGATTCTGCATTGTCAATATTTCGCAAATTACAAGTAAGGTTATTATTTTCTGCTTCAATAATATCCTTATCCAGTTGATCATTGATTAAGTTTTCGTATATACCTTTTTCCAACATAATATTTGTTCATGTTTTACCTTAATTAATGTGAGTCCGACGAATCATAAGTGTTTGTAAATTGGGCAATTAATGAATTTATTACATGTTTTGAATATTAATTCACAAATAATTACGGACAACAATCGTTATAATCACCGAAAGCAAAGTTATAGAATTATTTTGTATTGCAGATGATTTAGCTTCGCTGATTTTCAATTCTACATTTTTTTGACGCAATGATGGAAAAATATACGCTTAAATCCACCACAAAGGCAAGTATCACCATGACTCTACCATCACGAAGGCGGAAATCATGCTTATCATGATACTTTTTCATGACTCAGGATCCGTTACCTGAAGCATTTCTATATAAAAAGATCTGCAAGCATATGCGTCATCTCTTCCCCAAGGTCATCTCCTATAACTGTTGCTGAATTGGAAAAAGAGGTGGCCATACCGTTGGCTCTATTCATCAAGAAGGAGCTTTTGGGGCAATGTACAAGTCTCAGTTTTGTTAATAGCGTCCCTTACGGGTATACAAAAACCAGAGAGTCCATATTCACAAGATATCCAAAGAAATAGCACAAAAAGGCAAAAGTCCCATGGGATGTATTTTCGGATTCAAGCTGCATCTGATATGCAACGAGCGAGGAGAACTCCTGAACTTCAGGATTACTCCTGGTGATATAGACGGGCACAAACCTATTAAATATAAGTAATTTATCTATGAAAATTTGTCAGCAAAAAGGGATATACCCGCAAGATCCTGCTTAAAAGACTATTCATTGACGGAATACAACTTATAACCAAGCTAAAGAGTAATATAAAAGGAGCGTTGATATCCGTTTCTGACAGGTTGCTTCTCAAAAAACAGACTATTATCAAAACCGTCAATAATGAACTAAAGATAGCACAAGTGGAACATTCAAGGCATAGAACCTTTGATAACTTTATTGTCAACCTTACCTCAGGTATTGCCGCATATTGCTGTTTTCCAAAGAAGCTGTGTGTGTATCAATGTTTCTCAAACGATTGACACACAACTTGCATTGTTCTGAATTCGTCGAACTCACGTTCATTCATGTATGGAAGATTGGTGTAGACAGTACAGATAATTGGAAGTTCCTGGACCATGAAATACCTGGTCCTGTGAAATCCCTTGCATAAAATCTTCCTCAAACAAGTTGAGCGTATTTTCTGCCTTGAA
>JAHHTT010000074.1 GCA_020024465.1 Odoribacter sp.
ATGAACCGAGTGTACACACGACTTTGATTGAGGGTAAAGTGGTTGTGGAGGGTCCCGGAGTCCGTCAGCGGGTATTGCAGCCCAATGAACAGTTTGTGTTGGATAAAAAAACAGGCAAGCAGGAGGTGAAAACTGTTGATGTCAGTTATTTCGTGGCTTGGAAAGATTCCAGTTTCCGTTTCCGGGATGTTCGTCTGGAAGACATTATGCATACCATTGAACGTTGGTATGATGTAACGGTATTTTATGAAAATCAGGAAGTGAAAGATTATCGTTTTGGATTTAATGTGGGACGTGACGAATCGATAGATCCTATTTTGCGGATATTTGAAGCTAACGGGCGTATAAAAATAGACAGAAATGGAAAAGTTTTAAGGATAAGGCGTGGCAGATAAAAGCAGGGATGTTGCAGCATCCCTGCCGGTTGACCATTTTGCTTTATCAAAATAATCAATATAAAATCAAATTACAAATTTATGAAAAAATTGCAACTTATGTTTAGATGGACATTTGTATTTGTTCTGTTGGGAATGTTGCATGTTCATGCAAACGTTTACCCACAGAATGGACAACAGGTCAAGCTTTCGATGAAGGCTGTCAGTCTGAAGGATGTACTGTGGGCGATAGAAAGCCAGACATCATTTGTTTTCATGTATAATGAAGAAGATTTGGATAAAATCGGCAAAGTGGATGTTGATGTACAGGGAGATGATATCCGAACCATTTTGAATACTTGCCTGAAGAATACGGATTTGACCTATGTTTTCCAGGACGAGGTGATTGTGATAAAGCCCATGATTCCTCAGAAGACAGTTAAGGAGTTGATTCTGAAAGGGAAAGTGGTTGATGAAAGAAAGGAGCCATTACCCGGGGTGACGATATTGGTGAAGGGAACTACACTGGGTGCAGTGACCGATGCCAATGGACAGTTTATTATGACTGTGCCGGAGACAGTTCATTTGTCTTTGGTATTTTCTTTTATTGGTATGGAGTCGGTGGAGGTCATTTATAAAGGACAGAAAGAGTTCTATGTAATGATGAAAAGTGCCAAAGAAGAATTGGAAGAGGTGGTTGTAACCGGATATACCAAGTTAAAAAAAGAGAGTTTTACCGGTAATGCAACTACGGTTAATAAAGACCAGTTGTTGAAGACAAATAATAAGAATGTGATTGCAGCCTTGCAGGCGTTTGATCCTTCGTTTCGAATCAAGGAAAATAAATTATTTGGTTCGGATCCGAACTCTTTGCCGGAATTTACCATTCGTGGAGAAGGTAGTATCGGAATGAATCGCGGCTTGGAAATGGAGAAGGCCAGACGTTCTCAGAGAACATCTTTAAAAGATAATCCAAACTTACCTATTTTCATTATGGATGGTTTTGAAGTATCGGTACAGAAAGTGTATGATATGGATATCAACCGGATCGAGAGTATGACCATTTTGAAAGATGCTGCTGCGACTGCTTTGTATGGGTCGCGTGCTGCTAACGGTGTTGTTGTTGTAACAACTGTAGCGCCTAAACCTGGCGAATTGCGGGTTATGTACAACTTTAATGCAGGTGTTGAACTTCCGGATTTGTCTGATTATAATTTATGTGATGCTTGGGAAAAAGTGGAGGTGGAACGTCTGTCTGGTAAATATATAGCGGAAAGTGGTGACCCGGGTTTGCAGTTGATGAAAGATATCGCTTATAATGATTTGATTAATGAGGTACGCCGCGGAGTTGAAACAGACTGGCTGGCACAGCCTTTGCGCAATGTATTCAACCATTCTCATAGTATGAATGTCTCTGGTGGTGTGGAGAGTATCCGCTATAGTCTGGATTTGAACTATGCAACTCATAATGGTGCGATGATTGATTCATATCGTGACAATATAGGTGTGGGTTTGAATCTGGACTATCGTAATAAATCTTGGTTGCAGGTGATGAACTCCATTTCATTCAATGTGACTAAATCTCAAGATTCTCCTTATGGTAATTTTGAAACCTATGCAAAATTACAACCCTATTGGGCACCGTATTCAAATGATGGCGAATTATTGGAAACTCTGAAAGATGAAAAAACAACCAACCCGCTTTATAGAGCAGAGAAACTGGGTAGTTTTTCTGGCCGTTCAAGATTTAATGATTTGACTAATAACTTCAGTATCAATCTTTATTTCACAGAAAACTTCTCATTCAAAGGACAGCTTTCTATGACAAGGACGGATTCTGAAACAAAGACTTTCAATGATCCCAAAGATCCGAGTTTTAAGACTACACCGACACGTGAAAGAGGAACGTTAACGACTTCTTTTGACAAGACTTTTACCTGGAATACGAATGCTATGTTTTATTTCAATAAGGGTGTTAACAATCATTTTATTAATGCTACTGCAGGTTTGAATGTGCAGGAATCTCACAGTAAAACAACGGCTTTGGATTATAGAGGATTCCAATTGAGCAATCTGAATTCTCCGACGTATGCTGCAGAACAGACTCGTAAGGCTACTGTATCTTCAGATAAGAGCCGCTTGTTTGGTGTGCTGGCTTCTCTGAACTATTCTTATAACAATGTTTATTTGTTGGATGCTTCTTTCCGTTTGGATGGTTCTTCCAAGTTTGGTAAAGATAAACGTTTTGCTCCTTTCTGGTCTATAGGTACCGGTATCAATTTTCATAATTATTCATGGTTGAGAGATAATTGGCTGATTAGTTTGTTGCGTGTCCGTGGAACATATGGTGTTACCGGTAATGTGAACTTTCCGGCTTATGCGGCAATTTCTACTTATGAGACATCGGACAAGTGGTATTATAATACTCCGTCAAATACTCTGGTTGCTTTGGGTAATACAAAATTGACATGGGAAAAGACACATACTTTGGATGTGGGTGTTCATCTGGGACTGTTTCATGACCGTTTTGTAATTGAAGGAAACTATTATCGCAAAGAGACTAAAAATCAGCTGGAGCAGTTGACAATTCGCTCTTCTTCCGGATTCGGTACATTCTATACGAATGCGGGCTCTATTTTGAATAAGGGCTATGAAATCAAATTAAACGGAACTGTATTCCAGAATGAAGACTGGACTGTCGCTGTAAATGCTACGCTGGCATCTAATAAGAATGAGATTACTAAATTGGGTCAGGAAGCAGAACGGTATAACCAAAATATACAGGATTTCCATAATGGAAACAATCAGGGACAGGGCGGAGAATATTCCGATTTGCTCTATATTCCATTGACGCAATATTATGTCGGTGCTTCTACTACGGCAATTTATGCTGTTCCTTCTTATGGAATTGACCCATCTAACGGTAAGGAGTTGTTCCGTAAAAGAAATGGACAGAGCACTTATGTATGGAATGCTGCCGATGAAGTTGTTGTGGGCGACAGAAGTCCGGATGCCCAAGGTTCTTTCGGTATCAATGTAGCTTGGAAAGGATTATATGTGAATACAACCTTTTTGTATCAATGGGGTGCTCAGGATTATAATGAGACTATTAAAAATAAAGTGGAGGAAGCTGATATCGACGGAAGTAATGTCGACCGTCGTGTATTGACTCAGCGTTGGGTGAAACCGGGTGATGCTGCTCCGTTCTTTGATTTGAAAAATAAGACAAAAACTCAGCCGACTTCTCGATTTGTGCAAGATAACAATTATTTGTCATTTAGCAGTATTTCGTGTGGATACGACTTTAATCGTGATTTGATTCGCAAATTCAGACTGACTTCTTTGGGATTGCGATTTAACATGAATGATGTTTGCCGTTGGTCGTCGATCAAGCAGGAACGGGGAACAAGCTATCCCTATGCTAAGAATTATAGCTTTACATTGTCGTTAGGGTTCTAACCATTAAAATAATTTGAATATGAAAATATATATACAAATCGTACTATTATTTTCCTTACTGTCATTTGGTTCATGTAAGGATTGGTTGGATTTGCAACCGGAAGGTCAAGCTACAAGTGAAGAGTTGTTCACTTCCGGAGACGGATTCCGTTCTGTGTTGGCAGGTGTTTATGAGGCAATGGCTTCCAAAAATCTGTATGGAGTGGAATTGCAATTTGGTCTGGTAGATTGTATGTCTCGTCAATATACATGGAGTTGGGATTACAGTAGTCAGGGAGTCAATATGTATAAAGTTGCAGGAGAATTTGATTATTATAACTCTGCCTTGAGACCGACTATTGATGCTGTTTGGAAAGGTGGATTTAATGTAGTGGCAAATACCAATAATTTAATTCAGAATCTGGAAGGAGCTTCTGCCGATTTGTTTAAAGGCGGAGAGATGGAACGTAAGATGATTTTAGGAGAGGCTTATGCCTGCCGTGCATTGATGCATTTCGATTTGTTGCGTCTTTTTGCTCCGGCTTTGATTCATGATGAGGGAGAAGAGCGTGTACCTTATGTGGAGGATTATCCGAATATCCAGCCTGTCGGTATTGCAGTGAAACCATTTATGGATAAGGTTATACGGGATTTAAAGAAAGCCCGGGAATTAACTGTTGTGTTTGATACTACGGCATTGGGACAGAGTATGAGTTCTTCCGGTCAGTCTCGTTTTAACGGATTGCTTGACCATGGTATGGAGGGTTCTCAGAAACCGGAAGATATTGACGGTTTTTATCAGGGACGCGGTTTCCGTTTGAGCTATTATGCCATTACTGCTTTGCTGGCTCGTGTATATCAATATGCAGGACAATATGAGGAGGCTTTTCAAATGGCAGATACTGTGTTGAAATTTAAAGCTGTGGGAAGTTTGGGAACATCTTATGATATGTTTTCAAAAGAAGATTTTCATGGAGTATCCGGTGATGACTTCGAAAATAAAAGTGATTTGAAATGTGTTTCCAATTTGATATTTGCCGTTTATAATGAAGAGGCATATAATGATTACGGATTGGGAAATTTCTTTATGAAACACCCGAGTGGTATGAACAAAGGAAATTGGCTGGTACTTGATATGGATAATCAGAAGATTTTTATGAGACCCGATGAAACAATGGATGAGTCGAATATGGATATCCGGTGCAAAAACTTACTTTTCCAGCCCTCTTCAGGTCTTTGGGGGAATCAGAAGATTTCTGCAAAATGGTATTGTAGTGACAATACAGAAATTCGCAAGAAGAATGTACGTATCCTGCCTGTGATTCGTGCAACTGAAATGCGTTATATTATGGCAGAGTATTATGCCCGTAAGAAACAGTTCGAAGAGGCATATAAAATATTGAATGAAATTCGCCGTAACCGTTCTGAATATGCAGAGGTTGAAGGCGGAGAGTGGAAGACGATGGAAGATTTGAAGGTTGCTCGTGATTATGCGACATTTGAAAGAGATTTGATTCGTGATGCTCAGCGTGAATGGATTTCTGAAGGACAATTGTTTTATTTGTACAAACGTTTGGGAGTCCGGATTAATTTTGGGAAAAATGAGGTTCGCGAGATGAATAAATCAGAATATATGTTGCCGATACCGGAAGATCAGAGTATGTAAAATAAAAAAACAAGGAAATATGAAAATATACGTATTAATTGCAATCTTGGGAGTAATATTGTTCGGGGCATGCTCAGAACAGGAGATAGCACCCTTTGGAGACCGTCATGAAATTTATTTCTATAAATATTTCATGGATGAAGTAGCTCCCGGAACTGCTAAGGCTGATTCTACTAATGTAACTTTCTTCTTTGCAAAACCGACAGATGACCATGTCATGGCTGACGTTATTGTAGCTCTTGCCGGACGTACCTTGACTGAAGATTTGCATTTTGAATTGAAAGTGGTAGATGATATGACAACCGCTACTCCGGATGAATATGTTCTGGAGGATGTCTATTCTTTCCGTGCACGTCCGATACCGGATAATGCAACTTTGATATTGGATACTATCCATATCCGGATGAATAGGAGCGAACGCTTGGAATCGCTGAAAGAAGGTGTCCGTTTGACTGTAGAAATTGTTCCTAATGAGAAGGTGAATGCAGGACAATATGAACGGACGAAGGCAATTATCCATTTGACCAAAGATCCAGTACCACCAGAATGGTGGACATTGGAAGTTGCTGCCGGTTTGTTAGGTCCGTACTCTTCTTTGAAGTACAAAACATTCTTGGAGAATATACCGGGTGCCTATGATTTGGATGGAGATATGATCAAGGCTGCTCCGGATGAAGCAATCAAATTAGTGAAAAAGTTCAAACAGTGGTTAGCTGAAAATCCGATATGGGATGAAGATAACTACGAATGGATGTCTGTGGAAGTTTAATCTAAAATAGAGTAATATCATGAAATCTATAAAATTATATATTATATTGTTGTTTGGTCTGTTGACCGGATGTTTCAAAGATGAAGGGAACTACTCGTATGAGGAAATTAATCCTCCTTTATGGGTTGAGGCATTTAATGACAATGCTCCCAAATATATGACTGGCTATGCCGGTGAAAATGAGATGATGAAGTTTAGAGGTAGTCGTATGTTTACTTGGGAAGCTGATTCGGCAATGCGTGCAGAAGAGGTCCGTTATGAATGGAAACTTGGAGATGTGGTGCTTAGTGAAGAGTTGGATTTTGATATGCCGACAGACGAAGTCGTGAAGAAGATAGGTTTGACCCGCTACAGTAACGACGAGGGTATTTGGGGAACTTTCAGTGTGATTGAAAAAAATACAGGAATTACTTTCCCCGCTCGTTTATATGTATTTATCTATCCTCAGTTTGCCAATAATGACTGGTATATTTTGTCTGAAAACAATGATAAATCGAAAGTATCTGTGATTAGTCCGCGTGTAGTGGTTGAAGCCGGTAAGATGGTAACCAATTATAAGTTGAAAGAAGATGCATATAAAGCTATTAATGGTCAGGATGTTCCCGGACGTCCGATTGATTTGGTGATGGAAACATCTCGTGATGTCAGTGCAAGTGGTGCTTGTGTGATTTTGACAGATCAGGTTGCATATGAAGTGAATATTGAGAATATGCAGAAAGTAAGTGAAGTGAAAAACCAGTTTCTGGATGGAACTCCTACTGATTTTAATGTGGTTGCCATGAGAGAAAAAGCTCCGGGAAGTCCGGATTCCGGTGAGGGGTCCGCTTCATTTATCGTGACAAAGGATGGACGTTTGTTTACACGTATGAGATCTGCCAATTATTTGGTGGGTAAATATCTGACAGAGCCTTATTATATCGATGAAAAAGGTTATAAAATCACGAAATTGGGTCATTCGAATTATGCTCTTAATATTCCTTGTTATGATGAAAAGAATCGTCGTATAGTGATGGCTACAACGTGGCGAGAGGATGTCGGTGAAGACCAGTATAACAAAACTCCGGTGTATAAGACAAGGCTTGTTCCATTGAAAAGTAGCAAAAGTGTGCCTGTAGATAATTTTGCCGAAGGTACAGAGATTCTGTATCTTTCCCAAAAAAACCATATTAGTTGGGGATTTTCCGGGACTACAATTTTATATACAGTGTATTATAATGATCCCAATTATGCAGGAACATTGGTCGGTGATTTCGGCTTTGAAAATCGTAATGCCACGTTTAAATATGTAGGGCAGGAACGTTGGTATATGTTGCCGGTGAAGTTGGATGCTTCGTCTGTATTTTTGGTTAGTTCCAATAATCGTAGTGGAGCAACGGCTGATGCTGCCAAATATCGTGACTTCTATTCTGTCGGGAATGAATTGCATTTTATACAGAGAGCGAAGGCCTGGAGTGATAAATCAAAACGTATTGTCAAATTTAATGCAACTTTCCCGTCGAAGATTACGGCATTGGCTTATTCTTTCTTTAATTTGGATCAGTTGTGGGTGGGATGTGAAGACGGAACGATTTGTGCGTATGATATTAAAAATATAGAATCTCCGGTATTGCTGTTTAAAAAGAATGTCGGTGGTAAGGTTGCTTCGATTAAGCAGATGGGATGGCATACTGTTAATCACGATTGGTTTTGATGAAG
>JAHHTT010000075.1 GCA_020024465.1 Odoribacter sp.
ATATAATTTGTTTCATAATACAATTCGTGTTGAATATTAATAAATCGGTACCATCATTGGCTCTCCATTTTCTTCCGTTACTCCATTCTTCTCAATGTACAACTTCAATTGCAGTGCATAATAACGGCATTCTGTCGCCCCAAAATTTTCAAAGGAACTAATCCCCCCTGTTGCAATATATAAAGTTTCCATTTTTTTCTGACTCCATTTGCCTAAATACACTTCAACTATTCTTGCATCCCACCAAGGAGGACATGATTCTTTGTTATTAAAATGAAGAATTACTTGCAAATAATCTTTATAACCTAACATGAAATGCTCATTGGGAAGCAATCGGTAAGTTATTTTATACGCTTTTCCTTCAGGCACTTTATCTGCATGCACCGTCAATGCCAACGAATCGGAAATCACCCCTTTATGAAACACAATATTTTCAGGGAGAGTAACCATACCCTCTTCGGCTGTTGTCATAGAATCCACAACAATTAAAGCATATTCTGTATCAATACTTAACGTATCTCCTAACAGATTGATTTTAAAATAATGCTTTATTTCATCTTGATTAAAATAATTGGGTATAGATATAGACGCAGTGTCTACTCTTTCCCAGCTATGACTTTCTAGATTACGCATTCGTTTCTCAAAATACAAAGCCCTTTCAGTTTTCCAGGATTCAATTTCCTCTGTGCTACAACCTTGAAAAACACATGCCATCAACAAATAAAAACCAAATAATAAAAATATAACTATTATTTACATAATCTTTTAATTTATCAATTTATATTTTCTTCATCGGGCAAAGGCAATACAAAATCTTCCTTTTTCATATTTTTAAACAGTTCCGTATTAAACTTCTTATAATAGAAGAAGATCTGCCCTTCTGAAATAAATTCTCTTTTCACTTCATTCAGCAACTCTATCTTAAAGGAATCAAAATCATTGATTCTGGCTCCGACAACACCTCCCTGACAATCACGCCCCATTCTCACCTGATCAATGGCCTTGGCAGCTTTGCTCCAATTACTTTCTGCGGCATAACTTTCTGCAATAATATAATGCATTTCACTTAGACGAATGATCGGTACCATATCCTTAATTTCATCATTCGAAACATCAGCTTCCAGATTTCTATTGGATATCCATTGATGTTTTATAGGTGAAAGCAAGGCTGTACACCTATAATCCGCTACATCGTCGAATATATTCTTTCCTCCATTTACAATCAAGCAAACTTCTGAACTGGAAGGTTCCAAACTAGCATAAGAAAGATAATTCATATACAACAAAGGTGAAGACAGTGCACATATCAAATCAAATGTCATCTTTCGGTTTCCTTCTGAAACATCAGCCTTAGGTGTAAAACTAAACAATTGGGTTTCCCATTTCGTTGTTTTCATATCAATCACCTCCGTTGCATATTTTTTTGCCAATTCATGATTCCCGGCATAATTATATACTCGAGCCAAAATAGCCAAAATAGCAGGATAATTCATCCGATATCCACGAAAAGCATAAAAGACATCCGTTGGAAGAGCTACTCCTTCCTCTTTGGTAGAAAAACGATAATTCGTAGCTAGCCTTTCAAAACTGTATTCACTTGCTAAGGTATCGAATCGTGCCAAATAATCTTTTGCCTCTACCAAATCCTCAATGACCTCATTCAATACAACAGCCAGAGGCTGTTTACTTTCACCATAAGAAGGATAAGTTTTATAGTAGGGTATATATTCCTTCTTATCATCAACAGAGGGTGCTGGAGCAAACAATCTCAGTATATCAAAATGCAAATAGGCTCTCAAAGCCAGAGCCTCGCCTTTAATCATCAGTCTTTCTGACTCTCCCATTGGAAAAAAAGTAGAGTCCACTTCATCTATGCGCTTTAAAATATTATTACTATTAGCGATAGAATTGTACGCTCTTTCCCACATTGATTTGATATATGGCTTCACTTCACGGTCTTCATATTGTAGTTTTACCACTTTTACATAAGGATGATAATATCCCAATCCTCCATATCCCCCCATATAGCACTGTCCCAACACATCCACAAAACCCCATGACATTTCCCTTCCATACATATCAGTAGATGCCATTTGTTTATATATACCGTTCAAAGCATTACGATAACCTTCGTAATGACTATACATTTCTTCTTCCACAACAATATCTTTCGGAGTTATATCCAACCAATCCGTACAAGAGGAACAAAAAATCAGTGAGACATATAAAATATTACGTATTTTCATAATTTTACTTAATTAATTCAGGGGTTATTAAAATGATGCTCTCAAAGAAATCGTAACAGTACGGGCAAATGGATAATTCAATCCTCTTTCCTGTTTGACATTTGAACAATGCAATATATCATTCATTCCGACTGAAAGCCTTAACATACTCATTTGCAGTGGCTGAATCAACCTTCTAGAGAAATCATAACTCAATTCCAATGAATTCCAAACAAGCATATTGTAATTTTGCACAAAGCGCTCAGTCGGTCGGGTTAATCTAATTGATTCTCTTCCAGAAGCAAGAGCTTTATATTTAGCAATATCTCCCGGATTTTTCCAACGCTCAGTCAAAACTCTCTTATCAACATTGCTAGTATATACATTAACGTTTTCCACTTTATCCACCAAGGTTTGATTATAACGCTGACCACCACATTCATACATAAAACTAGCAAATAATGCAAATTGCTTATAGGCAAAATTTATTCCCAACGAACCCTGTGCTTTCGGATCCGTATTTCCCAAAACCACCTGATCAGATGCTGACCACTTATTCGTTAAAGTTCCGTCTTTCCGGATATACACCTCCTGTCCATCAGAAGGACTAATTCCCATTGAACGAACCCCCCAAATAGAATTCAAAGAACCGCCTTCTTCATACTGCAAAAATGGTGTACTCATCTCTGTACCTGAAAATGGATTTGCATCTTCGAATTTTTGCTTCACTCGCTCATTATAAGCTTTCAAACTTTCTGAAATTTTCAATATTCTGTTTTTATTATGTGCAAGATTTGCATTGATATACAAATTTATATCTTGCTTACGGATGGCATGAATCCGCATATCCAATTCGAAACCTTTATTAGAAACTTCCCCTATATTGTCTCGATAAGAAGAAAAACCCGTAGAAATAGGCACAGTAACATCAGTTACCAAATCAATCGTACGTTTTTCATAATAAGATCCTTTGATATAAAACCTATCCTGAAACAATCCCAATTCAGCTCCGATATCCAAGGTATTCGTTGTTTCCCAAGTTAATTTCCTATTGCCCAAAGCTTTCAGTACAGCACCCACACCTGTTTTATACCATTCATCGGTTTGTATTTCATAACTAGTACGAGCTGCATAAGCGGGAAAATTAACCTTACCGGTTTGTCCGAAAGAACCACGGATTTTCAACAAATTAATCACCCCTAAATTTTTGATAAATCCATATTTATGCAAATTGATTCCGATTCCCATAGACCAGAATGGAGCAAAACGTCTATCGGCACCAAAGGCAGAAGAACCGTCGATACGCACAGAAGCATCAAACAAATAAGTATCCCTAAACGAATAGTTCAATGACGTCAAAAAACCGATCAAACGACTTCTGGACTCTGCAAAAGTAGTTTTACCAACCTGCTCTTGTGCATATTCAGGAGAAGAAAGTATACCTGAAGGGAATCCTCTATATGATGCATTGTCCGAATTTCTAACATTTTCCTTCACACTGACACCAACAAGCGCATTAAACATGTGATTTTTTACAATTCCATTATATGATAAAGTTACATTCATATCATATGTGAAACTTTTGGCTTTTCCTATGTTCAATTCACCCGATACCATATTCGACATAGATAATTTATTTGAATTCAGCAGAGAAAGAGGATCCAAGAAACGCTTGTTATTATCATACGTCCGAGTCATACTAAGTTGTCCTTTCAGCAACAAACCATTTAAAACATTCCAATTTATAGATAAATTATTTATCCATTCCTCATTATCTGAATGGTCAAAATTATGCAAACTAGGCTCATAAAGCGGATTAACTAAATTAAAACTAGAAACAGCTGAAGAAGTTCCCCAACTCCGCAATTCTTTAAGATAGTTATCATTTTCATCTTTAAATGCATTATATGGCAATTGTTTGGCATAATCGGCAAAATTACCATAAGGTGATTCTGCCGATTTTGTCAACTGAAAGGAAGTATTATTTTTTATAGACAGTGATTTATATGTATATTGAATAAAAATGCCTGCTCCCAAACGATCACGATTTGAACCTTTCATTATTCCATCCTGTTTTGTATATTGCAAATCAATTCCAAAACGAAAATTTTCATTACCTCCATCAACATATATGCTGTGTTTATGATTGAATACCGTATGTAAAGGCTGGGAAAGCCAATAAGTATCAACACCTCTTCTAACTGCAGCCAATTTTAAATTATATTCCTGCTGCAATCTATATTCATCACTCTGATAATTATTTTCCGGATTTACCATATAACATCCTGCTAAACGTTCCGTCTCTAATTTCTCTTTCGCATTCAACAAATTATAGTCACTCAAATCCGGCATCGTAACATCACCCACAAAATTATAAGATACATTCAATTTCCCTGCTTTAGGTGTAACTGTCGTTATAACAACAACACCATTCGCAGCTCGAGAACCATAAAGGGCTGTTGCAGCAGCATCTTTCAAGATTGTAATAGATTCAATACGGTTCGGATCAAAATCGTATAATTTCGTTACACTAATTTCAAAACCATCCATAATAAAAGTTGGAAGATTAGGATTATCTACCAAATTGGATTTTGACAAAGGATCCCTATCAAGTTGTTTCGTAGCGGCAATTCCCGACTCACCTCGAATATAAACCTCCGGCAATGCATTCGGGTCGGAACCCCAAACATTATTTTCTTTGATTCGAAAAGAAGGATCAAACGTTTGCAGAGCCTTGATAACATTAGATTTGGATGCTTTCAACAGCTCCTCTTTTTTCACGGTTACTGCATTACCTGTAAAACTGGAACTTTTAATATTATTATAACCCGTCACAACAACACTTTCCAACTCCTCCGCCATCTCTTCCATCGTTACCGAAATCGTTTTCTGTCCGGTATAAGATACTTCTATATCTTTCATCCCGACAAAAGAAAAAAGCAATATAACCGGCTTGTCCATCTTCGGAAAAGAAAGCGTATATTCCCCCCTCTCATTTGTAGAAGTGCCAATAGTATAACCTTTCAGCTGTACTGTAACACCCGGCAATGGCTCTTTTGACTTGGAAATCACCTTCCCGGAAACCTTAATCACCTCCTGCTGTACCGGCTTTTCATTACTTTTTATGGTAATGACATCATTCAACACCTGATAAGTTAAGCCCGTATTCGACAACACGGCAACCAACACATCCGTCACCTCTCCATCTTTTACATTTACAGATACTTTTCCTACAGCTTTCAATTTGTCCATGCTATAAAAGAATCGTAATCCGGTCTGTCTACGCAATTCTGCTATCACCTCCACCAATTCTTTGTCTTTCATCTGTAGTGTAACCTTATACTTCTGTGCACCAACAATATTGGCAAACAAACTTCCTTGTAAAAGAAATAACAACAACAAAAAAACTCTCATTTTAAAGGCCAATGCCTGCCTGGCACGGATTGGGACTCCGTGCTTGTAAAGCCAACTTTCTTTCATAAATTTGATTTTTAAATAGGTTATTTAGTGTTTTAGATTCTATTTTCTATATACTGTTATTGTTCTGCCCTGTACCAGAAATCGGACATCTCCTCCCTGTTCCAGATAAGCTAGAAAGACCTCTACCCGATCATAACGTTGCAGGTCTCCGGAAAAACGCAATCTTTTCACCGAATCGTTCATAAAGAATACTGCCACATCATATGTACGCTCAACATAAGCCATCAGTTCCTCCAACGTCTTATCATAAAAAACATATTTTCCATCTTTCCAAGAAACCACCATATTTACATCCACCTGCCTTTTTTCCAGTTTACCTCCGCAATCCACCACTTGATACCCAGGTTTCAAATACATTGTCTGCAGCTCTCTTCCTCTACCTACAGTACGATAAACCACTGCCCCTTCAGCCAATGTCGTCTCTACTTTTTTCTCATCTGCGTAATCACGTACATTAAATTCCGTACCTAGCACTTCCACTATTCCCTGAGAGGTATGTACCCTAAAAGGACGGGAAGAATCGTGAGACACTTTAAAATAAGCCTCTCCGGAAACATAAACATCCCGACTATCCCCTATAAAATTAATCGGATAACGCAATTTTGATTCTGCATTGACTATAATCCGGCTACCATCGCTCAAAGTCAAACGAAAATCACCTCCACGCGGTACGGTAATCATATTATAAGCTATCTTTTCCGTTATTTCAGTCTTTTCAGACATATAGGCCAGCATACCGGAATCACAAGCTATAATGCCCTCCTTTCCCAAACGGTCATCCGACCGCAGTGACGATATATCCAATTGCGAACCATCCGATAACGTCAGATAAGCCTTCGATTGCGCAACAATCACCTCTTCTGCTTTCGGCACTACCTGTTTTTCTCTCAAAATCAACAACACACCCCCCACTCCCAATAACAGGACAATCACTGCAACACTCCACCTCCATACCAAACGCCGCCTGTCCGTATGGCAGGTTGCCTGAAGAAACGCCTCATAAGCCTGTTCCCGACGTTTCTCCGCTTTCATATCCCGAACGCCAACCGACCTGATCACCTCTTCCAACTCCTCCTTGCCATCCGTCACTCCTGTTTCCCGCAACATATGACAATACTGTTCTGCTTCTGCATCATCAGTCTTTTTCAACCAATGCCGCAAAATCAAATCAACAACATATTCCAAATGATATCCTTTACGCTTCATGTTTTTATATCTTATTCTCGACATAAAGACACCACTCTCCACGAAAAGTATAACAGCTTTTAAAAAAAATCAAAGAAAATTTTTAGGCCCTTCTAACAAAAGACAGGCAATCACCCACGATTCACCCATATTATCCTTCAGGAAACGATAAGCCCGATATTTTTGCTGTTTCACCGTAGTAATGGAAATTCCCAATTGCCGGGCAATTTCTTCACCACTCATTCCTTCCATACTCATTTTCAGTATATTCTTCCTTCCATCAGGCAACAATTCAATCAATTCCAACAAACGACGCACCACCTCTTCATGCACAGCACTGGCAAATTCCAATTCTCCGGCCTCTTCCTCCACATCCTTCTGCCATTTTGCCATACGCTCAGTCATCCGCTTTTGGTTCCGAATCCGATTCAAGCAACGATTGGTCACGGACCGATATAAGTACCCCGCCAGAGAATCCCTCCCCTCCGCCGCAACTCCATTGTTCCACAATGCAATAAACAACTCCTGAACCACATCCTCCGCTTCCTTCTCATCTTCCAATATCCGCAAAGCATGATGAAACAGAGAGTCATAATAAGAACGAAAAAATATTCGCCAAGCCTGTTCATTCTTCCGATTTACTCTCTCCAGCAAATTTTTGTCGTCCATACTCAGTACCAATCATTAACTCATTAAACCCAAATGCACAAATATAATACCCACTCAGGGATTTAACAAATCCTTGCAGAAATAGCCCAAGATACCGTTAATCATGGTTTTGTAGTTCGTCGCTTTATGATTGTCCGGATTCAAACGAAGCACGGCATTAAATTTATTCAACGCCTCAGTCATCCGTCCCTCCGCATAAATCAACTCGCCCAAATACAACAAATATTCTTCATTATTTTCATTTTCCTTTATACCCCCTTCAAGAAACAGGATTGCCTCCTGACGCTTCCCCGCTTCCACCATTTTTTTTGCTTCTTCTATCATCTCCATCATTTTTTTATCCGTTATCCATTTT
>JAHHTT010000076.1 GCA_020024465.1 Odoribacter sp.
TACAAAATATCCATTTTATAACAAGAGAGTCAAGATAATTTGCGGAAATTAGGATTAGCAGCAAAAACCGCACCAACTGGCAAATTATACACATTCCACCCAGTAAGTTCAAATCGGGTTGAATCTGTCAGCAATTCAACTTTTTCAGTAATACCTTTTCGGTCATGAATTGATTTATCAAAATTTACACGTCCCATAGCCTCTACCAAGATATCCAATTGAGAGCCTTTCCCAATAGCTGGCAATGACAATGAGTTTTCCCCTCGACGACGATCCAACCTTCCCAGCAATTTACCATCTACAAATACTTGAGCCCAATCATGAACCTCATCTATAAACAAGGTCGTTCCTTCATGTATTTCAGGCAAAGTTGTACGATATAATATACTTCCCCAACCTTGATTAAAATCTTCCATAGGTTTAATCCTATCTGTAGTCACCGACTGTGGTAGGTTAGCAAACAAATCAGCTCTTTCAGCAAATTGAACTGTCGGTATTTCAACAACGGGATATGCTTTTGGAACATCAGGAATCACCTGTCCTGAATCGGCATATTGCACAAGTAAATCTCTTAGCTCATAATATTTAGGAGTAGCCCATCCTGCTTCACTAATAGGGGCATCATAATCATAGGAACTGCACATTGCAGAGTAAGCCGGATTATTTGCCCCTCCCCAATGGCCAAAGGAAGTTCCTCCATGGGTCATATACAAAGAGAATGAGATCTTTCGGTCAAGCATATCCTTTATACCCGAAACCATAGTCTTAGCATCTCTTGTTTCATGTTTTCTCCCCCAATGGTCAAACCATCCGCTCCAGAATTCACTGCACATCAACGGAGTATCTGGTCTTGCTTTACGCAAAGCCTTGAATTGTTCTTCAATATTAGCCCCTGTACCAAAATTAATGGTCCACAACAAATCATCTAATCCGTTCAACTGGAAAGTCGAGTTCCAATCACACTGAAACAAAGGCACAGAATTGAACCCTGCTTCTTTTACCATATCACGAATAGAGGCAATATATTCCTTATCAATGCCATAACCACCATATTCATTCTCCACCTGAACCATGATGATATTTCCACCTTTAGAAACTTGCAGTTCTGCCAATTGTTCTCCCAATTTTTGCATAAATAGCCTTGTCCTCTCTAAAAAATAAGAATCACCTGTACGCAACTGAATATCTTTCTTCTTCAACAGCCACCATGGCAATCCACCCATTTCCCATTCTGCACAGACATACGGACCAGGACGCAAAATCACATACATGCCATGTTTCTGAGCCAAACGGCAAAATTTAGCCACATCGTTTTGTCCTGTAAAATCAAACTTCCCCGGCTCTTGTTCATGTGAATTCCAAAAAGTATATAAACAAATGGTATTCATACCAAGGGCCTTGCACATTTCAATACGATGCTCCCAATATTCAGCAGGAATACGCGTATAATGCATTTCCGCTGCTTTAACAATAAAAGACTTACCTCCAAGAGTAAATTCTTTATTTCCCACTTCAAAAATCTGAGATTTTCCCGTTGGTGAAGAACATCCCAAAAGGATGGCCGCAAATAAGACAACCATCCCAAACAAACATAATTTTACTAATTTCATTCAAATACACAATAATAAAATAAATACTATTCAAGTCTAATCTTCTCTATTGACTCCAGTCCACCAGAAACAGCCTGTAACTCCAGGACAGCCTCATCGGATGTTGACACAACAAACGAAGCAATACCCGCTTCTGCCTTTACAACAGATGATCCACGCAATTCTCCTCCTTTCAACACTCTCAGACAAACATTACGGTTATTTTCTCCAAAACAACTTGTACCATTGATATCTTTTAAATTAACATATACAATAAGTCATTGCGCAAAGCTAGACAACCACTTTCGAAATATGAAATGTCCATTATATCTACATTACCTGAAATCCTTATAGAGGGGGAGACAATAATCTTACCTTTATTATATCCCACTAGTTCTCAAACATTCTAGGAGTGGAATATATTATTTAATAGCCGACATATCTGGTGTCAATGGCCAATAAGGATTTTGATACAGTGGCGATTTCTCCGGACTAGCATGGTCATCAGCTGTCAATATAAACTGACGTATAGGCAATGGCTGAAGATAATGAGCTATTTTCCATATAAATCCATCCTTATATAAATTACCAGAAGTCATATTTTTCTCATAAGGTCTAAGATATTCTCCTAAATCCCTACTTGAGACATTGGCCGAAGCACTACCGTTAGAAATCAGTCCAGCATCCTCATACCATTTCTCCATTGGAGTATTCCATAAATGAATACCTTCTACATGATAAGGTACAGATAACATCTGATCATACGACCTCCAACGAGCTAAGTCCATACTTCGCAAACCTTCCCCAAACAGTTCACAACAACGTTCACGACGAATATTATACAAAACCTTATCCTCCAATTGCTTTCCTGCAGTATAAGAGGCCCAATCTATTTTCTCCTTCTCCATTTCTGTTGCCTGAATAGTCAACATAGGATGTACTGCATCACCCGAAAAACCGGCAGCTTCACGAATTGCTCTCCAATACTCAAGGATAAATCCCTCATTGACATTACCTGTCAACTCATATTTAGCTTCCATATAATTCAATAAAGCTTCCGTTGCACGAAAACAAATAGCTCCATTATAAGACAACATATTTTCACAAAGAGCCTTGTCAAATGTACCTCCTTTACGTAAAGTATATCCTGTAGAATACCCTTTTTCTACATCCGAATTCAAAATATCAGGATATGGTTCAACTGGCACAGCATGAGTTGTAGAAGCTTCCATGTTTTTAAAAACATTTTTCTGTCCTGGTTCTTTCAAGAAGACAGCCAAACGCGGGTCTGCATTTCTACGAATATTTTTAATGGTTGTATCATCATATATTAAAGCATTATGTTTTGCATACCAAGGTTTGCCATCAGACAATACAAAGCGCTCAATACCATTTCTAGTAACTCCCGCACCGAAATTTCCGAACTGTATTCCTACTTCTACATTATTAGTCACAAATTTACTCTTGTCAAAAGCTCTCCATTGCAAAATATCCGGATAAACCGACATATCTACAGCACCAAACATATAGAAATAATCGTTTACATCTCCTTCCTTTTGAGGAACAATACCCGTATTACGAGTCAATCGTCCCTTATACTTTTCTGCAACCTCTTCGGCACTTTCTGCTGCAATTTCAAAGAAATAAGAGATTTCCTTTTCTATATTTCCTGAAGGATATTCATAACCAGCATTGTAATCTTTAGCTTTTCCAGGCCACCCTTCACCATTCGGAACAAATGCCGTTCCTTTAAAGTTTTTCAACCATGAAGCTTCAAACAAAGCAACACGAGATTTTACCAAAGTTGCCACATCTTTGGAAATACGATTCTTATTAGGGTCAAAATTATCTTTCAAATAAGTACGTGCTGTATCCAAATTAGCAATAATAAAGCGAGAAACTTCATTACGAGGACGTCTTTTATTAGCAATCACCAGCGCAGCCTCATTATCTGGCAATGCCTCTGTAACAATTGGTAAATCTCCCCAATTCTTCAACATAGAAAAATAAGCATAAGCTCGAAAAAAATATAACTCCCCAATATAATGCTCTATATTATATTTACTTCCTCCGATTTCGTTGTTCTTAAAACGCAACAATGTTGCATTCAAAGAATAATTGATATTTCGAATATTCTCCCATTTCCAATTATCATTATCCATTCCAACTTTCCACTGTCCTTCTGCATACTTTACATTAGCAGAAAATCCACTTTGAATATCTGTAGAATTATCAGAAAAAGCCCCCTGTACTTGGGGTATTACTTTATCATAAAATGTATTTGTCACTGCCTGAATTTGATTTTCTGTCCGATAATAATCTTCAGGAATTACATAAGAAGGGGGTTCTTTATCTAAAAAATCCTCACATGAAGCTAAAACCATTCCAAGCAAAACAGTGCCCAATAAAATATTTGATGTGTTCAATTTCATAAGTTTTAAGTTTTAAAGAGTTATATTTAAACCAACAGACAATGTACGAGATAACGGGTAACCAACTCCTTCTTGTTGATATCCTCCTGTTATAGTTTCCGGATCAAACTGCTTGCCAACTCCAGTACCTGTCCAAAGGTTTTCACCTGAGAAATAAATTCGTAAATTCTGAATTCCCCAACGTGAAGTAAAAGAAACTGGTATCGTGTATCCAATTTGTAAATTTTTCAAACGAACATATGCCGCATTTTGCAAATAGCGTGTTTGGGTTTGCAAATTTTTATCATCATATAAAGGACGAGGCAAATATGCATCTACATTAGGTTGATTGTATCCTTCTTGTACAGACCATGTATTCTCATTACGAAAATAATCGCTTACAGATTTAATTCCAGCAGCCTGCCACATTCCTTTATTCGTTGCACCAAACATATACACACTTCCATTCCATACATCACGCTTCATCACTCCTTGAAAAAAAGCCCTCACGTCAAACCCTTTCCAACTTGCATTTAAATCCAAGCCAAAAAGATAACGAGGAGTGGAATTTCCTATGACACTTAAATCCCCACTATCTCCCAAGATTTCAGAACCTGAAGATATTTTTCCATCACCATTAATATCTTCATACATAATATCTCCAGCCCTCCAATCAGAACCAAGTGCATCTTGCCCACCAGCAGGCAATCCAACCAAATGCTGCTTCATTTCCTCATCAGTTCGTGCCAATCCTTTAGTTGTATATCCCCAAATTTCACCTGTATAACGTCCTGCAATATTACTCCATATATTATTGGTTGGATTATTAGGATAACGTGTAATTTTCGTTCTAGAATCCGAAATGTTTAAATTTGCAGCATAATTTAATCCATTTTCCAAATGATCTCGCCATCCAATAGTAAGTTCCCATCCTGATGTACGCAAGTCTGTATTGTTTGTTACAGGAACTGCTGTACCTAAAATATTAGGAAGTTCTGGAGCATACCCTACCATATCTTTAGTATCACGAATATAATATTCAATAGAACCGGTCAAACGGTTATTGAGCATTCCCCAATCTAAAGCCACATTATAACTTTGAATCCTTTCCCAAGTCAAAGACGTAGACACTAAACCAGGAGCAATCGCAGTGTTAGGCTGCCTTCCATTCATCAACCAAGAACCATTAGAAGTTCCTACAGACATAGTTTGATAAGTCTGATACCAATTGGTCGTATTTTGGTTTCCTAAAGCTCCTACAGAAGCACGTAATTTCAATGTTTCAATGACATTATTAACCGGTTCAAAAAAGTTTTCACGAGCCATGTTCCAACCAACAGACATTGATGGAAAAACTTTCCAGCGATTATCGGCACGGAAACGGGAAGTACCATCTGCACGTACATTCGCTTCAAACAAATACTTTCCATCATAATCATAATTAACACGGGCAAAAAAGCCAGCTGTAGCCCATTCATTACGAGAACCATTTACCGATGGAGGAATAGGGCTACCATCCGGTCCTAAACCTGTAGTCAAATCCCCTTCCGATTTATCAGGAAACATAATACCTGCACGTTCAAAACCATATTGTTTTTGTTTGAGTTCCTCAGCTTGAAAACCGCCCATTATATGCAAATTATGCAAATCTTTAAAATTACAAGCATATTCTGTATAAGCACTGAAGTTATAATAATTCTCCTTATACAAACCTTCATGCACATTTGAATCATCTTCAAATAATACTGGATTTCCATTAACATCGTGATTAAATAGTTGCTGCTTGTCCCAATGACGATCATTAACATGCAGATGATAATTGAAATCAATATGTGTCTTCCAATTTTTTATCGGTTCAATTATCACTCCAGCCTGATGATAAATATCATCATTTTGCAAGCGATCTGTACCTCCTTCTGCTAATCCTAATACGGGTGAAGGCGACGAGTACAAGTACCCATTACGGTCATAATCAGGAAGTACCGGCCATCCTTGACGTGCCATATCATGATATAAACCAGAAGTCAATTTAGAAGGACGGCTATAATCTTTGCGTACATAACGAACTGAATAGTTGAATTTCATCCATTTTGTAATTTCAGAATTAATTTTTAGCATTGCGTTATAGCGGTTCAACCCTTCCTTTCCAAAATTCATGAAACCACCTTGATTCAAATAATTTAATGAAGCATAATAATTCAACTTTTTATTTCCTCCATTAACACTTACATTATGTTCTTGTGAAAAAGTCCACTTCTTAAAAATCAAATCGAAATAATCCACGTCGTTGACACCATAAGCATACCCGTCTGCCCACAGCCCACTTCCATCATTACGCTCTGGAATAGAATAAATTATTTTACCATCACTCGTTACACGTTTTCCCGGACCAGAAGGAGTTGCATTATGATATTCTACAATTTGCTTCATTCTTTCTAGAGAAAAATAAACACCCTCACCACCATTTGTGCGAGTATCATTCATCCAACTTGCAAAATCGACAGAATTCATATTATTATTCATATTGATAGGACTACCCCAACGAAAACTATTATTATAATTCACAGTAACTTTTCCTTCATCTGTCCCTGACTTTGTAGTTATTAAAATTACTCCAAAAGGCGCACGTGAACCATAAATAGAAGAAGCAGCCGCATCCTTCAGAACAGAAATACTTTCAATATCTTGAGTGGAGACTGTATTTAAATCCCCTTCCATTCCATCAATCAATACCAATGGTTCACCACTAGTACCTTGACCAATCGTTGTAGTACCACGCACATTTATACTTGGTGTATCTTCCAAACTTCCATTTGTTTGAGTAATCTGTAAACCAGGCACTGCCCCCTGTAATGCCTGTGTCAGATTTGCCACTGGACGCTGTTGAATATCTTCGGCCGAAACAACACTTACAGCACCTGTCAAATTCACTTTTTTCTGTGTCCCAAATCCAACCACCACAACTTCATCCAACAATTGATTATCTTCTTTCAACACTATTTGAAGCACCTTGCCTATTTGGGCTTTTACTGTTTGCAGCTTGTATCCAACAAATGACACCGACAAAGTTGCACCATCGGCAACAGACAAAGAAAAATTACCATCGAAATCTGTAATGGTGCCAGCACTTCCATTCACATCTTTCACTGTGGCACCAATAATCGGCTCACCAGTAGAGTCTACCACCTTTCCTGTTACCATTTCTTTAACTCCATCAGAAGCAGTCTGCACTGAAACCACTTCCGGAGAAGTAGTTAAAATAATATGGTTGCCCTCCATCCGATAAACACAGCCAGTGCCAGACAACAATGAGTTCAAAACTTCAGCCACCGGTTTATTCTCCACATTGACAGACTTGACAACCGTCACATCCACATCTTTCTTATATACAAAAAGATAATCAGTCTGTGATTCAATGGCATTCAAGATAGTCACCATTTGAGTGTTTTTCTGATTAATGGTTACCTTTGCGTTCTGTGCATAAGCATTTTCCGCCATCAAAGACATGCCACCCAAACACAAACAAAACGTAGATTTCTTTAAAAGCCTAAAGAAACGTTTAATTTCTGGAGTTTCAGGGCTGTGAAACTCCGGTTTTGAAATGTTTTTCATAAATTTGTAAGTACTTTAATTAATAAAATATTAGGGTGTTCAGTTGATTGTTCCTAAAAAACGTTCAATAAGAGCATCATGTT
>JAHHTT010000077.1 GCA_020024465.1 Odoribacter sp.
ATAAACATCCCATAAAACCTGGTGAAACTGGAGAAATACGAATTGTATTTAAGCCAAATTCGCTGGGCACATTTTTGAAAACAATAGAGGTATATTGTAATACACTTGAGCGAGTTGTAAATTTAAAACTACGTGGTACTGTAAAAGAAAGCTGATTTTTAAGTGTTAGTACAAAATATAAATGGATGTCCCTAAAAACCAAATATTTAATGAAAAAGATTTTTTATTTGATAATAGTTATTGCCATAAGTGGGCTTGTTGTGATTAATCTTAGCTGTTTGGAAAAGCGGAAATGCTTAAAAACAATGCAAAATGATTATTCATTTATCATTGGCAAAAAAATAGACTTCACTACCATTGATACAACACAGCATAATCTTGAAGATACCTCTACTTATATACTAAGCATTATTACCCCTACATGCGAGGACTGCTATGTAAAAATAAACAAGTGGAGTCATCTTGTAGACGAAAATCAACATCTCAAAGTTATTTTTGTAGTAACAGGCGATGAATTTGAGCGATTGGATGAGATTGTAAAAGAAAAGAAAGATTTGCATTTTTTGTTTGACTATGATAGTGTGTTTCAAAAAAAGAATCCACATATATTGCTTAGTCAAACTTATTTGATTGAGAATAATACTATTATTTTATGTGGCGAACCTTTACAGAACAAAATGGTGATGAATATTTTTATGGATTATATAAAATAAGAAAACATGAAATACTTACAATTATTTGTTTTTATTCTATCACTAGTAGCATGTGACAATAACAAAGTTAAATATCATTGTCAGGTGATAGAAAACAGTAAATTTGAGATGTTTCCTGCTATGATGCTGGTGGCAGAAGAGTTCGTGCTAGATGATTCGACACTGCTTGAGCCTTTTCGTTTGTGGATACAGGATTCATTGTTGGTTGTTTTTGACTATCCGGTAGGAGATAATCGCTTTTTAAAATACTATTCACTGAATTCAGGGAAGTTGTTACGTAGTTTTGGTACCATAGGACGAGGTCCCAATGAATATCTGACACCGGAAGTTCATTGGGATACGGATAACACTTTTTTGTTGACAGAGAAATTGAGATATTCCGTATTAAATAACGATAGTTTATTGCATAGCACTACCTATCAACCAATAAAGCAAAATGTTCAGGCTGGAATAATCGCAGCCTCTGCTGTCTATTTGCTGAATGATTCTCTTATGCTGATTCATTCTAATATGTCTGACGAGCAATTCTCTATAAACAATAGGATTACAGGGGAATATATAACAAAATACACCAATTATCCTTGTTTTGTTTCTGATGCTAGAATGAATGATTTTATCTCGAATTCCAATGTCTACTTTGCTTATTATTTATTGAGACCGAGGAGTAAGGATTCTCTTGCCATTGTGTATAAACGCTTTCCTGTTGTAGATATTGTTGCGTTGAAAGATTTCAGCACAAAGCGAATCCAGTTTCCTATTGACAAAGACGTAAACCATGTACAGGTTATGGATAAATTAAATGCCCGTATAGATAATAAGGTAATATATTATACAAGTTTTTATAGCACTGAGAATTATTTTTATCTGTTGTATAATCCTATTCCTACAATGCGAGACCCTAAATATGTTAAAAGTTTTGAAATTCAACAGTTTAACTGGCAGGGTGATTTAATGATGCGGTACAAAATGGATAGGTCTATTAGGGAATTTTGTGTAGATGAAAAAGAACAAAAAATTTATGCTACAAGTGTAGGTAATGATGAAGATTTCTCTGTAAAAATTTGGACGTATGATATGAAGAAAAATTTGCGATAAATAAATATAATGTTTAATGCGAAGAGTCAAATAGAAAGGTTACGCTTCTGTGTATATATTTCGACACACACTCTTCTTAGCTAAAGAAAAGGAGGTCATTATGTAAAAATTAAAGAAAGATTTTATAATAATAAAATGCAAGGCGCATCGTATGAATTTATATTAAAAATAGCACAACAATTAAATCAAATAATTATGAAGAAAAAATTATTCGTATTTGGAGGAAGCCTGTTATTTGCCCTATTCACGATTATAAATGTAAATATGGAAAGAAGGAATAAATCCTTTATGACAACTATTTTGTCTAATATAGAAGCATATGCAAGTTCCTCTGAAGGAGAGATGGGAGGACGTAAATGTGGAAGAGCTGCTTATACTTGGACTGTAGTGGATGAAAGTGTCTCACCGGAAAAAATAGAACATTTTGTGCAATGTGTGAAAGGGTGTCCAGATAAAAGAGGAGTTGATCCTCTATTTCAAAATTGTTAAATCTATATACGAGAGAGGGGTTAATCCCCTTCCTCTTTGTATAACTAATATTTTTAAGCATCCTTACTTCTAAGATAAAAGAGATGTTCATGTATTTACCAAATTAATTCATCTAGAGCAAGAATATAAATAATGAATTCGACTGTATTAAGAGAGAGGGCAACCTGTGTCTTGTGCCCTTCTGCCATTGAAACCGTTTCTGCTTTCCCTTGCTTCTTGTCTGGATTCCAACGGTAAAAACGAGGACGGTTTTCCTGGGTATCAAATCTGACATAGGCACTGAATGGTTGTCTGGCTTTGTCGGTCATGTTCCTGATGTAGAGTGTCCGTCCTTTGTTCAGTGCCTGCTGCTGTTTTTCGGACAGCTCCACACCACAGATTTTGGAAGAGATTCCTTGTTGCTGTCGGGTACGGATATTTTGCGCTTCGCTGAATTTTACACTATCGGCAAATTTGAATTCAATACCCCGTTTTTCAGCATTTATTTGAAGGGTTGCATCGAATGTTTTGCCGCTTTTAGCCTGCATGCCTTCTACGGTGATGGCTTTCCCATTGGCAAGATCTTCCTGCTGCTGTTGGGAAAGAGTCACACCTTTGATTTCTGTCGGAATCCGGACACGATTGCTTTTAAGGGCTACCAGTTCGTTGGTCAGCGGATCAATGGATACGAATGCCTGGAACGGTTCTCCGTTCTTTGGGGTGACTTCTGCTATCCTTCTGAGATTGCCTGTCGTAAGAAGATTGGTTTTGTCCTCTCCGGTGAATTGCACTCCCATAAAAGGATAATCAAGTTTGGGCTCCTTACGGATAGTGTGTATGGCAAGGGTTAGATTTCCTTCTGCATTTTCGCGGAAAGCAAGACGTGCTTCTGTATATATTGTCCTGTCTCCGAAAGGTATGGTTATCGGAACCAGGTTGCTCTTGCCCCAACTGAGCATTTTTTCAAGATTGCCAGAATCAAGAAGTTGTTCCCGGCTCAATCCGATTGCGGACAGTTCCTCCCAGTCTATACGGGTCTCGTCAACCTTGCCGAGTTGCTCTTTGAGTGAATATTCTTCAAGGTTTACCTGCATCAGCTTGATGGTATCCTCGTTCTCTTCCGGCTTTTGAAGCATTTCCCATAATACATTGACAGAGGCTTCCACCTTGTCTGCCACTATCCTGTAAAGTCCGAAATGGAAAGGGTCTTTGAATTGCTTGCTGAGATTTTCAATAAAATTCTTGAAAAGGCTGTCATTCTTACGGAACTTCATGAAATGTCTGGAATTGGCATCAAGGGGTTCTACCGTTTTAATGTTGCCTTGTGAATCCATGGCAGAAACTACTGACAGCTTCTTCTTGTCTTTTTCCTCCAGATACGAGGATGAAATCGTTGGTGTTTACGTCCATATCTTACATATATTTTATGATTTGAACATCAAAAATATACGTAACTTATACACCTATTACAATTCCGATAATATTAGGCAAGATGATGGAAAATTATGGAAGTCTAAGTTGTCTTCTTAAATTAAATACAAGTAACCAATTTGTAACCAACTCCAAATTCATTTTTAATATAGATTGAATGGGTTGACTTAAATTTTTTATTAAGTATACAAATATAACGAGTAAGAGATCTTTCTTTTTCAAAAGAATGAAATCCCCATAAATTTTCACACATTTCAACAGAGGGGATTGTTTCGTTAATACGAAGACAGAACAGCCAAAGAATACGGCTTTCCATGCTCTTTAGTTCTTCTTTTTTACCTTGTACAATAAGTTGATGCGTATTTTTGTTAAATGTGGTTGAAGGAGAAATATGAAATAAACCATCATCTTTTTCCATCATACTTTTTTGCACTCTGGCAATAGCTTTGTCAATACGGGCTTTTACTTCATCTATACTACATCCTTTTACTAAATAGTCATCGGCACCTTCATAGAGAGCGTGATTGTGATTAAGAGAACTGAGAATAATAATTGGAACTTCTCCTCCATTTTCTCGAATAAGGCGGATTAACTCATGTCCATCTTTACCTGGAATATCCATGTCAAGTAATATAAGATCCCATATCCTGTGTTGATATAAATCCCATGCTTCATTTCCATCTTTTGCTATTTCGATGGAAAACCCCGCATCTTCCAATATCTCCGAGTAAATCAGTGCAGCTGTTGCATTGTCTTCAGCATATAGTATTTTTATTTTTTTGTCCATTTTCTTATTTTAATTGTAAATATACATCCATTTTCGGGGGTACTGTTTATTTTGATGATTCCTTTATGCAATTTAATTACGGAATAGACATAATGTAAACCAAGACCATAACCTACATTACTTTTACCGGCATCCTTTTCTGTTATTCGATAGTATTTATCAAAGATAAATTTTTGTTTTTCTTTGGGTATTCCAGGACCATCATCTATTACTTTGATTACAAGAGATTTATCTTCTTGAAAACATTTAATAGAAATAGACGGACTTTCTTTTCCATACTTGATAGCATTGTCAAGTAAATTACGGATAGCACATATTAGATGAAATTGTGAAGCATAGACAACAGAACTCGGCAATAAATATTGTAAATCGAAATGAATAACTTTGTTAGGATTTGCAGCCTTCTCTTCTTGAATCAAGGAGAGAAGCCCTTGTTTTAAATCAAATTCTATTTTGTCTAACTGAATGCTTGTAGATGCAAACAGTGTTTTCATGACTTCCTGCGAACCATTTTGTAGGTGTTCTATTTCCTGAAAAATAAATTGGATTTTATCCTGACCTTTTTTGTCTTCAGGGGATATTGATTTCCTTTGAAGTAGTTCTGTCATGGCTTTAACGCTATTCAAAGGAGTTTTCCAGTCATGAATAATTTTATACATCATATCTTCCTGATATTTAGACAACATCCGCATAAAACTAAATAGATAAACAATCCCTATCATAAGAAGAATAAATAACAATGTGATAATGCATATTGTCAATAAGCTATTCCAGTTATCCTTTAAAAATATCAGAAAAGGAAAATTGTAATATATCTGCAAAGACTCGCCGTCAATGAAACCTAGTATATAACTTTTTGACGAAATCATATTTGATATATTTACTTGTAGACTTGGAAACCGGTCTATAACATTATTTAAGCTGTCGCTTTTATGAATGACAAAATTGATATGCTTAGAACAAAAAGCAGCATTAGTATGTAATATACTATCTAAGTGTTTAAGCGGAGCTAAATTGTTTATACGTAATTCATACATAGCTCTAAGCATAAGCTCTTCCTGCATTTCAGTTGAATCGGTTTTGAAGTCATACCGAACTTGATTTCTCAAGATTGTTATGGTTTGATTATCCGGATTAAACGAGACTATATTAGAGTGAAGAGGGTCGTATGAATATAGCATATCATAAGGTCGGACATATGAATCAATACTATGACCAACTATTGAATCCATCAGTTTCTGCCATTGTAATTTTTCAGATTGATAGATTGATTTTATGGCAAAGAATTGATTTATCCATAGAATGGTAAAGATTATAATAATAATGCCAGCTATCGGTTTGATACTATACCTTGACAACATATAAATTGTAACAATTTTACAATAAATGCCCCTTTTTATAATAAGAAACTATCTTCATATTTGCATTGTAATAATTCCATTTTTTTCAACACAAAAATAATAATTAAAGTCATGAGAAAAAAAATAACGATTACTATTTTGATTCTTTTAAGTATGCTTGTCAATTCCCGTTTAAATTTTGCAGGGAATAAATTTAGAGACCAATTAGAACAGGTTGAAATTTTATCAAATCCTGAAAACGCTTTAAGTCCTTGTGTTGCTGTTGGAGGATGGTGTTTTAGTACTGGAAGACCAACCAAAGGATTACATATAATATAAAACGTTTAAAGCCATGAAGAATTATATATATTATTTGCTAGGTATTTGTCTACAATATTCATGCACAGATATTTTAGAAATAGAAAAAGAGGGTAGAACATATCTGCCCATTTCAACAGACACCGTGAACGTAGAAACAATTGATTCATTGCTAAAATATGATATAACAGATCCAGAGGATTTTATAAAATATGGACAATGGTTAATCGTGGGACGGTCCTACGAAGATTACCAAATATGCGCAATAAATTTAAAAACAGGAGCTAGTATTAAAATGTTGAAATTTGGCAAGGAAACGGGAGAAGCATTAGGCATTACAAGCATGACAATAGATCCACAAGGAAATCTGGCTGCTCTTGACTATAGATGTAAAAAATTACATGAATTTTCATCCCCATTATCAACACGCAGCGAATCAAGAAGTAATGAATTACAACTAAATTCGGATGAATATCACCTTTCTGTGATAAAAGGTAATACGTTTATGATTTCTACAGGTCTCTATGAGAATGGTCGTTATCGTTATTATTCAGAAATTACGAAATCTGCAAAATACTATTTATCATACCCTAATCATCCTCAATACAATAATTTGTCAACAAAAGCCAAAAGTATTTTATACGCAAGTTCTGTTCTTCGTTTACGACCTGACAATAAATTCTTTGTATGTGCCGATATGCATAGCGGCATTATAGAGATTTGTAAAGTGGAAAATGATAGCATACAACGAGTCTTTCAACATTGTTTTTATTATCCTAAGGTAAAAATTAATGATTCTGGTCTTTTGCCTCATGTTGCATATTACAAAGATAATATTGCCGGTTTCCAAGATATTGCCGTTTCGAACGAAAAAATATATGTCTTATTTTCTGGCCAAACTTATCGCGATGCACAGCAAGCTATTGGTCACTGCACAAACTTGTTTACTTTCGATTGGAATGGAAATCTTATTTCTTCAGTCAAATTAAATGAACCTATTTATAAAATATCTTTTGATACACAAGAAGATTTGTTATATGGCTTGAAAGGGACATTCAGAAATGTCTCACTTGTACATTTATACGTAAAGTGATTAACAACTGAACATTACAACAATTTTACAACACATAACCATATGTTATTAAGTTAATTTCTCATATGTTTGTCTTGTTATTTTTCACAAAAAAGTAGTGTATAATATGCAAAATATATCGCTCAAATTTAAATTAAAGAGATGAGAACAATACTTCGGTAAATTTTTACCGAAAAATTATAAGTTAAACAATAGAACCGGCAAAAGCTGGTTCGAAAACACTAAAGAGGTCATTGAAATGTTGTCAAAAACGAATGGTTAAGCATGAAGAAATGTGCTGAAAA
>JAHHTT010000078.1 GCA_020024465.1 Odoribacter sp.
AGCTTCCCGTAAATTACCTTTCTACGATACTTTGGCACAAGCACAATGTGATATTTTCCATTCCAACTTGTATGTGATAGAAACTTTTTCGTCCACAAGCATAGCTGGTAGTTTCTAGTTAAAGGAAATCTGGCTGGGTCCCAATGCGGAACTAGCCAGAAAGCGAGCTTATGAAGTCATAGATGTCTATTCAAAGTGCTTTCCTAAAGCTGCGCAATGTTTAGAGGACTCTCTGACTTTTTACGCATTCCCGAAGCTGGACGCCCGGAAGATCTTGTCCTCCAACATGATTGAATGTCTAAACCGGGAGATTCGCAGACAAACCAGTGTTTTTGAAATTTTCCCTAAAGACGAGTCCTATGTCCGGCTGGTCTTCACATACCTGATAGAGTATACAGAGGATGTGTCTGTCTGCATAGCATACCTACGTCAAGAATCCATTGAAACGACACTGCAAATGGCAGCTTAATTTCATTTTTCAGGAACCCTTTTTCTAACATCCCTTGACGCAATCAATACCCCTGTATCCCAGACCTTACGAGAATGCCGTGGATTTTATGCCAGTCTGGTAAACTATCCGCTACTATACAAGGGCATTGTTTCATATTGGAGCGTGTTTTACAATTCGATGGCAAATTTGACAGTTACCTGAAATCCTCTGATACTTCTGAAAAGTGATATTCTTTTTCACTTAGGCAGTTACTGCTAACAAAAAAAGAGCTAACTAGTTTCAAAAAACCGTTAGCTCCTTTTCTATCAATAATGAGATTTTGTTGCCGTTTCGTTGCCAAGAAACCCTAAAATCGCTACTTTTCGGGCTCTTGAGCCTGAAAAGTCAGATTATGAGATTATTCCCACTCGCCGGATTAGATCGGTTTCTAAACTTTTTTGTATAGTGGATTTAATACGATGTTGTTCTATTTGATGCAGATTATCCTTATCCCTAGGTCTATCCGGATTTTTGCTATCAAAAATCTATCAGTGCCATAATATCACCGATTACTCTTGATGATACTGTGCAGGTGGTTTGGATGTATTATAGCATATATGGGGATGATTTTCCAGACAGTGTTTTGTTCCGGCAGGAAATTATTTATTGGAAGTGCTGTATATAGGGTAAGCATTCAAACGATTTTCTTTGTCAATCTTAGATTTGTATATATTTTTTATACCGGCCTGCAATGCCATTGAAACAATTATATTTTCCTCCACTGGGGATGTTCTAAGGCCTATAATCACACCGTCTGGCACCCATTCAATCATTGCTGGTGGTTTCAGTTGACAATTAGCGATCATTCGCCATTCCTCATCGTATCTGTGGCATTCTTTTTTTATTAAGCTGTTGCGCTCTTTTTCCCATGTCATAGGGCCGTACTCTTTGTTGAAAAATTCCGGCATTGGAATCCCCAGAATTTTTACCATTTCTTGTGCCATAACCTTCTTTGCAAAATTAGTAGCATCATATGGAACGTCAGAATAATATACAGGATAGATAGGGGTACCATATAAGTGAACACCGCAATTTTTGCATTTTTCGCTTTTTCCGCAGTGATAGTTTTCTTGATTGTTCAAATCATACATTAGTGCAAAGCCTTTATGCATATTAGCATATTTCAACCATAATGTTTCATTAAACCCATTTTCTGAAAAACAAATGGACTGGATTTCATCTTGAATTCTTGTTCGTAAGGTCAATGCGTAAGATAAAAATTGATCTGTCAAACCACTTTCATGCAAACTTGCTATTCCTTCAGGTGTTGTAACCTGTTGAATATATTCTACAGGGAGATTATTAGGAACAGTTGCAATCATGCTTTTCATTGCATCTGCCAGCGTGGCGATTGTTTGGTTTGATTTAAAATTACTTTCAAACTCCTGGCGAATTTTATCAACATCGACATGCAAAAATGTATCAAACGGATCATCATACTTGCTGGCTTGAGAGAAAAACAGTTTATTCGTTCTTAATGCTTCCAGGTTATTGCTGTTTACAGAACGATAGCGATACAAAAATCTTGGATGCCGAATCTTCGTCGCTAACACTTCTGCTTCTCTTTGAGGATTTTCTCCTGAAAACGAGCACAACGTATTCCAGTAATCCTGTCGTTCTTCATCACTCATGACAGAATTTCGTTTTTCCTTTTGCATTTATGCCATACTCCTCCCCTCACATTTTCAAACCACACCTGTACCCATAATAAGCATTAGTGATCAATGTGCAATTGACATTTTGATACTTGATTTTTATCAATTAAATTGCAAAATTGCAATGAAATAACTCGTTTATTGCCTTTTGAATTTTCTCATTATCCACGCCACAGATTTTCAACTGAATAGCATAAATAATCCGCTCTAAGAATATCAAATCCAAAAGTGATAAACCTATGAAGTCTTTGTCCAAATCTCCGTGTGCAAAATGATTTCTCTGATCTGCAAGTCGTGAACCCATCTGGCTGTAATCTAATTCCTCGTTGTTGAAACTATACAACTGATACCCAAATGGATTGAGTATTTCGCCATAATCATTCCCGATTTTTTCAATCTTGTTTGCCAGACTTGGACTGCGTTTTACAGTTTTTAATAGGGATTTGTAAATTCCCTTTGTTTTTCCTTTACTATCTGCAATTAACTGTTCTAATTTTCCAGTAACCTCTGTTTCTGCCGCTAAACGTTGTGTACTCTTAGGAATCCCATCCGGATACAATCTGTTAAATTCCCATTCAAAGGCAGCCGTAATCATAACGAAACGTGCTGCATCAATGTGCTGCCCTGTTGCGTACGATTCGGGCAAATTTCGCAAATATATCTTATTATCGGCGATGTTTGACAAAATCTCACCTTCGTGTCCTGCTATATGTATCTGTTTAATATAACGTCCATCTTTCAATGTTTTAGTATCAATGTCATTAGATTTTTCACCGAAAACATATATCGTTGCAAAGGTTTCATGTTTGCCATCTTCACATGGTGCTGCTAAATTCACTTCACTAAAATGAACATCTTTTCGATAGCAAAGAAATTGCACAAACTGTTTTGCTACATACCAAAGCCGAAGAATAAATCGATAATCGTCTGTTGCATCGAGTTCAAACAGCATATCCGAAGAAAGTTTCATTGGCGGCTCCCAGTTTTTCGTACTCATTGTGCGGGAGACACCAAAAGAAACTGATACAGGCTTAGAATCAACAGTGAATTCCTGTTTCTGCGTTGTTGTACAATTAAAATCTCTTGTTTTTACTTCAAAAGTTCCGGAATTCACAAAAGCATTCGGATCAAGAGTATATTCGATAGCTTGGCTTGTTGGATGAATACCGTTAATTTCGGGTCCAGTAAAACTAATACGGTCAATCTTGTCTCTTCCAAATTTACATATGATATATGCTTCTAAATCGATAAGTAAAACAGAATTTTGATGCGCAATATACGAACCTTTCTTTGGTAGAAAAATGATTTTTTGATTGGTTTCGTTGCACCTTCCGATTATAACATCTTGATCCATACGAGGAGGCTCATCCCATGTATAGGTTCCTTGCGTAATTTCCTTCATGCCATATCTCCACATACCGTTACGTGACTCGGCATTTGTGGGAATTATTCTCAGAGTTTGGTCTACAAAAACGAACTGATAATCCTCATCTTCAAATTCAAGAAAACCCGTATAGAGTTTCTCATCTAAATCGGTAGTTTTAATATTCATGGAAGTCCATACCTCTTAGCTTTCAAGGTGTACCACAAAACTTACACTTTAAATTTATGGTTTTTGAGTTTTATAAGGAACAGGTTTGCATTTATCCAGATATTTATGTGCGAGTGAAATTAAAGTAAGTACATCTAATGCTGCTTCTTCATCAATGGTCCAACTTATCTTTGGAGTGTGTGCTTCAGGATTTCTGACCAAATTAAAAATGGCTTCCAATAATTTCTCAACTCCTTTGAACTCACTAATCTCACTTTCTGTCTTCAATAGGTTAAAGTAAAGATAGGGGTCCTTTTGAGAAAAGGCCTTTTGAAACAATTTACCACCATCTTCTTCGAGGCCTGTAATATTTCGTACATGTTGAGCAACACCTTTTGCAGCTTCGAATACAGCATCGTGATAATCCTTTCTCAGGTAATCACGGATGCAGTATTTTTTTACTTCCTCATGTATTTTACGATCGGTTAGTTTTTGCTCCAGTGATTTAACTCTCTGATCAACTTCATCTAAGGTTTCAGCTTGTATCACTTGATGTATTTTCCCATTTGCCTGTATCTCAAGGCCAACAAGTAACAGTATCTTATTACTCTCATCAAAAAGATATTTATATTTAGCACGCTTTCCATCAGAAGTATAGCAGGCTGGATCTAAGGCATTTTCTATAAAATCAAAAATTTTTTTTGAAACTTTTGGCTGTATTAATCTCGTTAGCAAAGCAATTATATAGCCAATCCCTTTTATTTAATCCTGGTGTATATCCGAACTCATTACGGTATCCACCTTTATCTACAATGTGAATGAAGCATTGACCTAACTTTAATCTGATTTCACTCTCTGTCAATCCTAAGTTCGGATCAGAGTTTGCTAATACATCACATAGAGATTTTAATTGTGGCTGTGACAGCTGTTTTACAACCATTTTCTACTCCTCAGATTCTTTTTCTTATCTCCTCGGCCCCAAAAATTTATCGCCGTTCAAATGGATCATATGGTCCGGCATGTCTGCAATCCAGACCTCTGTCTCCCATGCGAGGTTTTCTGAAAACTTTTTGAATGTTTTGAAATCAAGGAATGCTGTCACATAAATTTTACCTGCTGTAACGTTCTTTGTCATTTCCTCAATTTCCTTGATTCTTTTAGGCTCCATTGGACCAACAGAAGTCACAGATTCTACAAAGTACAGCCAATCTTTATCTGCAACATAAAGAACTACATCTGGCATTTTGTCGTGAAGGGTAATGTCAAACCCCAATGCTCGAAGTTTTTCTTCATGCTTGACCAAATCTTTCTCCGTGGTATCCCCAACATATAGACACTCCGAATTAGGCGCGAAGCGAGGAGCAAATTCCTCAATAATCGCCTTTTGCAGTTGGTTATGCTTTCCGGGAGAGAAGGTAAAATCCTCACCATTGATTTTTACAGGCATTTTACGCATTTCCTTTTTGGAAGCATATATTTTCACCAGAGCTTCGTGATTCCTCTTAAAACCTGCTAGCCGTTTTTCCCAATCACATAATCCATAACTTTGAATAAGTGCAAGCATTTCATCAGTCAGCCTATAGCGATAATTCGGGCTATTGGTTGCTTTTCCGTTGTCTTCAATAAAAGCTGCATTTCTAAAATGATGCATCGCCTGTTTTCGGATTGTCTCTCGGCTGTTTTCAGCATAAGTTACCCCGAAATTTGAACTTGCAAAGCCAATCACATCATGAATGCGAATCCATTCATTTTGAGCATTACTCCAATTATGGTTTTCTGTAAGACCAGACATCGCCAAAAGAACTAAGCAGCACATATCGTTTTGTTGTTTTGCTGGAACTTCCAATGCAGAGAGTATCTTTCTTGCTTCATCAATTTTACTCATACATAACTCCTTATGATCGCATCACAGGACGCTTCTGACATATCCCTCGTTTGAATCAGTTTTTTCCCCATCGCTTCTATGATAGATAGTGGTGGAACAGGCATAGAATTCACTTCAGTGGAGTTTACCTGTGTTGATCCATTTAGAATACGATAATATCTATCATATAGTGTGGAATTAAACAGAACATACAGACCATACACAACACATTCTGAAAGTTCTTGAAGTCCGCTAATGAAGTTTATTTTATTCTGCGTACTAATCTCTTCATATTCAGGATGCTTGCGAGCTAAATAAATACCACACTGCAACCGGCGATGTTCCTCTTTTGCAGTAAATCTCTTCACAAACAGGTAGTTTTCATTTTTTTGGAGAAGTCCTTTTTGATCTGTAACAATATACTCATGCTCTTTCCCAACAGGGAAACTCACTTTTCCATCTTTAATATGTTGTGCATAAAATAGAGGAACTGCCTTATCTTCTGCTTCATCCCGAAGAACATCTCTGTTTCGGAAATCTACCGTCAAACCGGTTTTCATCTTCATGCCAAGACTTGGTAGAGTATCTGTCCACTGATTAAGGCGGTTTAATGTGTCCACTTCCTCGGTTCCAGTAACCAAATACACGTAGAATTCTTCTCCGCTCACAACTGTAGAATAAGGTGCTTCAAACTCGGTAATATCAGAGAAGTCAGCATTGCTTTTTGTAGAGGTTATCATGATGTTTGCTGGCTTTTCTCGTGTTTTTTTGATCTTGATGATAATGGTTTCCTGCAAGACACTTTCTCTTTCAAAAACCTTATCACGGCTAACAAACAGATGGATATGTTCCAGAGCCCCCTCGGTCAGGAACTTTTCTCTGAATCTCCTAAAGTAAGCTCCGGATGTCCAAGATCGAGGAATAATATAGACCATCTCACCATTTTCCTTCAAATTGAAAAGGCTCATGGATGCAAAAAGGAAATAGAGATTGGGAGCTCCATAGCAGATATCAGGCATAGCCAATGCTTCCGGAGCATCTTTGGGAATCTTCATATACGGAGGATTTCCAATCACAAGATCATATTTGACCGGGTTCAGATTCGCACCAAACATAGAATTGTAATCTTCCATCTGACTTAGGATATAGTTGTCTGAAATAATCTGATATGCAACTTCAATAGTTGAACTTTGGCAGGCCCAATTCAAGTTGGCTTTCAGCAAATCCAAAATATTCGGATCATTTTCATAGCAAACCAAAATAATCCGCTTCAGCTTAGGCATCTCCTGCAGTCTGTCAATCAGTGCCAGGGACAGGATTCCGGAGCCAGCTCCAGGATCGAGAATGGAGATTTCTTCTTTTTCTTCAGGAACATTCAGCAACTGTGCCATAAATATAGCAGTTTCCTTACTGGTGAAGAATTGACCATACTTCTTACGAAGAGTCTTGGGCATCTGATCGATATATTCATTTGTAATTTGAATAGCATGGTCAATTATTTTCATACTTTAATAAACTCCATAATGTCGTTAATATCACAGTTCATCGCAACACAGATTTTATATAGGCTTTCCATAGAAACAAACTCATCTCGTCCCATTTTGGCTAAAACATTGAAACTGATCCCTGCTGCATTCTTAAGTTCTGTACGATTGATTTTTTTATCAATGAGCATCTTCCAAAGCCTATCATAACTAACTGGCATTACAGTTCTCCATTCACGGTCATTTTTTATATTATATCACATCCAGTCAATATATGCCAAGAATTACTCATGATTTCGTGAGTATTATTCCTTTCTATTTTTTGTACGTTAGCAACTTCGTGGGAATGCCTTTCTGTAAAGCATACTCGACTAACTCCCGTGCGTTACTGGCTGGATGCCAAGCATAGGCAATTAGGTAATCTACATGATCTACCATATATCGGTTCGCTCTGACGATAGCGACACGGCGTGGGACACGTTCCATGTCAGGAGGGTAATAGG
>JAHHTT010000079.1 GCA_020024465.1 Odoribacter sp.
CAGCCGTATGGGTTTGCTGATTGATACGCTTATCTACATCCTGTTCGGTATAACCAATTTTTGTCCACCCATTATGACGGGCGATTTCCGGAGTGGTGTAGGCATAAAGCATGGGAATGATCCGTTTGGATGTTTTTAATTGTATCTCAATCATAAAATCATCTCCCTTATCTCAAATTATCAACAATACCTTTGATATAATCGACTTCTTCTTCCCGAAGTCCTATTTTCTTAAAGAGCTGCCCATCAAGATCATGTCCGAAATCAAAGCCCTTACTGCCATCAGAATAATCAAGCAGGTCTGGTACTCGTTTTCCCAAAGAAGTCAATGCCTCATCTGTCATCAAAAATGCGTATCGAATTACATAAGTTTTCATATACGCATAGAAATTTTCAGCTTCTCTACAATTTTTGAAAGATTTCAATGCAACACGTGCTCTTCCAAAAGCAGAGTGGTTGTCCATGATTTCAAGCTGATTATCTCGCTTTTGTCCACCAGCATTTGCACTGGACACAACTACTTGCCATTCACCAATTTTATCGGGATTATTGGTGATAACATTTTTATCCGCTACAAACCATTTTGCCCGGCCCGCTTTGCCTGCTTTATCATTTGTAAACAGCTTCACTTCATGGCTGAAATCTACATCCATGTCAGTATCATAAAGACGAACCTTATCAGGATTTTCCTCAGCAAAATTACTCTCAATCCCGAAAAATGTTCTCGGAAGAATGCCGTCGTGCATATACGCAATATGTTCTCTCTTCACAAATTCATCAATCTTCTTAAGGATTGTGTGATCATTGGGATTCAAGGGCATTAAATCCTCACCAGGATTATCTGCATGTATCTCGATAGTTTCCATGTCCGTAGTATACACATAGTCAAATCCTGATGTTTTCTTAGTCATGTCCTTCAGAACAATAGACACGCCATCTGCGATTGCCGCTTGGGGAAAAATGCTATTGGAATTCTTATAAAAAACCAACTTTTTCAAATGACGGTCATTGATTTGTTCACTTCCAAAAGCTCGTAACCCCTTGCCTGACTGATGAATCCATCTGCCTGCCGGATAAATCATAACAGAACCCTTAGTGGCGATTTGGTCCGCCTGCATCTGAAAATAGTGAAAGATATTTTTCTGTGTTTTTTGACCATTTGCTGTATCCTTCTGAGCTGTTTCTTCTTGATAAGGTGGATTGCCGATCACAAAATCAAATTTCATATCACTGTCCTTCTTTCTTGATGTTCATAAACAACATCGAGTTGTCTTTTCTCCAGTCGTATATCCTGCACGGGACTGCTTCCACTTCAGAAGATTCTTCCTCCGCAAATATTCCATACAAGGAAAGCTGCTGAAACTCCTCATAAGGCTTGCCGAAGGGAACGGTATCTTTCAGTCCGTCCATTTGCCACAAGTTCCATGCAATCACATTCGCAATTTTCAGGATTTCCTTTTCCTCCGGCTCCTTCTGCCAGCGCTCCGTGTAATATTCTGTAAAGGTCAACAGAAGATTGACTCGTGCAATCAACAGGTTATCGCCCTGATATTCGTATCCATAGACGCTCTGAAAAGACCGCAGCACCCACTTGAACCAATCTTCAAATGTTTTGGTATTTTCATTGACCACCCGGATTTTCCGATCCAGGATTCCAATTCGGTGATATGGCGGAATATACTCCCCAGTGGAAGCATCGTAGCGAGATACCAGATAGGGGGCCTCTCCGCAAGTGATTTCCAACCGCCGGGAGTCCACATAATGTTTCCACGTTTTCTTTTTCGGAAAGATAACCGGAGGTGGAGTTACGGTCCAGAATTGCCCGTCCGGTATGTTGAATACATCTTTTCGCCCAAACCATTCTTCGTCACATTGATTGTTCATCAAGTTACAGATCCAAGCTGGTGTAAATACCTCGCCCTTTTTCTTGGTTCGCTCAAATTGATCCTCCGCAACCTTGGTAATCCGTGGCTGAATGGTGTGTTTCGCCGCTTGAATCACTTGTTCCGGCATGATTTGGCTTTTGTCTGTAACATTTGGCTGCAATGTTTCTGGTGGATCAGTTGCCCATATAATGTTCTTTTTAGTTGACTTATCCTGTAAAAGTACATTCAACGCCACTCGTACCGGATAAGAGGAAAAATCGATTAGCTTGTCCACAGTTTGATACTCCTGCCCAAATTTCTTGCATTTACCAAAATGTGTACTTTTTGGCAGGGTGATTTTCGGCTGGTAAACTGACGTATTTTTGATGTTAAGTACAGGAAATTGAATGGTAAAACGGTGAAAGCTGTGATATTATAGAAGTGATAGAAAAAAGCAGGCATTTACAGAAAGGTACACATTTCTGTAAAAACACCTGCTTACCAAAATTTGGACTTTTCGTAAATCTCAGCACGATAGCGGAATGTGGATAGTGCCATGCCACACCGTTTGGCAGCGGCAGTTCCTGTGATTTTTCCATTCTTCCATTGCTGATAGAGCGAATGAAAATTATCCGGCAGTGGTTTGGGAGGTCGCCCAAATCGAACCCCTTTTGCTTTGGCTGCGGCGATTCCTTCTGCCTGTCGTTGGCGAATCGTCGTGCGTTCATTTTCGGCTACAAAAGACAGCACTTGCAGCACAATATCACTCAGAAACGTACCCATTAAATCTTTTCCCCTTCGTGTATCCAGTAATGGCATATCCAATACTACAATGTCGATCCGCTTTTCCTTGGTCAAAATTCTCCACTGTTCCAGAATTTCATCGTAATTTCTTCCGAGACGATCAATGCTCTTGATATAGAGCAGATCGTCTTTTTTTAATTTACGCAGAAGCTTTTTGTACTGAGGACGGTTGAAATCTTTTCCCGATTGCTTATCTACAAAAATGTTTTTCTCTAAAACGCCAACTTCGCCTAATGCAATCAGCTGGCGATCTTCATTTTGTTCTTTTGTACTGACACGTGCATAACCATATACATTCATTGTTCGATCCTCCTCGATAGGCGTTCATCCTTTCGGGCTTGTAACTATTATTTCCGTAAATTTTAACCTGACGAGTGTTATATCATCTTCAAAAAAATGCGGTCAAATATCGAGTACAGACCCGGTATTTTGACCGCAAATCGACTTTATTTATGCAGTTGCATTCTTTCCGTCAGCCACCTGGAACCCATGTTTTTTTGCATATTCCCTTGCGGCAGCCAAACGTTCCTCGCTGTAAGGTGGTACCAGTCGGATAGAAAGTCGTGACTTATCCATCACATAAGTCACGCCACCTTCTGCTGTGCTTTTTTCCAGTTTGCACAGATGGGGATACTTCTGACTGAACGCTGCCAGTCTGCGTTTCAAGTCGGCATTAAAGGTATAAATGCTTGCTTCCGGTTCGCCCTCGTTGTAGTTGATGATCGTCTCTTTTTCATATTTTTTTAGTTTCATTAGGCAATGTCCTCCTCGTAATCCGTAGTCGTTTCAATAAAGCGGCAGTGATTTCTTGCGTTGAAATACTCCTCCATCTGAGAGCGGATATAAAAATAAAAGGCTTGGTAATTGCTCTCAGAGATCTCATGATCGATTTTCTGCGTTAGTCTCAAGAGTTTTTGCTTGCTGATCCGATCAACAGCCAATGCAGTAAGCCACTTCAGCCGAGTGACCGTGTTGTGGTGATTGGTACAACCATAGGCATACAGTACCTTTCGTTCTTCTAATGACAATTTCATTTTGAATTACCTCCATTTCATTTGATCGATTGCCGTTCTACCTGTATCCGTTCCTGTCCGAGTTTTTCTCCAACGTATTGTCCTCTTTGGTGCGCTCTTATCATGGCGAACACTTCCCCGGAGGTCATATCGCTTACAGCCGGTCATTCTGTTTTCAAGGTTCAATGTCTTGGTGACACTCTCATAATACCGAAAAAACAGAGCTGTTCCCGTATATCCAAAAGGTAGGAAAATCATTGATAAATGGTGGATTTCCACGCTTATGGAAATATGCTATAATGAAAAAACAATACCACGGAAGGAGGCATTTCCTTGTACACGAAACTATCAATACCGGAGCGCTTAAAAGATTTGCGTGTGTCAGAAAAGCATCTGACACTGGAGCAGCTTTCGGAACAGACAGGGCTTTCAAAATCCGCTCTTGGGAAATATGAGACTGATGATAATACCGAAATCAGTCCGTATGCGATCGTGACATTGGCAAAATTTTACGGAGTATCTTCAGACTATCTGTTGGGTCTGACAGAAAATAAAAATCACCCAAACACAGCTCTGCATGAGCTGCATTTGAGTGATTTTGCGGTGGATGTATTAAAAGAAGGTCGAGTCAATACTCGTTTATTGAGTGAGCTGATTTGCCATCCCGGATTTTCCCGCTTGATGACGGATATGGAGATCTGCGTTGATCGGATTGCGGATATGCACCTGAAGGATATGAATCTGCTTTTGGAACAGACCCGGCAGAAAATCATAGAGAAATATCATCCTGAAGCAGATGATCTTCCGCTAAGAACTCTGGAGCTGACACAAATCAGTGAAGAACTGTTTTATGGTCATGTATTGCATGATGATCTGGATGCTATTGTAAAAGACATTCGATCTGCTCACGAAAAAGACAGTACGACAGCAGAGCCACAGACAGAAGCAGAAGTCACTGCACAAGACATGGCCGTGCTGTTGGCAGAAGCCCTTGATTATGAGGGGACAGCCGATGAGAAACGTGCATTCCTGGTTTGTAGCACTCTGGACATTAAATATAAAAAACTGACCGATGAGGAAAAGAAGATATTCGCCAGTGTATGTAAGAAATCCCCGAAGCTGGCTAATATCATCAGCCAACGAGGAAAAGGGGTGGCAAGACAGGGGAAGAGAATGGAAAAATAAGTTTTCTAACCATAAAGAGGCTGCAGCAAATTATGCTTCGCTGCAGCCTCTTTGGGTATTTTGATGCATATCCGGATTTTTTATTGATCATTCGAAAAATCAAATTGATTCAACGCTAAAATGTTATTATACATGAGTTTTGCTAAGAATTCTGTGCGATCATCAGGATTAAATTTTTTGCCTTTGTAGCGTTTTGCAACTCCTCGGCAAGAAGAAAATCCAGATCGATCATACACATCCCATTTCTCATTTAGCGGCTTATTTCCCAGATTACCATTTAAATTCTCTTCCAGTGGTATTAAATTACCTATCTGGGAATTTTTTATATCTTCAGCGTCCGGAAGCATATGCTCGATAGAAAATTCAGGTACTGAATTTCTTTGAGACATAAATTTTTCAATCACTTCAAGGACCACATGAACACGTTTTTTGTTTCTCTCTCCCGTATAAAGACCAAAATGTTTAGACCACCCAATATTTTTAAAGGCATTTAAGAACCACTCATCGCCTGGTATTTTATTTTTTAGGTTATTGGCAAACTCTTGCAGTAAATCATCCGAATAATTCTCTTCAAGAATTTTTGCGTATTTGAACACAACATCCTCTAATTTATTTGACTTTTCTTCACCAATAACTGTATAACACACGAAGAAGTTATAAATATATTTTAGAGCAAGCTCATATTTTTGAATATCAAGGACTTCCCTTTCTTTTTGGTGTATTAAACTAAGCAGAATTGGCCTAAACTGTTCGAACCTTTTCACCCTAAAAAAGTCAAAAATTTCGTATTCTACCAGACTACAATTTCCTTCATTTCCCGTAGTTGGGTGAATAAGTTTTTCATAGTATTCTGATTTTAATTTAATATCATTATATAAATCCCCAATTTGTTTTCCTCGGCTGTTTTTCTGAATTGCTTGGTATGGTGAATTATATTTATCCCGTATATCTCCATAACGGTGGATAGCATAATGCCTTACAAATTTATCAATGGATGTTCCGAGGGTTCTTTCCATGTCTTCCCACTTTGCCTTTGCCTCATCACGCAGTTCAACAGGCTGGATATACCGCATAATATAATTTTTTAACAACTCATGTGACGCAAGTTCCTGCCCTCGTGCGTTCAATATCTCAAAAATTGTGTATGAATCTTCCTCAGATGATGATTCTATTTTAACAGCCGTCATATCTAACAATGCAGCTCGAATATCTCTCAGCCTCTCTCGAATATCTTTTGCTGCTTCTAAATCTTCTTTAATAGCGAAGTAGAAAAATTTTACAGCATCACCGATATTTTTATCTTTTGATTTTGACAGTATATGAGTATCAACAAAGGAGGTAATTGAAATTTTAGGATCTTCGATATTAATCATGCCACGAATTATATGGCTAATTGAAGCATGAAACTCCGAATTGAGAATAACAATGTCTTGATTTCGATTATTCTTCGACTGAAGATACGATACAGTTCCTAAAAAATCGTCCATCATTTCGTTTTCACGAAAGTGTTTCATAATCGCAACCAAAAATAGCGTAATGGTTGTAATTCTTTGTTGACCATCGATAATCGTATAATATGACAGGCCATCTTTTTTGGGACCCTTTTTCAAAACGATACTTCCAACAAAATGTGGTTTCTTTTCTTCGATTGCAAATAATGTATCTTCAAAAAGATCTTGCCAGCTGGATCTTTTCCAAACATATCTGCGCTGATTTCGAGGTATATCAAAAACAGCTTTATTCAGAATATCACTGATCGGATAATCTTTAGCTTCAAAAGACATTTTGCACCCTCCCGCTATCTATGTACAAATTTTGATAAACTACATTTTACAACAAATTTAAATCCGTTATTCTCTTTTTTTATTAATTATAACGGAAAACGACTGTTTTGTATATAGCAAAAGAGGAAGAGTGAAAAGTTCGTTCTTTCCACTCCTCCTACACTTTAGTGCCAATGTAAGCAATGATATTAAATTATCCCAAAATGCTTCAATGCATCTACGATTGAAGTTTTCTTTTCTGGAGAGTACTGGAGCTATTGGCATCCTCGAACTTTGACTTATTGTAGCTCTAACCGATTTCCAGTCCACACTTACGCTTGATCTGAGAGATATACAAAGAAGATACTTTCAGTCCGGTTGATTCAGGACATATTCCTTGATTTGGGAATAGATTGCATCCTTCTAAAAATCAGATAGGTCCATATCCTCTGTGGAGAGTTCAACCTTGACCTTTGTGGAGTCAATTTCTCCATTGAAAAACAAGACAAAAGTATCAACCACCTCTTGCCTTTACACGGTGCATATGGTATTGTAAAACCAACCCATTTAAGGAGTTATAAATATGAACAAAATAGGTAAGCGACTCCGTGCATTGCGTGAGAGTATTGCCTTTTCACAGGAAAAATTAGCAGCCACCCTTGGCACAACGCAATCCAGCTTAAACCGTTATGAAAATGGACAATCTACTCCATCTATTGAATTATTTCGTAAGTATGCAGATTACTTTGATG
>JAHHTT010000008.1 GCA_020024465.1 Odoribacter sp.
AACTTATTGATATAAAGTATGTAAAAATAGGTAGAGCACTTGGATATGTGGTTTTATTCAAGGATAAAAGCAGTGGAAAACTTATTTTACAAGAGTTTAAATTGAAAGCGGATAGGGATGAAGTGACAGGAAATTTTGTTCTAATATCAGATATTAAAGTGCATGATATGTCTGGATTACCAGGAGAACCCTCTTTGTTTGTTGCTACTCCGAATGCTGAAACAAAATATGTATTTTTTGCAATAGACAAGGAATTATGGTGTTATGACAGAGAAACGAGTCACTTTATGAAATATAAAGATTTTGATGCAAAAATTACAGCGATGGAAGGAGAATCTGATTTTAGAAATAAACATATCGCAGTTGGCTTGGAGAATGGAGAGTTTTTTATTATGAATGCGGTGAATGCTAAAAATCAACCTGAAAATAAAAGGGTGATATGTGAGTTGCCTATAGAAGTCCGCTTGGGGAAGATTGTAAAAATAAGTTATAAAATAGGTAGTAAAAGTAGTTGGAATTAATTGTTCATTGCTGGTGGTTGAAATATTATGAAAAATATTGTAAAAGTAGAAAATTTGTCCCATCGATACAGTGTACAATGGGCTATCCAAGATGTTAGTTTTGAAATAGCAGGGAATGGAGTCGTTGGCTTACTTGGCTCTAATGGAGCTGGTAAATCGACTACGATGAACATTATTTGTGGAGTGTTGAATCAAACAAAAGGGAATGTATTCATTAATGGTATTAATTTGAGGGAAAAACCAGTGGAAGCCAAAAAGAATATCGGCTTTCTTCCTCAACAGCCGCCTCTTTATACTGATTTGACAGTGGAAGAATATTTGCGACATACTGCCAAATTGCGCTTTGTTCCTGTCAAAGAGATAAAACAAGTTGTTGAAAGAGCCTTGAATAGATGTGCTATTACGCACTTTCGAGACCGTTTAATAAAAAATTTATCAGGAGGATACCAGCAGCGTGTCGGAATTGCTCAAGCAATTGTCCATGATCCGAAATTTGTAGTTTTGGATGAACCAACTAATGGCTTGGATCCTAATCAGATTGTTGAAATTCGTGATTTGATTCGGGAGATTGCCAAAGAACATGCAGTGTTATTATCTACACATATTCTTTCCGAAGTTCAGGCGATATGTGATGATATTAAAATGATTGAAGCTGGTAAATTAGTTTTTTCCGGTAGTATGGAAGATTTTGACAATTATGTCGCTCCGGAATGTTTTATATTGGAATTAAAAAAAACACCGGGTAAAGAAATTCTTGCTCAATTATGCGATATTCGTAGAATAGAAGAATTAGAAATAGGTCGTTATCGTATTTTCTTGACAGGAAATACCGAAATAACCGAAAGATTTATTGAAGCAAGTGTTGCCAATGATTGGGAATTGAAAGAATTAATAGTGGAACGTTGTTCTCTAAGCGAGATTTTTGCAAAATTATCAGGAAAATAAAATGTAGAGAGAAATGAAGATAAGCAATAATATAAAAGCTACTTTTCGTGTTGCCAACATAGAGTTGAATTCTATGTTCTATTCTCCGGTAGCATGGTTGGTTTTAGTGATTTTCGGTTTTCAAATTGGAATGAGTTTTACAGAAGTATTCAGTCCGTTGTTGCATTCCCATGATTTAGGTCAGGAATTATGGCAGATAACCAACAGAGTATATACTGGGATGTGGGGTATTTTACCGCCTATTCTGAAATATGTATATTTGTATATTCCTTTAATTACGATGGGGTTAATGAGTAAAGAATATCAAAGTGGTTCTATTAAACTACTTTATTCTTCACCTATAAATAATGTATCCATTATTGGTGGAAAATTTCTCGCAATGATGGTGTATGGAATGGCTTTGATTGCAGTTTTAGGTGTGTTTGTTCTTTTCTCTGCGTTAGTAATTGAAAATTTTGACTGGCCTAAAATATTGGTAGGTATGTTAGGGCTTTATCTGTTGATTCTTGCCTATTCTGCTATAGGACTTTTTATGTCGTCTATTACCAAATATCAAGTTGTAGCAGCTATTGGAACTCTTGCTATTTTGGCTGCATTGAATTATGTAGGAGAAGTCGGGCAAAGTTATGGTTTAGTCAGAAACATAACGTATTGGTTATCTATTTCCGGACGCTCTTATCCGTTTTTGGATGGATTGTTTTCAAGTGATGATTTCTTTTATTTCTTAATAGTTATTGCATTTTTTTTAGCTTTATCTGTTTTAAAATTGAATACGGAAAAAAGTATTATGCCTTTAAAAACAAAGGTAATGAAGTATAGTTTCATTGTATTAGTAACTCTTTGTGTCGGTTATCTATCTTCTATGCCTGGCATAAAATTTTATTATGATGCTTCTTATACGCAAGAGAATACTCTTTCTCCAGAAAGTCAGGATGTTATTAAGAATGTTCCGGGAGAATTGAAAATTACTACTTATGTAAATTTGCTTGATGAAAATTTTTATAAAGGATTACCAAAGAATAGAAACCGGGATTATGAAACGTTTGAAAAATATTTCCGTTTTAAATCGGATATTAAGATGGAATATGTCTATTATTATGATAAATGCAATAATTCCAGTTTGAATTGGCGTTTCCCTAACACAAGTGATGAAGAGCGTGTTCGATTGTTGTGTGAAGCGGAACGTTTGGATCCGGAAATGTTCCTGACTCCAGAAGAAATTGCTAAGATAATTGACCTGAAGCCGGAATACAATAAATTTTTGCGTGTTATTGAAAGAGATAATGGGGAAAAGGTATATTTGCGCGTATTCAATGATAATATGAAATATCCTGAAGAAGCAGAGATTTCAGCAGCAATGAAGCGTTTGATTTTCCCTTCTCCGCTGGTAGCTTTTTCAACTGGATACGGATCTCGTGAAATAGATAATTATGGTGGACGTGGCTTTTATCTGTTTGGGCATGACAAATGGTTCAGACAATCATTGTTGAACTCTGGATTTAATACTCGGACGATTAATTTAGATGAGGAAGAGATCGCTTCTGATATTGATGTGCTGGTGATTTCTGATTTGCGAGAACCATTGTCAGATATTGCAGAGAAAAAGGTACAGGATTATATAACCAAGGGTGGCAATATGTTTATTTTGGGGGATTATAACCGAGAAAATAATATGAACCGATTGACAGAATCTTTGGGTGTAAAATTTTTGAAGGGAGTTGTTGTCAATTTGAATGAATATGTATCTCCGACAATCTTGCCTGCTCGTTTTACAAAAGAGAGTGCCGAACATTATCTACAATATTTAAAATGTTATGAGTATGAACTTCAGGTAGCTCAGCCGACAGTACAAGCTTTGGATTATTCAGCTGTAACGGATTTTGAGGTAATTCCTGTTTTAGTGTCGGATACTACAGCATGGATTGAATACGAGACAACTGATTTTGTGGATGGGGAATTTGTATGTAATCCAGATGCAGGAGAGAAAAAGGGGATTTATACAACGATGCTGACACTTCAAAGAACGGTCGGAGATAAAGATCAGCGGATTATTATTGCAGGGGATGCGGATATGATTTCCAATGAGACATTGACTTCTCAATATACAAATATCAATGCAACTAATTATACGATTATAACTGGTTCGTTTCGTTGGTTGTCTTATGAAAAATTTCCAATTAATACTCAACGTCTTTCTTATAATGATAATAGATTACGTTTACCTAAAGGATATCGAAATTGGGTGAATTGGGGAGGAATGATCGTTTTCCCGTTGTTAATTGCTTTGTGTGGAATTCTGTTAATTGTTTGCAGACAACGTAAATAATGTAATTATGACAAATAAGATTATTGAAGTAAAAGGCTTATCACATCGTTATAGTGTTGATTGGGCTATTAAAGATATTAATTTTGAAATAGATAGTAAGGGAGTGTATGGTTTGTTAGGTTCTAATGGTGCAGGAAAATCAACGACCATGAATATTATCTGCAATGTCTTGACTCAGACAGAAGGGGATGTACTCATCAATGGGATAAATCTCCGCAAAAATTCTATTGCAGCCAAAAGATATATAGGTTTTTTACCGCAAAAAGCTCCGCTACATACGGAGATGACAGTAGATGAGTATCTGTATCATTGTGCTGATATTCGGCTTATGCCTAAAAATGAAATTTCGAAAGCAGTTGGGCGTGTCAAAGAAAAATGTGGAATTACCTATTTTAGTAAGAGGATTATCTCCAATCTTTCTGGCGGTTATCAGCAACGTGTAGGGATTGCACAATCTATCATTCACAACCCGATGTTTGTGGTATTGGATGAACCGACCAATGGATTGGATCCGAATCAGATTACCGGAATACGTCACCTTATTCGTGAGATTGCAGAAGAAAGAGCAGTATTGATTTCAACTCATATATTGCCAGAAGTACAAGCAGCCTGTGATTATATTATGATGATAGAGCATGGAAAAATGGTATTTAAAGGTTCTATTGATGCTTTTAATCATTATATGGATCCGAGTGTCGTGTCGGTTATTATGCATCATCCTCCAGAAGAACAACAGCTTTTATTAAATATTCCAGGTATAGAAAGGGTTGAGCGTTTGACTTATACTCGTTTCCGACTTCATTTTAAAGGTGATGATACGATTGTGGAAAAAATAGTCAAGGAAGCTGTGGCAAATAATTGGCATTTACGAGAAATATCGCTTGAAAAAGAATCTTTAGACAAGGTGTTTGCTAAATTATCTGGAAAATCATTTTAAACAAAATAGAGTAAAATGAGAACTGTAATAAGAATAATGAAGACAGAACTCAGAGTTTTGTTCTTTTCCCCAATAGCTTGGATTGTATTGATTGTATTTGCATTCCAGTTGGGCTTGTCATATTGTGATGGATTAGCTGATGAAATCAGAGATGTAGCAATGGGGTATAGACCTTATAATGTTACGATGAATTTGATGGCTGGTTATAGTGGCACTTTTTCTGAAATGTTGGATAATCTTTACCTTTATATACCTCTTCTCACAATGGGTTTGATGAGTAGAGAGTTCAATAGTGGTTCTATTAAATTACTTTATTCATCTCCTGTTTCAAATATGCAGATTATAATAGGCAAATATCTTGCTGTTATTGCATATGGATTAATATTAATTGTTTTAATGGTGTTATCTCTTATACTTACATTTTATGTGGTAAAAGATGCAGATATTCCTTTAATGCTTACTGCAATGTTAGGTGTATTTCTTACGATTGCAGCTTATACGGCAATCGGTTTGTTTATGTCTACTATTACGAGATATCAGGTTGTTGCTGTAATTGCGACTATGGCAGTTTTGGCAGTTTTAAACTTTATCGGAAATTTTGGGCGCGATATGGATTTTGTACGTGACCTTACTTATTGGTTGTCAATTTCTGGGCGTTCGAAAGTTTTTCTTGAAGGGATGATTTGCAGTAAAGATATCATTTATTTTGTTTTAGTTGTTTTTATGTTTTTGGCATTTACGTTTATTAAGTTGCAGGAGGAACGATTGAAGAAAACTAAAATGGAAACAATTTTGCGTTATGTGTTTGTCTTGGGTGTTGTTTTGGGATTGGGATATTTTTCATCTCGTCCGATGATGATCGCATATTATGATTCGACTGCAACAAAACAAAACACCTTATCTGTAGGAGCTCAGGAAATTATGAGCAAAATAGATGATGGCTTGACGATGACTACTTATGTGAATTTATTAGATAATACTTGGTCTAAAGCATCTCCTTCTTCAAAAATAATGGATATGGAACGCTTTGAAAAATTCATACGTTTTAAACCAAATATGAAGATTGAATATGTTTATTATTATGGACCGGGGACACATGATTATTATGATGAAAAGTATGCAGGCCTTTCTTCTAAAGAAAGAATGGAGAAGATCTGTGAAATATATGATTATGATCCTAAAAAGTTTGTTTCTTTTGAAGATATCAAAAAGATGGAGGATATCTCTGCGGAGAATGGTCGACTTGTAAGAGTATTAAAAAGAGAAAATGGAGCTAAATCATATTTGCGTATATATGATGATCCATATGTGTATCCTTTTGAAGATGGTATTACTACTGCTTTTAAAAATTTGATAGAGGAAGCTCCGATGATTGCTTTTATAACGGGACACGATGAAAGAAGTTGTGAGGATTATGGAGAAAAAGGATATGCTGTATTTGCTAATAACGGAACTTTTCGCAGTTCATTGATAAATAATGGATTTAAGGTAATGTCTTTGACTTTGAAAAATCCGGTGCCTAAATATGTGGATGTTTTAGTTATTTCTGATATGCATAGTGCAATGTCTGAAAATGAATTTATGAATTATAAGGCCTTTGTTGAATCTGGAGGGAATTTGATCATTATGAGTGAGCCTAAAAGAATTGAATTTATGAATCCATTAGTTAAAGAATTGGGATTACATTTTGCTGATGGTATATTAGTTGAACCATCTGATCAATATCCGGATGATATTATTGCAGCTAGTATTCAAGCGGAAGCAGTATACGTTTCTCCTTATTTTTCCAAATTGATTCGAGAAGGGAAAAAAATCATAACTCCATCATCAGCAGCAGTTGAAATAATAGATACAACCAAAGGTTTTGTAATTACTGAAATTTTATCGACCTCATCTCAAGGATCTTGGATTGAATATGAAACGAAGAATTTTATAGATGAAAAATCATGTGTAGATTCTCAAAAAGGTGAAGTCGAAAAATCAAATCCGATTATGCTTTATCTTACAAGAAATATTGAGGGGAAATCTCAGCAGCGTATTTTTGTTTTAGGAGATGCCGATTGTCTATCAACGAAAGAGTTGACTACTTCACGTGCGGGTTTAAACGGGGTTAATTATGACTTAATAACAGAGATGTTTTATTGTATGTCATATGGAGAATATCCTGTTAGGACTCAAAGAGTGCGTCCTCCAGATGATGAGTTATATATTGGTCGTCCTGGACTTGTGGTTGCAAAAATATTTTTTATAGGGTTGCTTCCATTATCGCTTTTAATCATTTGTGTTGTTATTCTTGCTCGGAGAAAGAGGAGATAGTTGCTAATGTTATATGCGATTAGGGCTGTATCAAATAGACTTGATGCAGCCCATCTTTTATTGTAATTGAAATTTTGGGAGATGGTAAGTACATGAAAATAAAAAAATATTTTCGAAACTATTTCTACTTTATTTTTTTTGATGTATCTTTGCCTCCCAACTTTTAGAAAGTTTAACGCATTAAAAATCAAATCTTTTTTGAAAGGAGGCTGTTAAATAGGATGGCAATATGCTGTCAATACCAGAAAAAGTAAGACGAAAATATAATAGAAACAGTCAGATTGAAAAATCAAAATGGCCGTGAAAAGGCTGATTTTTCAATAAAATCAATGCGTAAAATAAACTTTAAAACTTAGAAATCATGATTATTGTACCTTTAAAAGAAGGCGAAAATATTGAGAGAGCCTTAAAGAAATTTAAGAGAAAATTCGAGAAGACAGGTGTTGTAAAAGAATTGAGAGACCGTCAGGCATTTACCAAACCGTCTGTGCGTAACCGGGCTCTGCGTATCAAGGCTGTTTACAAGCAAAGTCTGCAACAAGCTGAAGAGTAATTTTTCTCCTCTTAAATTTGTTTTTCTAAAAAGAATAGCTTATTTTGGAATCGAATTAAGTTTATGGGTGATGAGGTTGATTCCTTCTTGGAATATTTGAAAGATATTAAGCGTTATTCCCTTAATACACTGATTGCTTATTCAGAAGATTTGAATCAATTTGTAGAGTTCTGTGAAAAAGTTGAGCTGGTTCATGAATGGTCAGAAGTGACTTCGGGAATGATTCGACGGTTTGGTGCAGGTATGATGTTGGGATCTTTGGAGTTTGGAGAGGGGGAACGGATCCACAAAATGAAACCTCAAAGCGCAAAATCGGTGAATCGAAAACTAAGTTCCCTGCGTTCAATGTTCCGTTATCTGATTCGCGAAGGCATTGTCGATGCAGACCCGGTGGAATTGGTGAATGCTCCGAAAATTCGGAAAAAATTGCCGGTGTTTGTGCCGGACGATGAGATGGATGATTTGCTGGACAATGGTTTTGAAAAAGGTGATTTTCCTTCTTTGCGGGATTGGATGATTTTGAAAGTCGCTTATTGTACGGGTATGCGGCGGTCTGAACTGGCAGCGCTGAAAATTGAGAATGTCGATATGGAGTCAAAGGTGATCCGAGTGCTCGGAAAAGGGGATAAGGAACGTCTGATACCCATACTGGATGAGCTGTCGGTCGATATCAAAGCTTACCTGGCTGTGCGGAAAACCAAAGCCAATAAAGAGAAGGCCGGAAGTTTTTTCTTTATCACGGATGCCGGATTGCCGGCAAATGCTGCTTATATTGCCGCTCATGTCAAAAAACAGCTGAATAAAGTAAGTGCATTGTCACAAAGAAGCACTCATGTGTTGAGACATTCATTTGCGACTGCATTGCTGAATAATGGCGCGGAAAGTGAGGCGATACGGAAATTGTTGGGGCATGAAAGCTTGGCTGCAACACAGATATATACTCATAATTCTTTTGAAAAATTGAAACAAGTTTATAACAAGGCCTTTGACAGGGCTAAAAGAAAAGGAGGTGATTATGGAAATCAAAATTAATGCTGTCGGTTTTTCCGCAAGTGCACAATTGGAAGATTTCATTCAGAAGAAAATCGGTAAGCTGGAGAAGTATCATGACGCAATCATCAATGCTGAGGTGACCTTGAAACTTGAAAAAGATGATAATCTTGAAAATAAAGTTGTTGAGGTAATTGTCGGCATTAAAGGACAGGATGTCTTTGCAAAGAAAAATGCAAAAAAATTTGAAGAGGCTGTCGATGAATTGTACGATGTTCTGAAACGGCAATTGGTAAAAGCAAAAGAAAAAGAAAGAGCAAATTAGTGCAATATGTGTCCATAAAATTTTGTGACACAAGTTTTTTTGATTATATTTGCACGCTCAAAAGAATGGACTATGAGTATCTTGTTGATAACATATGTCTGTAAATAAATGAAAATCAGAGTTATTTGAGATAAATTGTTTAATAATAAAAAGTTTTTAAGTCATGGCTAAAGAAAAGTTTGACAGGTCAAAACCGCACGTAAATATTGGTACTATTGGTCACGTTGACCATGGTAAAACTACTTTGACAGCTGCTATTACAACAGTGCTGGCAAAAAAAGGTCTTTCTGAATTGCGTTCTTTTGATTCTATCGACAACGCTCCGGAAGAAAAAGAAAGAGGTATCACAATCAATACTTCTCACGTGGAGTATCAGACTGCAAATCGTCACTATGCTCACGTTGACTGTCCGGGTCACGCCGATTATGTAAAGAACATGGTAACTGGTGCCGCTCAGATGGATGGTGCGATTTTGGTTTGTGCTGCAACTGATGGTCCGATGCCTCAGACTCGTGAGCACATCCTGTTGGCTCGCCAGGTAAACGTTCCGAGAATTGTTGTATTCTTGAATAAAGTGGATATGGTGGATGATCCTGAAATGCTGGAATTGGTTGAAATGGAAGTACGCGAATTGCTTTCTTTCTATCAGTATGACGGTGACAATACTCCGATTATCTTAGGTTCTGCTTTGGGTGCATTGAATGGTGAACCGAAATGGGAAGATAAGGTTATGGAGTTGATGGATGCTGTTGATAATTGGATTCCACTTCCTCCGCGTGATAATGAAAAGCCTTTCCTGATGCCTGTAGAGGACGTATTCTCAATTACAGGTCGCGGTACTGTGGCTACTGGTCGTATTGAAACCGGTGTTATTCATGTAGGTGATGAAATGGAAATTATCGGTTTGGGTGCTGATGGTAAGAAAACCGTTTGTACTGGTGTCGAAATGTTCCGTAAATTGTTGGATGAAGGTGAAGCTGGTGATAACGTTGGTTTGTTGTTGCGCGGTATTGACAAGAACGAAATCAAACGTGGTATGGTGTTGGCAAAACCGGGTTCAGTTAAACCGCACAAGAAATTCAAAGCTGAGGTTTATATCCTGAAGAAAGAAGAAGGTGGCCGTCATACTCCGTTCCATAACAAGTACAGACCTCAGTTCTATCTCCGTACAATGGACGTAACCGGTGAGATTTCTCTTCCGGAAGGAACTGAAATGGTAATGCCGGGTGATAACGTAACAATCACTGTTGAATTGTTGACTCCGGTAGCATGTTCTTTGGGTCTTCGTTTCGCTATCCGCGAAGGTGGACGTACTGTAGGTGCAGGTCAGATTACTGAAATTATTGAGTAATATATACCTTGAAATGGTTCGTGAAACGGTTCGCCGATTCACTGCCATTTCTTAGAATACGGGTGTAGCTCAGTCGGTAGAGCACTGGTCTCCAAAACCAGGTGTCGGGAGTTCGAGTCTCTCCTCCCGTGCTGAAAAAATGAATATTGAATTTTAAATTGTGCATAAAGGCACAATTTAAAGAAACAATCTGCAAGAGAATGAAAGTAAAAGCTTATTTCGCAGACGTTTATAACGAATTAGTTAATAAAGTCTCCTGGCCGTCATGGTCTGAACTCCAGAGTAGTGCAACAATCGTAATGATTGCTTCCGTCATTATTGCATTGGGCATTTTTGTTATGGATTTTTCGTTCAGACATATCATGAATTTTATATATAGTATGTTGTAATTAATCCGCAGGACTATATGGCTGAAATTAAGAAAAGATGGTATGTGCTTCGAGTGGTCGGAGGTAAAGAGAAGAAAGTTAAGGAGTACATTGAAAGTGAGGTAGCCAGCCTGGGGCTGCAGGATTATGTTTCGCAGGTTTTAATACCTACCGAGAAAGTATATCAGGTGCGTAATGGAAAGAAAATTACAAAAGAACGTAACTTCTTTCCGGGTTATGTTATGATTGAGGTCGCTCTTGTTGGAGAGATTCCCCATATGCTTCGTGATATCACGAACGTAATAGGCTTCCTGGGAGAAACCAAGGGAGGCGACCCGGTACCTATGAGAATATCTGAGGTTAACCGTATTCTCGGAACAGTTGACGAACAGGCGGAACAGCCAGAGGAGATAAACATACCTTATGTTGTCGGCGAGTCTGTAAAAGTTACTGACGGACCATTCAACGGTTTTTCCGGCATGATAGAGGAAGTCAACAACGACAAAAAACGTGTCAAGGTAATTGTCAAGGTTTTTGGTCGTCAGACACCACTCGAATTAAGTTTCATGCAGGTAGAAAAAGATAATTAATTTTTGATTAAAAAAAGAATCATGGCAAAAGAAGTTGAAGCTCTTATCAAGCTACAGATTAAAGCTGGTGCCGCTAATCCTTCGCCTCCAGTGGGTCCTGCATTAGGTTCGAAGGGAGTCAATATTATGGACTTCTGCAAGCAATTCAATGCAAGAACTCAAGATCAGGCGGGTAAGATTATCCCGGTAATTATTCAGGTTTACGGTGATAAATCGTTTGATTTTGTGACCAAACAACCGCCTGTTGCCATTCAGCTTTTGGAAGCAGCAAAAATCAAGTCGGGATCGGCACAGCCTAACCGCAAAAAAGTAGCTTCTTTGTCTTGGGACAAAGTAAGAGAAATCGCGGAAGGGAAAATGAGCGACTTGAATGCTTTCGAAATTGAGAAGGCAATGAGTATGGTAGCTGGAACTGCCAGAAGTATGGGTATCACTGTTGATGGTGAAAAACCTTTTTAATGAATTTGTAATACTTCAAACGTAATGAGTAAACTGACAAAAAATAAGAAGTTAGCTTTAGAGAAGATTGAAAATGGTAGAGCTTATACCATTGAAGAAGCTGCTCAGCTGGTGAAGGAAATTACTTTTACCAAGTTTGATGCGTCAGTTGACATAGACGTTCGTCTGGGTGTTGACCCGCGCAAAGCCAATCAGATGGTACGCGGCGTTGTAACATTGCCCCATGGAACCGGTAAAGAGATCAGAGTGTTAGTTCTTTGTACTCCTGATAAGGAGGAAGAGGCTAAAGCTGCCGGAGCCGACTATGTTGGATTGGATGAGTATATCGAGAAGTTGAAATCAGGTTGGACTGATATTGACATTATCATTACGATGCCTGCCATCATGGGTAAAATTGGTGCTTTAGGACGAATACTAGGTCCGCGTGGATTGATGCCAAACCCGAAGAGCGGTACTGTTACCATGGAAATTGGTAAAGCTGTTCAGGAGGTTAAGCAGGGAAAAATTGACTTTAAAGTTGACAAATTTGGTATCGTACACACTTCTATCGGTAAAGTAAATTTTGATGCAGAAAAAATTAAGGATAATGCCCGTGAATTCATGGCAACTATCCAGAAATTAAAACCTTCTTCAGCAAAAGGTACTTATGTGAAAAGTGTATTCCTGTCAAGTACAATGAGTCCCGGTATTAAATTAGACCTTAAGTCATTACTTGATTAATTATTAACCTTTAAAGGACCTTTGTAGAATGAAAAGGGAAGAAAAACAAGTAATCATAGACAATTTAACCGAGCAGATTAAAGCATACAAGCATCTTTATATCAGTGATATTTCTGGTTTGGATGCTGCTGCAACTCAAGAACTGCGCAAAGCTTGTTTCAACGCCGGCATCAAGCTGGTACAGGTGAAAAATACCTTGTTGAAAGTCGCTTTGGATGGCTTGGAAGCTGACTATTCAGAAGTCTATTGCTCTTTAGCCGGTTCCAGTGCAATTATGCTTTCTGAGACAGGTAATGCTCCTGCGAAACTTATCAAAGAGTTCCGTAAGAATTATGATAAACCTGTTCTAAAGGCTGCTTTTGTGGAAGAATGTGCCTATGTGGGTGAAAACCAGTTGGATACTCTCGTCAGCATTAAATCTAAAGAAGAATTGCTGGGAGATATCGTACTGTTGCTACAGTCGCCGATGCAGAAGCTTATCTCGGCCCTGGAGTCAGGGAAGAACACTATCGGAGGAGTGCTTAAAACTTTGGAAGATAGAGCATAATTTATATCATTATTATTTTTTGAATAAAAACATTTTAAATACTTATCAAAATGGCAGATTTGAACAAACTTGCAGAAGAATTAGTTAACCTGACTGTAAAGGACGTAAAAGAGTTAGCTGACATCTTAAAAGAACAATACGGAATTGAACCTGCAGCAGCTGCTGCTGTGGTTGCTGCTCCTGCAGCTGGTGGCGAAGGTGCTGGCGCTGCAGAACAGACTGAGTTTGATGTTATCCTGAAATCAGGTGGCGCTTCTAAATTGGCTGTTGTTAAATTGGTGAAAGAATTGACTGGTCTGGGGCTGAAAGAAGCTAAAGAATTAGTTGACAAAGCACCGGCTCCTTTGAAAGAAAAAGTTTCTAAAGAAGAAGCAGCACAATTGAAAGCTCAACTGGAAGAAGCAGGAGCTGAAGTTGAACTTAAATAAGTTATAAGCCCTTTTGGGGTAGAGGTTTAGAGTCATCTTTTGACTCTAAACCATTTTGTTGTTATTATTGTTCAGGTTCCAAAAAAAATATAAATGTCTTCAACTTCAAATAAAAGAATTAGCTTTGCCTCCACGAAAAATCAGTTGCAATATCCTGATTTTCTTGAAGTGCAATTAAAGTCTTTCAAGGACTTTTTTCAATTGGGCACGACTCCTGAAAACAGAAAGAACGAAGGCTTGTATACCGTTTTCAAGGAAAACTTTCCAATCACTGACACCCGAAACAATTTCGTTTTGGAATTTTTGGACTATTTTATCGATCCTCCTCGTTATTCAATCAATGAATGTTTGGAGCAGGGATTGACTTATGGGGCGCCGTTAAAGGCGAAACTTAAGTTGTATTGTACAGACCCTGAACATGAGGATTTTGATACTGTGATTGAAGACGTGTATCTGGGGAATGTCCCTTACATGACACCGAAAGGCACTTTCATTATTAATGGAGCCGAACGTGTGATTGTTTCTCAGTTGCACAGATCGCCAGGTGTTTTCTTCGGACAAAGCGTTCATGCGAACGGTACGAAACTTTATTCTGCCAGAATCATACCGTTTAAAGGTTCTTGGATTGAATTCGCTACTGATATTAATAATGTCATGTACGCTTATATTGACCGTAAGAAAAAATTGCCTGTTACTACGCTTTTGCGTGCTATCGGTTTTGAAACAGATAAGGATATTTTACAGATTTTCGATTTGGCTGACGAAATTAATGTCTCTAAATCGGGATTGAAAAAAGTCGTTGGCCGCCGATTGGCTGCACGTGTTTTGAAGACATGGATAGAGGATTTCGTTGACGAGGATACCGGTGAGGTGGTTTCTATTGAACGGAACGAAATTATAGTTGATCGTGAAACAGTGCTTGAGAATGAGCATGTCGATGCTATTGTCGAATCGGGCACCAAAACGATCTTATTACATAAGGAAAAGCAAAATCTGGCAGATTATGCCATTATTTATAATACACTGCAGAAAGACCCGTGTAATTCGGAAAAAGAAGCTGTAATGCACATTTACAGGCAATTGCGTAGTTCGGAACCACCTGATGAAGCGACTGCCCGTGATGTTATCGATAAGTTGTTTTTCTCGGATAAACGTTATGATCTGGGTGATGTCGGTCGTTATAAGCTGAATAAGAAATTGAGCTTGACAACCGATCCTTCTATCCGTGTACTGACGAAGGAGGATATGATTGAGATTATTAAATATCTGATCAAGCTTCTGAATGCACGTACTGATGTCGATGATATAGACCACTTGAGTAATCGTCGTGTAAGAACGGTCGGTGAACAGTTATATAATCAGTTCGGTGTCGGTCTGGCTCGTATGGCCCGGACGATCCGTGAAAGAATGAATGTGCGCGATAATGAAGTGTTTACTCCGGTTGATTTGATTAATTCCAAGATTCTGTCTTCTGTAATTAATTCATTCTTCGGCACAAATGCTTTGTCGCAATTTATGGATCAGACAAATCCATTGGCTGAAATTACCCATAAGCGCCGTATGTCTGCTTTGGGTCCCGGAGGGCTCTCGCGGGATCGTGCCGGCTTTGAGGTGCGTGACGTGCATTATACACACTATGGACGTCTGTGTCCTATCGAAACTCCCGAAGGTCCGAATATCGGTTTGATTTCATCTCTCTGTGTGTATGCTAAAATCAACGATCTCGGTTTTATCGAGACTCCTTATCGCAAAGTGAATAATGGAGTGGTTGACTTGTCTCCGGAAGGAGTGAAATATTTGTCTGCAGAAGAGGAAGAAGGTCTGGTGATTGCTCAAGCTAATGCTAAGATTGATGATGCAGGACACTTTATCGATAAACGTGCAAAAGCGCGTATGGATGGCGACTTCCCTGTTGAGGAGGTCGAAAATCTCGATTTGATGGATGTCGCTCCGAATCAGATTGCTTCTATTGCTGCTTCCCTGATCCCTTTTCTGGAACATGATGACGCCAACCGCGCTTTGATGGGATCGAACATGATGCGTCAGGCTGTCCCGATCATTAAGCCGCAAGCTCCGATTGTGGGTACCGGTTTGGAGGCAAACCTGATTAAGGATTCGCGTACTCAAATTGTTGCAGAAGGTAACGGTGTCGTTGACTTTGTTGACGGAAGTCGTATCGTGATTAAATACGATCAGACGGAAGAAGAGCGTTTCGTCAGTTTTGACGGTGATACGAAAGAGTATGTTTTGCCTAAGTACAAGCGAACCAATCAGAGCACGACGATGACTTTACGTCCGATTGTGCGTAAAGGGGAAAGAGTTGAAGAAGGGCAGATTCTGACAGAAGGCTACTCTTCTGAAGGGGGAGAGTTGGCATTGGGACGTAACCTGAAAGTGGCATATATGCCTTGGAAGGGGTACAACTATGAGGATGCCATTGTAATTTCTGAAAATATAGTCAGGAATGATGTCTTTACGTCGGTTCATGTTGATGAATATTCATTGGAAGTACGTGAAACCAAACGCGGTTTGGAGGAATTGACTGCCGATATTCCCAATGTTAGTGAGGATGCAACCAAAGATTTGGATGAGAATGGTATTATCCGTATCGGTGCGCGCATTAAGCCGGGGGATATTATGATCGGTAAGATTACTCCTAAGGGAGAATCTGATCCGAGTCCGGAAGAAAAATTGTTGCGTGCAATTTTCGGGGATAAGGCCGGTGACGTTAAAGATGCTTCTTTGAAAGCTTCTCCTTCGCTGAGCGGTGTGATTATTGATAAGAAACTGTTCCAGCGTATGCTTGGCGATCGTAAAACCAAAGCTGCCGGCAAGACAATTTTGGCAGAGATTGACGAGCAGTTTGAGCGTAAAGTCGGTGACTTGACTGATTTGTTGATTGATAAATTGTTTGAATTGACAAACGGAAAGACTTCTCAAGGTGTGAAAAATTATCTGAATGAGGATGTTATTCCGAAGGGTGTCAAGTTTACCTTGAAGACTTTGCAGAGTCTGAATTATCTGGAAATCAATCCTAATAAGTGGACTACAGATAAGCAGAAAAATGATATGATTCGTGATTTGCTTCATAACTTTGTGATTAAGTACAAAGAGATTGAAGGTCAAATGAAACGTAAAAAATATAATGCTACTGTCGGTGATGAGTTGCCATCGGGTATCATCAAAATGGCTAAAGTTTATGTTGCGAAGAAACGTAAATTGCAGATAGGTGATAAAATGGCAGGACGTCACGGTAATAAGGGTATTGTGTCACGTGTCGTGAGAGTTGAAGACATGCCTTTCCTGGCCGACGGTACCCCTGTTGATATTTGCTTAAATCCGTTAGGTGTGCCTTCCCGTATGAACCTGGGACAGATATTCGAAGCTGTGTTAGGTTGGGCTGGTAAAGAATTGGGCATGAAGTTTGCGACTCCGATTTTTGACGGAGCAAGTTTGGATGATATCAACGAATATACTGACAAGGCAGGTGTGCCCCGTTATGGTACGACTTATTTGTATGACGGTGGTACCGGGGAACGTTTTGACCAGCCTGCGACGGTAGGTGTGACCTATTTCTTGAAGTTGGGACACATGGTTGATGATAAGATGCATGCTCGTTCTATCGGACCGTATTCTTTGATTACGCAACAGCCGTTGGGAGGTAAAGCTCAGTTTGGTGGTCAGCGTTTCGGAGAAATGGAGGTTTGGGCATTGGAAGCATTCGGTGCTGCACATATCCTTCAGGAAATTCTGACTGTTAAGTCGGATGACGTGATGGGACGTACTAAAACTTACGAGCATATCGTGAAAGGTGAGCCTATGCCAACACCGGGTTTACCGGAGTCATTCAACGTATTGTTGCATGAATTGCGTGGTCTGGGATTGAGTATCAACCTGATATAATGGAAAATTAACAAAGACTATGGCTTTTAGAAAAGATAATAATACCAATAAGCCCAAGAGCTTTACAAAAATTGCGATTGGTTTGGCGTCCCCTGAAGAGATTCTGGAACATTCCAGTGGTCAGGTATTGAAACCGGAGACAATCAATTATCGCACTTATAAACCGGAACGCGATGGTTTGTTCTGCGAACGTATTTTCGGTCCGGTGAAAGACTACGAGTGTCATTGTGGTAAATATAAGAGAATCCGTTATAAAGGAATTGTTTGTGACCGTTGCGGTGTGGAAGTAACTGAAAAGAAAGTCCGCCGTGAGCGTATGGGACACATTCAGTTGGTGGTGCCCGTAGCACATATTTGGTATTTTAAATCTCTTCCCAATAAGATTGGATATCTGCTGGGATTGCCTTCCAAAAAATTGGATGCCGTTATTTATTACGAGCGCTATATTGTGGTGCAGCCCGGTATAATGGCAGAAAAAGGTATTGCAGGGATGGATTTGCTGACAGAAGAGGAGTATTTGGATATCGTTGATGCTTTGCCGGCAGAAAACCAGCATTTGGATGATGAGGATCCAAATAAATTCATCGCTAAGATGGGTGCAGAGGCCATCCAGATGTTGTTGGAACGTCAGAATTTGGATGATTTGTCTTATGAATTGCGTCATAAAGCTAATACTGAAACATCACAGCAACGTAAAAATGAAGCGTTGAAGCGTCTGCAGGTTGTTGAGGCTTTCCGTGAAAGTAAGGAAACGAACAAGCCGGAATGGATGATTGTGAAAGTATTGGCTGTCATTCCTCCTGAATTGCGTCCTTTGGTTCCATTGGATGGTGGGCGTTTTGCCACTTCGGATTTGAATGATTTGTACCGTCGTGTTATTATCCGTAATAACCGATTGAAGCGGTTGATTGAAATCAAGGCGCCGGACGTTATTTTGCGTAATGAAAAACGTATGCTGCAGGAGGCTGTCGACTCGTTGTTTGACAATTCCCGTAAATCGAATGCCGTCAAGATTGAAAATAATCGTCCGTTGAAATCTTTGTCTGACAGTTTGAAAGGGAAGCAAGGACGTTTCCGTCAGAATTTGTTGGGTAAGCGTGTCGACTATTCTGCCCGTTCCGTTATTGTTGTGGGACCGGACTTGAAAATGCATGAATGCGGTCTGCCCAAGGATATGGCAGCTGAATTGTATATGCCTTTCATTATTCGAAAGTTGATTGAACGGGGTATCGTAAAGACGGTTAAGAGTGCCAAGAAAATTGTTGACCGCCGGGATCCTGTCGTTTGGGATATTCTTGAAAATGTGCTGAAAGGTCATCCGGTTTTATTGAACCGGGCCCCGACTCTTCACCGTTTGGGTATTCAGGCTTTCCAGCCGAAATTGATTGAGGGTAAGGCCATTCGTTTGCATCCGCTTGCCTGTACAGGATTTAATGCCGACTTTGATGGTGACCAGATGGCTGTACACTTGCCGTTGGGTAATGAGGCTATTTTGGAAGCGCAGATCTTGATGCTTTGTGCTCACAATATTCTGAACCCTGCTAATGGTGCGCCTATTACCGTTCCGTCTCAGGATATGGTGCTTGGTTTGTATTATATCACCAAGCCCCGCAAGGGAGCAAAAGGTGAGGGTTTGAAGTTTTATTCCCCCCAGGAAGTGATTATTGCTTTGAATGAGAAAGCTGTTGATTTACATGCTTTGATTCAGGTGAAAATTCAGGATGTAGATAGTGAGGGTAAAGAGTATACCCACATGATTGAAACGACTGTCGGACGTATTATTTTGAACCAATATACTCCCAAGACTTTCCCGTATATTAATACATTGATTACGAAAAAGTCCTTGCGTGACATCATCAGTGATGTATTTAAGCGTTGCGGTGTTGACGTAACTGCTAAATTCCTGGATGATATTAAGGATTTGGGTTATCGCATGGCGTTTGAAGGTGGACTGTCATTTAATTTGGCTGATGTTATTGTTCCGGTTGAAAAGAGCGATTTGCTTCAGGAGGGATATGACCAGGTTGAAGAGGTGATGGCTAACTATAATATGGGTCTTATCACAAATAATGAACGTTATAACCAGATTATCGATATCTGGACCCATGTGAATGCCAAGTTGACAAATACGTTGATGAAGCAATTGGCTGAAGATGATCAGGGATTCAATTCTATTTATATGATGCTTGACTCTGGGGCTCGAGGTTCGCGTGAGCAGATTCGTCAGTTGGGCGGTATGCGTGGTTTGATGGCTAAACCTCAAAAGTCCGGAGCCACCGGCGGACAGATTATCGAGAACCCGATTTTGGCAAACTTTAAGGAAGGGTTGTCTGTGTTGGAGTATTTTATTTCAACTCACGGTGCCCGTAAAGGTTTGGCCGATACTGCGTTGAAGACTGCCGATGCCGGTTATTTGACCCGTCGTCTGGTTGATGTCGCTAATGATATCACGATTACGGAGGAAGATTGTGGCACTTTGCGAGGAGTTACCATTGCAGCTATTAAAAATAATGAAGAAGTTGTTGCTTCTCTGTATGAAAGAATTTTGGGACGAGTATCAGTACATGATATTTATCATCCGCATACTAATGAATTATTGGTTAAAGCTGGAGGGGAAATAACGGAAGAGATTGCTGAACAAATTGATAAATCGCCGATTGAACGCGTGGAAGTACGTTCTGTATTGACTTGTGAAGCGAAGAAAGGGGTGTGCGCTAAATGTTACGGACGCAACCTGGCGACGGGCAAGATTGTCCAAATGGGTGAGGCTGTAGGTACCATTGCCGCCCAGTCTATTGGAGAGCCGGGTACGCAGCTGACATTGCGTACGTTCCACGTGGGTGGTACGGCCGGTAATATTTCTACTGAAAACTCTCTGAAATCCAAATATGACGGTTATGTAGAATTTGAGGAGTTGCGTTCTGTCGAATACTCTCAGGATAATGGACAGAAGTGTGATGTTGTGGTAGGACGTTTGACGGAATTGCGTATCCTTGATAAGAATACTAATATCATCCTGATTACTCACACAATTCCTTATGGTGCCAAGTTGTTTGTGAAGGATGGACAGGAAATCAAAAAGAATGATTTGCTTTGCGAATGGGACCCGTTCAATGCTTTGATCATTACAGAATTCGGCGGTCGTATTGATTCCGAAAACTTGATTGAAGGAGAAACCTATAAAGAGGAATCTGATGAAACGACAGGTTTCCGTGAAAAGGTGATTACCGAGTTCCGTGATAAAACGAAAGCTCCGGCCCTGACTATTTTAGATGCAAATGGTGATGTCCTGAAAAGTTATAACTTACCTGTTGGTGCTCATATTGTTGTGAAAGAGGGTGATCAGGTCGTTGCAGGTAGTACGATTGTCAAGATTCCCAGAGCTGTGGGTAAGGCCGGGGATATCACGGGAGGTTTGCCGCGTGTAACGGAGTTGTTCGAAGCTCGTAACCCGTCGAATCCGGCTGTCGTTTCTGAAATTGATGGAGAGGTTACTTATGGCAAGATTAAACGTGGTAACCGTGAAATTGTTGTAACTTCTAAGGCCGGTGAAGTGAAGAAGTATTTGGTTTCGCTGTCAAAACAGATATTGGTACAGGAAAACGATTATGTTCGTGCCGGTACGCCTCTGTCTGACGGAGCCATTACTCCTACTGATATCTTGAATATTCAAGGACCGATTGCCGTACAAGAGTATATTGTAAATGAAGTACAGGACGTTTACCGTATGCAGGGAGTGAAGATTAATGACAAGCATTTTGAAATTATTGTTCACCAAATGATGCGTAAGGTGTTGATTCAGGATTCTGGCGATACCCGTTTCTTGGAAAATCAGATTGTTGACAAGACGGAATTTATGGAAGAAAACGATGAAATGTTTGGCAAAAAAGTCGTTTTGGATTCCGGTGATTCCGATAGGGTGAAAGCCGGGCAGATTATTTCGGCCCGTACGCTTCGTGACATTAATTCGCAATTGAAACGTCGCGATTTGAAGACGGTAGAAGCTCGTGATGCTGTTCCTGCAACTTCTGCTCAGGTACTTCAGGGTATTACTCGTGCTGCATTGCAGACTTCCAGTTTCATTTCTGCTGCATCTTTCCAGGAGACTACGAAGGTATTGAATGAAGCTGCCATTTATGGTAAGGTAGACCCGTTGGAAGGTTTGAAGGAGAATGTTATTTGCGGTCACTTGATTCCTGTCGGAACCGGTATGAAAGAGTTGAGAGGGCTGGTTGTCGGGTCCAAGGAAGAGATGGAAAAAATACAGAAAACAAACTAACTCAATAGAGTTGTCGATTTATAAAAAGCGAGATTCGTCAGAATCTCGCTTTTTAAATTAGATCACTTGATTAAAAAAAGACGCTTAATCGAAGATTAGCGTCCTTTAAATGTAAAATCAGCAAATAATGCCTTTATTTTTTACTTGCAGATTCTTCTAAAATTTTATTGAAGAACCGGTCATAGTTATCGATATATTCATCCGGTGTCGTATATTCCGTTGTCGGTTTGCCGCTTTTGTTGGCATAAGCTTTTAGTTCAGGATCAATATCCTGACTGTTGAATATAATACCGTCAGAATAGTCAAATGCCAGTTTATTTATATTTGTGTGTGTCGGTTCTTTTACAATTCCGACATCTTTAGCTGTTATATTTTCGCTAAGCAATTTTTTAGAGAAGTTTTTGTGTAAATTGCCCTTAAACTGGTCGTTGTATGTTGAGAATACGACTTTAGAATGGGAAAACATGGGATCTTCATTATATTCTTTTTTCAAATATAGCGGAACCAATGATGTAATCCACCCCTGACAGTAAATTAAATCAGGTGCCCATCTTAATTTTTTTACGGTTTCAAATACTCCTCTGGCAAAAAATATTGCACGTTCGTCATTGTCTTCAAAGAATTTGCCATTTTCATCGGCAGCGATATGTTTGCGTTGAAAATAGTCTTCGTTATCTATGAAATATACCTGCATCCTGGCTGCTTGTATTGAAGCGACCTTGATTATCAATGGATGGTCGGTATCGTTGATTATAAGATTCATACCAGACAAACGAATTACTTCGTGAAGTTGATTCCGTCTTTCATTGATGCATCCGTATCTTGGCATGAATGTTCTGATTTCCTTACCTTTATCTTGAATTCCCTGAGGTAAAAAGCGACCGATATGTGCCATCTCCGATTCAGGTAGATAAGGCGTGATCTCTTGAGATATAAAAAGAATTTTTTTCTTAGCCATAACTACATTTCCCAATAACAATACAAAGGTAGTAATTTTTGTCTAAAATTCAAAAGTGTGCTGAAAATTAAAATATTCCATCCGTGTTTCTAATATTTCAATAGTGATTTTTTTTGTGTACTTTTGAAAAAACGGAATTGTGAAATTCTTGAAAGCAGGTTGTAATGGCAAAGCATAATGAAATAGGCAGACAAGGAGAGAATAAAGCTGTCTGCTATTTAATTGAAAAGGGCTATACGATTTTAGAACGTAATTGGCGTTTCAGGCATCTGGAAGTTGATATTATTTGCAGTATTGATAGTTTGATCGTTATCGTTGAGGTGAAAACACGTTTTGCTGAAGAAGAGCGGCCGGAGGAGTTGTTGGGTTGGCAAAAACGCAGGAATTTGCTAAGAGCTGCAGATGCTTATATGAAAATGAAACAATTAAATGCGGAACTTCGCTTTGATTTGATTATTGTTTCCGGAGCAGATATGATCATCGAACATATTCCGGAGGCTGTAAATATATTTGATTAGTCAAGGGCGTGGCTGGAGAATGACAAGTGTTTTCCGATGATATCTGCAGGACAATTAAATGACAGTAGCAACGATTTGTTTGTCAGTGATAAACTATTATCCATATTCTTTCTATGGAATACAAATAATTATCTATTTTTGTATCCGTATTATAAAGTGTTGCAGATGGATAATTCATTGTTAGAGAAATTAGAAACTTTTTATATCCGATTTAATGAGATCGGACAGTTGATAACGGATCCGGAAGTGATTCAGGATATGAAACGTTATGTACGCCTGACGAAGGAATACAAAGATTTAGAGGAAATTGTTGCGGCTGCTGATAAATATAAATCGATGCTGCGTACATTGGACGAATCACGTGAAATCCTTGAAACGGAAGATGATAAGGAGTTGTGTGAAATGGCGGAGATGGAGGTGGCGGAGTTATCAGACAAGTTGCCCCAGATGGAACAGGATATAAAGATGTTGCTTATACCGGCAGATCCGGAGGATGGCAAAAATGCCATATTGGAAATTCGAGGAGGGACCGGAGGGGATGAAGCCTGCTTGTTTGCTGGAGATTTGTTTCGCATGTATGCTAAATTCTGTGAAAAAAGAGGTTGGCGACTGGATATTTCCAGTTTTAATGAAGGGACTGCAGGAGGATATAAGGAAATCGTTGCCAGTGTTTCAGGGAATGGAGTATATGGCATATTGAAATATGAATCCGGAGTGCACCGTGTGCAACGTGTGCCGGAAACAGAGACTCAGGGGCGTGTGCATACATCTGCGGCTACGGTTGCAGTATTGCCGGAAGCTGAAGAGTTTGACGTGCAAATCAATGAGGGTGAAATAAAATGGGATACTTTTAGATCCGGAGGTGCCGGAGGGCAAAATGTAAACAAAGTGGAATCAGGTGTCCGTTTGCGTTATATGTGGAAAAATCCCAATACCGGTGTTTCGGAAGAGATTTTGATTGAATGTACGGAAACTCGTGACCAGCCTAAGAATAAAGAGAGGGCTTTGGCTCGTTTGCGTTCATTTATTTATGACAAAGAGCATCAGAAATATCTTGATGACATTTCGGCTAAGCGTAAAACAATGGTTAGTACAGGTGACCGCTCTGCAAAAATTCGCACCTATAATTATCCGCAAGGGCGCGTTACAGATCATCGTATTGGTCTGACTCTTTATAATCTTCAAGCTGTGTTGGATGGTGATTTGGACGAAGTGATAGAAAAATTGCAGATAGAAGAGAATACTGAACGCTTAAAGGCAAGCGGCTTATAAATGTAATAATGAGTAATATTTGGAACTATGATAGATTATAATCAATTATTTGAACAAATTAAACGGAAAAAATCTTTTTTGTGTGTCGGACTGGATTCGGATATAGCCAAAATACCCCAACATTTACAGACGGCAGAGGATCCTGTCTTTGAATTTAATAAAGCTATCATTGATGCGACAGCGAAAGTAGCCATTGCCTATAAGCCGAATATCGCTTTTTATGAAAGTCGTGGCCTGGCCGGATGGCAGTCTTTGGAGAAGACGGTGCAATATATAAAGGCTATCTATCCGGAAATTTTTACGATAGCAGATGCAAAACGGGGCGATATCGGTAATACGTCTCAGATGTATGCCAAAGCTTTTCTGGAGACGTTGGATTTTGATTCTATTACTGTAGCTCCCTATATGGGGGAGGATTCTGTGACTCCTTTTTTACAATATCCTGGCAAATGGGTGATTTTACTGGCTTTGACATCAAATAAAGGGGCTTTCGATTTTCAATTTTTTGAAAATTCCGGAGAAAAACTTTATGAAAAGGTCTTGAAAAAATCTCAGGATTGGGGAGATAAGCAAAATATGATGTATGTAGTTGGCGCAACAAAAGCTGAAATGTTAGGAGGTATTCGCCGGATTGTGCCGGATCATTTCTTGCTTGTACCCGGAGTCGGTGCGCAAGGAGGAAGTCTGGAGGAGGTTGCCAAATATGGAATGAATGCTCATTGTGGGTTGATTGTCAATTCTTCCCGTGGTATTATTTTTGCGGATAAAACAGAACACTTTGCTGAGCGGGCAGCAGAAGAGGCTTGTAAATTACAGCAGGATATGATGCGTTTATTGGCAGAATATGGAGTCTGCTGATGTAGCCATGCCGAATATATAGAAAGAGAGATTGTATTCCATCAATCTCTTTTTTTGTATTTGTAAATTGTAAATCACTTTTTTATGAAGAAAATAGCAGCAATTCATGATCTTTCCGGATATGGCCGGGCTTCTTTGACTGTAGTTATTCCGATCTTGTCATATATGGGTTATCAGGTATGTCCATTGCCTACGGCTGTATTGTCCGCTCATAGCGAATATCACAATTTCCGTAGTTTTGACTTGACAGACCAGATGCCGCCGATTATTGATCATTGGAAAGAATTGCGTTTGCATTTTGATGCTCTTTATTCTGGATATCTGGCTTCTGTGCGACAGTTGGATATTGTCGAACAGTTTTTTTGCGACTTTAAAAAAGATGATAATTTTGTTTTGGTGGATCCCGTTTTGGGAGATCATGGGCAATTGTATCCCAATATGGATAACCGGATGATAGAAGGAATGCGTAGATTATGTGCAAAAGCCAAGGTGATTACTCCTAATTTGACTGAGGCTGCTCTTTTGTTGGGTGATAAACCTTGCGTGGAAATAACTGAGCGAGAGGCTATCGGATGGTGTGTGGAGCTTGGAAAGTTGGGTCCCGACTATAGTATCATCACATCTGCTCCTGTTGAGGGAGATAACCGAATCGCAATATTGGCATATAACCGCCAGGATGGTCGTCTGTGGCGTGTATGCAGTGAATATTTGCCGGCATCTTATCCCGGAACCGGTGATGCTTTTGCAAGTGTCGTTACAGGTTGTTTATTGCATGACGACAGTTTGCCGGAAGCGATTGAACGTGCGGCGCATTTTATAAATATGGGTATCCATGCGACATTCGGATGCGAGCACAATCCGCTTGATGGCATGAATCAAGAGAAAGTTTTGCATTATTTGGTAGAATCGTTGCCTTATTTTACATATGAATTGTTAGGAACTTTTAAATGAACAGAGGCGCAATCATAACGGATCTGGATGGTACTATTTTGCCCCGTGGAGGCAAAGTAAGTGACGAGGTGTCGGCTGCCTTGCAATGGATTGGAGAAAAAGGTGATGTCCGGATTATTGCTACAGGAAGAAATCTTTATTCTGCCATGCAGGTGTTGGCGGATGATTTTCCCATTGATTATCTTGTGTTTGCTTCCGGAGCTGGAGTAATGCGCTGGAATGACAAGAAATTATTGTCTGTATGTCATTTGTCTGAGACGGATGCGTATATTATTGCTTGTTGTTTATGGGATTTTAATGTTAATTTTACAGTTCAACGAGAAATACCCAATAACCATTATTATTATTATACCGAGCATTACCCGCAGCATGCCGACTATCTTCGTCGTCTGGAAGCATATAAAGTTTTTGGGCATCCAATATCTTCTCCTGAAGATATACATGGTGACGTTACTCAATTTGTTATGATATTGGATGCCGTGCAGCTGAGATTAATGGAGAAGATCCGTTTGCAATTGGCCGATTATTCTATTGTACGCACGACTTCTCCTCTTGATAATCGTGCCATCTGGCTGGAGATTTTTGCCAAAGGAGTAAATAAAGGTTCGGCGTGTCTTAATTTGTTGGAGAAATTAGGAATCGACCGAGCCAATTGTGCAGGTTTGGGCAATGATTATAACGATGTGGATTTTCTGAATATTTGTGGAAGTCCGGCTGTTGTGGCCAATGCTCCGCTACCGCTCAAGGCTCTGTATAAAAGCGTTGCATCTGATAAGGATAACGGATTTGTAGAGTTTGCACTTAAAAACCTGAAACGTTGAGATGTTTTTATTCAGGGTCTGTCGCTAAGATAGCTTTATAGCCGTATGTCTTGGCTATATTCATTATACGTACTACCTGTTCAATCGGTACTGATTTTTCAGCTTCAATGGAGACACATGGATCTTCACTGTTTTTTAGAATATCGACGATTTTACTTTCTAATTGTGAGAAGGGAGTCACTTTGTGATTTAAATAGAATGTCTGCTTTTTGTCTATTGAAACAACCGCTGTAGGCTGGTTGGATGTTTGGTTTGTACTTTTGGGTAATAGAAGTTTGAGAGCATTCGGATTGATAAGTGTTGATGTTACCATGAAAAAGATCAGCAATAGGAACACAATGTCGGTCATTGATGACATATTGAAATTCGGATTGGCTTTGGGTGCTCGTTTTATCATGGCCGGGAGTTTTATTATTTTTTATCGTTTCTGATTTCGTATGTGATTTCCATAAAATCAGAAAGTGTACTTTCCATATTATTTACAATTCTATCTATGATGGCGGTGAGGGTGTTGTAAGCAATGTAAGCTATAATACCGACAATCAAACCAGCTACAGTGGTGATCATTGCCGTGTAAATACCGCGCGATAATAACGAGATGTTGATGTTACTGCCGGCTAGTGCCATATCGTAAAATGCCTGTACCATTCCTACTACGGTTCCTAAAAATCCGATCATGGGGGCCATCCCGGAACAGGTAGCGAGTGTGCCCAGCCCTTTTTCCATATTTGATACTTCAAGATTTGCTGTGCTTTCAATTATTGAACGCAGTTCGTTTGCCGGCAGTTGCTTGTGCGTAATACCTTTGATAAGGATACGTGACATAGGTGTATTTTCCTCCTTGCATAGATTTATCGCTGCTTGAATATTCCCGATAAGCATATTCTCTTTTATTTTTGCGATAAAAGTTTCGTTTCTTTTGGTGTAATGCCGGAGTTGTAAATAGCGTTCAAAGAAAATGTAGACGGCAATAACAGATAAAGCGAAGATGGGGATCATCAGCCATCCTCCTTTTATAATCATATCCCAGATGTTCAGACTTGGTTCGTTTGTTGCTGTTGTTGCCAGTAGTATTAATGTGTTCATGATTTTGTGTTTTTCGCAAGCGCAAAGATACGATGAAAATTTAGTAAAAGCGAAATCTTGTCTTATTTCTTTAGCAAATCCGTATTTGTAGAAATGGTGGCAATATTGCAAATTTAGAGTTTGATACTTTTGAGATACCGGTCTGAATTCCTTATGTTAAGTGTAAAATTAAAAAATCTTTGTGCGTACGGGTCGGGTTCTCCCTGGCGGTATATCGCATGAAATACTCGTTCTATTGTAAGGCCTTTTGTTTCGACGATACGCAGTTGATTGTCTTTAAGTTCCTGGTATATACTGTGTATGGACAGAAAGGCTAAGCATTCGGAATGTTGGAGGTATTGTTTAATGCCTTCGGTTGTCCCTAAAATAAGTTGTGTGTTTAAAGTGTCGATGGGAATACCGGATGCCGCTAATTGTTTTTTGATAACATGATAGGTTCCGGAGCCTTTTTCCCGAAAGACAAAATTGTGATTGATTAGGTTGTTTTTATTTATTGTTTCCGGAATTTTGCTGTCTGTTGCACATACCAATACGATTTCATCTTTTAAAAAAGGTACATAGTGAATATCGGGTTGTGACGGGGTTCCTTCGATAAAGGCAAGGTGAAGTTCGTTATTTAGTATCGCCTGTTCTATCTGCTGTGTATTGCCGCTTATAAGATTTATGGAGATTCCCGTATGTCGGCTGGTAAATTGTGCCAATATAGGCGGGAGAATGTATTGAGATAAAGTGGTGCTGGCTCCCAGATGAAGTGTGCCTTTAAAATTTCCCCGTATCTGATCGAGTTTAAACTGTATGACCCGCTCTTGTTTCACTATTGCCTCTGTTTCTTTATACAGGAATTTACCGGCTTCTGTGATTTGCATCCTGCCTTTAATACGATGGAAAAGAGTTATGCCTAATTCTTTTTCTAATTCTTTTATATTTTTGGAAATGGCCGGTTGTGAGAGGAGTAATTCCTCTGCAACGCGGGTTGTATTCGGATTGCGAGCCAAATGGTAAAATATAATGTATTTATGATCGAGCATACGATGATTAAGAACTGATAGTTGCAAATTAAAGCAAATTTATTTGTATAAACAAGATCATGCTGCATAAAGTGTACTGAAAAACAAGCATGGAAAAGGGCTTTTGCTTGAATGATTGCATCTTTTTTTTCGAGAGTAAGAGTTTAAAATAGGTTGTTTTATTTGTTTTTTAAGGCAAAAAGACTAACTTAGAGGCTTCAAATTCAAAATGCTTTTAGATTTTGATGATTGAAAATGGTAAAGAGAATTATTCAAAATATATTCAAATTATGGAAAACAAATTAGATGTATTAACAAAGAAGCTGTACGAGGAGGGGGTAGGCAAGGCTAATCAGGAAGCTGAAAAGATTATTGCCGAAGCGAAAGCAAAAGCGGAATGTTTGATTTCGGAAGCTGAGGCGAAAGCAAAGGACATTCAGAAAGAAGCGATGGACGAAGCGGAGAATCTGAAAAAGAAAGCGGCATCGGAAATGGCATTAAGCGCTCGTCAGGCTATTACTGCGCTGAAGCAGGAAATTACCGGCTTGATTGCTGGTAAAGTGTCAGGAGAAATGGCAAAGGAAGCCTTCAAAGACGTTGCTTTTGTACAGGAAATGGTTGTGGATATCATTAAGAAATGGAGTGTCGCTTCAGGTAATCTTAATTTGGAAGTTATTCTTTCTGATAATGATAAGGCTCAATTCCAGCAATATGTGTTGGCTAAATATAAAGAGTTGTTGGATCAGGGACTGGAGGTGAAGGCTGGTGGTAGTGAAGGTACGTTTATCCTTCGTCCGAAGGATGGAGGATATCAGGTTGCTTTTTCAGAAGAACTCTTTGAATCGTTCTTTAACCAATATATGAGAAGCTTTACCAAAAGTCTGCTCTATAAATAACATCGGAAAAAATAGATTGCATGGATTATATTGCTTTTATAGCAGGATTGCCTGAGATAGCATGGGATGACCGGAAACTGTCGCTGACTGTAGGGGAGTTTCGCGAGCAACTGGAGGATTATGTCAGTGAAAAGGACAAAAGTGTGGTGGATTTGTTTTTTTTGCCGAATGATAATGCTCAAGTGTTGCGTTTACTTAATCGGCAGGGGGCGGATTCCGCATTACAGACAGTATATCCGTTGAAAGTGCTGGAGGATGAGGTGAGCGAACCGGATAAAGGTATTCCGGTATATCTGAGAGAATTTATCGCTGACTTTAGGGAAGAACATTTAAAATATGAAATGGCTCCGGAGAATGTATTGAGCTGGATGTACTATGACTATATGCTGAAATCCGATAACCGGCTGGTGAGAGAGTATGCCGAATTTTCCATGAATTTAAAGAATCTGGTGACAGCTTTGAATGCCCGTAAATATGGTATGGAAGCAGCTAAAGAAGTGGTTGGAAACAACGATTTTGCTGTTGCTCTGCGGACATCCAATGCCAAGGATTTTGGTCTTTCATTGGATTATCCTTTTGTAGAAAAAGTGATGGCGTTAATGGATTCGGCAGATTTGGTAGAGCGTGAACGAGGACTCGATTTGCTTATCTGGGATTTTCTGGATGAAGCCGTAACCTTTGAATATTTTTCGTTTGAGCGGGTAATTAGTTATATGCTCCATCTGATGATTGTCGAACGATGGAGCAAGATGAGTTCGGAATCCGGCAGAAAAGTATTCATGGAAATGGTGGAGCGGTTTAGGAAGAGTTTTCAGTTTGATGAACAATTTAAATGATTTAATTAGAACATTTATGGATAAAACACAAGGAAAAGTCCATAGCATTATTTCCAATCTTGTGCTAGTCAAAGTGGAAGGACCTGTTTCTCAAAATGAGATTTGTTTCATTGAAACAGGTAAAGAACGTTTGATGGCCGAAGTGATTAAGGTGGTTGGAGATCTTGCCTATGTACAGGTATTCGAGAGTACCCGGGGATTGCAACCGGGAATGCCTGTGGAATTTCAGAATCATATGCTTGAGGTGAGTCTCGGTCCCGGTCTGTTGTCCAAGAATTTTGACGGTTTGCAGAATGACCTTGATAAAATGACCGGAGTTTTTTTGAAAAGAGGCGAATATACAGATCCGCTGGAAAGTGATAAAAAATGGAGTTTTACTCCGCTGGCAAAGGTTGGCGACAAAGTAAAGGCAGCCGATTGGTTGGGAAACGTCAAGGAAAATTGGCTGGACCATAAAATCATGGTGCCTTTTAAATTTGAGGGTGAATATACAGTAGTTTCGATTGTCCCTGCAGGAGATTATACAATATTGGATGTCATCGCCGTCTTGAAGGATAAAAATGGTAAAGAACATCATGTTACGATGGTGCAAAAATGGCCTGTGAAGGTGGCTATTCGTAATTATGTTGACAAGCCCCGTCCTTTTAGACAAATGGAGACAGGAGTTCGTGTGATAGATACAATGAATCCGATGTTGGAAGGAGGAACCGGTTTTATTCCCGGACCATTCGGAACCGGTAAGACGGTGTTGCAACATGCATTGGCCCGTTTTGCCGATGCGGATGTGATTATTATGGCTGCATGTGGAGAGCGAGCTAATGAGGTTGTGGAAATTTTTACAGAATTCCCTGAACTGCAAGACCCCCGTTCGGGTCGTTCTTTATATGAGCGTACAACCATTATTGCAAATACATCAAATATGCCGGTTGCTGCCCGAGAGGCTTCTGTTTATACGGCGATGACAATTGGAGAGTATTATCGGGCAATGGGAATGAAGGTTTTGTTATTGGCTGACTCTACTTCCCGTTGGGCACAGGCTTTGCGGGAAATGTCTAACCGTATGGAGGAGTTGCCGGGGCAGGATGCTTTCCCGATGGACTTGTCTGCAATTATTTCAAATTTTTATGCACGTGCCGGAATGGTTTATTTGAATAATGGCAAGACCGGATCCGTGACATTTATCGGAACGGTTTCTCCTGCCGGAGGTAACTTGAAGGAGCCTGTGACTGAATCAACGAAGAAAGTTGCCCGATGTTTTTATGCTTTGTCACAGTCCCGTGCCGATTCAAAACGCTATCCGGCAATTGATACTTTGGATTCTTATTCAAAATATCTGGAGTATCCGGAGTTCGTGGATTATGCTAAAAAAAATATATCTGATTCTTGGATTGCCGATGTGAATGAAGCAAGAAACATGTTGGTAAGAGGTCGTGAAACGGCAGAACAAATTGATATTTTAGGTGATGATGGCGTGCCTTTGGATTATCACGTGATTTTTTGGAAATCGGAGTTGATAGACTTTGTGATTTTGCAACAGGATGCTTTTGATAATATTGATGGTTCAACATCGATGGAGCGTCAGCAGTATATGCTGAATATTGTGTTGGATATGGTGCGTTCGGATTTTGAGTTTGATTCATTTGAAGAGGTTAATCCTTATTTTAAACGTATTATCAATGCCTTTAAACAGATGAATTATTCAGAATATCAGTCGGATAATTTCAAGAAATTTGAGGAAGAAGTTATTGGGATTATCAATGAAAGAAAGAAATAGATTAATCAAAAATCCATAATTAAATGAATACAGCTTTTCAAAAAGTATATACAAAAATCACTCAAATTACGAAAGCTACCTGTTCGCTGAAAGCCCAAGGAGTCAGTAATGATGAATTGGCAATTGTCAACGGACGTTTGGCTCAGGTGGTAAAGATTTGGGGGGATGATATTACGTTGCAGGTATTCTCGGGTACAGAAGGAATTCCGACCAATGCAGAGGTGACTTTTCTGGGGAAAGCACCTACTTTGAAGGTGGGTGAAGATCTCTGCGGACGTTTTTTTAATGCATTCGGAGATCCGATAGACGGAGGACCTGCAGTCGATGGCGAGGAGCGTGAAATCGGAGGTCCTTCAGTGAATCCAGTCCGGCGTAAACAGCCATCCGAATTGATTGCGACCGGTATTGCCGGTATCGACCTGAATAATACCTTGGTGTCAGGACAGAAGATCCCTTTTTTTGCAGATCCTGACCAGCCTTATAATCAGGTAATGGCAAACGTAGCACTGCGTGCGCAGACAGACCGAATTATTTTGGGTGGTATGGGATTGACAAATGATGACTATTTATATTTCAAAAATCTTTTTGACAATGCCGGTGTGCTTGATCGTATCGTCAGTTTTGTGAATACGACAGAGGCTCCTCCGGTTGAACGTTTGTTGGTGCCGGATATGGCGTTGACTGCTGCAGAATATTTTGCTGTTGATAGAAATGAAAAAGTGTTGGTGTTATTGACGGATATGACTTTGTATGCCGATGCATTGAGTATTGTGTCCAATCGTATGGATCAAATTCCGTCTAAAGATTCCATGCCGGGTTCGCTTTATTCGGACCTTGCAAAAATTTACGAGAAAGCGGTACAATTTCCCCAAGGTGGTTCGATTACGATTATTGCTGTGACTACGCTTTCTGGTGGAGACATCACTCATGCGATTCCCGATAATACCGGTTATATCACGGAGGGACAGCTCTTTTTGCGTAAAGATACAGAAATCGGTAAGGTTATTGTCGATCCTTTCCGAAGTTTGTCTCGTTTGAAGCAGCTGGTTATCGGTAAAAAGACTCGTAAAGATCATCCGCAGGTGATGAATGCCGCTATCCGCTTGTATGCGGATGCTGCCAATGCCCGTACAAAATTGGAGAATGGTTTTGATTTGACAGACTACGATCGACGTACTCTTGATTTTGCCCGAGACTATTCTAATGATTTGTTGGCGATTGATGTTAATATCAGCGTTACGGAAATGTTGGATACCGCCTGGAAATTGTTCCGTAAATATTTTACCCGTTCTGAATTGGGTATTAAGAAAGAGATTGTGGATGAATTTGGAAGTGATATAAAATAATGACTGTTCGGTATGGCAATTAAATTTCAATATAATAAAACTTCGCTTCAAGGTCTTGACAAGCAACTCAAGATGAGGGTGCGAGCTTTGCCTACCATTAAAAACAAGGAATCAGCATTGCGATCGGAAGTGAAGAAAGCAAAAGAAGTGGCGGACGGATTTGATACTAAATTGGAAAATACGCTCAATGCCATTAATAATATGTTGCAGCTTTACGATGAATATACACCTGATATCTTGATGGTTAAGAATGTAGAAATGACTGTTAAGAAAATCGCTGGTGTGCGGACTCCGGTTTTGGAAAAAGTGGAATACGAAATAAAGGATTTCAGTTTGTTCAATGCGCCGGGATGGTTCCTTGACGGGATTCAGCACGTTAAAGAAGTAGTGAACATTGCCGTGGAAAGAGAATTTTATACGCGGAAAATGGAGTTGCTCGATCGTGCCCGTAAAAAGACGACTCAAAAGGTGAATTTGTATGAGAAGGTGCAAATTCCCGGATTTCAGGAAGCAATTCGAAAGATTAAGCGTTTTTTGGAAGATGAGGAGAATCTTTCAAAGTCGGCACAGAAAATTGTGAAAACCCGTAAAGCAATGGAGGAAGCATGATAGTACCTATGCGAAAATTATCCCTGTTGATATTCTATCAAGATTATCAGAAATTTCTCGAGGAGCTTCGGGAAAAGGGAGTGGTTCATATCCATGAAAATAAAAAGCGATCAGCGGAAAATGAGGAATTGAAGCAAAAATTTGCTTTATTGAAGCGGATCGTAGAAATAAGTAAATTATTGGCTAAAAGGCTTCCCGGGCATAAAAACGCCGATGGTGAAGTGGTGGATTTATTGGAAAAGGCCCGTTCGCCGGAAGAAAAATTGGCTGTTTATCATCGCTTGTTTCATTCTGATGCAGGAATGAAACAAAAGGAGAATGTGGGAGATTTGGATATTTTGGCTTTTTTGGAAAGCAGATTTAAACAAATAGATCATATTGACCAGCAAATAGCTTCCTTGATGAAGGACGCTTCTGTCTACAAGCCTTGGAATGATTTACCGCAGGAGCGTATTGACGGCTTGTTGCATGCCGGGTGGGATATGCGTTTTTTTACGATTCCAGACCGTAAGTATTTGCAAGAATGGGAAGATAAGTATAATGCTTTTGTTATTAACGAAGAAAAGGGGCAAAAGTTTTTTGTAACGGTGATGCATCAAGGTTCTGAGGAGTTTCCGAATGCTGATGCTGTACAGTTTCCGCAATTGAGTGCTCCGGAAATTCGCAAACGCATTGAGGCTTTGAAAACAGAAAAGGAAGCGATAGAGGCTACTTTTGATGACGTGGCTGCTTATTCTGTAGCTTATTTGGCTCAGGTGCGTAAAAAGGTGAATGAGGATACTGATCTTTTGAAAATAAAGGATGCAGCACAGGTGTTACTTGATGATAAAGTTATTGCATTGGAAGGTTGGGTCCCGGACGGTATTGCTGCTGAAACGGAACACTGGCTTTCTGAGCAAGGAGTTGTTTATGAATTGACAGAGCCGGCAGATGGAGATAATCCTCCTATTTTGTTAAAGAATAATCGATTTGCACGATTGTTTGAATTTATCGGAGAGTTGTATTCTTTGCCTAATTATCGGGAAATTGACTTGACGCCTTTTTTTGCTCCGTTTTTTGTTTTGTTCTTTGGTTTTTGTTTGGGCGATGCCGGATACGGATTACTGATTCTACTGGGAGTCTCTTTTTATAAAATCAAGGCACAGCCGGCTATTCGTCCAATTTTGTCTTTGGCGCAGTGGTTAGGGCTTTCTACTGTCATAATGGGTATTGTGGGAGGTACTTTCTTCGGTGTGTCCTTGTTGAATGTAGAGATAGCCTGGTTGGAACAGTTCAAGGCATATATGCTTGATTCGCAACAGTTGTTCAATTTGGCGCTGATTATTGGTATTATACAGATCGTTTTCGGTATGTTCTTGAAAATGGCCAATCTATGGAAACAATATGGGATATCTGCCGCATTTTCAACGATCGGTTGGCTGATTGGGATTTTAGGAGGCGGAGCTTGTTATTGGTTTTCATTACAAGGTTATGATGTGACAATACCTGTGTATATTGTATTTGCAATAGCAGGTTTGTTGATATTTGTTTTCAATAATATCCGGCGCAATGTATTCGTTAATATCGGTTCCGGTCTGTGGGATTCCTACAATATGGTGACAGGTTTGTTAGGAGATACGCTTTCTTATATACGTTTGTTTGCTTTGGGTATTTCCAGTGCAGTATTAGGATTGGTATTTAATGATCTGGCAATGAATATGAGTGGAGATATTCCGGTGTTGAAGCAGATATTGATGCTGATAATATTGGTTTTTGGGCATAGTGTCAATCTGTTTATGGCAGGATTGGGGTCTTTTGTCCATCCGATGCGTCTTACTTTTGTTGAGTTTTATAAAAATGCGGGATTTGAAGGAGGGGGTAAGAAATATCTGCCGTTTAAGAAGAGGCAATTATAAGAATGAATTATTAATAGTAAACAATTTAAAATAGAAAATCATGAATGAGATTATTTTAGCCTATATTGGTGTAGGATTAATGTTGGGATTATCCGGAATCGGCAGTGCTTATGGAGTAACAATTGGCGGTAATGCAACGATTGGAGCTTTGAAGAAAAATGATGAGGCATTTGGTAATTATATGGTATTATGTGCTCTTCCCGGTACGCAGGGATTGTATGGCTTTTTGGGATTCTTTTTGTTAAAGGGCGTGTTGGTACCTGAAATTACCTGGTTGCAAGCTGCAGCCGTGTTTGGTGCCGGTTTGGGATTGGGATTGGTTTGTCTTTTTTCTGCTATTCGCCAGGGACAAGTTTGTGCCAATGGAATTATCGGAATAGGTTCGGGTTATGATGTATTCGGTAAGACTTTGATTTTGGCTGTATTCCCTGAATTGTATGCTATTGTTGCTGTTGCTGCAACTTTTATGATCAGTACGATGATTTAATTTGAAGAGAAATTGTTACGGTATGGTAAAATATTTTTTTACCCCATCGTTGTATTATTGTGTAGCAAAGTAGAGATGCTAAAGGGCTGACATTTTTTCCAAGGTGTCAGCCCTAATTTATAATCTTTCTATAAGAATTCATTTAATAGGGATAATTATAAATCAATTGTAATTTGGAATAATAGTTGATTTATTCCGATTCAGAATTATCAATTTCTATAATGGTTTCTCCTTCTTCTGGATTATAATCTTTTCCTGCAACTAAAAGAACCAATTCTCCTTTTACCGGGTTGTTGGCATAAAATGTGGCTAATTCCTTTAATGTGCCGCGTTTGAATTCTTCGAATACTTTACTTATTTCACGGGCGACACATGCATAACGGTTGGGACCCAATATGCTACTCATTTGTTCTAGGGTCTTGGCTATGCGGAAAGGAGATTCATAAAAAATCATAGTCCGAGTTTCCTCTTGTAGAGAATTCATTTTTTTTTGTCTTCCTTTTTTTTGAGGCAGAAAACCTTCAAAGCAAAAACGATCGCAAGGAAAACCTGAGTTTACCAATGCAGGGACAAAAGCAGTGGCTCCTGGGAGACATTCTGTGTCTATACGATGCTGGATGCAGGTACGTGTCAATAAAAAGCCGGGGTCTGAAATTCCAGGAGTACCGGCATCACTGATTAGTGCAATATTTTCTCCTTTTTGTATTCGTTCAGCTATGCGCTCTACTTGCTGGTGCTCATTAAATTTGTGATGGGATAATAAAGGAGTAGTTATATCATAATGTTTTAGTAATTTTGCTGAAGTACGGGTGTCCTCAGCAAGGATAAGATCCACTTCTTTTAGTATGCGTAAAGCACGTAAAGTGATATCTTCCAGATTACCTACAGGAGTAGGTATAAGGTATAGTTTTGCCATAAAATTTTAATTGAGGTTGAATTTTATTTCTTCTAAATTCAATAATTAGACTGAACAAAGGTAATAAAATGCTGTTTTAAACGCTAATATATTTCTCTGAAATATCCTTTTTTTAATTTGTAATTATTTGATATATAATGTATGATAAAATAACGAGGTGCTTTTTTCAAAAAAACACCTCGTTTTTTTTGGTAAGAAATAAATTTGCCGTATATTTGCATCCGCTAAGAGAGATAATGGTCTGTTCGTCTAGGGGTTAGGACGCAAGATTTTCATTCTTGTAACACGGGTTCGATTCCCGTACAGACTACGGATAATTCGGTCCGTTCGTCTAGGGGTTAGGACGCAAGATTTTCATTCTTGTAACACGAGTTCGATTCTCGTACGGACTACATATTAAAGAAGTTGAATTTTTATATTTGTAGAAATGGCAAATCATAAATCATCAGAAAAAAGAATAAGACAGACTGCAACTAGAAGAGCAAATAATCGTTATTATGCAAAAACTACTCGTAATGCTGTGAAGAAGTTGCGTATGACAACAGATAAAGCTGTAGCAGTAGAATTGCTTCCGAAAGTTGTTGCTATGTTGGATAAATTGGCCAAGAAGCATATTATTCATGATAATAAAGCTGCTAATTTAAAGTCTAAATTAGCCTTGTATGTAAATAAAATATAGTTGATTAGTTTATGGCCTAGATATATTAGGAGATGAGCCTTACTCATCTCCTTTCTTTGTTTGTATTTATTATGTTGTTGAATAAGGTTTAATAGTTGAAAGATAATATGCTTGGAAATGATGGCGAGATTATCTTTGTGTGTCTATTAAGTTTATAACACGAGTTCATGAATAAGAATATATCCTATATGCCGATTTCTTCTTGGGCAGAAGATGAACGTCCTAGAGAGCGTTTATTGCAACAAGGGGCAGATGCATTGTCATTAAATGAGTTGTTCGCCATACTTTTGCGCTCTGGTGTAGGCGGAGAATCTGCTTTAGAATTGTCAAGGCGAATATTGTCTGATAATCATAATGATTTGAATGAGTTGGCAAAGCGAGGGGTGCGTGAATTGGTTAATAAGTATAAAGGTGTAGGTATAGCTAAGGCGGCTGCAATAGTAGCAGCTATGGAAATAGGAAGAAGGCGTAAACTTAAGGAGATGAGTGTTTTGCCAGTGATTTGTTGTAGTCAGGATGCCTATGAATATATTAATTCACATGTGAAAGACTTAGATTATGAGAAGTTTTATGTGATTTATCTGTCTCAAAGTAATAGAGTAAAAGGAGCTGAATGTATTTCGGTTGGTGGTATTAGTGGGACTATTGTTGATATTCGGTTGCTTTTCAAAGGAGTATTGGATATGAAAGCAACGAGTATTATTATGGTACATAACCATCCTGGCGGAGTGTTGAAGCCAAGTATACAAGATGAGGAGACGACGCGAAAGATTGTGGATGCCGGTAAATTATTAGATATAAGAGTGCTGGATCATTTGATAATAGGTAGGTGTGGATATTATAGTTTTGCGGATGAGGGGAAATTGTAAATATGGTGACAGTTTGACAGACATATAGATGCGAATGGCATTTTGTTTGATATTGGCAAAGTTTTTGCTTAATTTTGCTAATGATTTTATATCTACACAAAGATTGATTATAGGATTTATAAGGTGAATTTTAATAAAATAAACACAATATCATGTCAAGAGAAATAAAAGATGCTCAGAGCCAAGAAAAAATGGAAGAAAATGTAGAGGAAAAAGAGTTGGTTAATGAATGTGCTGTAGAGGAGGAAGATGCTGATGTTAAGGATGATAAGGAGCAGCAATTAGAATTGCTTGGACAGAAATTGGCAGAGATAAATGATAAATATCTTCGTTTGTCAGCAGAATTTGACAATTACCGTAAGCGTACTTTGAAAGAAAAGATGGAATTGACAAAGAATGCGGGAGAATTGGTTTTAGAAAAGATTTTGCCAGTTATGGATAATTTTGAGCGTGCTCTTCAGAGTATGGAAACAGCAGCAGATGTTCCGGCTTTAAGAGAAGGAGTTTTGTTAATTTATGGAGCTTTTAAGGATTTCTTATTTCAGCAAGGAGTTAAGGAAATTGAATGTGTAAATATGGGTTTTGATCCTGATACACAGGAGGCAGTTTCTAAAATACCGGCTCCGACGGAAGAGTTGAAAGGGAAAGTTGTGGATTGTGTTCAGAAAGGGTATACTTTACATGATAAAGTGATGCGTTTCCCTAAGGTTGTGGTTGGCGAATAAATCAAATTTTAAAAGTAATGGCAGAGAAAAGAGATTACTATGAAGTTCTAGGTGTGCCTAGGCATGCAGAAGCTGCAGAGATAAAAAAGGCTTATCGTAAATTAGCGTTACAGTATCATCCCGATAAAAATCCAGGAAATAAGGAGGCCGAAGAAAAATTTAAAGAGGCAGCAGAAGCTTATGATGTGTTAAGTAATGAAGAGAAACGGAGACGCTATGACCAATTTGGGCATGCAGGTCTTGGGGGTGCTGGTGGTTTTGGCGGTGGTGGAATGAGCATGGATGATATATTTTCTCATTTTGGAGATATTTTCGGAAGTTTTGGCGGTTTTGGCGGTTTTGGCGGTGGAGGTCGATCTGCTCGCAGAGTGAATCGTGGAACAAATTTGCGCGTAAAGGTTAAATTGACCCTGGAAGAAGTAGCCACTGGAGTTGAGAAAAAAATTAAAGTGAAGAAATACATTGCTGATGAACATTGTCATGGTACAGGAGCAAAAAATGGGACATCTTATTCAACATGTACAACTTGTCATGGAACGGGGCAAGTAACTAAAGTACAACAGACTATTTTGGGAGCGATGCAAACCACTTCGACTTGTCCGACTTGTGGTGGTGAAGGGAAAATTATCAATGAAAAATGTGAGCATTGTAATGGAGAAGGGGTACTGTTGTCAGAAGAAGTTATAACATTAAGTATTCCAGCAGGCGTGTCTGATGGGATGCAATTAGCATTATCAGGGAAAGGTAATGCTGCTCGTCGAGGAGGAGTGAACGGAGATTTGATCGTATTGATAGAGGAAGTGGAACATCCAGATCTTGTTAGGGATGGTAATGATTTATTGTATAATACTTTTATTAGTTATCCTGATGCTGTATTAGGAACGTCTGTGGAAATACCGACTTTGGAGGGGAAGGTAAAGGTAAAAATAGAGGCAGGTACACAACCAGGTAAAATATTGCGTTTAAAAGCAAAAGGAATACCTGATGTTAATGGTTATGGGAAAGGAGATTTGTTGATTAAAGTTAATGTATGGATTCCAAAGAATCTTTCGAAAGAAGATAAAAAAGTTGTGGAAGAATTACGTGAACGATCTTTTGTAAATCCTGCAGCGGGAGAAAATAAAAAAGGTTTTTTTCGGAAAATGAAAGACTTTTTTGAATAATAAACGAAAGTATGATAACTCTGACTCAATTAGAATATATTGTAGCAATAGATGAATATCGTCATTTTGCAACAGCTGCAGAGAAATGTTTTGTTACCCAGCCAACTTTGAGTATGCAGATAAAAAAAATGGAAGATGAGTTGGGAGTAATTATATTTGATCGTTCGCGTCAGCCTGTTGTTCCAACAGATATAGGAGTGAAACTGATAGAACAAGCACGATTGACTTTGGCTTCTTCAGAGCGTATAAAAGAGATAATAAAAGAAGAAAGGCAGGATGTTGAAGGGGATTTAAGAATAGGTATTATTCCAACCTTAGCACCTTATTTGTTACCTTTGTTTATTGGGCAATATACGAGAAAGTATCCTAGAATTAAAGTAGAAGTAGAGGAAATTGTGTCGGAAGAAATTATTCGTCGTTTAAAACATGATTTATTGGATGTCGGTCTTTTTGTTACACCTTATGGTGATGATAAAATTGTTGAGCGTCCTGTATTTTACGAAGAGATGTTAGTGTATGCCCATCCAGATCATTCTTTGCTAAAGCAGAAGGAGGTGTATTTAAAAGATATTGAATCGGCTGAAATTTGGATGTTAGGAACAGGGCATTGTTTTCGTAATCAAGTGGTAAATCTTTGTGGTTTTTCAGAAGATGGACAAAAAAAATTACCTTTTAGATTTGAAAGTAGTTCATTAGAGACTTTGATGCGTATTGTAGAGGTTGAGGGAGGATTAACTTTAATACCGGAGTTGGCATTACAATATATGTCTGAAAAGAAAAAGTTACAAGTGCGTTCATTTGTTTCTGAGAAACCTTTGCGAGAAATTAGTGTAATATATTCACGTCACTATGCCAAGCAAAGATTGATAAATTTATTATGTGATGAAATAAGTAGGTGCGTGCCCTCTAAAATGTTGAATTCAAATAGAGGAATGATAGTAGAATGGAAAAATTAAAAGGGACAGCGTGATTCTATTGGAAATAATGGAAAATATGAAGACGAAATTGATTGAAAATAGTTTTAAAGAAGCTCAAGAGGTACTAGAATCTTTTGTTGCTGATGGAAGTAATTTGGAAAAAATACAGCAAGCTGGAGATATTTTAGTAACGATGTATCGTCAAGGGGGGAAAGTTTTTAGTTGTGGTAATGGTGGTTCATTGTGTGATGCCATGCATTTTGCAGAAGAGTTAACGGGACGTTTTAGAGAAAACCGACCAGCTTTAGCAGCTTTGGTAATTGCTGATTCTGCACATTTGACTTGTACAGCAAATGATATGGGTTATACACGTTCTTTAGCCCGTTATATTGAAGCTTTGGGAAAATCGGAGGATGTTTTGTTGGCAATCAGTACATCGGGAAATTCGGAGAATGTCTTAGAAGCTATATTGGAGGCAAAACAGAGAGGTATGAAGATTATAGGTCTAATAGGTAAGACTGGGGGGAGAATGAAAGATTTGTGTGATGTTTCGATAGTTGTACCATGGAATGGGTACTCTGATCGGATTCAAGAAATTCATATCAAAATTATACACATACTGATTGAATATATAGAGTATCATTTATTTGCTAAATGATAGAGAAAATATAGGCATACAAAATATATTTATAATATTTATTGATTATGGGAAATAAGATTAATGACCCAATTGCGCGTTTAATGGGATTGCGTTATAAGTCGCATCCTTGGCATGGTATTGAAGTTGGAGATGAAGCTCCTGAAGTAATTACTGCTTTTATTGAGATGGTTCCGACTGATACTGTAAAATATGAATTAGATAAAGTTTGTGGATATATTAAAATAGATCGACCTCAAAAATATTCCAATGTAGTACCAGCTCTTTATGGGTTTATACCTCAGAGTTATTGTGGCGATTTAGTTGCTGAATATGCTATGCAGCAAAGCAAGCGGACAGATATAAAAGGAGATAGTGATCCATTGGATATTTGTATTTTGACTGAACGTACAATAGCTCATGGAGATATCATTGCTCGAGTGCGTCCTATTGGAGGATTTAGAATGTTTGATGGAAATGAAGCTGATGATAAGATAATAGCTGTTTTGAAGCATGATGCAACCTATAATGTTTATAATGAAATTTCTGAGTTGCCACATATTGTTGTAGATCGTTTAAAACATTATTTTTTGACTTATAAAGATATGCCGGGGGAGGAAAGTCAGAAAAAAGTTGAGATTACTCACGTGTATGGTCGTGAAGAAGCTTATGAAGTGATTAGGCGATCGCTTGAGGATTATAAAAATCATTTTGCAGGTTTGGATGATATTTTGAGTAGGGTTTAATCCTGCTCATTTTTAATTCATCCCCCAATTTTCTTTATCCAAAGAGCGATATTGTATTGCTTCTGCGATATGTTGGGGTGTTATATCGGAACTGCCGGCAAGATCGGCAATGGTGCGCGATAATTTGATAATTCTGTCATATGCCCGAGCAGAGAATCCAAATTTTTGCATAGCTAGTTTTAGAAGATTAATGCATGATTTATTTAAGGGGCAAAATTTTCTAATCAGTGTAGAGTTCATTTGTGCATTACAATGAATGCCGGGATAATCATTGAATCGATTTGTTTGAATATTGCGAGCAGCGATGACTCGTTGGCGAATTGTGTCACTGGATTCAGCATCCTGCTTCCCTGTTATTTTTTCTATTTCAACTGGAACGACTTCTAGGTGAATGTCAATTCTGTCTAGCAAAGGGCCTGAGATTTTTGACATATATCTGTGTATACTGCTAGCAGTACAACTACATTCTTTTGTAGGATGATTATAATAACCACATGGACATGGATTCATCGAAGCTATGAGCATGAAATTAGCAGGGTAATCAACGGAATAACGCGCTCTGCTAATTGTTATTTTACGATCTTCCAAAGGTTGGCGCATTACTTCCAGTACTGTCCGTTGGAATTCAGTGAGTTCATCTAAAAATAATACTCCGTTAGTTGCTAGTGAAATTTCACCGGGACGAGGATAGGCTCCTCCTCCAATTAAAGCAATGCTTGATATGGTGTGATGTGGAGCTCTAAAGGGGCGGTTTATTATAAGGGGACAATTGCGTGATAGTTGACCTGCTACAGAATGAATTTTGGTTGTTTCCAATGACTCTTCTATGGTCATGGGAGGTAAGATGCCGGGTAAACGTCTTGCTAGCATTGTTTTTCCAGAACCCGGAGAGCCGATCATGATAACATTATGCATCCCTGCTGCAGCTACTTCTAAAGCTCTTTTTACGTTTTCTTGTCCTTTTACGTCTTTAAAATCGTAAAAAGTATAGTCCTCTATTTGATTAAGTGCAGAGGTATATTTGTAGGGTTGTGTATATAGTGGTTTTTTAATGAATTCAATAACTTCACGAATATGTGAAAATCCATATACTTGCAGACCGTTAACAACTGCTGCTTCGTTTGCATTGGCAATGGGTAAGATTATTTTTTGAAAACCTTCATTATATGCATTAATTGCAATAGGTAATACTCCTTTAATCGGCATTAAACTTCCATCTAATGATAATTCTCCTAAAATAATATATTTTTCCCAAGTATCAAATATTAATTGCTCATTAGCAGCCATAATCCCAAGAGCTAAAGGTAAATCGTAAGATGAACCTTCTTTTTTTACATCGGCAGGAGCCATATTGATAATAACTCTTTTACCAGGAATGCGACTTCCTATTTCTCTGAGTGCAGAATCAATCCGCTGCTGGCTTTCTTTTACTGCATTGTCAGGTAGTCCGACAATAATAAATTTAGCTCCGTTTAATATATTGACCTCAAGAGTGATGGTGGTTGCTTCAATGCCATTGACGGCACCGCTATATATTTTAACAAGCATATCATTTAAACGTTGAATTATTAATTGAAAGTACTATATATTCATGAGTAATGCAAATATAAATCTTATGATTATTGAAATGTTTTTAAAAATAATCGTTTACCATCAAACAATGCATAGGTATAATAGGAGATCCAATCTCCCGTGTTAATGTATTTAGTCGTTTGGCTAAGTGATAGTTCTATAGGTAAATGTCGATGTCCAAAAATGAAGTAATCAAAATGTCTTTTTTGAATCACTTGCTTGCAGAAACGGACAATTTCTTCTTGATCATCTCCTCTATATTGCTCGGCTTCTATTTTGCCATTACCCAAGCGAGAATGCGATGACCATTTGTGTGCTAATGCTATTCCTATATCCGGATGTATCCATTGGAAGCAACGTTGGAGGAATCGGTTATGAAAAATACGGTATAAAAATAAATAACCTTTATCATTGGGATTTAAAGCATCTCCATGTCCGATCAAAAAGTGCTTATCACCTATTTGGAAAGCCTGATTATGTGTATGTAATATAACACCACATTCTTGAGGTAGGTAGTCATAAATCCAAATGTCATGATTACCTGTGAAAAAATGGATCGGAATACCAGAATCTGCGAATTCGCAGATTTTTGCTAAAAAACGAATATGCCCTTTGGGTACAGTATATTTGTATTCAAACCAAAAATCAAAAATATCGCCTAATAAGAAAAGAGCTCCGCAATCCTGTTGTATTTTTGCGAGCCATCTGACTAGACGTTGCTCTCTTTCCTTGTTGTTATTTAATACAGAAGCACCTAAATGCACATCAGAAAGAAAATAGATTTTCTTTCCGTCAGGAAATGGTAATACATTTTCCTGGGTTGGGATTATTAAATTTTTATTGTTCACGGAGGTTATTTCATCAAATCGTTTAAACGCTCTTCTAAACGTCTTCCTGTTAGATTTTTACCGACAATTTCAAAATCTGGATTGATAATATAATTTGCAGGAATATTTTGGATGTTCCATGTTTGTGCTATACGGCTTTTAAGACCTTGAGAATCGCGAACACATACCCAATTGATGTCGTTTTGTTTAACTAAACGTTCCCAAAGTGTTTGATCTTCATCAAGGCAGACTTGGTAAATGTGCAATCCTTTGTTTTTAAATTTTTGGTAAACAGATTTCATTTCACTGATATATGTCTTACTTTCTTTTGTAGCCAATAAAGTAAAATTTAAAATGATAAATTTACCTTTTAGAGAGCTTAATGTGATTGTATCTTGTTTGATATCAGGTAAGCTAATTTCAGGAAGAGTATTTTCAGAATTGGCTATAAGTTGTCTGATTCGTTCGTTTTGTAGTCCTTTGGCTATTTGCTCCAAATGGTTTAAAATTGCCTGGGTGTATTGTGATTCAGGATACATCGCTTTCAATGAAGAAGCTACAACTTTGAAAGAATGAAGATTCTCTGTAGGGGTTAAAATAAAATTATCTTTATCGAATTTTTGGTAGAGGGCATAATAAGATGCGGGTGACACAGCATGTTTTAGGATGAAATCTTTAGAAAAATTTATCTGTTTATTTATGATAGTGTTCCAAGACTGAAGGATGTTGTGTCGTTCAATTTCGTGATTTTTGTCATCGGATAAATCAGTATATCTTTTTCGTAAAGAATCTAATAGAGAGACTGTGTTATTTAATTGGAAATTTAACAGTTTGATCCAGAGTGAATTTTCAGATCCGTCTACCCAGTAGTTTTGGTTTAATTTTTTGAATGTTCCGCTTAATTCTATGTTTTCATTTGCTTCTGCGATAACGGTAATCGTTTCTTTAGGACCCACTTTTACATTGAAGAATGTTGGGTGCTCAACGAAAGTTTTGAATTTAAATTCACCTTTAACATTACTTTCTGTAGAATCTATGGTGACAATGTTGTCTACATTTAATTGTTCTAAAAGAATTTTTTGTTTACCAGCTTCTTTGATATGCCCCCTGATGGTTACATTGGTTTTGTTACAGGAACCTAACAAAAGCACAATTGCTGTGAAAAAAATAGTAGTCTTTATCATTTGTTCAAAACGGTATTAGATGATAGATAAATTTAGCAACGAAAATACAATTTTTTTATGTTATGCAAAAACATTCTTTGCGAACATTAAAACATATTCGTATGTTGTTAAATTTTTGTCAATAACCTCAGGAATAGTGGTTGATTACTGAAAAACGTATATATTTGTCCCATATGATTAGAGCAGGCGTAAAAATATTTTACTATTTTGTCCTATTAGTTACTGGGATAGCTCTCATTGGAATTAATGTTCGCTTGTTGCATTGTTGTCATGCAAAAGACAGTGTAGTAGAAGTGAAAATAATACCTGATGAAGAGGAAGAGCCTTGTAGTGATAGTTGTTGCGGAATGAGACAATGTCATACGCATACTCATCATACTTTTTTTAAGATAACTGATTTTTCTCAGGTAGAACCTAATTTTCAAATTTATCATATTATTTGTATCATACCATTTATTGATGAATCTTTGCCATTCGCATATAATTATATGAGGCAATTAATTTTATCTTGTGGTATTGAATTTTTGATTGAGCCTCCATCTTGCTCATTATTGTGTACTTACATTTGTTAGCTAAATACTTGAAAGGGAACTTACTTATTTGTGATGTAGAGTTTAGTGTCGAAATGGCACATGAATATTAGAATGTTCTTTTAAGAATTTAGTGATAAAATGAAATATTTATTTTTAATAGTATTGTTGGCTATGGCAACTATAGCCACGGCTCAACGTGTCAAAGGGCGTGTCGTCGAAGAAAATGGAGGTAAAAAACTAAGCTTACCGGGAGCAAATGTTGTATGGGAAGGAACGACAGAAGGTGTTGTGACAGATCAGGAGGGCCGTTTTGAGTTGAAATGGAATAATGCAGGTAAATTAGTTGTTAGCTTCATCGGATTCCAGACTGCAATAGTGCCTGTTAGTGCTTCGGGAAAAGAAGTGGAAATATTGTTGATATCTGGCGAAGAGCTTGACGAAGTGAAAGTAATGACTCGCGGGAATACCACAATCATGAGTACGCGTGGACCTCTGATAGAGCAAGTGATTACTGGCGAAGAGCTTTGTAAGGCTGCTTGTTGTAATTTGGGTGAGAGTTTTACAACGAATGCTTCTGTTGATGTGGCTTATGCTGATGCTGTTACAGGTGCAAAACAGATCCAATTATTGGGACTTACTGGTAAATATGTGCAGATGATGACAGAAAATATGCCTAATTTCCGGGGTATTTCTTCTCTTTATGGTTTGAATTATGTTCCAGGTCCATGGATGAGTGCTATTTCGATATCTAAAGGGGCAGGGTCTGTCATTAATGGTTATGAAGCTATTGCCGGTCAAATCAGTGTTGATTATAAAAAGCCTGCGACAAGTGAGAAAATATTTGTAAATGGTTATGGAAGTAGTGAAGGGATGATAGAGTTTAATGCCAATACCGGAGTCGTATTGAATGATAAATGGAGTACGGCACTATTAGTGCATGGAGATTGGTTGTCAGTGCATCATGATTCTAACCATGATGGTTTTTTGGATATGCCGGAAAAGAAACAATATAATTTGATGAGCCGTTGGCAATATAAGACTGACAAATGGAATTTGCAGTTTGGAGGAAAATTCCTTGATGAAAAACGTTTAGGTGGACAAAAAGGATTTGATAAAAGTATGAGAGGGGAATATGGTGATGATAAACTCTATGGTATCGGTATAGATGCCCGTAGATATGAGGGATTTATTAAGCTGGGGTATTTGATGCCGCAATTTGAAAATACCAGTATGGCATGGATTATCAATTATACTGATCATAATCAGGATTCTTATTATGGCGTTCGAAATTATAAAGCACGTCAGCAGACAGTTTTTGCTAATTATATTTTTCAGTCCATTTTTGGTAGTAATGAAAATCAAAAATATTCTGTGGGAATGACATTTAATTTTGATCGGTTTGATGAATTGTTTAATGATTTTGATATCGCAGCTTTCAAACCAACGGTAACTGCCGATTTTATTCGTTCTGAACGGATATGGGGTGCTTTTTTTCAGTATACAGGTGCTTTTTGGGAAAAACTTACAGTAATGGCAGGGTTGCGTTATGATTACCATAATTTATTTGGTGATTTTTTCACTCCTCGGTTACATATTGCTTATGCTCCGGATGATTTTACAATGCTGAAATTTTCGGTTGGGCATGGCGCTCGTACTGCCAATATTTTGGCAGACAATAGCTATTTGCTCGCATCTTCTAATTCTGTATATGTAAACAATAAATTGTTGGTTGAGCATACTGATGAATTGAATCGCTTGGATATGGAAAAAGCATGGAATTTTGGAGTGCAATTGAATCGGAAATTTATCCTGTTCGGGCGTATGTTGAATATTAATTTGGATTATTATCGCACTGATTTTACAAATCAAATTGTTGTTGATAATGAAACTGAGGCCGGTAAGTTGAATTTTTATAATTTGCTTGGAGATTCTTATTCCAATTGTTATCAAATAGAAGTAAAATATGAATTAATACCTCGTTTAGACGTAACAGGAGCCTATCGATATAACGATGTGAAGAGCACTATCGGTGGAAAGTTGAAAAGAGCAGCTCTGCAAAGTAAATTTAAAGGATTGTTGAATCTGTCTTATTATACTAATATGAAAAAATGGCAGTTTGATTTTACAACTCAGTTTAATGGTTCCGGACGTATTCCTTTTAATCCAGCTATTCCATCCGAACAGCAACAGGATAAGTTTGATACATTTAGTGTTATGAATGCTCAAATAACAAAATTCTTCCGTAAATGGAGCATTTATATAGGTTGTGAGAATATAGGTGATTTTATACAAAAAAATCCGATATTGGGAGCTGATAATCCTTGGAGCAGTAGTTTCGATTCTTCTAAAATTTGGGGACCTGTGCATGGTCGTAAATTTTATGTTGGAATGCGTTTTGCTCTTGACAGAAATTGATATGGCAGGTGATTAATTATTTCGATTTTAAATACAATAAAACAAAAAACGATGAAAACAATCCGCTTTGTAATGATGTTGACAGTCATGTTGATTGTTGCTGTGTCTGCTAATGCAGAAAAAAAAGGTGAAAAGACGGTGATATTTAGCGCAGACCTTCATTGTAAGTCTTGTGTTATAAAAGTTGAGAAAAACATTCCTTTTGAAAAAGGTGTGAAAGGATTGAAAGTAGATATGGATAGCCAGACAATTACAATTACTTTTCGTGAGGATAAAAACAGTATAGAAAATTTGAAAAAAGCTATTGAAAAATTAGATATTCAAGTGAAAAGTGTTGTTAATTCTGCAATTCCTGAGAAGAAAGCAACTTCCTGTTATCGAGATAAAAATGATAGCGAAAAACAATAAAGAAATAAGAAGAAGACGTTAAAAGGAAAGAGTCCGGTGATATCACCGGACTCTTTCAATAGCGGAATATAAGGACTCTTTATTTTGGGAGATTCCTTTTGAATTTTTTATAAATCTTGATATTTACCTTCTTTGTCAAATGCTTCAAGTGCTGCATTGACATCAGGAGTATCTTCTTTATAAGTCACACCAAACCATTTTGCATCGGTTTTTAATACTTTTACTTTAGCGACTCCTGTTTTTAATGCTTGGTCAACTACCTTTGGAATATAAAATTCCGATTTTAAATTGTCCTTGTTTATTGGGTAAAATTCTATAAACTGTTTTTCTATTTCTTGAAAGATATTGGGAGTAAATGCCCAAAAATTCATGGATACCAAGTCATCTGCTTTCAATATCAGACCGCTCTCTTCGTCTTTGATTGTTCCGTCTGCCTGTGCGGCAATTTTGGTACGTTCTGTTACAGTCATAAGATATCCGTTGCTATCCGATTCGCAAACACCTCTTGATACGGTTCCATTTTCAGAAAGCGTAGAAGCTAACCGGTATCCTACTAATCCGTATTCTTGGCTATTTGCTTCGTTGCTAAGAAAATCATGTGCTTTAACAAAAGCATCATTCCCGTAAAAATCATCTGCATTCAGTGCTGCAAAAGGCTCGTTGATTTCATCTTTTGCACTCCAAATGGCATGTGCCGTTCCCCATGGCTTTTCTCTTTCGATGGGTGGCATTCCGCCTGGCAGACGTTCCATACTTTGATAGCAATATTTAGTCTCAACTAATCCTTCTGAGTATTTGCCGACAAAGTCTATGAATTCTTTGGCAAAACTTTCTCTGATAACAAAAACAATCTTATTGAAGCCTGCGTGTACTGCATCATATACGGTATAGTGTAATAATGCTTTTTGGTGAGGTCCGAGTGGGGTGATTTGTTTCAAACTGCCAAATCTTGAGCCCATGCCTGCTGCCATGACTAAAAGAGTTGTCTTTTTTTTCATATGCTTTTTTATATTGTTTAATTGTTTTAGCAATGAGTCGGAGTCTTCTTAATCAAAGAGTATCTCCATGTTTGTGTATGTATTTGGCAAAAACTTCCATAGCTTCATATTCTGCCATTCCCAAGCGGTTGTAGATATCCGCAGTATTCCTGTTGCGGTCTTCTGCTCTTTGCCAAAATTCTCTTGGATCATCTCCTGGGAAGGCTGGTCCGTTATTCTGTGAACCGTGGCGATAAATGGACTTACGTTTGATGGCTAATTCTGCAGGACTGATTGGTACGGCCATGTCTACTTTTTCGATTTCCCATTCCATCCAGGCTCCACGGTACCACCAGGTATTGCACTTTTTGAACCAATCATCTTCGTCAACTATGTTATAGGCTCTTAAAATTGCATCCAGACACACTCCATGAGTCCCGTGCGGATCTGCCAGATCTCCTGCAGCGTAGATTTGATGGGGTTGTACTTCGCGTAACAATTTGACAATAATGTCAACATCCGTTTGGCATAGTGGATTCTTTTTGACTGTGCCTGTTTCGTAAAATGGAAGATTCAGGAAGTGAACTCTTTCTTCCGGTACGCCCAAGTAGCGGTCAGCAGCACGAGCCTCTGCCCGGCGTAAGGCTGCTTTGTATTTTAATAAATTTGAAGCTTCTGCTTTTTCTTCTTGCTTAGTCTGAATGTCTTCTTTTATTTGTGCGAATACTTCTTCCATCTTTTGAATGTTTCCACCACCTAATTCCGTAAAAGCACATGCAATATCCATTTGTTGATATAGATAGTCGTCCAATACTGCTATGCTGCCCGATGTCTGGTAGGCAACATGAACTTCATGTCCTTGTTCGACCAGACGGGCAAAGGTTCCGCCCATAGAGATAACATCATCATCTGGATGTGGGCTGAATATTAATATACGTTTGGGATATGGTGTCGCACGTTCGGGACGGGTAGAGTCATCTGCATTGGGTTTGCCTCCTGGCCATCCGGTGATGGTGTGCTGTAAATCATTGAATACTTGTATATTAACCTTGTTGGCCGAACCGAACGTTTTGACAAGATCTGTCATGCCGTTTTCAATATAGTCTTTGTTTTCTACTTTAAGAATCGGTTTCCCGACTTTTTGGCATAACCAGATGACAGCCTTACGGATTAATTTGTCATTCCATTCAACTTTACTGACGAGCCATGGTAAATTTACCCGAGTCAGATTTTCTGCAGCTTTTTCATCAATGACAAATTGTGCGTTGGGGTGTAATTGTAAAAATGTTGCAGGTACGGCATCTGAAATGCTTCCTTCAACAGTCGCTTTGATAATTGGGGCTTTTTTCTCCCCCCAGGCCATTAAAATGATTTTCCGTGCCTTCATAATGGTACCTACTCCCATGGTGATTGCACGTGCTGGAACTTTGTCTATTCCACCAAAATCTCCTGCGGCATCTTTGATGGTAAGATCATTCAAGTAAATCATCCGGGTGGACGATGAAAGTGAAGAGCCGGGTTCGTTAAATCCGATATGTCCGGTCCGTCCGATTCCTAAAATTTGAATATCCAATCCTCCGGCTGCTTCTATCGCTTTTTCGTAATTTCTACAAAACTCTTCTATTTGTTCTTTATGTAAAGTCCCGTCAGGAATATGAATATTGGCCGGGTCTATATCTATATGATTAAATAAGTGATGGTGCATGAAATAGTGATAGCTCTGATCTGACTCCTTTGGCATGGGCAAATATTCATCAAGATTAAATGTCACTACATTGCGGAATGATAAGCCTTCCTCTTTGTGCATACGCACTAATTCCTGATATAATTTTATTGGGGAGGAACCTGTCGCTAGTCCTAATACACATTGTTCGTTTTTTGTAGCTTTCGTACGAATCAGCTCTGCAATTTCTTGTGCAACGGCTTTTACCGCATCTGCAGGTTTTTCGTAAATACTGATTGGCAGTTTTTCAAATCTGTCTGCTCCTTCGCCTCTGGCGATGTAATTGTTTGTTTTCATAGACAATATAGATTGTTTTAACTAGTACAATGAAAAGTTACTTTCAGTGTCATAATATAAATGTTCCATAACTAGGCTGAGTGTGCCGAGTATGCAGGCGTTTCCTGCTAATATACTTGTCTTGAGTTCGCAATGATTTTTTAACCGTGTTAAGGTGTATTTGTCAATGGAATGTTGTATGGATGATAAAATAATGTCCTGAGCGTCAGTAATCTTTCCTCCGATGACGATCAATTCAGGATTAAATAAATGTATCAGACAAGCCAATGCTTCTCCTATATGTTCGCTGGCGCGTTGTAGTAATTCGATGGCAAAAATGTCATCGGCTTGAGCTGCCCGGATGATTGATTCGAGAGTTACAGCGTCCGCCCGTTGAGCGATTGCGGTTGCTCTGCCTGATTCGATGGCTTGGCGTGCCGCTTTTACAATCGACCTGCCAGCTGCCACGGTTTCCAAACAGCCGATCTTGCCGCAATAGCATAAATCTTCAGAACCGGAAATACGGATGTGCCCGAATTCTCCGGCCATCCCTTTGAATCCCGTATAAGGGCGACCATTTAAAATCATTCCCATCCCAATGCATTCGCTGATACTAACACATAGAGCATGAGAAGCTTCGCGTGCACTGCCGAATGTATGTTCGGCCAATGCCATTGTGCTTGAATCGTTGTCTATGAATACCGGCATGCCCAACATCTCTTCTAATTTCTTGCGAATATTGCTTCCATTGAATGTGAGATAGGTAAATGAGTTACCGTCACTATCGATCAGACCGGGTAAGGATACTCCGGCTACTTTTATTTTACTTCTTGGAATATTCAGGTCTATAAGGCTTTTTTCTATTTTTTGTTTTAAATCTTGTAAAACAGCTGTATTGTCATGATTCTCCAAAAGGGAGGGGAAAGTTTGTACACAACCTATAATTTCTTTGCGTAGGCTGAATATGGCAATTTTTAATTGTTCGCGTCCCAAATCGATGCCCATTATGTAGGCGGCATCTGGATTTAATGAAAAAATATGAGGACGTTTACCCCCGATAGAGGCTCCTTGCCCCTGGTCAATCACCCAACCTTCTTCAATCAGTTCGTCGATGATTTTGCTGATGGTAGGGGTTGTCATATTTGTCAGACGGCAAATTTCGGGTTTGGATAATGTCTCAAAACGATAAAAATCGCGTATGATGTCTTTTTTCTGTTGGTAACGTTTTTCTTTCAGTCCGGGAAGTGTATGTTTATTTTCTATTTGCATTATGTAGCTATTAGTCAATTATTTGTTCGGTTATATCAGTTGGAGTGATATCCGGAGATCCGGATGATCTTTGATAGAAACACTAACTGTCTGAGGTGGAGTAATGGGAATGACTATTCTTGTGCTTCGCTGATAAACTCATATAAATCAAAGGGGTGAATAAAAATTGCATAATCATGACACATAGATTTAAAATCTGTTTTGTTCACAAAGATACAAAAACTTTGTAAAATAATTGCGGAACCCTGTTTTTTTAATTCCAAATTATAGTATAGTTATCTGTACGAAAAAAACAGGGTAAAATGATATTGGTTACACCTCCTTGGCTGCCAGTTGTCCGCAGGCTGCATCAATGTCCTTACCTTTGCTTCTGCGAATATTGACTATCATATTGCAATGTTCCAGATATTTTACGAATTCATCGCGTTTTTTTTCTGGACTATGCTGGAAATCAGAACCTTCAACATGATTATATTCGATAAGGTTGATTTTTATAGGAAATTGTCGGCAATAAAAAGCCAGAGCCTTGGCATCCTCAAGGCTGTCGTTGATGTCTTTAAGAAGGAGATATTCAAAAGTTGGACGAGTGCCCGTTTTTTTTACAAAATATTTCAGGCTCTCAGCCACATCCTTTAATGGATAAGTTTTGTTTATCGGCATCAGCGACGTTCGTACACTTTCTTTGGCTGCATGAAGCGATACGGCAAGATTGAATCGTACGCCGTCGTCTGCAAGTTGGCGGATTCTATCCGGTATGCCGGCCGTGGATACGGTGATACGGTACGGTGACATGGCAAGTCCGTCATCTGCTGTGATACGCTCAATGGCTGTCAATACATTTTCATAATTTAACATTGGTTCACCCATACCCATGAAAACAATATTTGAAAGCGGGAAGCCCCGGGCTTCTGCAGCAGCCTTGGCTGCCGTCACCTGATTGAAAATTTCTCCGTATGTGAGGTTCCGTTTGAACCCCAATGTTCCGGTTGCACAGAATTTACAGCCTAATGGGCAGCCGGCCTGTGACGATACACATACGGTAAACTTTTGATTCCCGGGAATCAGGACGCTTTCTACAATTTCGTTATCATATAATTTCCAGGCTGTTTTAATCGTTCCGTCCGAGGCCGTCTGTATATGGATTGGTTCCAGACGGTCAAAATACCAGTTATGGGACAATAGTTCGCGGGTCGCGCGTGATAAATTTGTCATTTCTTCAAAATCGGTTACGCCTCGTTGCCAAATCCATTGCCATATTTGTTTGGCACGAAAGACTTTTTCTCCGTTGGAGATAAGGAAATGACTGATGTCATGTAATGACGCCTGTCTGATATTGCGGGATAAATTGTCCATAGAACGATTATAATGAATGTAAATATGTTTGCAAAGGTAGTCAACTCTTTGTTAAAATAAAATGAAATCCGCATTACATGCAGATTAAATTATATTTTGATCCTGTAATAGAAAAGCGAGTTATAATTTTTCGCGAAAACGATTGTTTCTAATTAAAATGTATAACTTTGGGGCGAAAAAATAGAATTTAAATAACACTATAATTTACATGAAGAGGATTTTTATTATTGCGGCTGCCCTGCTTGCCCTATCTGTGGCAAAGGCAGATGAAGGTATGTGGCTGCTTTCTCGTCTGAAGCAGCAAAACATTGAAAAAATGCAGCAAATGGGTTTTAAACTTACTGCAGAGGATATTTATGACATCAACAAACCGGGCATCAAAGATGCTATCGTAGGTTTAGGCAATGAAGGACGTCCGTTCCGCCATTTCTGTTCGGGCGAAATCATTTCTCCCAACGGTCTGTTGTTGACCAACCATCATTGCGGTTTTGGGGCTATTCAGGCTCATTCTTCGGTAGAACACGATTATCTGCGTGATGGATTTTGGGCTTATAAGATGGAGGACGAATTGGCAAATCCGGGTACTACGGCTTCTATTTTAGAGCGTATGGAAGATGTTACCGACCGGGTAAATGCAGTGCTGGATGATAAAATGAATGAAACTGAACGCAAAGCCGCCATTGAGCGGATTTCTGCTGAAATTATAAAAGAAAATACAAAAGGAACTAAATTGAGTGGGCAGGTACAAGCGATGTTTGAAGGAAACCAGTTCTTCCTGTTCTTATATACTATTTATAAAGATGTCCGTTTGGTGGGAGCGCCTCCTCAGAGCATGGGCAAATTTGGAGGTGACACTGACAACTGGATGTGGCCCCGTCATACTGCCGATTTTTCCATGTTCCGTATCTACACAGCTCCGGATGGAAGCCCGGCTGAATATTCAAAAGATAATGTGCCTTTGAAACCGAAACACTTCTTGCCGGTATCAATCAAAGGTGTGAAAGATGGCGATTTTGCAATGATTATGGGATTCCCCGGAACTACCGACCGCTATTGCACAAGCTTCGGTTTGGAGAATACGATGGATGTAACCAATACAATCCGTCATAAAGTGCGTACCGACAAATTGGCTATCATGCGTGAAGGTATGGAAAAAGACCAGAAAACCCGTATCCAATACGCGTCTAAATATGCCAGCTGTGCCAATTACTGGAAATATTCAAACGAGCAGAACAAAGCTTTGCGTAATTTGAACACAATGGGCAACAAACAGGCTATTGAACGTGAATTTACGGCATGGGTGAATGCAGATCCTGCCCGCAAGGCTATGTATGGAAATGTATTGTCTGATATCGAACAAGCATACAAGGGATTGAAAGAATTCTCTGTCGCTGAAACATATGCTCAAGAAGCATTGGCAGGACCGGAATCTCACTTGTTTGCTTATCAGGCTGGACATGGAATCGAATTGCTTGGCAAAGCAGAAACTTCTGATAAAGAGAAAGAGGCTATCAAGGCTCAACTTGATGAAATGGCAAAAGCATTCTATAAAGACTTCAATGCAGATGTAGATGCTAAATTGTTTGCCGTATTGTTCAAGGTGTATAGCGATAATGTAAGTGAAGAGTTACATCCGGAGGTGATTACCTTGATTAATAAAAAATACAAGGGTGATTATAACAAGTACGCTGCTGAGTTAAAAGCTAAATCAGTGTTTATGAGTGAAGAGGCTTTCGCAGCATTCCTGGCAAAACCTGATATGAAAAAATTGGCAAAAGATCCGGTTTATCAGGCTGGAAAATCTTTTTATGATGTTTACTTGAAATTGTCTGCTATGACGAAAACAATCCGTGAGCAAATCAAGCGTGGAAACCGTTTGTTCGTACGCGGATTAATGGCGATGAATCCTGACAAGGCATGGGCTCCGAATGCAAACTCCACAATCCGTCTGACTTATGGAAAAGTAGGCAGTTATAAGCCTCGCGATGCTGTTTTCTATGACTACTATACAACATTGGCCGGTGTATTGGAGAAAGAAGGTCCTGCTGGAGGTGAATTTGAAGTTCCCGCACGTTTGAAAGAACTTTATGCAAAGAAGGAATTTGGTCCTTATGGCAAAGATGTTCTGCATGTTAATTTCATTACAGATAACGATATTACCGGAGGTAATAGCGGTTCCGGTGTCATCAATGCAGAAGGACACTTGATTGGTACCGCTTTTGACGGTAACTCCGAAGCTATGTCCGGAGATATTGACTTTGAGGAGAACCTGCAGCGTTGTATCAATCTGGACACCCGTTATATGCTGTGGATTGTTGACGTGTTTGCAGGAGCAAAGAATTTGATTAACGAAATGACGATTATTAAATAAAAATACTGACTGCTATGAAAAATTTAGATTGGAGTAAATTGTCTTTTGGATATTCAAAAGCAGATTACAATGTTCGTTGTTATTACAGAGATGGTAAATGGGGAGAATTGGAAGTTACCGATTCTGAAATGTTGAACATTCACATGGCTTCTACCTGTCTTCACTATGGCCAGGAAGCTTTTGAGGGAATGAAGGCATTCCGTGGTAAAGATGGTAAAATCCGCTTGTTCCGTTGTGAAGAGAATGCAAAACGCATGCTTAGCTCTGCCGAGTATGTGATGATGCAGGCTCCTTCTGTTGAGTTGTTTACAGAAGCTGTCGTTAAAGCTATCGAAATGAACAAGGAATATGTGCCGCCTTATGAATCTGGTGCTAGCTTGTATATTCGTCCGTTGTTGATCGGTGTAGGACCGCAGATGGGTGTCGCTCCGGCAAAAGAATATTTGTTTGTTGTATTCGTAGCTCCGGTTGGACCGTACTTCAAGGCTGGTTTCAAACCGACGAAAGTGATGTTGGAACGTCATTATGACCGTGCTGCTCCAAACGGAACCGGCCATATTAAAGTGGGCGGTAACTATGCTGCCGGTATGCGTTCTGGAGAAGTGGCTCACCAAAAAGGTTATTCAACTGCTATCTTCTTGGATTCAAAAGAAAAGAAATACATTGACGAGTGCGGTCCTGCTAACTTCTTCGGAATTAAGGACAATACTTACATCACTCCGTATTCTCATACAATTCTGCCGTCAATCACCAATAAGAGCTTGATGGCATTGGCTGAAGATATGGGATTGAAAGTAGAACGCCGTCACATTGCAGTCGAAGAGTTGGAAACTTTCACCGAAGCGGGAGCTTGCGGTACCGCTGCTGTAATCAGCCCTATCGGACAGATTGATGATTTGGAAAACAATAAGAGCATTGTTTTCGGAAATCCGGAAGTACCGGGGGAATGGTGTACTAAATTGTATAACCGCCTGCGTGCAATCCAATATGGTGACGAACCGGATAAATTCGGTTGGGTGAAAGTATTGGAGTTCTAATGTATAAATGCATATAGTTGGCAAAATGAGAGCCGGCCGGTCCTTTGGGACTTGGTCGGCTCTCGTGTTTTTTGTGTATGTCATTCGTTGTACTCCCTTATCGATGTCCGTTCACTCTCTCTCCGACCTCTCATAAACCTTGTACTTATGTCTTACGTTTCTCCGTTCCATTTCCGAAGTTCCTCCGAAGCTCGTCCGAACGAGAAGTAGCGAGCAATGGCAGAGCTTCGGGGAAGGTTACGGGAATGGAGGGAGGGGCATGGGAGGAGATTTTACATGAAACGGATGATTGATGTCGGGAAAATATTTTCAAAATACAATCTAAAAAAACAAAAAAAATATAACAACAGAATAAAGCGGGCGAATCGATTATATATTTGTATTGAATTTAATGTCTAATCCGTTAAAATTAAGAAGCCATGATTAGAAATATTTTATTGCTTTTTATACTTGGCGCATTGATGATGTCAACTGATATGCTTGCTTTTGCTAAGACTGCAAATGTACGATGTGTAGTTGGAGATACAGACAAAACAGTGGGAGGTGTTGTCGTGGATGAAGAAGGAAAGCCTTTGTATGGTGTGTCTGTCTTGATAATGGGTACTGCAATAGGTACGGTTTCGGATGAGCAGGGACATTTTGCGTTAAAAGCAGATAAGTCCGGGACATTGTGTTTCTCTTGTGTAGGGCGTGAAATGCAACAGGTTGTGTATGAACCTGGGGCTAAAAATTTAAAAATTGTGATGCCGATGGAAAATCAAGAGTTGGACAGAATTGTGGTTGTTGGTTATATTCCTGAAATCAAGAAAGAAGAAGAAAAAAACAAGTCATGTGGGATAGGTTCCGGAGAGGAGATATTTGCCGTTGTAGAAGAGATGCCTGAATTTCCGGAAGGAAATCTTTTGGAATATTTGGCCCGGCAGATAAAATATCCGACAACGTCGCTTGAAAATAGAGAAGAGGGAATCGTATATGTTTCTTTTGTGATAGACCGTTCAGGAAAGGTGGTTGATACCAGAATTACAAAAGGAGCCAGTGTTTTATTGGATAAAGAAGCTTTACGCATTGTAAATGGAATGCCAGCCTGGAAGCCTGGTAAGCAGCGAGGTAAAGTTGTTAAGGTACAATATACATTGCCTATTGAGTTTAAATTACAGGCTCAGGGCAAATAAAACCATGTTGTCTGTTCTGTATATGTTTTGGCTGTATTGCGTTTGCTTTTTATGCTTTTCAGGACTTTCCTTATTTCAACGATTTTCGCTTATTCATATCTCTTGCTGTAATTAGGGAGTTGAGTATT
>JAHHTT010000080.1 GCA_020024465.1 Odoribacter sp.
GGAGCAGCTCCCACCGTAGAGGTCATCTGCATAACCGACATACCCGGCACCTTTCCCTGCAACATTTGGTCTAAAGAAGTTCCCACCGGCTCTATCACATCTTCTGCCTTTAAAGAAACAATAGAAGAGGTCATCTCTCTTTTCTTCAACACCTGAAAACCGGTTACCACCACTTCATCCATCTGAGTAGTCTGCTCTTTCATCACCACTTTCAACGAATTCTCAGATTCGACCAATATAGTCTGCGGAGCCATTCCGACAAAAGAAAAAAGCAATGCACTGTTCTTCGGAACACGCAAATTGAAATGACCGCTTGCATTGGATAACGTTCCCGTGGAGCTGCCTTTGATGTACACAGCCACCCCCGGAAGCGGATTGTCATTAGCATCCGTCACCAATCCCTGCGCCAGAATGTTTTCGTCTTTCTTGATTTGCTTGATTGTAATAACGTTTCCATCCACTTTGTAAGATAAATCCGTATCTTTCAATGCGGCATCCAAAACTTCACCGGCCGACACTTTTTTCATATCAAGTGTCACTTTTCTGGTACAGGCATCAATCACGGCAGTAGAATACACCAGACGAAAACCATGCTTCTTCAACACTTCCAACACTTCTTTCACCGAAACTTCCTTAACATTGATTGTCACTTTACGTGTCTCTGTCTGTGCTGATAACGGCAAAGACAAACACAAAATAAAAAGACATAACAAACCTTGAAGTGAATTTTTTTTAACCAAACTCCTCCACGAGTCAAGCTTTTTTTTCATAAATTTGTAGATTTAAATTTAACATCATACCCCTTTCGGGCTTCATTTCAAGCGGATGCTACCAACATCCGCTTATTTTTTACTTACACTGACGGTCCTGTCATGGATTTCAAAACGCACACTGCTCACCTCCGACATCAGCTCCAATATCTTATCCACCTCCCCATACTTATCAATGCTGATATAGAATCTCTCGTTTTTCACCGAATGATTCCGATATTCCACCTTAAATCCATACCAATCCGACAAACGTTCCATAATTTTTTCCAAACACACATCCTTAAACAGGAATATATTCTCTTTCCAATAAATCACGTCTTCAATCTCCACTTCTTTCACTGAAATTTCTTTTTCACCCTTACCAACGACAGCCTGCTGATTCGGCTTCAAAACAGTTTCTGCCTCTCCGCTACAGACCTGAACCTTACCTTCCACCAAGGTGGCCTCCATCTTATTATCATCCAACAACTTAACATTAAACCACGTACCCAACACCCTCACATCACCTCCTGCCGTATGCATTACAAACGGATGCTTTTTGTCTTTTGCCACTTCCAAATAAACCTCACCACACTCCAAATAGACTTCCCTCTGTTCTCCTGCAAAATTTACCGGATATTTCAGCTCCGTATTCTCATTCAACCATACCTTTGTCCCGTCTGCCAACACCATCTGAAACTCTCCCCCCTTAGGCACCACCAGCACATTATATTCAATCGCCGGCCCAACTTCTTCCGCCTGCCGGCTCGTTTCATACACCAGCTCATTCCCCCTGTTTACGGCATTCGGCACTTCTCGTCCCTGTTTCTCTTTTCTGTCCAGATACACTTCCTCACCACTTGCCAATATTACCTTAGGCTCTTTCCGCTCCACTACCGGAATTTTCGATTCCATCTGTATCGTTCCACTCACCTCCACCACAGCATCCTCCTGCCTGCCAAACAGGAAATAGGTCGCTACAGCCAACGGCAACACCAACACGGCAACATAGCGCCACCTTCCAATTACACGCCCGCCCGTTCTGCTTCTGCGTGCTTTCAATATCTCTTCATGCAATCCCTGACTAACAATTTCTGTCTTCATTCTCAGATAGGTCTCTGCTCCTATCCCTCTCTTCCGACACAACTCTTCCAATTGCTTTCTTTCCTCTTCAGACAGGCAGTCGAAAATATCCTTGGCAATCAATCTGTGCAATTTTTTCATATTCTAATTCACTTTTCTGATATGTTACACATGAAAAAGAGAAACGGGTAAACGGGTATTAATTATTTAACATCATTTAACCTCATGCTTTTATCCCCAAGCACATCCCTATCGTCCCCCCCCCAAAAAAAATACCTGTAGAATAATTCTACAAACAGAGGAATAATTCCCCATCCCATTCCCCTTCAGAAAGCAATCACTAAAAAAAATACCGGCATATATTCCAGACACTTACAACAAAAAATATATACTCACCTACAAAATGGTCCGTTTTTTAATAAATAGGTTTGTATAAAATTTTTGTATATGAAACAGATTATTAAAATGAAATTTATTATTCTTTTTCTATTGGGAATAATATCACAACAAACATTTGCACAACAAAGGACGATTAGCGGAACCATCGTCTCCTCGGAAGGACGCGAACCACTTATCGGTGCAACCATCTCGGTAAAAGGAGCGGAAGCACGAGGAAGCGTAACAGACATTAACGGCAAATATACTCTTAAAATAGAAAATGGAGACAAAATACTGATTGTATCCTATTTGGGAATGAAAACCCAGCATTTGAAAGTGCCGGTTTCCAATAACCTGGATATAATACTGGAACCGGAAAACATGGGCTTGGACGAAGTCATCGTTACCGGATACGGAAATTTCACCAAATCCTCCTTCACCGGATCGGCCAACACCTTAAAAGGCGATTTGATGAAAAACATTCCGGTTGTAAGCGTTGAACAGAAACTTCAGGGACTGACCACCGGAGTGAATATCACCAGCGGTTCCGGTCAACCGGGAGCCAATCAAAATATCCGTATCCGTGGTATGGGTTCTTTCAATGCATCGCAAGAACCTTTATTCGTCATCGACGGAATTCCGGTCAGCTCCGGAAGCCTTAGCACAGGAGGAGCCGATGCCGCTTACATGAACAATTCCAAAACAAATATCATGAGCACCTTGAATCCCTCGGATATCGAGAACATCACCATCATCAAGGATGCTGCAGCCGCTTCATTATACGGCTCACGTGCCGCCAATGGAGTCATTCTAATCACCACCAAACGCGGGAAAGCAGGAAAATCACGTGTAACATTCAATGTATCAGCCGGTTTTTCCAATGCCGCTGTCAATTTCCGCCCCACGATCAATGCAGACCAACGTTACGAAATCTTATATGAAGGACTGGCAAATGCAGCGATTGATGAGGAGATGGGGAATCCTCAAGAATATGCCAATGCAGAAATAGACAAATATGCCTACAAACCATCTTTAGGATATACCGACTGGCGCGACGAACTATTACGCACGGCCATTCAGCAGAATTATGAAGCTTCGGTTTCAGGAGGCAATGCCAAAAGCACCTACTACTTATCCCTGGGCTATAACAATCAGGAAGGACTTGCCAGAAATTCAAGCCTCGACCGTTATTCAGCCCGCCTGAATCTTACTCATAAAGTAGGTAAAATAGCCGAAGTAGGAGCAAACATGATGTTCTCCCAAATGAATCAGGAAATGAATGAAGAGCGAGGCTCTGCGATCAATCCGTTCTTATGCATAGCAGGTTTGCTGAATCCGTCCATGACCGTCCGTGATAAAAACGGCAATTATATCGGCATCAGAGAAGACGACACCATGAATCCTTTACGGGATATGCTGACAGACTATAACCGTACCCGCATGAGCCGTATGTTCTCTACGGGATATGCAGCCATCGAACCGATTAAAGGGCTGAAAATCAAAGAAACATTAAGCTACGACTATAATATACAGAAAGATTCGCGCTATTTGAATCCGTTGAGTTCATCAGGCATAAAAACCAGTAGCGGAGCACAAACTGCCAAAGGTTTCATTGAATACGGAAAACTCATTTCATCAACCTCCATCAACTATGTCCATTCTTTCGGAGGAAAACACAACTTGGATGTACTGGCAGCCTATGAAATCGAAGACTATAAAATGGACAAAGCCATCGGTGAAAAGTCAAAACTACCTTCAGATCAACTGACGGCTCCTGATAATGCAGCTGTATTAAACAATTTCGTATCTTCACCGCAAGGTTATCGCATGCTGTCCTATGTATCCCGTTTGAATTACGATTATGCCAACCGCTACTATCTGGCAGGAAGTTTCCGTCGTGACGGCAGTTCTCGTCTGTCTCCGGACAATCGCTGGGGCAACTTTTGGTCCGTATCGGGCATGTGGCATGTCAGCAACGAAAAATTCATGAAACCCATCAAAAATATATTGAGCGACCTTAAAATCCGCGCTTCCTATGGTGTAAACGGGAATCAGCCGGGAGCTTACTACGGTTATATGGGACTTTACACATTTTCTCAAAACTACATGGGACAATCCGGTTCATTCGGTTCGTCCATGCCAAACAACGACCTGGGCTGGGAAAAGAACTACAACCTGAACATCGGTCTTGACATCGCTTTCTTAAACCGGATTTTCCTCTCCGTAGAATACTACAACCGAGACACCAAAGATTTGCTTTACAACCGCCCTATCAGCGCCACCACCGGCTTCACCAACTATCTTGCCAACGTCGGCCAGTTAAACAATAAAGGTATTGAAGTCGAGCTGCGTACACTGAACTTTGCTACAAATAACTTCAACTGGACCACTGTCATTAATCTGAGTCATAACAAAAACAAAATCATCTCCTTAAACAATGAACTGGAACAAAGCATTGAAGGCAATTGGAAAATACACAAAATCGGTTTACCGTATCACACATTTTATGTAAAAGAATTTGCTGGAGTAAATCCGGAAAACGGACAAGCGGAATACTATATGAACACACCGTTGGAAGACGGTAAAGTAGACCGTTCATTAACAACAGATGCCAAAAAAGCCACCAGCATTCCATACAAATCCGTAGACCCGAAAGTATCCGGAGGTTTCACCAACCTTTTAAGCTACAAATGGTTCGATTTAAACTTCACATTCACTTACTCATTGGGAGGCTATTCATTCGACAAGCTGGGCACAATGCTTGAAAACGGAGGAGAGAAAATCTATTCAGGCCGTTACAACCTGCCGGTCTACATGATGGACCGCTGGCAAAAACCGGGAGACCGCACAGATATTCCCCGCTTCAGCTATGCCGACAAAGGAACCATTTCAAACAGTTCACGCTATATACACAGCACAGACCATTTGCGTTTGAAAAACCTGACATTCGGATTCACATTACCCAATGAATGGACCAGCAAAATCAAAATAGAAAATGCCAGAATCTATTTTTCAGGCAGCAATTTGCTGACTTGGGCAAAATGGAAACAATACGATCCGGAAGTACCGGTACACGGAGAAGTATGGTGTGAAGCTCCTGCCATGCGCACCTTCAGTTTCGGAGCACAATTAACATTCTAATCCTTTATATTGACACGACAATGAAAGCAAAATATTTATCTACAGGTATCATATTGAGCATAAGCACATTATTCAGTTCCTGTTCAAACAGCTGGCTAGATTTAAATCCGTCGACAGCAGTTCCCCAAGACCAGGCGATGACCACTCTCGAGGGAATACAAGCAGCACTCAACGGAGTTTATCGCCAAACATCCCAACATAGTTATTACGGTGACAACCATTGGTATTACGGCGACTGCCGTGCCGCTGATGTTCAGGCCCGGGTCATCAATAAATCACGGATTGTCCCCTATTACACATACAATATACAACCGACAGACAACAACAATGTCGTCCTCCCTTGGAACCGCCCCTATCTGGTCATCCGACAAGCCAACAACCTGATACAGGAGATAGACCGATTTTCAAGTGAAAACATCATGCCGGAAATGCAACAAACAAAAGCAGAAGCACTTGTTTTACGGGGATTGGCATTATTTAATCTGACCCGTATGTACGGTATGCCATATATGAACGACAACGGAGCCTCCTTGGGCGTACCCATTGAGACAAAACCTCAGACCCCAGAACACAAACCGGCACGCAATACCGTCGCAGAATGTTACAATCAGGTTATTACCGACTTACAGGATGCCATAAAGCTAGGTATCAGTAAAGAAAAAAAGGATGGTCATATCAACTATTGGGGAGTACAGGCTCTGCTTTCACGCATTTATCTGAACAAAGGAGATTACAAAAATGCTTACACTTGTGCAACAGATGTCATTGAAAACAATGGAGGTCTTTACCATCTGTACAATCGGGAAGAATACCCTACCATATGGGGACAAGACTTTCAGGCCGAATCCATATTTGAACTTTACATTGACACCAATGAACCTTCAGAATGGGGCGGAGGCTCCGGTGGTGAAGGAGCACCTTCCGTATATGCTGACGATTCTGCAGAAAACGGCTGGAACAATTTAATCTTAACGGATGATTTTTTGAGCCTTTTAAATGAAGATACAGAAGATATCCGCCATTCTATAACTAAAAAACCTCTTATAGAAAACAATACGTATCTACCGAAACAAGCCCGGACCCAACCGGTATTCCTGGCTAAATTCCCCGGTAAAAACGGAGATGTAAAAACAAACAACATCTGTATCATCCGCCTTTCTGAAGTATATCTGAATGCAGCAGAAGCCGGTTTAAAAGAGGGAGGTGAATCAGCAGCCAAAGCGATGGAATACCTCAACCAGCTCATAGCAGAGCGCACCACCAATGCAACCCAGCAAGTGGAAACGGCACAATTTACAGTGGAACGTATACTGAAAGAGCGCCGTAAAGAACTGGTCGGAGAAGGACTTATTTATTTCGATTATCTCCGTACACAGACACCTATCGAACGTAAAGGGGAATGGCATCTTGATTTGAAAAATTACGATGCTGTCACCATTCTGCACACAGATCCGCGCGTTGCATTACCTATCCCTCAAAATGAAATAGATGCAAATCCTAACATCAAACCAAACAACTGAAATTTCGGTGAGTTGATCCCAAAGATTTAAACGGGTCAAACATGATTCAATTTATAAAAAAGAGTCCGGCATATACCGGACTCTTT
>JAHHTT010000081.1 GCA_020024465.1 Odoribacter sp.
AAATGAAATAACGGATAAAGATATGTTTTTCCTGCTTGCAGGGCCGTGTGTGATTATGTTGCCCATCATAACACTTAAAAATTTAAAATTATGGCAGAAGAAAGAAAACCAGCTAAAGTAGCGGCTCTTGGAGAAATTATCAGTATTAAACCTCTCCTTAAAGCGGATTATGTTGACGAAAACAATAATTCTAAATTAAGACACGATTGTCGGGTTGTTACCATTGATACTCTTGATGGTAATCCTAATATCGAAGTGTTTATCACAGATGACCAATGGCGTAGTTACGGACTTGAACCAATCATGTTCGAGGGTAATGTTGTTAATGTTACTCTTGAAGTTTGTATTAAAGGTGTTACCACCTACGTTGACGAGAATGGTGTAATTATGTTCCATAAAGATAATTACAACGCATTCGTTAATGCTAAGAATGTAGGAGAGTTATCACTAATTAGAGTGTTTACTTCTCTTGATATTCCGCCTGCAATAGTTGATGATTTCCGTAAAACTATCATAGAAAAGCGTAATGTCAAACTTGTTGATATGGCTCGTAATGCAGTTAATATTGTCAAGGAAGATATTGCCGTAAATGACGATGCTGTTGAAGATGAAGATTACGATGATTCGGATGATTCTAAAGTTAATAGATTATATATGAGAATTTTAAATGAAATAACGGATAAAGATATGTTTTTCCTGCTTGCAGGGCCGTGTGTGATTGAAGGCGAAAAAATGGCTTTGGAGATCGCCGGGCATATTTCTGAGTTGACGGATAAGTTGGGAATTCCTTATGTTTTTAAAGGGTCTTTTAAAAAAGCCAACCGTTCGCGTCTGGATTCGTTTACGGGTATCGGAGATGAGAAGGCATTGAAAATACTGGCAAAAATCAGGGAGGAATTCCGGATTCCGGTGGTTACGGATATTCATAGTCCGGAGGATGCCGTGATGGCCGCTGAATATGTGGATGTGTTGCAGATTCCGGCTTTTCTGTGCCGCCAGACAGATTTATTGGTTGCTGCAGCACATACGGGTAAAATGATAAATGTTAAAAAAGGACAATTCCTTTCGCCGGATGCCATGCATTTTGCAATAGAGAAAATCAGAGAGTCCGGTAATGAAAATGTAATGGCAACAGAGCGTGGCACTACTTTCGGATATCAGGATCTGGTTGTTGATTTCCGGGGAATCAAGATTATGCAGCAGACCTGCCATTGTCCTGTTGTCGTGGATGTGACACATTCGTTGCAGCAGCCGAATCAGGCAGGAGGTGTAACGGGAGGGCAACCGGAATTGATAGAGACAATAGCGAAGGCCGGTATCGCTGTAGGAGCAGACGGATTGTTTATCGAAACGCATCCCGACCCTTCGGTGGCAAAATCCGACGGAGCCAATATGCTGCGCCTGGATTTGCTGGAAGGTCTGCTGAATAAGCTGGTGCGTATTCGTCAAGCTATTCGGGTATAGTTATATCAGAATTATCGGGGCGGAATCAGATATCCAGTTGTACGACAGTGATACCGGCTCCGCCTAATTGTATCTGTTCGTCGGCATAAGTTGCCACCAGAGGATGGGTGTCCAGATATTGCCGGATGAGCTGCCGGAGGGCTCCTGTGCCGGTGCCATGCAGTATCCTTATCTCTTTACAGTCAAGCATGACGGCTTCATCGATGAAAGATATCACCTGCTGCAGGGCTTCATCTCCGCGCATGCCTCTTAAATCAATATCGGATTTGAAATTCATGCGTTTCCGGCTGATGTTTTCCCGAATATTCGCATAAGAGGCTTGTATCAGAGGGCGAGTCATGCGTTTGGCTTGTGTGGAGGATGCCTTTCGCAGTTGTGCGGTTTTGATTTTGGTATGTAATTGTCCCAATGCTACCACTGCATTTTTATCGTCAATTTCCAATATTTCGCCAACGGTATTGTTGGGAAGTTGTACATAATCCCCTTTTTTGAAAATCGGAGTCACTTCTTTGGGCGGAGCCGAAGTTTCCGGAATATCCTGTTTTTTTACTTTTTTGTTTTTTTCCCGGTTTTTCAGTTTTTCCATTTTCTTGCGGATGCGTTCTTCTTCTTCATTTTGCTCTTCGGAAAGTAACCGTTGTTTTTCTTTTTCCATACGGCGGCGTATTTCCCGGGTCTTTTCTTTTTCAGCCTGGTTTTCGCGTATTTCCCGGATGGTGTTTTCTACTGCGGCATTGGCATCGGCAATGATTTCCTGTGCTTTTTGTTGGGCCTCGCGTATAATTTCCTTACGGATGCGTGAAGCTTCGCTCAGTTCGTTGCTGTATTTTTCGACCACCTCGTCCAGTCGTTTTTCATTTTCATGAATTTTCCGGCGTTTTTCTTCCCAATAGCGTTTGTCTCGGGCGATATCTTTCAGATGTTTGTCATAATTGATATGGTCTTCGCCGACTTTTGCTGCCGCATCTTCCAGAATTTCTTTGGGAAGTCCGATTTTTCTGGCAATCTCGAAAGCAAATGAAGACCCCGGTTTTCCGATTTTCAATTCAAAAAGAGGCAACATCCGGTGGTTGTCATACAGCATGGCTCCATTGGCAATGCCCTGAGTCTCTGCAGCCAGGTGTTTCAGGTTGGTATAATGGGTTGTGATGACTCCTCTGACATTGGCACGATTGAGAGCAGAAAGAATCGACTCTGCAATGGCTCCTCCCAGCATAGGTTCCGTACCGGTTCCGAATTCGTCAATCAGTATCAGGGTATCGTCGCTTCCATAACGCAGGAAATTTTTCATGTTGATCAGATGAGAACTGTAAGTGCTCAAGTCGTTTTCGATGGATTGTTCATCACCGATGTCGATGAGTATTTTTCCGAATATTCCGAATTTACTGGCTTCACTGACCGGTACCGGAAGGCCGCACTGAAACATGTATTGTAGCAGGCCGGCAGTCTGTAAACAGACGGATTTGCCTCCTGCATTGGGCCCGGAAATCAGAATGATGCGTTGTTCATCATGGATTTCGATATTCAATGGTATCAGTTTTTTGTCGGTATTTTTCAGACTGAGCCACAACAGAGGATGGCGAGCCTGATACCAGAACATCTCAGCATTTCCGCTAAAGCCGGGAACAACCGCTTCGATATAGTTTGAGAATGCAGCTTTGCCGTGTACAAAGTCGATGTAGGCCAGAAAATCATATCCCGGGAGCAAATCGTCGATATAAGGACGGAGCTCATCAGCGAATTTCCTTAATATTTTCATGATTTCGCGCTTTTCCTCCAATTCAAGTTCGCGTATTTCGTTATTGGTTTCAACGATTTCTGCCGGCTCGATGTAGGAGGTTTTCCCGGTTGCCGATTCATCGTGAACAATACCGTTGATTTTGCGCTTGTAGGCAGAAGGAACAGGAATCACCATGCGGCCGTCACGGATAGCAACGGCACTTTCTTTATCAGCCCAGCCTTCGCTTTGAGCCTGTAGTAACAGACTTTGCATGCGTTTGGAAATTCCGGCCTGTTTTCGTTGAAGGCGATGCCGGATGTCATTTAATTCAGGCGATGCCGTATCTTTGACGGAGCCGTGTTTGGATACGATAGCATCCAGACGTTGTTGTACGAACGGAAATAAATGTATGGCTCCGGCTTTGGAGGCCAGAACAGGGTATCGTTCTCCTTTATCTTTGAAAAAGCGGACGATGGCGCTGAGTGATTCCAGGGATAATTTGAGAGCGACCATTTCCGGCACTTCGAGGAATAATCCTGCTACCCTGATTTTTTGCAGGAAGGGACGGGCATCCCTGAAGTGGTCTCCGGGGAAGTTGTCTTCCTGCTGTAAGATACACATAAATTCGTATGTCTCTTTCAATTGTTCGCCGATACATGCCGGATCAGATGAAAATGTCATTTGATTCACCAGTTCCCTTCCCATATCACTCAGACAATAACCTTTTATCAATTGTCTGATTTTATCGAATTTGATTTTATTTTCGAAATTTTCCGGATAAATCATATCCTTGTTTTTATAGAGATTATCTGACCTTGACATTGCCTCTGATTCTTAGTGTCGTTTCAGGGTGTTGCGGGTCGTTGGTAATTACAGTAATGGTTTTGTATTGTCTTCCGCTTTTTCCGGCAGAATTGAAGGTCGTACGGATTTTTGTCGATTGGCCCGGCTGTACAGCCTTATTGCCTATTGTTACAGCCGTACAACCACAACTGGCTTTTGTCTTGCGGATAAACAGGGGTCTTTTTCCTGTATTTTTCAATATAAAATCACAACAGGCCTTTTCACCTTGTGTGATATCTCCAAAATCAAGTTCTTTGGATGTGAATTCAGCAATTGGCGCATTGGCTATCTCTTGAGCGGTAAGTTTGCTGAAATCCTCAATGATATTGGCTGTAATGGTGATGCGGTTTCTGAAATCTTTTGTCCCGTTTACAGACAGCATGATGTTGCTGTAGTTGTAGCCATAGTCGTTTTTCCCGGGAGCATCAAAAGTTACAATCATGGCTCCGCGTTGGCCGGGAGCTACGACAGACGGCCGGAACTGGAAGTGCATATATGGAGGGCGGTTCAGAGGCTCGATGCGTACCGGTTCTTTTCGGGTGTTCAGGTAATAGATGGTATCCTTTATTTTTTGCCATGTATAGATATCGCCGAAGCTGATATTGGAAGTTCTGAATTTTATACCTGCCAATGTATATTTGTATAATAGAGTCGGCTTGTCCGGATTGTCAGTGACATTACCTGTTATTTGGAGTTCTGTGCCCTTGTCCGTAAGGTTTGTGTACACCATGATTTTATAGTTGAACCGTTCCTGAAAACGTGAAGACGTGAAAGTCGCCTGTATTTTTCCGCTTTTGCCCGGAGCAATCGGCTCCCGGGTCCATCTTGTTTGGATTTGGGCACTCATGGAGGTGGCCCGGGTGATGATAAAAGGTTTGTTGCCTGTGTTTTTCACTTCAAATATTTTTGTCTGCGGCTGATCGTCTGCCAATAAATCTTTGAGGATAAGAGTCGGCTGTTTGATTTCCATTATTCCTTGAGAGAAAGCAATGGTGGTAACCAGCATCAGGAAAATTGTCAGTAACAATGATTTCATATAGGTTTATTTTATCTGTCCGTTTATTTTATAAAGAGAGATCGGATTTTCCGGATCGTTTGTTGTAAATTGTATGAGTTTCGTCACTTGTCCTTCGGCCGGAGTGTTGAAACTGACGGAAACCTTTATTTTTTTACCCGGTTTGATGCAATGCCTGCCAAGATGAATGTGTACATCTTCTTCAGAACCTTTCACCTTACGGAATATCAAATCCGACCTGCCATTGTTTTGAATAAAGAAAGAATGAGTTGCTTTGCCGTCGGGAGGCAGGTTTTTGAGGTTGGCTTCTTCGTCGGGCAATTGAATGACAGGAGCCTTGTCATAATTGCCTTCATAAAAATCAAAGTCTTCGTTGATGTTGGCAGAGAGGGTCAAAGTACCTTGTGCCGTGCCGTTGACATTTATGTTGATATTGTCAGAGACATAGCCCCAGTCGTTTTTTAATCCGGCATCATATATCAAGGAGATTTCTCCTTTTTCTTTGTGATGCAGGATTTCAGGATTTACTTTGGCAGAGATATGGGGAGGCAGGTTGTCCATTGTAATTTTGACCGGTTCTTTGCCGCTATGAATTATTTTTATTTTCTGCTCGATTTTCTGAGTGTTCATGATGTCGTCAAGGTCAAATTTCAGCTGAGTGAATTTGACATCCCCGACAGAATAGTCGTATCCTTCATACGGACCGGCCGGTTGGTGTTGCACTTTGCCGCGGATTGTCAATGTGACGACACTGTTGGCAGCATTGGAGTTGACGGCAATACTTTTCACAAAATTTCCGGGTCTGTTGCGGGGATCAAAATAGACGCGAATCGCTCCATTGCCGCCAGGGACTACCGGTTTTCTGCTCCATTCCGGAACAGCGCATCCGCAACCGGTCCGTACGTTAGTAAGGACTAATGGGGCTGTACCGATATTTTTGAAGATAAAATCATACACTGCTTTTCCGCCTTGTTCCGGTATTACTCCAAAATGGTGGGTGGTTTTTGTGAATTCAATCCTTGCTTTTTGTGCAAATGCCAGGGTGGGAAGTATGACTAATAGCAAAATAAATAGCCTTTTCATCTGTCGCGAATTTTATTATTGAAATATTTACAAAAGTACGAAAGAATTTGTGTATTGGAAAAATACGACTTCGCTATTTTATGTATAATAAGATGAAA
>JAHHTT010000082.1 GCA_020024465.1 Odoribacter sp.
AACATTGTTCATGGAGTACCGGGAAGCATTTTTTGCTGCACGAGAAACAGAAAAAAAGAATACCAAGGAAGAGGCAATTCAACTTTTCCCCAGAAACTTGTGTGATTTTCTTGAAAGAAAACTATCAGAATACTTCACAATCAAGTCATATATTTTAGATCCGAACAAAGCGGCCGAACCATCTCCCCAAAAAACTATATTTGAAATGGAATGCCTTACGGATAACCCATTAAAAGAGATTGTCCGAATAAATATGATTAGTGCACAACGAGGGTTCTCTGATACCGACAAAGATACCGACAAAAAGAAGCCTTCTGAAGTTGAACGGACAAGCCTTTCATCACAGATAAGAGGATATTATGATAAACACCTTGATCCGGAAAAAACTCCTTCGCCGGAGGATTTCGGTATCCTTGTGGCGACAGAGCAAGCCAGAAAAGCTTTTGACCAAAATCTTGAAATAAAATTTAAACCCGCAATTAAAGAACTTGAAGAATTAGGATATCCAGGTGTAATCAATCCCCAGATTACAATTTCAAGCAGAGTGACTACAACCGAGATGTTGAAGCATGATTCAGCAGTACAGTATTCTCTCGGTGAAAAAGAAGAAGGCTTGATGCTTCCAGAAAAATATAACGGCTTAGGTTATCAAAATCTGATCTCGATCGTATTTGATTTAATAACTTTCCGGGATGGTTGGATGCGTAAAGGAAAAGCAGGCTCGACAGATGAAGTAATTGAACCGTTGCAATTAGTACTTATTGAAGAACCCGAGGCACATTTACATGTACAAGTGCAACAGGTGTTTATTCGTAAAGCGTACAATATTCTTCGGAATCATGAGAAGTTAGGTGCCAACGATCTGTTTTCAACTCAGTTGGTGATCAGTACACATTCCAGTCATATCGCACGAGAAGAAAAGTTCGCAAATTTGAGGTATTTCAAACGGTTGCCCAATGGATTCGAATGTAAGGTTGCAACATCGAAGGTAGTTAATTTGTCGGATGTGTTTGGAGAAGAAGACGATACTGATAAATTTGTAACTCGATATTTGCAAACAACACATTGTGACTTGTTTTTTGCGGACGGAGCTATTTTGGTTGAGGGTTCTGCAGAACAGATGTTGCTTCCTCATTTCATTAGAAATAAATATTCAAAGTTAAATCAACGATACATTACCATTCTTAACATCAATGGAAAACACTCACATCGGTTGGCTCCTCTGATTGACAAACTTGCTTTACCAACGCTGGTTATTACCGATTTAGATTCAGCTGAGCCAACAGGATACCATAAAAAGACAAAGCCTGCGAGAAATAAAGGTTTGATAAGCGGAAATTATGCGATAACGAATTGGATTATAAAAAAGAATTCATTGGATGATCTTTTAGATCTATCAGATGATGACAAAGTGGTGACAAAGAAATCTATATGTGATTATCAAATTCGGGTAGCATATCAAACTCCAATACAGGTTACTCATCTTACGGAGGAAGTTGAAGCGTTAGCAAGAACTTTTGAAGATAGCTTGATATATACCAACTGGGATGTTTTAAGCAAATTAAATGCAACAGAACCTGGACAGCTTTTGAAAAAATTAAAAGACGGAATTAATGCACACAAAACATTTGATTCATTGAAAACAACAATTTTCAACGAACTAAAGAAATCCGAGGTAAAAGCTGAGTTCGCTTTAGATTTGATATTTTCTATAGCACCAGAAAAAATTGCTGTACCGCAATATATCAATAAAGGGCTGACTTGGTTAGAGGGTGTATTGTGTACGGAGGTCAACTGATGGAACAATTTTCAAATACTGAAACATCGTTGTTAGATAATCACATTGATGATCACGTTGATATTGAAATTCAAGAATGCTTAAGTTCAAATCCTCCAAAGAGTTTCTTCATGTTCGCCGGTGCAGGTTCGGGTAAGACTCGCAGTTTGATTAATACGCTTGAATATCTTGATAAAGAAAAGGGACATTATTTAGCAGAACGAGGGAAACAAATTGCTGTTATTACATACACAAACGCAGCTTGCGATGAAATTGAAAGAAGACTTCAATACAAACCAATTTTTATGGTATCCACAATCCATAGCTTCCTATGGGAAATGATAAAAAACTTCCAACAGGATATAAGGATATGGGTGGAAGGTTCTATTACCGCAGAGATTAATGAATTACAAAATAAACAGAAGACGGGCAAAAAGGGATCTGCAGCTACTACCAGGGAAAAGAAAATTATAAGTAAGCAAAAAAGCTTAGAGAGGATAAAAAAGGTAAAGCGATTTTCATATAACCCCAATGGCGACAATTTAGGGTTCGATTCATTGAGCCATGACCAAGTTATAAAAATTGGTTCAGAATTTATAGCCTCAAGAGAAACAATGCAGGAAATTTTGGTAAATAAATTCCCTATCATGTTAATTGATGAAAGCCAAGATACCAAGAAGGAACTCGTCGATGCGTTCCTAAGTGTTTGTAAAAATCATAAAGACTGGGCCGTTGGCATGTTTGGTGATACCATGCAAAAGGTTTATATGGACGGTAAAGACCATCTAGATAAAGCTGTACCCCACGAATGGGTGTTTCCTCAAAAAATCATGAATCATCGCAGTGCAGCCCGAATTGTTGAATTAGCGAATGCGGTTCGGAGATTATCAGATGGCAAGGAGCAACGTCCAAGAAGTGATGCAAAAACGGGATTTGTGCGCTTGTTCATAGCAAACGCATTAAGTAATAAGGAACGGACCGAAAGATTGGTCGCAGAAAAAATGTCTGTAATAACTTGCAATATGGAATGGCAAACAGACACAGGTTATGAATGTTTAATTTTGGAACATCATATGGCTGCAAGCAGGTTCTCATTTAGCAATTTATATACACCGTTGAACGAATCAAAAGAATTTGATAGTGCTTTGCGAAAAGGTGAAATACCCGAAATTTCGTTTCTTGCTAACACAATATCTCCGCTTGTTAAAGCACATCAAGCCAATAATACATTTGAAATTGCAAAAATTGTTCGGCAAAGTTCCCCTTTACTAAGTAAAAAAACATTTTCTTTGCAGCCGGATAAACAGCAACAAAAGTTGGAACAGGCAGAATCTGCTACGCAAGCACTGTTTGCTCTTTGGCATGATGGCAAAATTCCTTCGTGCATTGATGTTTTGAGCAATATCAAAGAATCCGGACTTTATGAAATTAGCGAACGCATGGAAGAAATATTAGATAGTACATACACCGGAGACGATCCCAAAGTTATAGCATTAAAAACAGCATTAAATGTTTCGTTTGATGAAATGGAACGGTATGCCACATATGTTTCTGATCAAAGTCGTTTTGCCACCCACCAGGGGGTGAAAGGATTGGAGTATCCTCGGGTAATGGTGGTTTTAGACGATTCTGAGTCTCGGGGATTTTTATTTAGTTACGAAAAACTATTTGGCGCTAAAGAAAAAACACAAACTGATTTGCGGAACGAAAAAGAAGGTAAGGATACTAGCATCCAAAGAACCGCAAGGTTGTTCTATGTTGCTTGTACACGAGCAATGGAGAGTTTGGCTGTTGTAGCATATTCTGAAAATCCAAATTTAGTCCGATCCACAGCTTTAGCTAACGGATGGTTTGCGGAGGAAGAAATCGTGATGCTGGACGGCTTGGTATCTGATGAAAATAGCTAGGTGGAGGAGGACAATAGTTATTATTATGATGCACATACCGAATGATTTTTATATCAAATGCGATAAGTGTAATCACGTATCATTGGTTGAAACAGATAGTTTGGATTACGAAACCTCAGTGTGCGACAGACCAATGGGTGAGGAAATTGAATATACCTTCCATGGTGAAATATGCTGTGAGAAATGTCATTCATGGATAGAGTTTATTATTCGAGGATATGAATATCCGGTTGGAGCATTTAACTACTCGGATTCTGAATGCAATGGCGGTACGTTTATTGATAAACCAACCGTAGAAATCGAATATGAATTTGATGATTACTATTACGGTGCTGCTTTAGATGAATATGAGAAAGCGGAAGCAATTTTAGAGCACCATCGGAATCACATAAAAAATATGTCACATAGAGAATTTGAATTCTTTGTAGCCGATATATTTGAGAAATTGGACTTTACTGTCAAGATTACAAAAGCAACTAGAGATGGCGGTAAGGATATAATTGCTACAAAACCTGACCCGATTCCATATATGTTAATTGTAGAATGTAAGCATTGGGGAGAAGACCATAAAGTTGATGTAAGCGTGGTTAGAAGTGTGTATGGTGTTCAAGTAGCCACACAGGCAAACCAATCTGTAATTGTAACATCTTCTAAATTCACCAAAGATGCACGAGCTTTTGCAGAAGAACGAAAAAATCTAATGACATTGTTGGATATTGATGATCTATTAAAGCTAATATGTTAAGGAATAACACAGATGTTTAATAAACATAAAGAAGAATATGTGTTTAAGGTGGGATAAGAATCTTTAAACGAATGCGGTCTAAGCGAACACTCCGTTTAGAACAGCATACCAATGAAAACAAGGCCAGGGACATGCAACTCCTGGCCTTTCCTGCATCCATGGCATACAACACCCTTCGAACTGAGGAGTAGCTCATAAAGGCCGGATAGAGGCCCAGATCCGTTTAAATCCGCAAAAACCCGTTTAAGCAAAACCAAACTATCAAAAAACGGCGTTTTGTCGGTTCTCTGCGTTTTAATCGTTGGATTGGATGATAACCTGTAGTTTGAAAATCGTTGGCTACTTGCCTCTGAAGCAATGTATGATAGAAAAAGTTGGTTTTGTAGAAACAAGCCGAGATGATATGTTCGTATATTACAAGATTCAAAGATAAATTGGGCTATTGAACGGCTATTTTCCCAATACGGTCTTTGGCAGTAATACTGTAGTGTTAGGAGGAAGGAAAATTTGAAACTCAATCAGTTTTCATATGGAATGGATACAGAAAAAGATTTCTTATATCATGGTTCCTCTGTTCAGGGAATTGAAATATTGAATCCTATTTCTAAACTACATAACTCAGATCAAAAAGTTATCTACCTGACTAGTAATTTAGCTTTTGCGCTGGTTTATATTTGGGATTCTATTAAAACAGGCACCAAGCAGAAATGGATAACCTGTGGGGTAAAAAATGGAATTGTATATTATGAGGAACAGTTTCCAGATCAACTAAGAGAATTCTATGAAGGTGTCGAAGGATATGTTTATACAGCACCAAAGGTCGACACAATTCAGTGTGTAGAAAAAAGGGAGCAAATGTACTTTAGTACAAAGCCATTGTCCATAACCAATACAATCTATATTCCAGATGTATATCAGGCCCTCTGCAAATGTCAGGAAGAAGGTATATTCCGATTATTAAGATTTACAGATGCAACATCTGAAAAGCAGCAACAGCTGATTGATATGATCAGCGACTGTATCATACAATCGGGAGCACTCTGTAGTAATGACGAAGATTCGAGATTTTTTAAGCAGTATTTTCATGATGCCTGGGAGAAAGCGAGTTCTGGAAAATAATTAATAACTGTCAAATTTACGATGAGGAGAGCGGGAGTGAATGCGTTGAATAGTTTAGTCCTATTGGCTGGATACAGCCTGAAAACTGACTCCCATCTGATCTGCCAGTTCTGTTTGTGTCATGTTCTTCTTACGGCGCAATGCCGAAATCGTTCTTCCGATATTCAAATACTCTGGCAGAAAAGTGTAAACAGTAGGATTCTTGACACGCTTCCCTCTGGGTGGTATGATAAACCCAACTTAAATGAAAGGGGCAAAGAATCATGTATATGAATTTTATTTTTGACAAAATGAAGAGAAGCTTTGCCCAGAATATGCATCGTTAAATTACTATTAACATGGGTGCATCCTAAGGCGCAGGCTTCGGCCTGCGCCTTTTTGTATTGATTCATCAAAGACAACCCCCTGCTATGCAGGGGGACAAAAAATAGCTTCCA
>JAHHTT010000083.1 GCA_020024465.1 Odoribacter sp.
CCTTTCGCATCGTTATAGCGTGCAGTGGGCTATTCGAGACATTAATTTTGAAATTCCAAAGCATGGAATATATGGATTGCTCGGCTCTAATGGGGCCGGGAAATCCACAACAATGAACATTATGTGTGGTGTGGTGCGTCAATCCGAAGGAGATGTTTATATCAAAGGTATCAGCATGAGTAAAAATCCGGTGGAAGCTAAAAGACATATCGGATTTTTACCGCAGAATCCTCCCTTGCACATGGATCTGACGGTGACGGAGTATTTGGAATACTGTGCCGGCTTGCGTTATATTCCGGATCGGAAAATTCCACAAGCTGTAAGGCAGGTGCTGGAACGGTGCGGTATAAGTCATTTCAGTAAACGTCTGCTTCGGAATCTTTCCGGCGGATATCAGCAGAGAGTCGGAATAGCTCAAGCGATTATTCACAATCCGGATTTTGTCGTGCTGGATGAGCCGACCAATGGACTCGACCCGAATCAGATTCTGGATGTCCGTCATTTGATTAAAGAGATTGCAGAAGAACATACCGTGCTTATATCTACCCATATACTGTCTGAAGTGCAGGCGATTTGTGACCATATCCGGATGATTGAGCAGGGACGATTGGTTTTTGCCGGAACTGTGGAAGAGTTTGATAATTATATTGTGCCGGATTCTTTGTTCGTTTCGTTGATGGCGATGCCGGCTGTCGAGGACTTGAAAAGAGTGCCGGGTGTATTGGATGTAGAGGAGTTGGGAGGTCCGGATTATCGAATTAAATATAAAGACTTTCAAGAGGTGACAGAACGGATTGTCGACGCCTGTGCTGCCAGATGTTGGGGTTTGACAGAATTGAGACAGGAAAAGAGTTCTATGAATGACATTTTTGCAGAGTTGTCAAGGAAATAACAAATTATTCTATACAGATTATCATGAAGATTATTTATAAAATTGCAAAAGCAGAATTACAGTCACTTTTCTTTTCGCCTATTGCATGGTTGATTTTGATTTTATACACTTTCCAGACAGGGATAGATTTTGCAGGACTCTTGGATAGTGTGATGAAAAACCGGGAAATGGGATATGGTGCAACAAATGCGACTTCAAGATTCTTCGGAGGATGGGAAGGTGTGTTGACCGTGGTACAGGGGTATCTTTATTTGTATATTCCACTATTGACAATGAATCTGATGAGCCGTGAATTGGGGAGCGGTTCTATCAAACTGTTATATTCGTCTCCAGTTACAAATGTGCAGATTATCTTGGGGAAATATCTTTCTATGGTGGTTTATGCACTGGTTCTTATCGGTATATTATTATTATACGTAATAATCGGTGCGTTCATTATCAAGGATTTTGATTATTCCCTGGTGTTTACCGGTTTGTTAGGTATATATCTTTTGATATGTGCTTATGCAGCAATCGGTTTGCTGATGTCGAGTCTGACTTCTTATCAGGTAGTGGCAGCTGTCGGGACTTTGGCCGTATTGTCATTATTAACCTATGTACAGAGTTGGTGGCAGGATGTCGATTTTGTGCGCGACCTGACTTATTGGTTGGCAATACCGGGACGATCCCAGGAGTTTTTGTTCGGAATGATTAGTAGTGCCAATGTAATTTATTTCTTTCTGGTGATAGCTTTGTTTTTGGCAATGGCGATTATTCGTCTGCAGTCAAGAAGACAGAAAAGCAGGTGGACTGTTACTTGGGGTAAATATTTGGGTGTTTGGGCCTTTGTCTTATTGTTGGGATACGTTACTTCCCGTCCGGCTTTTAAAAGCTATTATGATGCTACGGAAACAGACCAGAATACGTTGACCCCGAATAGCCAAAAGATTATCGGACAAATGAACGGGAAACTCAAGATGACAACTTATGTCAATCTGTTGGACAAGTTTTTTTGGGTTGGTTTGCCTGCTCGGGTGAATGAAGATATGAAGTTTTTTGAGCAGTATCTTCGTTTTAAGCCGGATATGGAAATGGATTATGTGTATTATTATGATACGCCAAGTGTGCCTGCATATCATGAAGAAGGAGATCTGACGATGGAAGAGCAGGCTAAGAAGATGATGAAAATCAATGATCTGAATCCGAAATTATTTCTGACACCGGAGCAAATCAAAGCTAAAATAGATTTGTCCGGAGAGTATAATCGGGTGGTGCGTGAATTGGAATATAATGATAAAAAAACCTTCTTGCGTCTGTTTGATGATAATATGATTTTTCCGACGGAGGCGGAGATATCGGCAGCTTTGAAGCGTTTGGTGATGGATTTGCCGAAAGTGGGCTTTTTGCAGGGACATGGAGAACGTGTTGTTGATAATGTCGGCGAACGTTCTTACAGTATGTTTACGCATGCAAATAATTTCCGTTATGCTTTGATAAATCAAGGTTTTGATTTTGTGGAAATTACGTTGGAAAAAAACATTCCGGAAGATATCGATATTCTGGTGGTGGCAGATCTGAAAGAGGCTTTGAGTGAGCAGGAGCAGCAGTATTTTGATGAGTATGTTGCACATGGCGGTAATTTGGTGATTATAGGGGAACCGAGACGTCAGGAAGTGATGAATCCGCTTGTGGCTTCAATGGGAGTGCGCTTTATGCCGGGCTGTCTGGTGCATCCGACTCAGGAGTATGATGCGGACTTGATATTGGTTAAGCCTACAAAGGAGGCTCAAAAACTTAATTATTGGTTTAATCAGCTGCATTCTTATGGTTATGGAATTGCAATGCCTAATGCAACAGGATTGGAATATACTGAAGATAAAGGGTTTGATGTAATGCCTTTGTTGATAAGTCCGGAAACCGGCAGTTGGAATGAATTGGAAACGGTTGATTTTGTAGATGACAAAGCCATATTAAATATAGAAGCCGGTGAGGTGGAGCAATCCTATCCAACAGCTTTGGCTTTATCCCGTAAGATAGGTGATAAGGAGCAGAAGATTTTGATATTAGGGGATGCAGACTGTGTCAGCAATGGAGAATTATTAAAGACGCGTCCGGGAATCAATGCTTTTAATTATTATTTGATAGCCGGGGGCTTTTATTGGCTGTCTGACGAAGAGGTTCCTATTGATACTCGTCGTCCTATGTCTTCTGATAATGAAGTGTTTATTGGTGAGCGTGGAGCTTCGGTATTGAGTACTCTGTTTGTATGGATATTACCTTGTTCCCTTCTTTTGCTTGCTCTTTTTATCTGGTTAAGACGGCGAGGTAGATAGTAGAATCAAAAATAGAAATTATGGCTTTTATTATAGATAGACAAACGATTAATGACCTGAATATTTTTGGTAAGGTCCGCGGTAATTCGGTTTACGGAGTGTTTAACGGCACCCGTACCCGGGGAGGCGCGCAATTGTTGGAAGAGATGTTTCATTACCCTCTTTCTGATGCCGGAAAAATCAATCATAGAAGTACGGTAATCCGTTATTTTATGGATAAAAATGTGCGGTTTGATTTTCAGAATGAGTGGTTTGATGCTTTGGAAGGATATTTGGCTAATCGTGATGAACGTTCCAGACTGATGCCGGAAGATAATACCTTACAGCGGAGAATGAAAAGATGTATCGGAGGGGATATGGAATTTGAACAAGTGCAGAAGGGGGTGTTGGCCGGTATTAATTTGATTAATACCGTCAGATGTTTTCTTGATCAGGTAGAGGGAGGGAACAATCCTTATGCTCAAGAATGCAAGGAGCTGTCTCAGTTGCTGGCAGAACCACAGTTGTCTTGGACACCGGAAGAGAGAGGCAAAACAAAATTGTCTTATGTCAAGACTTCCAGATATGATAATCTTTTGCGTTATGAGGGATATGGGTTGATTATGAAAATTCTTCGTTACCTTTATCAAATTGATGCATATGTTTCTATTGCAGAGGTGGCAAGAGAGAAGGGATTTGTATTTGCAGAAGCACTGCCTCTTGGCGGCAATATTCTAGAAATCGAGGGAATGTCCCATCCTTTGATAGAGAATGCTGTCCCTAATTCAATTCAGGCGAATGCGGAACATAATGTGGTATTTCTGACCGGTGCAAATATGGCGGGTAAATCTACTTTTATGAAAACCTTCGGGATTGTTGTGTATCTGGCTCACATGGGATTTCCCTTACCGGTGAAGAAAATGCGTTTTAGTGTACAGAATGGTATGTATACGACAATTAATTTGCCTGATAATATGATGCTTGGTTACAGTCATTTTTATGCGGAAGTTCGACGTTTGAAAAAAGTGGCAGAACAGGTGGGACGTATCGGACATCTTGTGATTGTTTTCGACGAATTATTCAGAGGAACGAATGTAAAGGATGCACATGAGGCGACTCTTGCTGTTATGGAGGCATTTGCAGAGAAAAAAAATTGTATTTTTATGATATCCACACATATTATTGAGGCGGGAGAGGACTTAAAGAAGCGGTGTGACAATATTTCTTATGTATATCTTCCGACAGTGATGAAGGATGGACGCCCGACTTATACGTATTCTTTAAAATCGGGAATTACTAATGACAGGCATGGTATGATGATCGTGCGTAATGAACATATTATTGATATTTTGACGCAGAAATCATGAATTTTACAGTAGACAAACAAACCTTGGATGATTTGAATCTCCTTGGAAAATATAGAAGCAATTCCATTTATAATGTGTTTAGCGGCACTCATACGCGGGGTGGGGAGGTGGTGTTGGAGCAGATGTTCCGCAACCCGCTTTCTGATGCTGATGCCATTAATGGAAGAAGTGCTGTGTTTGAATATTTTCAGCAGAAAAATCTGGAATTTCCTTTTGATAGAAAACTTTTGGATGCTGTGGAGTATTATCTGAGTACTCCCGCACATTCCAAAAGGGCTGTCAGTTATTTGAATAATGGCAAACGTAAGTTGATGCAGTGTGTAGCTGCAGATCAAGCGTATGAACTGATAGGTGTCGGAGTTGTTGCTTCTATTCAATTATTGGAGCAGATGGAGCTTTTTTACACCGGGCTGGATAAAGGTAATGGAGCTTATAGCGTGACGATTTCAGAGGTGATGACTATGTTACATAGCAAGGAATGGGAAGGTTTGAAGAGACTGAAAGGTGTGGAACATTTTTCTTTTCGTCGCTTGGTGTATTATGATTATTGTTTGCGTGCCCGTGGCTATGAGAAGTTAAGACGTCTGTTGAATGTTATCTATGAATTGGATGTTTATATGACCGGAGCTGCAGTCGCTACTCAAAGAGGATTCTCGAGAGCTTTGGCTTATCCGGCTTCGAAAACGGATAATCGCATTGATTTGGTAAATGTTTTCCATCCACAGGTGCGCAATGCCGTTGCCAATAGCATTTGTATCCGCCACAGACAAAATGTGCTTTTTCTGACCGGAGCGAATATGGCGGGAAAGTCAACTTTTATGAAGTCGTTTGGTGTTGCGGTTTATATGGCGCACATGGGCTTTCCTGTTGCTGCAGAAAAAATGGAATTTACCGTACAGGACGGACTTTATACCTCTATCAATGTCTCTGACAACTTGAATTTGGGATACAGTCACTTTTATGCAGAAGTCCTGCGGGTAAAATTTGTGGCGGGTGAAGTTGCTGCAGGTAAGAATATGGTGGTTATTTTGGATGAGTTGTTCAAGGGAACAAATGTAAAAGACGCTTATGATGCAACGGTTGCTGTCATAGAGGCTTTTTCAATTCATCAGAATTGCTCTTTTATTATTTCGACTCATATTCTGGAGGCTGGCCAGACTCTCCATGAGAAGTGTCCGCATTTCAAATTTGCTTATTTACCGACGATAATGGAAGGAAGAATTCCGCATTATACTTATCGTTTGGCAGATGGTATCACTGCTGACCGACATGGAATGCAGATTATAAATAATGAGCATATTGTTGATATTATAAGGGAAGGAAAATGACGTATTTTAAAGCTCTGTAAGTCTGTCTTGCAGAGCTTTAAATTTTATAAAAGACTTAAGAACAAATCCTTGTTGC
>JAHHTT010000084.1 GCA_020024465.1 Odoribacter sp.
ACCAATCTATGACCGTTATAAGGCGGCATCCGACAAGGAGAAATTCTTGCGTGGTTTCGAGAGCGAGATCATTTTGTTCGAAGCGGCCGCTAGGGCTATCCAAAACGCAAGACTCAGTAAACTGCCCTCTGACGAAAAGCTGAAAAGCGAAATGGAGAAATTGACCGCCCGCAAAATCGCTCTGCAATCGGAACACAAAAAAGCACAAAAGGAAGAACTAGAATACGATACCCTCCGTCAGAATGTGGATGCTCTGTTAGACCAGCCCCCCAAAAAAGAAAGAGAGAAAGACATTGAATTACTATAAATTCTAAAGAAGAAACAGAATTTTGTTTTCAGAAACAGACTAGAAATAGTGAAGCGAGCGGAATGTTATGGATATTATTAGAATTGCATAGTTTTAGATTTCGTAATCACCGCCCTCTGCTTGGAATCATTCCGTATTATGCAAGATAGCTTTTCAAAGGTAGAAATTTTTGTTTATGTTCAAGACATGAGAGTGAAAAGTAAGCCAGTCAATTAGCGCAACTACAATTGTAGTATTCTCAAACAAATCAAAAGTTCCAACTGCTACCAGTTAAAATTAAGATAGGTAAATTCCATCAAATGTAAGGAAATCTATCTTTTCAGTGTTCTCTCCAGCTTAGCAAGATGGTAATTATCCGCTACCTTTAATGCGCTGCAGATGATGTGACTTCATTCTTCATTCAAACATTTTAGCCTTGCGTACACGTCTTTAGCCCCAACAAAATATCCAAATATTCCTAGAAAAAATTATCTCTTGAAACCGAATTAGTATGGAAATTCATATGTACTCGCTATCGCCGGAGGAAAAATATACTTTAAAATTTTTAGTCATATATTCCTTTACCCTTACAGCATTTTTTAAATTTCTTACCGCTACCGCAAGGGCAAGAATCATTCGCTCCGACTTTCGTTACTGTTCTAGTAATATATTTTGATTCACGCCATGCTATATCATACTTATTATTCTTTTCATGGTAAAGTTTTGCCCATACAGCGACGGTTAATCCACCATGTAATAACGTAGTACAGCCGTTTAAATTATAATCAAGGAAGCAAATAAAATTGGCATTACTCGGCAACAGTGCTTTGTCTCTACGGGTATCTTTATGATACACATTGATATAAAGTGCATCCGCTTCCATGTCCCCATATTTATGCGGAAATTTTGCACATGGAGGATTTTTAACACATTTCAGCCAAGTTATTGCTTCATCTATAGCAGCCATAATTTCTTTTTTATCTGATATGTCTCCTACAAAAACATTTGCTTTTAAGCGCTTTCTATCCTGAACACTAGCATCTGCAATTTGATTAATCTTAATTGTATCCGATTCGTAATTGGGAAAGCAGAAATACTTTACTTCATTAAGATCAATATTCTCATTATCTGGTTTGAAATATACGAATTCACTTCTCTTAATGGCATTTTCGTAAATAATGCGCATATTTTTGAGATCATCTAACACTAAAGATAGTTCTTCTTTTTTATATCTTGCCCAACACATACCCAATCGAGGGTTTTGAAAAGAAATCATATATTGCTCATAGTCATTATATATGCTAAATATAGTCATGCAAATCTCAAAAGACAGCATTGCTAAATAACTTTGGTCTGTGTTTTTAACGGACACTTCTATGTTTATTTGTTTTTTATCTGGTATATCGGAGATACTCTGGCATACAATACCCGGCAGGCTTATATGCATCGCAAGCAATGCGAATGCCGTATAGTTACCTTTTGAATACTCCTCATTCGCTACTGTAATATGCCTATTCATAAAAACTACAATCGCCAAAAGAACCGCACTAACAGCATCGTATGTACTATCAATTATACTGTCGAATTCATATACTGGAATTTTCTTTACCTTTGCTGTCCCTTGTTCCATATAGAAGAAATTAATCTCATCTTGAGGTGTCTTTTGAAGAGATATCTTACCGTGATTAATTGCATTCCTTATATTTACATCAATTCTCTGTGCAATTTCTGTAAGCCCATTAGACTTCATCACTTCTAGAAGCGGTCCAAGTTTTTGCTGCTTTGTATAATCCTTACCTGTTGCCTTTCCTAAAAAAGCAGCAATGGTCCTTAGGAAATTAGACATACAGCTTTCTACCAACGCTGTGTATGTTGGTATTCTGTAGAGTCTTGTTTTAATCTCTACTGATAAATTGAAATGTTGCAAATCCAGTATTGTCTCTGTCAACTGACAATATGAATTATATCCCATTATAAAATTGTCCACAGCAAGATCCGATAACGATATTGGATCTTGCATATCTTTATAAATTTTCTCTAATATATCTCTTGTCTGAATGAAAACCGCTCTATCCCAATATAAACAGGGATCCTTTTTTATCATTTTTTCGAATATTTCTTGAAATTCTTTTTTCACTAATGTGATACTCGGATCAATTTCTTTCATCAGCTCCTGCTGCAGTACATCAGTCGCAAAATTTGAGTAGTACTTAGCCATGAGCAAATCAAAATTGTTTATCATAAATACCCCCTATAAAGAATTGCCTAAAATGACTTATTGCTTTGCGAGTCTAGCTATTAGGTCATATAAAGCACAAATTAATGAATTATCGATACTCTTACTTTCTTTGGCTTATTATATAATAATATTCTCATTCACTGCACCTTCCCGTTTAAGCAGTTATTTCTGGGGCTCTTAGTTTAACACTTCTAACACCTTGCTGCCGTATATACAACTACCGATGCAAAGATAATACGTATCAAACAATATACCTGTCTTTAATTTTTTTAAAAGTCGAAGCTCTGATTAGGTACAAATCTCCACAACTTCGAGTCATAGCCACATACAATTTATTAATGGTCGAAACTGGTATTCCTTTGGAAGAATAGTTTTCATCAGAAAGATTCTCGAACTTATCTGTCAGAATTACGCAGGCAGCATCTACTGTATCGCCTTTGGAATATGACCAGTTAATTGATTTAAACGAATACTGGGCTGCATCTTTAAATACCAATTTAGTAATTCGGTTGTCATTGAGAATATCCTCTGCGTTTTCTTCGACCCAAATTACCGATCCCTTACGATCCCCATTGGAAACTATGTGTATATCGAGTTTTCGAGAAACATAATCACATATTTCCGCAGAGCATCGTCTGGATTTTGCAAGCGTCCTTGTATCCACTACAAAACCAGCCTTGACAATCTCATCTAAAAAGTCCATATAACTGACATCCTGACTATTCTTCTTAAACGGTTTACCTGTATTATTTCTAGCTGAAACCGAGTGTTGGTAATAGTCACCGACAAGTATCACATTATTCAGCAACTTTGCAAGTTTAATAATCAACTCATAGTCATGCTCCCGAAAGTCTTGAAACTCGTCAATAAGCACGGCATCATAGAACAGATTTAATCTTGTAGCTGCCCTCTTAATAAGTGATTCTCTACCTTTTTTCACTTGAACTGCAAGCTCGGCGAGATTATCACAATAGTATTGGCAGCCCTTTGTTACATAGTGCGTTAGTTTGTCTTTTGCCTTGTATTTGGGGTTAGGAACCATTTGTCCATTGCTACCTGGAATCCTTTGTGGAGGAGGTGCAAGCAAACAGATACCACGACTTATAAATGCCGGAGTAGCAAAGTGTTCGGCAATACTCGGTTCATATGGCAATATTAGATTGTGATACATAAATGAATCAAAAGTCATTACCGTGGTTAACTCTGGGACACAACCATGTGCATTGCACAACTCTTTCCGAATATTATGGATATTTTCGTGTGTATACGCCAATATAAGATTTCTCTTAGCAGGGTCAATCGTATGGCAAATATGATACGTTTTCCCAGCACCAGCAACTGCTAGTATTACTTGTTTAGCCATTCAATCGCATCCTTCACATATTGCGGAACCTCAAATATTTCACCAGATGTCAGCATTTGATAGGCTACATCTACTTTGTTGTTTAGCATCTTTCCTGGTGTAGCACCGTAAGATTCTCCATGAAACAGATATTCAGCCCCTGCACGAACTTTTATTATTCTATCTAGCAGAGTTGTGTTGGCGTGATATATACAAATTTCCCAAGTCCAATCATCTGTAGAATCTGCCATAAAAATATGCTGCAACAAATTGGACCGATTGAATTTCACTGCCTCATCTATTTTTTCTTGCTTTTTGTCGTTATCCGTAATGACTGCAATTTTCTTGTTGGTTGCAGTTGCAATTTCCAGATATTTCTTGTAGGAAATTCCGTTGCAGGAAATAACAGATATACCATCATCCTCGATTGTTCGTCCTGTAATCTGCTTGTAAAAATGTGGGAGCAATAGGAACTCTGTAGCCCCCTCAACCAGAAAGACTCTTCTAGAAAGCAACAACTGCAAAAACGCATTCTCATCCGCCTTTACAAAGAACTGAGCTACCGTTTCATCTACCTCAGAAAGGGATTTTACACCATCCTCCGTAATCCAGAGAACATTATTCAGATTTAGTCGACTGGCAATCATATTGTTATGGGTCGCAACAATGATTTGAGAGTCCTTCTGCCTATCTGAAATTCCCTGAAGCATTTTGCGGAGAGTAGAAAAGCACAGGTGATTCTCTGGTTCCTCCATCAAAATTACATCCAAACCGTTGGACTTATCTAAAGCGATTTCCGTCTTGATAAGGCTCTCCATGCCACTGCCACGATTTTCGAGGGCAACAGAATCCTCATAGACAGACAGAATTGTTTCCAATACAACTTTTTTGGTATCAATACCAAATTTTCTATTGTGGCCAAGTAGCGGCAAATCGGTAGTCTCAAAAGCTTCCTCCATTTTCGTGCGGAACTCATTTTTCGCTTTTGCTCTAGTTGCGTCATCGCACTTACTTGTAAAAAGCGTCCTATTGTAGTAGTTGAAGGACGGAGCAACCGCACTGCTCGTTGTGTCGATTGCGAGAAACTGGAGTGGTCTACGAATCATCTGGTAAGGATTGTTGGCAAAAGTTATCCAAGTCAAGTTATAATATTCGTATGGGATTTTCCCTTCCAAGATAGATTGCTCCATGCCAACTCCCAACACCTCGTCATACTTGCACTCAAAGCGAATACCAAACTTCTCAACTTGCTTCTTCATTGTGCCATACACTTCGCCATAGAAGTAATCCGCATTGGAGGCTTTGGGATCAAGCACCAGTTCTATCTCTATTAGGATTCGAGGTAAAGTTTTGATACTGGGATTTTGCTTGAACGCAGCAACCATCTGGGTGTTGAATAAATCCCGTAAAACAGACTTGTCCGCATTACGATACTGTTGATTTAACACAGTCTTTATGGCATCCAAAATCGTACTCTTTCCTGCTTCATTTTCGCCAACAAGGATGTTCATATGTTCGTTGAATACCACATCTAAGTAAGCAAACTTTTTAAACCCCTCTATATGTAACGATTTTATATAATTCAAGTACACTACCTCCCATATTTTAAATAATAACACATTGACGTTTATCCAAGCACTTTTTATTGACAACCGTTATATCAGCAACTTCATATGCACGGCTTCATGGACATTCAATTCTACTGAATAATATCGAAAAAATTAAATATTGCATCTCAACTACTTGCAATCCACAACAGTTTAATCTTATTCTCCAATTTCCCATCTTATTGTGCAAACAGCCACACAGTTTTACCTCTGTGCGGCTGGGATGATGGGACTTATCGTCTAACTATAAACTATTGTATCAAACCTCCTGTTTTTTTCAATGTAATATTTAAAAAATTATGCTAAACGCACAAATTACAGCAACCTCATAATCAACAGGGAGTACCACAGCAAGCCAATAATACCTTTACAATAGAAAAAAGAGCGCCACCACCGGATAATATCCGATGATGGCGCTCCTATTTTGTTTGGCAAAGGTGTATAACCGCTCTTTTC
>JAHHTT010000085.1 GCA_020024465.1 Odoribacter sp.
GTTGTAACTTTGCGTTTGCAATAATAACAAGCCTCAATTGCATAGGATGGATTAGAATTGAAGAATTAGATTTACAAGTGCAATGAAGCGATTTACTATCAAAGTTATACCTACAACAAGTAGGTGTAAATTATTTAGCTTATCGCTATTGGAGAAAGAAGTGTGCTACTGATAAAAATTGTGCCAAGTAGGAGTTGAACCCAGTTCATTTCAAACAACCGACCATGGAGATATCCTTTAAAGGCAAGTGTATCAGTGTGTGGACTTTTTGTTTCACACCCCTAATGGATTCCGTACCCACTTCGATAGTAGGTCTGAGAAGATACAGATGAAACTGTTGGCTCCAAGTCTTCAAGATAGTCTTCTTTAGCTTAAGCGACACGATGCGCTACTTTCTGTGTTTTTGCACGATGGATATGCGAAAAGTACAGTTCACTGTGCAATTATTGTGTATGAGAAAACGAAGAGCAAAGTAAAGTACGGTAAATTTTCATTTTCATTGTAACTAGTCTCAAGCTTATGAAACTACTTCATACGAAAGATGAATATATGGTAATGTGTGTAAAATGTCTGGTTTTCCAATTATTTGAAGTTGCTTGAATATAACTTGGATTTAAACAGATGTCTCATAGAATAGTGCGGTCTTTTGATGATAGCTGAGGGTTATTCATGAGAATTTGCCGAACTTCAACGATAAGCAGAAGCAAAGTGCAAAGAGGCGATGAAGAAAGTCGAAAAGGAATGTACAGAGGTAAAGAAGCAGAAGCGTTAGAATTGTGAATGGTAGATGAGAAACCTGTTTTCGAAGGCGATTATAGAACTGCTTAAGCCTTTGTATGAGATACTCAATGAAAAGGCTTTTTCCTGGATTATGTACAAGTGGACGAGACTACGGAGCTTGCCACTAACGAGGAAAGACACAAGACAAACAAAGAATATCTTTGGATGGTAAGATCAGCCATGGAGAAACTGATTATTCCCTATCATGCTAGTGGAGCAAGGATCGGTTATCGAATTTTTAGCAAATCAATATCTCTTCAAGAGAGCTTTGCAATGTGACGATTTTGCAGGGTATGAAATAGTCTCCAAGATAACGTTGACGTGCAGTTGCTTAATTGCTTGGTGCATATTCCTGTTATTTTGAACAAACTCTTGACGAAAACAAGGAAATGACTGATTGTGGGTTGCCTCAGATATAGTATATGTATAAATACAAGATAGAGTACTGCTGCAACGAAAACGGCTTTTGAACAGTGAACGTAAGGTAACTGGAACTGACCAACCTATCATGTAGACCATGAAAGTATAAATGGAAACAGAAGTCATTAAGTATCGTCTTGGATTATAAGTCGGAAAAGTCATGACATATGACGATACTCACAGGGATAACATGATGAAATGTTCGGAAGATGGATGCTTGCTGCAGAACAATAGTCTGGCAGAAATGTGATTCGGTCCATCACTTTAGGTAGGAAGAATTATCTCTTTTGCGGTAATCACGAAGCGGCGGTCAACATGTTGGTAATTTGTTTCCTGTTGGCTATCTGCAAGGTACACAATGTTAACTCAAGGGATTTTCTGAATGATATCAATTTTTTTCAAGATAGATAAGGATGCCACTTTTATGCACATGAAAGAAGATGCGATGGAAACGATCGGACTAAGTTAAGATATAACCTACTGATATCTATGTGGTTTTAACTTATTACAAACTTTGCCTTTTATCCCAATTCGGCAGATATGCTGACCATGCCCTCGTTTCTGTTATCGTTTAAAGAAAATTATGGACATTTTACTTCTATAGTCGTTGCCGGTCGGATTGTGGTTCAAAATAGAACTATCTGTATATAAGATAGAGCGGTATGGGAACCTATGCCAAATACAACTACTTTCAGTATAGAGTACATATCCTATGGGAGAACAAATGGAATGTATAGGTATCAGGCGTTCAAAAACTGATAATGGATACACTACGGTAAACGAAGAACTACTTCGGATGTCCGCTCCACTGTCAATGCTTTAAAGCGGGCAGGGTGATAGAAGTAAATCAAAGATTGAAAGCTTATAAGAAAAAGGCAACGAATTTAACCCGTTGGCAGAATTAAAAACATAAAAGATTTATGATTTAAAAGTTGTGCATATGATATTTGTTTATTAAAAGTTTGATTGTATTATTTTATTATTTATATCTCTCAATATATGAATATTAATTAATGTTATTTATGGTGTAGTAAATCAAATATGATGTGTCGCTCATGTTTTAAAAATTAAAAGTTCGTATTATAAAAAAAGTCCTTATCAAAACGTTGTATTTGAATCTTTTCTGCTTGAATGCTTTGTTTTTGAGTTTGTTTTTAAATATTTATTATTGATATTCAATAATATATGGATCTGTAAAAATACTTTGCTGGAAATTTGTTTAGTCTCAATGATTCGCTAACTTTACTCTTGAAAAATTAGTATTGCACTGATGTTAATAGTTTGTTAATGCAAACGTTGGTGATTTGTCACGTTTACTTTAGCAAACTTCTTGTATTGGTGTCTATTAACTTTAATTAGTCAGTGTTTATTAACCTACTTATTCAATCATGAGTCAAGAGACAAAAGTTATCGAAAAGCATGATGTTGTTATCCGTTTCTCAGGAGACTCGGGAGATGGAATGCAATTGACGGGGCAGCAGTTTTCAGATACAGCTGCATTATTTGGAAATGATGTTGCAACGTTTCCGGATTATCCGGCTGAAATTCGTGCGCCGCAAGGAACTGTTGGTGGCGTATCTGGTTTCCAAGTTCACATTGGTGAGGAGCATATTACAACTCCAGGAGATTATGCCGATGTTTTAGTTGCGATGAATCCAGCAGCCTTAAAAGCTAATTTGCGGTGGGCAAAAAAAGCCGGAACAATTATTATTGATTTGGATGCTTTTACAGACAAACATTTAGAAAAAGCTGGATATTCTGTAAATCCGCTTGAAGATGGTTCTTTGGCTGATTACAATTTGGTCCCAGTGAAAGTCAGCGAATTGACCATCGAAGCTTTGAAAGAGACTGGTTTGGACCAGAAGTCTGTGCTTCGCTGTAAAAATATGTTTGCTTTAGGTATGATTTATTGGATGTTTGAACAATCAGTAGAGCATACAGAGGCATTTTTTGATATAAAATTTGGCAAAAAACCAGCTATTGCTTCTGCAAATAAGTTAGTATTACGTGCTGGTTACAATTATGCTGCTAATGTGCATGCTTTGGCTACACATTTTAAAGTGGCTCCTGCAGTTATTGAAAAAGGGAAATATCGTACAATTACTGGTAATAAGGCTACTGCATGGGGATTGCTAGCTGTTGCTGAAAAAGCAGGTCTGTCTCTTTTCTGTGGTTCTTATCCTATTACTCCGGCTACAGATATTTTGCACGAATTGGCTTTACGACGTGATTTGGGAGCGAAGACATATCAGGCAGAGGATGAGATCGGGGGTATATGTACAGCAATCGGAGCCAGTTATGCTGGTAATTTTGCCTGTACGACAACTTCAGGTCCTGGATTGGCTTTGAAATCTGAGGCTGCAGGTTTGGCAGTAATGGCTGAATTACCTTTAGTAATAGTTGATGTACAGCGAGGAGGTCCTTCTACTGGTTTGCCGACGAAGACTGAACAGTCAGATTTATTGCAGGCACTATATGGCCGTAACGGTGAGTCTCCAATGCCAGTGATTGCTGCAAGTACTTCTGGTAACTGTTTCGATTATGCATATATGGCAGGCAAAATTGCTTTGGAACACATGACACCAGTTGTTTTATTGACAGATGGATTTTTAGCAAATGGAGCTCAGCCTTGGTTAATTCCTTCTATGGATAAATTGCCTGAAATTAAATTGCGTTTGGCTAAAGAAGGTGATGATTATAAACCTTATGCTCGTGATCCTGAGACTTTGGCACGAACTTGGGCTCTACCTGGTACGAAAGGTTTGGAACATCGTATTGGAGGTTTGGAAAAAATGAACATTATAGGCAATATTAGTTATGTTCCTGAAAATCATCAAGTGATGACTGATTTACGAGAACAAAAAATTGCTCGTATTGCAAATTATATTCCAGAACAGGACGTATATGGTAATGTAGAAGAAGGAGATACTTTGATTGTTGGCTGGGGAGGAACATATGGTCACTTGTTTTCTGCAGTTAAAGAAATGCGTGCGGAAGGTCATGATGTTAGCTTGGCTCATTTTAATTTTATTAATCCGCTACCTAAAAATACACACGATATATTTGCACGTTTCAAGAGAATTATTGTATGTGAATTGAACCTTGGTCAGTTTGCTAAATACTTGAAGAGTAAATATCCTGAATTCAATTATTATCAAATAAATAAAGTAGCTGGTCTACCATTTACTGTTGTTGAATTGAAACAGAAAATCAATGAATTGATGAACGCTTAATATTATTGAAATGGACGAATTAAAATATACTCCTAAAGATTTTAAAAGTGACCAGGAAGTAAGATGGTGTCCGGGTTGCGGTGATCATGGAATTATCAACTCAGTGCAGAAAGCTATGGCAGAACTTGGGTATCCCAAGGAGTCATGGGCAGTCATCTCTGGTATTGGCTGTTCTTCTCGCTTCCCTTATTATATGAATACCTATGGGTTTCATACAATTCATGGTCGTGCAGCAGCGATTGCTTCTGGTGCAAAAAATGCTAATCGTAAGTTGAATATTTTGCAAATTTCTGGTGATGGTGATGCTTTGGCTATTGGTGGTAACCATTTTATCCATGCTATTCGTCGTAATGTGGATATTACGATTTTATTGTTTAACAATGAAATTTATGGTTTGACTAAGGGCCAATATTCTCCTACAACAAAATTAGGAACTAAGACAAAGACTTCTCCGTACGGAACAATTGAGCATCCATTTATTCCAGGAGAGCTTTGTATTGGTGCTCAGGGAAAATTTTTTGCACGTTCGATAGATACAAATGTAGCTTTGACAGCAGAAATATTGGAAACAGCAGTAAAGCATCATGGAACTTCTGTTGTTGAAGTTTTACAAAATTGTGTAATATTTGCTGATGGAGCACATTCTGCAGTAACCGATAAAGAATTGAAAGATGAGCGTCAGATTGTTTTACGTCATGGCGAGCGCATGATTTTTGGTAAAAATAAGGATAAAGGTTTGATATTGGCAAAATCAGGAGAATTGAAAGTTGTTGAACTCGGTAAAGATGGTATTACTGAAGAAGATATTTTAGTTCATGATGCACATAATCCAAATCCATTTATACATTGGATGTTAGTGAATATGAAAGCTCCTGAATTTCCTGTTGCTTTAGGTGTTATCCGTGATGTTGAAGCACATACATATGATGAGGCATTGGACGAACAGATTGAAGAAGTTAAGAAAATGTCTAAAATTCATTGTATGGAAGATTTATTGAATAGTGGTGATACTTGGGAGGTGAAGTGATGTATGGAAATTAATATGTAAACAGAGTGTAATATGAACCCCGAAAGTTGGATTAAAACTTTCGGGGTTTTATTATGACAATAAATAAAAGAAAGGAACAGGACTCAGTAGATTTGCAGAACTATATGTATTTGTTAGATAGAGGTCATTCGTTTGAGTACATCCATTCTGTATATTGCATAAATACAGATAAACTAAAAGTTTCGAGAGTAAAATATCTACGTTAAGGTGAACCGGCTCTACATCAAGGTAAAAATATCAAGAACGATTCTGCATTATCTTGATACCATCTCCTAACTTTGTACGTAACTTTGGTAAATATGGGAGCAGTCGCTCAAAGTCTATATTGAAATGAAAATAAAGCGAATACCCTGTCTTATCGAGATTGTAAACTAAACTGTGTCAAGTTATATTTCGGAGCTGTTTTGGGATCTTCAATAT
>JAHHTT010000086.1 GCA_020024465.1 Odoribacter sp.
TAAACCGATTAATCTTGAAATCATCTTTTGATTCATCATAAATCACCGCCTTTTGAATGGAACCAATACTCTTCTTATGCTTTCTGTAATATATAACGAAAAAACGCTAATTTTGGACACCTCAAATTAGATTTCCTAAAAAATCCATTGCATAATTGACTTCATGCGAATGCACGACGAGAGGAGTTTGCTATGTTTATATATATGGCAATAATTGATGAGCCTGGAGACCGTCAGAAATTTGAATACCTTTATCGCACATATAAAGGTCTAATGTTCTATGTTGCCAATCAAATTTTACATAATATTGAAGATGCTGAGGATGCGGTGCATGAAGCATTTATCGCAATTGCTCAAAACATTAAAAAATTTCTGTATCGGCATGTTCACAAATATAACCGAAAGTAAAGTAATCGATAGCTATTTATCATTATTCATTTCGTTGATTTGAACGAGAAGGTAAATCCCTTGGTCGCAAAGGCTGATGAATAATCAGTCCAGGACAAATTGGTGGGTTTGCAGGATCTGAATCATATCTAATCATATATTGTACGATTTTTTTTGTTACGGCTTCTATAAGTCTCTTTTGTTTAACCACTTTTAGTCGCTCCTGTTCTGTTAGATACTTCACAAGATATTACTGAATCCCAAATCCACATCGAGATAACACCAAAAGAATCGAGACCAATGTTAAAGATGCGATACTAAAATTAGCAAGGCAAGGGTTAATATGCATAGTGAACACAATGCACAGAAATACGAAAAATATTCTTTGTCTAACACTTCTTCGCAAAATGCTCATTTCTGAGACGCTAAAATGTATACTATTATTATTCACAGGTGAAAGACACCATATAATGAGAGAAGATACCACTAAAAGAATTATATTCACCGGAAACCTTAGACCTTGCCCCATCATCATGCCCAGTATAAAACAAATGATGGATTGGATAAGACATCCTATGTATGAATCGATATGATACCCATTGGATTTACTTCTAATAAAAGAAAAAGTAAAGAGGAATATGAATGATTCAATTAGCTGATGTGTAAAAGACCCGATTAAAAAAAATATAAGAGCAGCAAACGTACGTTCAAGCCTCACTTGCAAAGAGTAAGTACACCACTCAAACTGATCGAGAGTAATAATATTATGCGTTACAAAATAACGTGCGATTTTATTTGCCCAATTATCCATTTTTTATTTCTCTATATTCTTAACGATAAGATAGCACATATGATTAAGAGTTTCCACGAAATGGTAACGAATGCATAGTTCAATGTAATGAACGCAGAGTGTTTGGAATTTCAAGCGTATAGAAAAACCATCCATCCTCATATTCTAAATTGTGAAAAGCGTTTGGGTAATAGGACAGGATGCTATCCACATTACGGAGACCAAAGCCGTGAAGCTCTGGATTTGGTTTTGTTGTATTGATATGGCCATCTGCAATACATACCGGTAAAGAACGGTTTCGAATAGAAAAGATAAAGTTCTCATCCAGAATCGCATGCACTTCTATGTACCGCTTTTCTACAGGCAGATCCAAGCAAGCTTCGATAGCATTATCCATCAGGTTTCCTATAATTACAGCGAGATCACAAGTTAAAACTTTAACCTCATGCAGATTGTTGAAGTGAAACTGCAGATCGATTTTATTCTTGTGCGCTATAATTGCCTTTTGATTGAAAATGGCATCTAAACCAGCGTGGTGTGTATTTACATAAAGAATTCTTTCTGTTTGTGTCTGTAATAGTTCTTGAAGATAGAATTCTGCTTGCGGGATATTGCCGTGCTGAAGCATAACATGAAGCGTATTCAAATGCTCATTATAATCGTGGGTCATTTTTCGCTGCTGCGCATATGCAGCACTGAGGATTTCAATTCCTTCTGCTTCGGATTTTAATTTCTTATCTAATGCAAGTTTTTCCTTTTGTGTTTGCTCTATATGCTGCGTTTTTTTGACAAACAAAATTGAGCAGACTACTACAAAAGAAATGCAGGTGGAAGCCAGAGATGTGGAAATGTTTATATTATTGAGAATGAGAAGTGCAAGCAGCAGAGAAAAACAAATGGCCAGTATATAAAGCATCGAGATTAGAAAATACCATCGCTTTTCACTATCGTCTCTCTTATTTGCTTTATTAATGTATTGCACAAATCTTGCAAACAAATACAAAACGATAAACTCACAGACAGCAATAAAAAATACAAAAGCCGCAGAGGATAAAACTTCTGCATTTTTTCTAAAGACAAAAAACAATAAACTTGATAGCGTTCCTTCTGTGCTTATAAGCAGCGCATACCAGCCCAATACAATTAGTAAGCGATTATACCAAACATCTTGATAAAGCAGAGAATTGATAAGAAAGAATGCCACTACAGAAGCGATTGCACACAGAACGAGAGAACTTGAAAATACCAGATTTAAGGATATTCCCAATCCTAATCCGATGAGAATAATATATAAATAGAACTTGCTTTTATGGACACATCGAGACATAAAAGCATCGAACAAAAGAGTGCTTTCCCAACATTGAAATATTGTTACAACTATTCCTGGAAGCATAAAAAGACCTCCTTATTTCTGATATAATTTCCAGTCCAGATATTGCTTGCGCAAAGAAGCATATCGTCGCTCACTTACCGGCAAAACCACACCGTCCTTCATGCGAACTTGATTGTATCGAAAGGACTCAACATATGTGATATTGACAAGGAAGCTTTTATGCACCCTCATAAATCCAGCTGGACGAAGCTGTTTTTCCAGCTGATCCAAGGTTCCATAAAAGCACGGGACGTCCGAATTGCCGTGACAGGTGTGAGGATGTATTTTTCTGCCTTCGCTTTCAAGATAAGAAATGTTCTGAATATCCACCTGCAAGGGTTCTCCATTCAAAGAGTATTGCAAAGTATGTGCATGACGCTGCAGCTCCTGAATTGCATCAGAAAGATAAATTGCAAGCTTCTCTTTAATTTGCCCTTTCAACAGGAAGCGAAAAGCTTGTACCTCATAGCCTTCTGGCGAATATTCAATATAATTTGTTACGAATATTAGTATTGATTTTGAATTAAGCATACGCATATGCTTTGCTAAAGCAACTCCATTATGAGCGCCCATATCGATATCTAAAAAAACAATATCGTATTCTTTCAGGTCCTGATCCTTCAACTGTGAAGGATTGGTTACACCGCAAATTTCAGCTTGACAGATGCTGCGGATGCATTCCTTGACCTGAACCATAAAATCATCGACAAATATCTGACTATCATCACACACAAGTATCTTTATTTTCACCAGAAAACTCCTTTCAGAGGTACTGAAAACATTGATGTTCAAGGATTCCTCATCACATGTCATGCTTCAAATTTCCTCAAAAGCAAACATGGCTTCCTTGGGAAGTTTGTCATTGTCACAACCCAGCAGATATTGGATCACCTTTCTGGCATAGAAGTTTGAAATAGTGGTGTCCCAATCGGCCAGCCGGATGATCACTGCTGAGCTGTTTTCAAAATCCAACGAGATTTCTCCCCACTCGCCGTCGCAGTCTGCCTGATATTCGTAGGCTGCTGCGGCGATTTTCTTTTTTCTCTTGGTTTTGGATTTCTGCTTGATGCGAACCGCCCGGACAGCTCCCTCGGAAGCTGCAAGCAGGGTCAGCTTTTCCGTGGCTTTGCGGTAGGCTCGCTCTGCACCGCTGGCGGTGCTGCCCTCAAACAAGACCGCCAGTTCCTCAAAGGTGGGGCGGTTCTTCCATGAGCTGACCCGTCCACAGGTCATACAGATGGCCAGCCGCTTTTCCAGCAGTGTCTGCTCCCGGAAATTCAGCTTTTCAAAGGCCCTCTGGATCTTCACAGCCTGTGTGCCGTTCCATAGAATATCGGTATAATTCCAGCTGTCATCCACAGCCACGTCCTCGCCGGTTTCTTCGCCGTCCTCATCTGTCACATAGAAGGGCTGCTCATTGCGGATGCCACGGACCACTTTCAGATATTCTTCTGCAAGGGCCAGATCGCAGTTATATTTCTGGGCAAATTCAGTAACAGCATCCTTGGTATTGTGGTGCAGATATGCCATCGTGCGCAGCATTTTGTAGCTGGTCAGCGATGATACCGACCACTTTTCTTCGCCCATGCGGAAACGGAGCATGGCATCCCGCAGGAAGGGATAGATATAAGTGGCGTATTCGGCACCCTTGGCAGGATCATAGTCCATCAGCTTTTGGAGCATTTGTTCCCGGCAGGAGAGCTTCATGTCCAAAAAGCGCTCTGCCTCGTATGGTGTGCCGAGAAAAGTCTTGAGCCGCTGGTTGAGCTGCGGTTCATAGTGGTGGAGGAAGAAGGAAAAGTATTTCAGATCCTTCTTTTCCAATGCGGAAAGAATGTATTCGTTCAGCTCCGTGACAGCCGGGGGGTCAGGCTCCAGCTGGAAGATGCGCTCTGCCGCCTGATATGTGATCCCGATTGCTGACGAGGCGATGTGGTATCTGGGGATATATCCACGCATATCCCATGTAAAGTCATCCAGCACAGCGCCCTCCCTTCAAGTGAATTAGTACGTCAACTATCAGCTAATCTTAAAAGCAATGAAATACACTGGAAAATCAAACCCATCTCGCGTAAGGATTAGTGTCGCAACCCGAGTAGCCGCATTTGGATAAGGCAACACGTTGAACGGCCTCCTTATCTGAAGGGGAAAGTCATACCCCTGCACATGAGCGGAATATCTCTTCCAGAAGGATTCAAAATCCGCAGAGTTTACATATGCAACAACGAAGGTCGCTGTACCGAGTGCATTGTAATTGACAATGGCTTTGTCAATATGAGCGTCAATGTACGCCGTTGACACACTATCCAGTCTCAGTCCTTCAAAGATTGCAATTTCTCGCCCAGTCTTGGTCAACAGTATATCTACCTCTGCAGCATCTTTTCCACCTGCCGATATGCCGTGTCGTGTCTGATCTTTTACCTCGTTATAGCCCTTAACCGAAAGCATATCTCTAAAGTAGTCGTTTATGCTATTCTCGGAACTTGATGCGTTCAACGAGGCATTCAAGCAAACTCGCTCGCCCACCTGTAACAAATCATCGAGCACACTCTGAGCCGCAGCCATATCAGTATTTAATCGTTCCTCGTTGGATGCCGGAATCATTGTAGATTCAGCTGTACTGTCAGAGGAGAAATAATAGATCTTACGAACGAGAAGTCCTGATTCACTTGACTTAAGAGCCTTTCCTATCGCATTTTGCAGTGTGGAATCGAAAGACTGTAGTAATGATATGTCAGATTCTGCTCCTTCAAATGTGAAATCCAGAGCGTTCTTGTTCCAATTATCGCCTTTCATTCCGGCGTAGTAAGCCCAGCCGACATCATTATATTCATATTCGCATCGCTGAAAGGCTTGGGCTACATGAGCTTTGCCGAATTGCTGAAGAAATTGAACAACCCGCCTATTGAAATTTGTAGGCACGGTATATGTAAAATCATATTCACCCATTTTGAACTCCTCCGTTTATGTCTATTTTACGATTCGGGCTTCTTTCTTCAAAGCAGCCTGTTCCATTTCCGATCCATAACTGCCCTGGGCATAGGCGGTATCGCTGATGGCCCGGAGCATTTTATCTTTTGCCAGC
>JAHHTT010000087.1 GCA_020024465.1 Odoribacter sp.
TTAGCTTTTTTAGTATCTTGGGAATATATGTAGTGATGTGACGTTTCTTTTTGGCTTCATATACATCAGCTATTTTAATAAGGATTGCGGTTTCTTCAACCCCACCGAATCCTGGATTAATTGCTGTGCCAAATGTTTTCATGGAGGGAGAAAGACTCATGTAGGCATTTACCAGAGGTGGAATATTTTCACCTAATTTACGAACATAGTGTGAAAGAATTTTATAGTCTTCATTATAATTTTCATTAGTGAAAATCTGTTCCATTTGTTGCTCGTTAATATTGATGGGTAACGATTTTATAGGTGTGACGAGATTTTCTTTATCACGAAAGTATTTTTTCATAAAATAGAGAATCATGTCACGTGCTTGGATATTAAAGCTTGTGTACATAGTGACTTTCCCGAAAAAATATTCAATTTCAGGATGCTCAACGGTTAATGCACCTAAACCGTCCCATAGGTTGTCAAGGGCAAACATTGATTTACTTCCCATACGGGTAGATTGATAGAGAGGATGTACAAAGGAACGTCCTAATTCAATCATTTTAGGTAGATATGTTTTTTTGAATTGTTCAGAGAAACGAAACAATTCGGTTGTTGCCAAATTAGGTTCTCCTTCTGAATTATTTCCTAAATGGTCGCATATGATAAAACGATAACCTCCTAATATAGCCTGTTCTTGTGGGTCCCAAACAATGAGTTGCTGGTAGGGTGTATCAGGAGCAGTGTCAAATTTGTCAATGTCCATTTCCTTACCAGTACCTCCACCTGCTGTACGAAAGGTCAGTTCGCGTATGCGGCCTACCTCGTGCATTAATTGGGGAGCGGTATGAGCATCGAATATATAAATTTCATTTCCACCCTTGTTAGTTTTCCGTACAAAACGATCTTCTGTAAGTTCGGATATAAGTTTTTCTTTTTCAATAGGGTATATGACAGGTTGCATATCAGGGATGTTTTGGATTGTAATTATTTTTCAATTGCATTTTTACAGTCTTCTTTGAATGGTAAATATACATCTTTCTGATGGATTTTATATGCGAACTATTAAAAATATGTGATATAGTCTTTCGACTTCTAAGTTTTTTGTATCTTCACGACCTTGAAATAAGATAAGTATGTTTATGAAAACTTTATTAGGTTTTGCAAAGAGTGTTTGTTTAGGTATTAGTGGAGTGTTGGGTTTTATATCGTGTGGCGATACTGATTCTGTAAAAACGGATGCAAATCGTACGGTATTGGTTTATATGGCTGCCGATAATAATTTGAATAGCAATAGCAATACTAACATTCAGCTGATGTTACAAGGCATGAAAAATGTGGAAGGTAGACTGCTTATCTATCAGGATCCATTGAATGATGTCTCTCGTTTGATGGTAATAGAAGGAACGGCGAATCCTAAATTGGATACATTGGCTACTTATTCTGAAGAAAATTCGGCATCACCCGAGGTATTGAGAAGAGTTATTGAGGATATGAAGAAATTGTATCCTTCGAATTCGTATGGTTTAATTCTGTGGTCTCATGGAATGGGGTGGTTGCCACAAAAAAATAATTTTACTCGTTTATCTTCTGCAAGATTCGTAAAATATACAAATCTGCCAACGAAATGGTTTGGACAAGATACACATCCGGGAGATGGAACAAAGGAAAGTTTTATGGAAACAGATGATTTGTTTGCAGGTATTTCAGGACATTTTAATTTTATTCTGTTTGATGCTTGTTTTATGGGTTCTGTTGAAGTGTTGTACGGATTGCGTGCTCATTCAGATTATTTTATAGCTTCACCTGCAGAAATAATTGCTAATGGTTTTCCTTATGATAAGATTGTTCCTTGGTTATGGAAAGATGAGGGAGATTTGAAAAAGGTCTGTGCTGAATATTTTAACTATTATAATACTTATCCAGATCCGAATAATGATGGATGGAATTCTGCCACAGTAGCTTTGATTAAATCATCGGAGTTACAGCATTTGGCAGAACTTACGGCAGGTATTGTGAAAGAGTTTGAATCAGTTGAACCGACAGGAGTGTGGAGATATCCTTTGAGCACGTCATCTCCACCGGATGTGTTCTATGATTTAGGAGATTATATAAATATATATGGGAATGATACTCAACGTTCCGCATATAATCAACAGTTGAAAAAAACGATTATATTCAAGAGGGCAACTTCTACCTTTTTTGGGCAGGATATACCTTCGGATAAATTCAGTGGATTATCCGTGTATATTCCTCAGGCACGTTGGTCAGACATGAATGAGATATACTACCAGTTGGAGTGGGCGCGTATGGTTTATGGTAAGTAAAGCAATGAATCGTAGAATTTTACAATTAGCAATACCTTCTATTATTTCTAATATCACAGTCCCTTTATTAGGATTGGTGGATGTTACGATTGTCGGGCATCTTGGAGCTCCGGCCTATATTGGTGCAATTGCTATTGGCGGGTTGTTGTTTAACATTCTTTATTGGAATTTCGGTTTTTTGCGAATGGGAACAAGTGGACTGACTTCGCAAGCCTATGGGCGAAAAGATGCTGCAGGAGAAATGCATGTGTTGGTACAAGCAATCAGTGTTGCATTGTTGTCTGCTACTGGTATTTTGGTGCTACAGTATCCGATTGGGCGCTTGGCTTTTGGATTATTGGATACGAGTGTTGAAGTTGAGCAATATGCTGTTTCATACTTTCGAATCTGTGTTTGGGGAGCTCCTGCTGTTTTATCTATGTATTGTTTCAAGGGATGGTTTATAGGAATGCAAAATTCCAGATTTCCAATGTATATTGCTATAGTTGTCAATATCATCAATATACTTTGCAGCCTCTGTTTTGTGTTTGTATTGGAAATGAAAGTGGAGGGTGTTGCTTTAGGCACTGTGGTTGCCGAGTGGTCAGGATTAGGTATGGCATTAATATTTTGGAAAAAGAAATATGGTTTTCTACGTTCTCGACTGTCTTTCCGTTCCAGTTTTCATTTGGGTGCTATGCGGCATTTTTTTGTTGTAAACCGTGATATTTTTTTACGGACACTTTGTTTAATAGCAGTAACAACCATCTTTACTTCAACCGGAGCGCGCCAAGGCGATGTGATATTAGCTGTCAATACTTTACTGATGCAGTTGTTTACGCTTTTTTCTTATATTATGGATGGATTTGCTTATGCAGGCGAGGCCTTAGCTGGTCGATATATCGGAGCTTGTGACCTTGTGCACTTGCGACAGGCTGTCCGTAACTTGTTTATATGGGGGATAAGTATGGCACTTTTTTTTACAGTCTTGTATGGAATAGGAGGGCAGAGATTTCTTGAGATTTTGACAAATGAGCAAAATGTAATACAAGCTGCGGGAGAGTATTTTTATTGGGTGTTAGCGATACCGTTAGTCGGTTTTGCGGCTTTTTTATGGGATGGAATACTAATAGGAGCAACAGCTACAAGGCTGATGCTGTTGGCTATGGTGGTTTCTGCTACAGCATTTTTTTTAATATATTATCTTTTTTCTGGAGCAACAGACAATCACATTCTTTGGTTGGCTTTTTTGGTTTATCTTTTTTTACGGGGGGTGATGATGACAATTGGGGGACAGAGGATATTTTCAAACCAATATCTTAAAAAAGAGAGATGCCATTGATAAAGTTTTTTTCTATCATAGCATCTCATTCTTTTTGTGATTTCCATCAACTGTTGTTATGATTCTATATTCTATTCCATACCTCTCAATTTTTTTACCATCGCTTCAGCAATAGCTTTACATTGTTCAACATCTGTTGGTTTCATAGAACCACAAGTCTCATTAGGTTCGGCGACAACTTCCCATTTAATCTTTTCTGCAAATGTTTTAAAACGTGGCAGAGCTCCCCCTCCCCAAGTTTTGTTACCGAAATATCCCAAATAATGGTTTTTCACTCCCATACATTCCAATTCATGCAGCAGAATTTCCATGGTTGGGAAAATGTTGCCATTGTATGCGCAACTTCCGAGAATAACTCCTTTATAGCGGAAAATGTCATTGATGATATATGAAGGGTGAGTTTTTGAAGTATCGTGGATACGAATTTTTTTGATTCCCATTTCAGCCAGGAAGCGTCCGATACAATCAGCCATTTGCTCTGTATGTCCATACATACTGCTGAAGGCAATAACAACACCTTCATCGGTTTCATATTTGCTCCACTTGTCATATTTGGCAATGATTTCAGCAATGTGAGTACGCCAAATAGGACCGTGAGTTGCGCAAATCATATCAATAGCTAAACCACTTAATTTTTTCAAAGCAGACTGTGCAGGAGCTCCGTATTTACCGACAATGTTAGAATAATAACGGCTGATTTCTTCTTCCATATATTCGAGATCCACCTGATCGTCAAAAATTCCGCCATCCAATGTTCCGAATGAGCCGAATGCGTCAGCACTGAAAAGCATATTGTCTCCCGGCAGATAGGTTACCATTGTTTCTGGCCAGTGGAGCATCGGCACCATATAAAAATTCAAAGTGCGTTTACCCAAGCAGAGTGAGTCTCCTTCTTTCACTTCCAAAAGATTGTCAGTAATTCCATAATAGTTTTGCAGCATGGGGAAAGTTTTGCTGTTGCCGACAACGGTAATATCCGGATATTGGCAGAGCAGAGCTTTGATAGACCCGGAATGATCCGGCTCTACGTGATTTACTACCAGATAATCTACCTTTCGTCCCCGAAGTACAGCTTCAAGACTCTCCAGATAATTGTCCATTTGGCTGCGTTCCACGGTGTCTAATACAACTACTTTTTCATCGAGAATCACATAAGAGTTGTATGCAACTCCTTTTGGCAATGGCCAATAGTTTTCGAAAATATGAGTTCTTCTGTCATTGACCCCCAGCCAATAAATGTTTTTCTTGATTTCAATCGCACTATTCATATTGTAATTGTTTTAATATTTACTATTGATGATGGTACAAATATAGAAAAACTCGCCCGATTTCGGATGGATTTCGGAAGAATAATGTAAACTATTGGATTTTCAGGGAGATAGGCAAGATTATTCCAAATTCGTAAATGTGTGCTTTGAAGCCGTTTTTTGAATAGTTAAGCAGAAAAATTGCTACCTATCTGTTGCCGATTCCAGTTGTATGGAGTTGTTTGAAAATCCTTTCTGCTCCGACCGTAAAGAACGCAGTTTCATTATTTTGTGTCAGATGATTTCAGCACGTAAACCTTTTGGTATTAATACAGATATATTCAATAATAAATCGAACTACCCAGAATACAAACTCAATGATAAACCTTATGAGAATTTAGTTTTATTATGGGGTGTTTATGGTATTAAAGGTGGGGCAAAACGTATTACAGAATATATCGATTTCAATGCAATAAAAAAGAATAGACAATGGATAAATAAATATGGCAGTTATATACTGTGCTATAACAACAGATTCGCTACATTAGCTTACTGGATTTTACGCTCGTCGGGACGGGTGGTCCCGCCCCTTGGCGCTGGCCGTTCCCCG
>JAHHTT010000088.1 GCA_020024465.1 Odoribacter sp.
TACCGAAGTCTGCTCTGCTTTTTTCTTTTTCTTCTTTCCAAAAATCTTATCTGCAGCAGGAGCATCCGCAAAAATCAAAATACCGCACAATAATAATGCTACACTTAAAAATTTTCTCATAAATCCTATCGTTTAATTTAATTTATATTCAAATCAATTGGTACCATATCCTATATTCCGATAATCAATGCCTATCTCTGTCAAAGCTCCAACCAATATATCGTATGCTTTTTTAAACTTTTCATGCTTGCAGGCTTTAGCAATAATCTCCTCTGAACTACTATATAAAAATTCTATATAATCTTCCAAATATCCTGCCCTTGAAGCTGCAAACTGATATCCTACTTTCACCATACCCCACGAGCCGTCCGGCTTTTGCCCATACTTTTCATAAACTTTTCCACTAGCATATCCTAACTTCCAGAAATTTTCATCCGTCCATTCCTCATTGGTTTCATAGCTGAAATTCTTATAATATTCATCATCTGTCGAATAAAGGTAAAAATCTTCATCCACTTTCCAGCCTTTATATTTTGCCATATATTCTGCAAGGAATTTATAATTCCATTTTCGGGATAAAGCGATTTTATCCTCTTCGCTCTTATTCAGCATTTCTTCATTCACCAAGAATGAGATATGGAATTCAGTCAGATAAATATTACGGTAATCATTGCTGTTTCCTGTATAACGCACCGTATCGGCAAGCAGAATTTTATAAGGGAAGTAATCCTTGATAATCTTTTCGCTGTAACCGTTTAAAAACATCTTTTTGAAAAAATCCAATGCAGCTGACAAATGCTCCTGACTTTGTTCTGGAGCTGTTAATGACAATAGATGTTTCGTCTGAAAATTAAACAGATAATCCGCAGTGTCTGGATCTGTTATCAATAATTTACCGTAATCATAATAATACTGAGAAACAAATTTAAATATCGGATCTGTTGATGTCGTATCATAAGCACGTCTATACGAATCTTCCTCCGCATGAATCGAATCCTCATTATAGCAACCAATTAACAAAATGCCTGAAAATAAGGCAAATAATAAAAAATATTTTCCCATAATCGTCAATATCTATTTATTTAACAATAGTCTCCACTCTTTCCGGACGTTTTATATCTGGATTGATTCTCTGAACATCCAAAGGTAAAGGCAGAACGTAATTGGGACTTTCTGCTTCCAATACAAAAGTTCGGATACTTTGACTATCATGCAAGTCTGGATAGACATGTTCTAAAGACAATCTCCAGCGCCGGACATCAAACCAACGTATATCCTCGAAGCAAAATTCAATCCGCTTCTCCCTTCTCAAAATATTAGTTGCTTCCTCTATATTTTTTGCTTCCAAGGTTGCATTTCCTGTCGGAGCAATTCTCTCCTTATACACTTTCATCAAATCAGTTAAAGCCAAATCCTTCTGATTGGTATTCAGATAAGCTTCCGCACGATTGAAATACACTTCTTCAATCCGGTAGTTCATACCGAAACAACTGGAATAATTAGCATCAAATTTATGCACCTCTGTCCCATCATAATTCCAAAAAGTATAGGATTTCCCTCGAATATCATCCGGATTCTGCTTTGCCAATGCCATTAAATCTGGAGCCACACAATATCTTCCTATACTATAACCAGAAACTGTAAATCCAGGAAGAGCATTACGCTCCCACCAGGTAAACAACAGATTACCTCCATCGCGCGAAAGAATCGGATGTTCCCAAACCCAATCATCACTGTTTTTCTTCAAACGTTCATAATTCATCACAGCTTTGGACGTTTCCTTCAATAAATCATTACAAACGGTAATCACATCATCATAGCGTTTTTGTTCCAAATAAATACGCGACAAGAAAAGACGTACAACATCTGCATTAGGACGGAAAATAGTATTTTTCTGTTCTCCCTTCGCCAAATTATCCAATGCATGCAATAAATCTGTTTCAATCAATTCATAATTAGTTGCCAGATTTGCCCGGCTATAAAAATGGTCTTTAATAGACGTTTCTTGATTTACAGGCACCCCCAGCGCAGTTTGAGCCTGTTCTGTGCTATACCAAGGTTCTCCATACATATTCACCAAATACCAGTATGTCATTGCCCTGACAGCCTGTACCTCTCCCAATAAACGATATTTTACCCCCTCTATATCATCTTCAAATTCACTTACATTTTTTTCAATCATGTTGCTTGTCAGAATTTTGTTATACAAAAATTCCCAAGCCGGATCAATCACCTCGTCACCATTCGGTTTTATCTGTGGTTCTTTTGCCCAATTATACCAGTTCAAATACTCCTCACGGGCATCACTCTCTGAACCTTTTACTACACATCCCATATCATCTGACATCAACAAGATATTATAGCAAGAGTTATCTGCAGACTTGGCAATCAGTTCTCCAAACACTAATTCGCTATATTCATCCAACGTCGATGGAATCACCTTATCCTTATCTTTGTAATCTAGGAAATTACTACAAGAACTAAGCACAAACAGCAACGGCACAATATATCTTCTTACTTTCATAATCATATTTATTTAGAAAGTTACATTTAACATTAAAGAGTAAGACTGTTGAGGAGGGATAGTGCCCGACCCTAAAGTCACCTGCTCTGGATCACGCCCTTTCAAATCCTTGGATTTAATCACAAACGGATTGGATACGCCCAAACTGAGGGAAACACCTTTCAAATAGAGTTTTTTCAAAATATCTTCGGGCAATGAATAAGAGAGGGTAATTGCCGTACAACGCATAAAATTGCCGGAAACCACACGCAAATCACTGTCATTATACATCTGCCAATAATTATCTGCCACCATATAGTTGGCATTCATAATCGTCCCTTTATTGTCCGGATTCATCGTGCTCATGGTCAACAACTGGTCACTCAAACGCGGAATGGCTGTATATTTTTCATCACCCAATTTCTGCCAACGATTCACAAATTCACTACTCATATTCTGTGCCGGATAGGGCAACTTCAAATTATCATCATCATACAGATCATTCAAACGAATTTTATTTCCTAAAGATAAAGAAAAACGGGTGTTCAAAGAAAAACGTTTATACCGGAAAGACATAGACAATCCGCCTGTAAAATCAGCTTCCCGTCTGCCGCTATATTTCAAGACAGAAGCCAATGCCTCTTCTTTGGTCGAAATAATGACATTACCATCTTTATCATAATCCTTTGTCCCTTTAAAAGTCGGTTGTCCATCAGTATTCAAGCCTGCAAACTGATATGAGTAAAAAGAATTCAACGCACGACCGTTCTTGATGATAGTACCGTTCAAATAGTCGTTGTAAGTCACAGTTCTCTCAGCTGCGTTGGCTATACTATTTTTATTCTTACTTGTATTGAAACCTAGATTCCATTCAAAATTTTCTGTTCTTACTGGAGTCAATGAAAATGCCAGATCCCATCCCTTGTTTGTCAGGTCTCCGCCATTAATCGTAACCATTTTAGCTCCATTGGTCGATTCTATTTCTACAGTCATTAACTGATCCTTACTCTTTTTGTAATAATATTCGAAACTCCCGGACAACACACCATTGAAAAAATCAAAATCAATACCTGCATTCAATGAATTGGTCTTTTCCCATTTCAAATCCCGATTAGGCAACTGAGATACAATTGCTTTATATTCTTCAGAGCTACTGTGCAAAGAACCTAATCCGATAATCAAATTAGGATTATGTGCGTCAGTCACATTGGCCTGAATACCATAAGAAGCCCGAATACTTAAATTTGACAATATATTGGAAAGTGAGTACATAAAATTCTCATCCGTAATATTCCATCGCCCCGAAAATGACCAGATAGGCAAAAATCGAGCCGCTTCGCCTAATTTATTTGAACCGTCACCGCGTATATTAGCACTAATAATATACTTTCCACGGTATCCGTATGATAATGTACCATAATAAGATATAAAATTAGTCGTATTATCAGTAACTAAAGGTTTTAGAGCCTGCATTGCAGAAGAGGCCTCTTCCCAATCCACTAAGTTTTCGAGAGTCACAAACTTTTTCCCACGTCCAGGCAAGTATCCCCACTCCTCATTATCATATCCTTTATAACGAGAGCTAGAAGCTTCAAAACCAGCAGAACAAGAAATGCTATGTACCTCATTAAACATTTTATTCATATTCAATGAAAAACGAACTAAAAAAGAATCATTTGTATCCTCTCCGGTTTTCAATATACCACCAAAAGGAATCTGGCTCACTTGTTTTCTGTAATTAGATTCCTGGGATTCTGTAAAACCACTTCTGTCATATCCATAAGGCAATCCTCTGTAAGTACTCACATAATAGGAACGTTCGTCATACCAGGTTTCCGAATTAGTAGCACTGGTACTATAAGACAACAAAGTATTTGCATTCAACCAAGAAGTAATCTTATAATCCAGATTAACACGAGCATTAATATCCCGGATACTCTGTTCTATACCAGAATAATCCAATTCGTTCAAGATATTGTAATTCAACACCGGATTATGAATAGAAGAAGGGATGCCCAATAAAGATGAAACCTCCCTGTATCCATAGAAAGCATACGAACCATCCGCATTAAAGGCCGGAATTGTCCGGGAAGTACTATAAGCATAGTTATTCAAATCCACGGTCGGACGGTCTGTCGTATTGATTCCTGCAGAAAGACTCACCTCTGCCCGTAAACGCTTTGATAAATTAAAGCCTAAATTCGACATAAAGCTGAAACGCTCTCCTTCCTCCTGCAATTGCGAACCTTGCTGATTCGAGTAGCCGGCAGAAAAGTAGTAATTCATTCGCTTTGAACCTCCTGAAACAGACAATGTATAAGATTGGCTGAAAGAATTGCGAAATAAAATATCATACCAATCCGTATTCAACTCTTTTATAGCTTTCACCTCCTTATTAAATTGGTCCATAGTTATTTTACCGTTCCATAAGCGGTTCAAAGCTCCTTCATATCCCACATCATCAGGAGAAAATCCGGTAAATTGCAATCCCCGATTGTGAATTTCTTCTGACACTTCTATTCTTTCCTTGGAATTCATCCGCTCTTGATTTTTATAACTTGGACGCTGCATAAAACTCATAGAAGTACTGAAGCGTACGGCAGGTGCTCCTTGCTTTCCACGTTTTGTCGTAATCACAATCACGCCATTCGCAGCTTTTGAACCATATAAAGCAGTAGCAGAAGCATCCTTCAATACGTCAATACGATCAATATCTTCCGGATTCAGACCAGAAATAGCATTACCAATCAAATTCACCTTATCCATACTGTTCAACTCTGTTGCATCCAGCGGTACCGGATCTGACAGGACCACACCATCTACTACCCATACCGGCTCGCGATTACCGATAATAGTAGATGAACCGCGGATACGGATCTTTGGAGCAGCTCCCACCGTAGAGGTCATCTGCATAACCGACATACCCGGCACCTTTC
>JAHHTT010000089.1 GCA_020024465.1 Odoribacter sp.
TACCGAAGTCTGCTCTGCTTTTTTCTTTTTCTTCTTTCCAAAAATCTTATCTGCACCCTGTGCATAAGACAAACTCAAGCACAACAAGATAATTACACTTAAAACTCTATTCATATCTATTCTACTTAAAAATGTTTTTCACTATCCGCGCCCCGTCTAATAACTATTTCTTTGCCTTATACACCATCGTACGATAGTCTATCCCAAAACTCTTTTTCAAAGAATTATCCAAAATATCATGCGCTTTTTTCAATTTCGCATGTTTTGCTATAGCACCATCAATTGTCTCCTGAGGTGTCGACAATAAAAATTCAATAAATCGTTCCAAATACCCATCCCTAGAAGAAGATACAGCATAACCGTATACTTTATTCCAATCTTCATCATAATTCCAATCCCATTTCCCATACGGATATCCTCTCTCCCATACAGCATCCATATCACCCTCTTCAACTCCAGTAATAAACCAATTTTCCTTTTTACCATACTCTTCATCTGTTGGATACAAATAAAACTCTTCCGGAGCTGTCCACTGAACTTTACCAATGCAATAATTCAAAAATGTAGTATTCCATTTCCTAGATAAAATAACCTTCTCCTCCTCAGTCTTTGCCAACATCTCATCATTTACCAAAAAAGCAAAATAATTTGTAGCGGGATAAATATCAACATAGGTATGTTCAACATTAGCTATATTTTTAATTGAATCGGCCAAAATCAAAGCATAAGGGAATACGTTCTTTTTTACCTCATCACTATACCCATTCAAAAATATTTCCTCTAAAAATTTCAACCCTTTCATAAGATGTTGCTCATCTTGTCGAGGTTCCTGTATCGCAACCAAATACTTCATCTGAAAATTGAACATATAATCAGCTGTATCCGGATCAGTAATGATGATTTTTCCATATTTTTCGTAGTATTGTGAAATATACCTTACTACTGAATCCGGAGAGTTCACATCATAATGCCGTCCATACTCCACATAATCTGCTGATATATCCTGATCTTCAAAACAACTAATAAACAGCAAGCTGCAACATAAAAACATCCATATCTTTTTCATATACATTCCTCCGTTTATTTCTTTTTTACTTCAATTCGTTTCGGTTGCTCAATTTGGAAGTTACGGCGTTGCACATCCAACGGCAACGGCAAAACATAATTCGGACTCTCTGCCTCCAATACGTAGGTGATAAAAGTTTTATCCATAGAAAAATTATAATACTTATGTTCAACCTCCAGTCCCCATCTTCTGATATCAAACCAACGCATATCCTCAAAACACAATTCTCTCCTCTTTTCTGCACGCAATTGTAATCTAGCCCTTTCCGCATTATCTGCCTTTAATACGCCATCCTCAACACGTTTAGAATAAATCTCGTTTACATCTTTCATTCCCAATTGCCATTCCCCTTTTTCAATATATGCCTCAGCACGATTGAAATAAACCTCTTCTATTCGATAGTTCATACTCTCGCAGCCAGACTCAAAAGCCTTAAATTTTACAATACGATGATAATTTCCATCCCACACCACATTACTTTTTTTACGCACATCATCACTTGACATGGAAGCAACCAAATCCTCTGCCGGAGCATATCTCCCCGTACTATAAACAGCTCCTGATCCTGGTAAAGCATCTCTATTCAACCAAGAAAAAATAAGACTTTTGCTATTTTTGTTAATCATAGGTTTTTCTGCATCTGCATATTCCACCATTTCAGAATAAGGAATAATTTCATGTTCTGTTTCTTCCAATAATTCATTACATACGGTAATCACATCATCATAACGTTTTTGTTCCAAATATATTCGAGACAAAAACAAACGGACTAAATCCTTATTCGGACGGAAAATTGTATTTTTCTTCTCTCCTTTCTCCAAATTCTGCAACGCATTTATCAAATCGGTTTCCATCAGCTCATATACCTTTGCCAACGGCTCCCTCGTGTACAATTTGTCCTTAATGCTTGTTTCTCTATTAATGGGGACACCCATTGCAGTCTTAGCCTGCTCTGCGCTACGCCACGGCTCTCCATACATATTTACCAAATACCAATATGACATAGCCCTTAATGCCTGTACTTCTCCCAACAGACGGTATTTCATTCCGTCATAATCATCCTCATAAGCGTTCACATCCTTTTCGATGATATTACACATCAATATCTTATGATAGAACTCTCCCCAAGCCGGATCTATCAATTCGCTTCCGTCATAGGTGATTTGGGATTCTTTTGCCCATATATACCAACTTTGATAATCAAGTCGCTCATCTCGAGTATCCGGTCCAATCCAACTCGGTACAAACGTCCCGTAATCATCACTCATCACTAACAAATTATAGCAAGTATTACTTACCATTTTCTGGGTCAACTCTCCCATTATCAATTCACTATATTGCGACAACTCATTGGGAATCAATTTATCCTTATCCTTGTAGTCCAAGAAATTGCCGCAAGCGGCAAACAGCAGGAACAAAGGAATCATATATATTATCCGTTTCATATTATATCAAAATTAAAAGGTTACACTCATTGTAAAGGCATAGTTCTGCTGAGGAGGGATGGTTCCCGAACCCATCGTCAACTGTTCCGGATCACGTCCCTGCAAGCCTTTAGCCTTAATAACAAACGGATTGCTCATGCTCAAACTCATTGACAAGGATTTCAATGATATTTTTCTCACCAATTCGCTTGCAAAGGAATAGGACAACGAGATACTGCGGCAACGCAAAAAGTTTCCGGACACCACGCGCATATCCGCATTATTATACATCTGCCAATAATTAGACGATACATTGTTCATGATATTGGTCTTGTTTATCGGATTTGCTCCACCTCGATACATACCGCTTATCGTATAAAGCTCATCTGTCAATGCCGGGATATTAGTAAATTTCTCATCTCCAGGCTTTCTCCAACGGTTTACAAAATCCGAACCCATATTTTGACCGGGATAAGGCAATTTAAAATCATCCCCCTGATACAAATCATTCAAACGGATCTTTGAGCCGATTGACAAAGAAAAAATAGTATTAAGGCTAAATCCCTTATAACTGAATCCCATCGATAATCCTCCTGTCAAGTCTGCCTCTCGCTTACCGCTATATGCCATGGCAGAAGCAAATGCCTCCTCTTGAGTTCTGATAACCACATTACCATCCTTATCACAATCTTCCAGCCCATACCATTTCGGAATACCGTTTCCATCCAAACCGGCAAAACGATAAGAATAGAAAGAGTTCAAAGCAAAGCCATCTTTCACCAAGGTTCCGCTCAAATAATTGGAATAGGATACGCTTTGATTGGCAGATGTAGCCACTTCGTTATATACCTTACTTGTGTTAAAAGTCACTCGCCACTCAAAATTCCGGGTCCTAATCGGAGTAAATGACAATGACAGATCCCAACCTTTATTCTCTAAGTCGCCACCGTTAATCGTTACCAATTTATCTCCGTTTGTACTGGTCACCTCCAATGACATCAATTGGTCTTTACTCTTTTTGTACCAATACTCAAAAGCTCCTGAAATTTTTCCTTTAAATAAATCAAAATCAATTCCTGCATTCACCGAATTGGTTTTCTCCCATTTCAATCCTTCATTTGGCAATGAATTAAGCACCGCTAAATACTCTTCAGAACTCGCATCCAATGAACCTACCGAAATAATCATATTCGGATTGTGTGCATCCGTTACATTGGCTTGAAGACCATAAGAAGCCCGAATACCAAAATTAGATACAACATTCTGTAACGGCTCCATAAACCATTCATCCGTCATATTCCAACGGGCAGATACCGACCAGATAGGCAGGAAACGAGCCTGCTCACCCAACTTATTTGAACCATCGCCTCGCATATTGGCACTCATCACATATTTGCCTCTATAAGCGTAAGAAAAAGAAGCATAGTAAGATAAACTATTTGAAGTTCCGTCTATCATTATGGGCTTCAATTGTAACATTTGACGAGCAGCATAAGGATAATCATCCAAACGCTCCAAGGTCACAAAATTTTTTCCTCTTTTAGGTAAATATCCCCTATCTTCTTTCTTATATCCCTTCGCTTTAGACGACTGCATATCCAAACCTGCCATAAAGGTAATACTATGCAAATCTTTGAACGACTTATTAAAATTCAATGAAAAACGAACAGTATAAGAGTCAGCACCTTCATGATGAGAATTTAAAATACCTCCAAAAGGCAATTCACAAACATTACTTTTATAGTCTCTTTGATTTTCTCCCAATAATCTAACATCATATCCATAAGGTAATTTACGATAAGTTGAAGCCTTATAAGTTCGCTCATCCCACCAACCCTCAGCTTCCGTAGCACTTGAATTATATGACAACACCGCATTCAACGATAACCAAGAAGCAACCTTATAATCTAAATTAATATTGGTATTGATACTTCTGTTTTTATCTTCTGCTCCGGAATATTCCAATTCATTAAAAACATTATATATCAAAGGAACATCATTATATCCTGCCTCATAACCATAAAATTTCAGACTACCATTCTCATTAAAAGCCGGTATCGCCCGAGAGGTATTATAAGCATACTGAAACAAATCTACCGTAGGACGGTTAGTCGTTGAAATACTGGCTCCCAAGCTGACCGTTGCCCGAAAACGCTTTGAAACATTAAAGCCCAAATTTGACATAAAGTTGAAGCGTTCTAACTTTTCCTGTAGAGGCGCTCCCCGTTGATCTGAATAGCCGGCAGAAAAATAGTAATCCACCTTATCATTTGCTCCTGAAATAGAAATAGTATGCTGATGACTGAACGCATTGCGGAACAACAAATCGAACCAGTCGGTATTCATCTCTTTCATCTTATGCACCTCATCCGAGAACTGTTTTTGACCTATTTTTCCTTGATACAATTGATACAAAGCTCCTTCAAATCCGGCATCCGTCGGAGAAAAACCTACAAACTGTAAACCTCTATTATAAATCTCCTCAGAAACCTCCATACGCTCCTTGGAATTCATCAAAAACAGCTTATCATAACTTGGTCTCTCGATAAAATTCATAGAAGTACTGTAACGGACTACCGGAGCTCCTTTTTTACCACGTTTCGTTGTCAAAACGATTACACCGTTGGCAGCTTTCGCACCATAAAGAGCCGTAGCTGATGCGTCCTTTAATACGTCAATCCGCTCAATATCTTCAGGATTCAAGCCGGAAATGGCATTACCAATCAGGTTTACACGATCCATACTGTTCAGCTCCGCAGCATCCAACTTCACCGGATCTTGTAATACTACACCATCCAACACCCAGACCGGTTCTCGATTACCGATAATTGAAGATGATCCACGAATACGGATTTTAGGAGCAGCTCCCACCGTAGAGGTCATCTGCATAACCGACATACCCGGCACCTTTC
>JAHHTT010000009.1 GCA_020024465.1 Odoribacter sp.
TTTTATTTGCAGGCTAAAAATAAAGCACTACTTTTGCACTTACATTCTCGGGATGTAGCTCAGCCCGGTAGAGTACACGTCTGGGGGGCGTGTTGTCGCAGGTTCAAATCCTGTCATCCCGACAAAGAGGTCAGAATATGGTCTGACCTCTTTTTTTGTAAAAGTACCTATGCATTATTGCCCGCTTAGAGATAAATTTCTATTTTTGTCCATCATATAAATCAATTGGTAAAAATAATCGTGAATTTTATTAACGAACTGAATATTAGCCAACAAGCAGCCGTCATCAACACGACAGGTCCTTCATTGGTCATTGCCGGGGCAGGCTCCGGCAAAACACGCGTATTGACATACCGCATTGCCCAATTGCTCAGTCAAGGAGTACCGGCACATAAAATATTAGCCCTGACCTTTACCAACAAAGCAGCCCGAGAAATGCAAAAACGTATTGCAGACTTAGTTGGCTACAACATCGCAACTAATTTATGGATGGGAACCTTCCACTCCATCTTTTCTAAAATCCTACGATTTGAAGCCGAACATTTAGGATATACCTCAAGCTATACCATTTACGACACCCAAGATTCAAAAAACCTAATCAAAGACATTGTCAAAGGTATGAAGCTTGATGACAAAATATACAAGCCCAATGTCATACTGGGGCGTATTTCAATGGCAAAAAATAACTTAATTGTAGCACACAGCTATGCACTATCAGCCCGTATTTTATCAGAAGATACTGCAGCCAAACGGCCATTGCTGGGAGAGATTTACAAACGCTATCAACAACGATGCAAACAAAGTGATACAATGGACTTCGATGACTTACTGCTGGAAACCAATATACTGTTTCGTGACCATCCGGATATATTGGCAAAATACCAGCAGAAATTCCAATATATCCTAGTGGATGAGTATCAAGATACCAACTATTCGCAATATCTGATAATCAAAAAATTATCCGAATCCCACCGTAACATCTGCGTTGTAGGCGATGATGCACAAAGTATCTATTCATTTCGAGGTGCCCGCATAGAGAATATTCTTAATTTCAAAAATGATTATCCTGATTATAAATTATATAAACTGGAACAAAACTATCGCTCTACTACAACTATCGTAGATGCTGCCAACAGTGTCATCAGCAAAAACAAAGAGCAAATCCCCAAACACATCTTTTCAGAAAATGATGAAGGCGAAAAAATAAAAGTGATGCGCGCCTTATCAGACAAAGAAGAAGGATTTCAAGTTGCCAATGAAATATTCCGCCTGGCTCACTACCAGCAACAAGAATACAGCGACTTTGCCATCCTTTACCGCACAAATGCACAATCCAGAATTATGGAAGAAGCCTTGCGCAAACGTAATATCCCCTATAAAATTTATGGAGGTCAATCATTCTACCAACGCAAAGAAGTAAAAGATTTACTTGCATACTTCCGACTGGCAGTCAATCAGAATGACGAAGAAGCACTCAAGCGCATTATCAACTATCCCCGTCGAGGCATTGGGGATTCGACTGTTGACAAATTACAAGAAATCTCCAATCAATATCAAGTAAGTCTTTGGACAGTGCTCTGCAATCTGGACAAAGTAGCTTCCGTCTTCCATACCGGCACTCTTGCCAAACTTAGAAAATTCGGCTCGCTCATCGAACAGTTTCGCGAGCACATTGCCAATGAAAATGCCTATGATGCCGCCACTATCATTACACGTTCATCAGGCATTATTGACGAGCTTTCCAACGATGAAACTCCTGAAGGTATATCCAGAAAGGAAAATATCCAAGAGCTTCTCAATGGTATAAAAGAATTTTCCGAAACTGCATATAAAGAAGGAGGGAATGACAAATTGCCGGCCTTTCTTGAAGGAGTAGCTCTTCTAACAGACCAAGACGGAGAAAAAGAGAGTGATTTCAATAAAGTGACCCTCATGACTATACACGCCTCCAAAGGATTGGAATTTTCCAACGTATTTATCACTGGCATGGAAGAAGAACTCTTCCCTGCACAACAAAGCGTCAGTACACCAGCGTCATTAGAAGAAGAACGCCGTCTTTTTTATGTTGCCCTTACCCGGGCCGAAAAACGTGTATGTCTATCGTATGCAACAAGCCGCTACAAAAACGGACAAATTACCTCTTCCCGTTCTTCACGATTCATTGACGAAATTGACTGTGAGTTTTTAGATGGACACATCCCTTTACGTAATACCCCCTCCGGATTCAGCCTAAAAAGCCGTCCTATTGTCCATTCTCACAAACCAATCACCTCTTTTGCCAATACTGCAAACAAGATAAACATACCTCCTATTGATCGTACAAAACTGCACCCCATTGATTCTAATCTTGTAGTACCCGACATGATTATTTTTCATCCAACATTTGGTGCCGGACGTGTCATCAGTCTGGAAGGTTTAGGCGTACAAAAGAAAGCGAAGGTTGCTTTTTCAGAAGGAGGAATACGCACACTTTTGTTAAAATTTGCAAAACTATATACACAACAAGATTAAACACAACTATTTATAATTTAAAATATATATCTTTGCCAAACAATTCAAACTAAAGGCTAGAGCTTTCTATTCTAGAAGCTATGCCGAGTTTTGTAAAAACACATAACTTTTCATGGAATTTGAATATAACACCCAAAAGAAGAAACTAGTACTTCCTGAATATGGTCGTAACATACAAAAAATGGTAGATTTTCTTCTCACGATAGAGAATCGTGCAGAAAGGACCAACGCAGCCAAGACCGTCATTGACGTCATGGGAAATCTGTATCCGCATTTACGTGATGTACCTGATTTCCGTCATAAACTATGGGATCATTTAGCTATCATGTCTGATTTCAAACTGGACATCGACTCCCCTTACCCGCTCCCTTCTGTCAATATTTTACAAGAAAAACCTGATCGATTGCCTTATAATAATCACCGTATCAGATTCAAGCATTATGGCAAACTGACTGAAAAACTAATAGAGGCAATCCGCAACCAACAGAATCCGGAACTCAAAAGGGCTCTTATCGTACTTACCGCCAATCATATGAAAAAATCGTTTCTCACCTGGAACAAAGACACGGTAGAAGATGAACAGATTTACAACGACATCAACACTCTTTACGGGAGCACACTTATTCTCCCTGAGGGAATGACTCTTTCCAATCCGAAAGATTTATTGCAAAAGAAAAGCAAGCCCAGTTCAAACAAGCCTGCCAACAACAAGAATTTTCAAAAGAAAACAAACAACAATAACCGCCCACACTTTAAAAAGCAACAGAATCAATGATTGTAACCATTTTGGGCAGCAACTCAGAAAACAAACACCGACAACTCAAAAAAGCAACACATTTGTTGTCTGCTGTCGGTGAAATCATTCAAAAATCCTCGTTTTATGAAACAGAACCCTGGGGTTTTGAAGCTTGTGAAAACTTTTTAAACCAAGTGATTGTTTTTGAAACGCCTCTGAAACCTTCAGACTTTCTCCGACATTGTCTTGAAGTGGAAAAACAACTGGGCAGAGTGCGCAACCCCAACGGTCCCCGTTATACATCACGTTCCATTGACATAGACATTTTATTCTGCGATTCACAAATCATAGACACTCCGGAACTGATTATTCCGCATCCCCGCTTGTGTGAACGACTTTTCGTCCTTGCCCCTCTGGCAGAAATAATGCCCGATTTCATACATCCGGACAAACAGAAAAGCATTCAAGAACTGCTCTCCATTTGTCCGGATCATTCTACTGTCAAAAAAATACAATTTTAAAGATTACTCAACCCTTACAATATCAGCTCCAATGGCATTCAACTTTTCATCGATATGCTCATATCCGCGATCTATCTGGTCTATATTGTGAATCGTGCTTACTCCCTGTGCTGAAAGTGCAGCAATCAATAAAGCAATACCAGCACGAATATCAGGTGAAGTCATTTTTGTTGCTCGCAATTGAGCTTCATGATTCTGTCCGATCACCGTAGCCCGATGCGGATCACACAATATGATTTTGGCTCCCATATCAATCAGTTTATCCACAAAAAACAAACGGCTTTCAAACATCTTCTGATGAATCAGCACACTACCCTTTGCCTGGGTTGCCACCACCAGAAATACACTCAGCAAGTCCGGCGTCAAGCCAGGCCACGGTGCATCTGCCACTGTCAATATTGAACCGTCAATAAAATCCTCGATCATGTAATGTTCCTGACGCGGGATATACAAATCATCTCCCCGCTCCTCTATTCTGATTCCCAATCGGCGGAAGGCATCCGGAATAATACCCAACTGGAGGATGTTCACATCCTTAATTACTATCTCTGAACGCGTCATGGCTGCCAGTCCAATATAACTGCCCACCTCAATCATATCCGGCAAACAGCGATGAGAACACCCCCCTAATTCCTCCACTCCCTCAATCGTCAGCAAATTAGAAGCAATACCGGAAATTCTGGCGCCCATCGCATTCAACATTATACACAATTGCTGGATATAAGGTTCACAAGCTGCATTATAAATAGTAGTTACCCCTTCCGCCAGCACAGCAGCCATGATTATATTGGCAGTACCGGTCACTGACGCTTCATCCAACAACATATAACATCCTCTCAAACGCTCTGCCGATGCCCTAAAATAACCGTCAGTACTATTATAGTCAAAAGTAGCTCCCAATTTTTCAAATCCAAGGAAATGAGTATCCAAACGACGACGTCCGATTTTATCACCTCCCGGTTTAGGAATAACACCAACGCCATACACCGCCAACAAAGGCCCCAATATCATAATTGACCCCCTCAGGCTGACAGCCTTATTATAAAAATCTTCACTTTCAAAATAATCAAAATTAATATCAGAAGCCTGAAAGACAAACGTACCGTGCTCCGGATGCTCCACTTTCACCCCTATCCCTTTCAACAGCTCTATCAGCTTTATAACATCCAGAATTTCCGGAACATTTGAAAGCGTCACCTTTTCTTTAGTCAACAAGCAGGCACATATTACCTGCAATGCTTCATTCTTTGCCCCTTGCGGACTAAGTTCTCCTTTCAGACGACGTCCCCCCGTTATTACAAATTTACTCATATCGTCGGTATTAGTTCTAACGTCAAAATTAGACAAAAACCTTTCAATACACAAATAACTCCTTACAGATATTTGCTATAAAGAAATTATATGGTTATTTTTGGGAAAAATTTATTACACAAACCTAAACAATACAAGTATTTACCCGACATGAAAAGTTTTCTAAAATACACATTAGCCACCATCACAGGATTTCTTATTGTCAATATCTTTATTTTCATCCTATTTTTTATTCTATTCGGAGCTGCGCTGGCATTTTCCAGCCATACTGTTTCCGTACAAAAAAACAGTGTGCTGACGATCCGGCTGGACACTCCCATTGATGACAGAGCATCCGACAATCCGCTTGACAACATAGACCTTCTGTCCATAAGCACCCAGCCCAATCTCGGATTAAATAAAATCCTGGCTTCCATCGAATACGCATCTTTCGATGACAATATCAGAGGAATTTACCTTAACATCAACGATATACAAGGTACTTTCAGAGCCCTGGCAACAACTCAAGAAATTCGCAACGCTCTACAAAAATTCAAAGAAAGCGGCAAATTTATTTATAGTTACTCCAATCTAGGATACTCTCAATTAGGATATTATCTGGCAACGGTTGCTGACAGCATCTTCGTCAATCCAGAGACACCGTTCACACTTTCCGGTATAAGCAGTAGCGTGACATTCTACAAAGAAACACTGGAAAAATTAGGCATACAACCGGAAATTGTCAAAGTCGGGAAATTCAAATCTGCTGTAGAACCATTCATTGCGACAGAAATGAGTAATGCCAACCGTGAACAAGTAAAGAAATATTTGGATAGCTCATGGAGTAACATAATAAAAGGCATTTCAACCAGTCGCAACATTCCGACAGATTCCATCAATGCTTTGACAGACCGGCTGAATTTCTATACAACCCAACAATTTACAACATGGGGATATTTTGACAAGGCAATTTATGAAGACCAAATGTTAGCATTTCTAAAAAAAGCATGCGGAACAGCTCCCGATCAGAAATTACATCAAATACAATTGACCGACTATCAGAAAGTAGTATCTTCATTTGAGAATCAATCTTATAATCCGAACAAAATAGCCATCATCTACGCACAGGGCGAAATAGGACTGGAACAAACAGCAAAATCTATCGGCCCCGACCTGACAAAAAGCATCCGCAAAGCACGCCTAGACAAAAACACAAAAGCGATAGTCCTGCGCGTAAACTCTCCGGGAGGCAGTGCACTCACCTCAGATATCATCTGGCGGGAAGTCCATTTGGCCCAACAAGAAAAACCCGTCATCGTCTCCATGGGAGATGTTGCAGCATCGGGAGGTTATTATATTTCCTGTGCCGCAGACACAATTGTTGCCGAGCCGACAACATTAACCGGTTCCATCGGAATTTTCGGTATATTTTTTTCAGGCGAAAAACTAATCAAAGACAAACTGGGCATCTCGACCGATGTTGTTAAAACCAATAAATACAGTGATTTCGGCGGTACTTATCCTCTACCGATACCAATCAGTTCACGTCCTTTAAGCACGTACGAAAAAAATATCCTGCAAAACTATGTTAACCAAGGCTATGAAACATTCCTCAGCCGCGTCATGGCCGGACGTAACTTAACCCATGACGAACTTGATGCGATTGCCCAAGGCCGTGTATGGACAGGTGAAGATGCTCAACAAATAGGACTCGTGGATATCCTGGGCGGCTTGGAGGATGCCATCAGAATTGCAGCGAATAAAGCAGAGATTGACCAATACATGCTGGTCGAATACCCGACTCTCGAAAATCCCATAGAGCAACTATTATACCAATTGACCGGAGGCATCAAAACCCAAATACTACAAAAAGAAATGGGATCGTTCTATTCAACTTGGTCACAGCTAAAAGAAGTCATCTCCCACCAAGGCATTCTTGCCCGCCTTCCATTTGATCTAATTACAAACGAATTCAAACATTAGCGTATGACAACAAAAAATATGATACTGCTACCGTTCAGTTTTCTGTACGGTATTGGCATCGGAATAAGAAACTTCTTATTTCAAACATCTATACTAAAATCACAAAGATTTGAAATACCGATTCTTTGTGTAGGCAACATTACTATTGGAGGTACTGGCAAAACGCCTCATACAGAGTTTATTATTGAAATACTACGTCATAAATTCAGAGTGGCCTGCCTAAGCAGAGGCTACAAACGCAAGACATCCGGATTTATCATGGCCACCCCGGAATCCACCGCCTCAGATATCGGAGACGAGGCCCTACAAATATATAAGAAATTTCCGGATATCATTGTTGCTTGTGACAGCAGACGAGTACGTGGCGTCGAAAAGTTATTGGCCTTACCCGATCCTCCCGAGGTGATTATTTTGGATGATGCCTTCCAACACCGCTATGTACAGGCAAGCAAAAATATTGTACTGATAGACTTCAACCGCCCCGTTACGGAAGATTATCTTCTACCGGCAGGACGATTGCGTGAAGGAGTCAATGCTCTGAAACGGGCAGACTATCTTATTATCACCAAATGCCCTCATCAGATGAATCCGATAGACCTCCGGATTTGTTATAACCGACTAAAAATAAAACCCTATCAACAATTATTCTTTACCACCATAAGATACGGAGACATCATCCCTCTTTTCAAAGAACAAGCAATGGCAGTCCCTAACAAGAGTTGTTCCATTCTGTGTCTGACCGGCATCTCACAACCGGCACCATATATTGAATATTTACAACGATATTCATCAGACATCACAACACTGGAATATCCGGATCATCATCATTTTACGTCAAAAGACATTCAACAAATAACGAACAAATTTCAAGCAATAAATAATGACAGGAAGTATATTTTCACAACCGAGAAAGATGCCGCACGCCTGCGCTTTTGCACTCTCCCGGATGATCTGAAACAACACATCTATTATATTCCTGTCGTTCCGGAATTTCTCAAAGACAAGGATTTGTTTATAAACGAAATATTTGAGTATGTACGAAAAAATCAAAAATAGTGCGGAATATATTGCGCATTTTCTAAACAACGAAGAATATACCATCGGTATTATTCTTGGAACCGGCCTTGGAGAACTAGGAAAATCCATTGAGATAAAACACACCCTTCCTTATTCTACAATTCCGGACTTCCCCGTTTCTACCGTGCAGGGACACAAAGGAAATCTTTTAATAGGTAAATTCGGAGGTAAAAATGTAATTGCCATGCAAGGACGCTTTCACTTCTATGAAGGATACCCCATGACTGAAGTTACATTCCCAGTACGTGTATTGCACGAAATCGGAGTAAAACACCTTTTTGTATCCAATGCAGCAGGAGGAGTCAATACAAACTACCTCGTCGGAGACTTAATGGTCATTACTGACCATATTAATCTTTTTCCGGAGCATCCGTTACGCGGACATAACCTTGATGAACTGGGGCCCAGATTTCCAGGCATGACAGATGCCTATAGTCCCCGTATCATCAAGATAGCAAATGAATGTGCCAGACAATTGGATATCAAACTTCAACATGGTGTATATGCAGGACTTCAAGGACCTTCGTTTGAAACGCCAGCAGAATACAATTGGATTCGCGTCATCGGAGGCGATGCAGTAGGAATGTCCACAGTCCCCGAGATTATTGTCGCACGCCACATGGGTATGGAATGTTTTGGAATGTCAGTCATCACCAACAGTACAGCATCTCCGGAACTTATAAAAACAAACCATGCAGAAGTTCAGGATATCGGCAACACTGCACAGCCTCGAATGACGGCATTATTCAGAGAAATTATCAGCAAACTTTGATATATTCATGCATAGAATCGAATCACTTGATTCTATGCATGAAACACTATAGTATGAATCAAGTGTTTTCTTTGAACATAAAATTATTTCAGGAAGGAGACAAAAAAGCATTCAAAAGCGTTTTTGACCACCTGTTTGAAAATATATGTCTATTTATCAACCGGTTTATCAACAATATTCCGGCTGCAGAAGATATTGCTCAGGAAACTTTCATCACACTATGGAATCATCGGCAGGAAATGCAATCAATTGCACATATAAAATCATTTCTTTATATCAATGCACATAATGCCTCTATCGATTTTCTAAAACACGAAAAAATCAAAAATTCGTACAATTCCCGTGCACTCCTAGAATTAGAAACAACAGAAACCTTCATTCATTTTATCATAGAAGAAGAGGTTGCACAGATTCTACGCTCGACAGAACAGGAATTACCTGCCCAGTGCAGACAAATTTTTATTTTAGCAATGCAAGGTATGTCTAATGAAGAAATCGCTACTCAAATGGGTATCTCCATAAACACGGTCAAAACACAAAAAAAAATTGCATACCGCCGCCTCAAACAACACATATCTATTCTCGGCAACGTCATTATATGGATCTTTGCAAATAACTGTAACAAATTCTGCTAAATCCATTTCCTTCAAACTCTATCCTATAAAACATTTTCAAGATATAACTGCATTCCATAATAACCTCATAAAACCATTTTAATAAGCTATAAACATAAGGTTTATATAAATTTTAATAAGCTGTCATTGCTATGGAATGGATTGGATACAGATATGAGCTATTCCTCTCTGTTATCTGACATTTCTTCGAAAATATTGAAATAATTTTATTTTCTTTTCACCCACACCACTGACTTAATCGTAATAGCTATATAAAAAAGTAAAAATGGAAAACTTACATCAACATTTGCATATATCAGAACTCATTGTCAGAAGCTTTCAAAAAGATCTGACCGTTCAAGAGCAACATGAACTTAACTGTTGGCTGGAAAATACCGCAAATCAAACACTCTATAATTCTTTGAAAAATAAATATATACAAAATAAACCCAAATCTTCAGAAATACCTTTTATCAATCTGAAATCTAACTGGCAAAAAATAGAAGCAAGAATAACATTCACAAAACGCCCTTCTATTCTACGATGGACGAAATACGCAGCAATCTTTGCATTGCCAATCATTTTTGCAACTATTTTATTTACAAATCTAAAGTTGACGACACCAAACTCTACATCTGCAACGACAGAGATACCTCTACCGGGACGCTTCAAAGCAGTTTTAGTGCTAGCCAACGGAGAGGAAATAGATTTAACCCAACAACAAGAACTCTCGTATCCCTGTGATTCTACGATAACCATCAACAATCAAAATAACACCTTAACAATCGAACAATCCGAACCCAACAACATCATACAGCCGGACTATCAAACCATCTTTATTCCCATCGGCGGAGAATACAAACTTGTACTTGCAGACGGAACTAAAGTATGGCTAAATTCCGACAGTCATTTACAATTTCCCACCACCTTTACAGGAAACAAAAGAGAAGTCTATTTGGATGGAGAAGCTTATTTTGAGGTGGTTCCCAATAAAAAACAACCATTCATTGTAAAAACATCTTCTATGGAAATCAAGGTTTTAGGAACGAAATTCAATGTTAAAGCATACCCTTCTGACACTGATATTTATACCACTTTGGCCGAAGGTTCTGTAAAGACCTATTCTCCTATCACCGGAATCGGATGTACGCTTACACCTAACCAACAGAGCCAATATTCAAAAATGACCGGACAAATAACAACAAAAAAAGTTGATGCACAATCATTTATCGGTTGGACAAAAGGAGTGTTTATATTTGACAACGAAACTCTCGAAGAAATCATGAAACAATTAGGTCGCTGGTATGGAACACAGACCATCTATCAAAGTGATGATTTAAAAAAATATCGTTTTTCCGGTTATGTAAACCGCTTTGACAATATATCAACAATCCTAAAAATGATCGAAAAAACATATAACATAAAATTTGATATACAAGGAAAAAACATCATAGTAAACAATTAACCGATAAAATGCCAAAAAGCGGAATGTTGGCGACATTCCGCTTCAGATGTCAAATAACAAGTAGGTAATTATCATTTAACATTCAAAATTATGAAAAAACTACGATTAATCATGAGACTATTAGTAATTTTCTGCATGGCTTTCGTACTAAATGCAAATGCACTTTCCGGGCATGCACAAAAGACAGAAGTCAAACTAAATTTGCGCAATTCGACACTCACCGAAGTTTTGAAACAAGTACAGCATCAAAGCGGATACAACATCATCTACAGCAATGATTTGCTGAAAAATGTATCCCTTATTGATGTCTGCATCCAAAGCTCTGACATTCCAAAAATCATGCAGACATGTCTGAAAAATACAAATTTAGATTTCGAAATTCAAAACAATACCATCATCATCAAAGCTCGGCTTGCTATCCCACAAACACAGAACAGAAAGGTGAAAGGTACAGTTATCGACACCAAAACCGGTCAACCAATGCCTGGTGTTACGGTTGCAGCTATTTCCAACGGACAGGCTATATTAGGTACGGCAACCGACCAAAACGGTAATTTCGTATTAAACTGCCCTATAGAAATCAACGATTTGACGTTCACGTTTATCGGTTATAAAGCAGTTACACTTCCCATCTTACTAAATAAAGAAATTGTGGTGCGCATGGAAGAGGAAATCAAAACTATTGACGAAGTGGTGGTAACAGGTTATTTTACAAAATCTAAAAACAGTTACACGGGAGCTGTAAAAACCATCAAAAGTGATGAGTTGAAAGCTGTATCGAATACCAATATCATTGCAGCCATCAGTGCTCTGACTCCTGGTTTGAATCTTGTTGAACGCAACGATCTTGGTTCTAATCCGAATCATATACCCGAGTTGTTACTGCGTGGCATGAGTTCATTCTCCGGCACCAATCGTAACGTAAATCAACCGACCATTATCTTGGATGGTGTAGAAATCAGCATGGAAGAACTTTACGACCTTGACATGAACGAAATTGACAACATCACCGTATTGAAAGATGCATCAGCAACAGCTCTTTATGGTAGCCGCGCTGCAAATGGCGTAATTGTTGTCGAGCGCAAGAAACTGACTGAAGGCAATATCCGCATAAACTACAACTTCACCGGCAAAGTACAATTCCCTTATCTGAAAGACTACGATGTTTTGAATGCCAAAGAAAAGTTGGAATATGAAAGACTTGCCGGCCTGTATACTCCCCAACAGGATCAATGGAATAGCATTGATATGGGTAAAGAACAATATCGTCTGGACCAGCTCTACAACAAACGCTACAAAGAAGTATCCCGCGGGGTAAACACAGACTGGCTTTCTCAGCCAACCCGCACCGCCTTTTCTCACGATCATTCTCTCCGGATTTATGGCGGTGCTTCCAATATTCGTTATGAATTATCCGGACGTTTCAACAACACACAGGGAGTCATGAAAGAAGACTATCGTCGCCGTTATGGTTTGGGATTCAAATTAGAATATCATTTAGCCAATAAACTGACATTCGCCAACCGTACCGGCTACAACGAAACTGACACAAAAGACACTCCGTACGGAAGTTTTCAGAACTGGGTAAATCAAAATCCATATGACCGTATTTTTAATGAATACGGAGAACCTAATCGCCAACTCTCTTACGACAATGACAATCCAATGGTTGAAGCAATGCTTGGCAATTACACAAAAAGCACCAGCAAATCATTATCCAACACAACGGATATCCGCTGGGATATCAACGACTTATTCCGTGTTATCGGCAATTTTAACATTTCCATCACTGATGGGAACAAAGAAAATTACATTTCTCCTAAATCACAAGTATTTAAAACAGAAGAAGACCTCAATAAAAAAGGACGATTCGAAAGGACTACAGACAAAGCTGTAGACTGGTCTGGAAATATCAACGCATCTTTCAACAAACTGACAGAAGACAACAGTTTGTTGAGTCTTATTGTAGGAGGAGAAATTCGTAAAAGCAGATATGAAACCTCAACTTTAAAAGCTATCGGATTCTACGACGATGAATTGAATTTCGTCGGACATGCCAATGGTTATTCTACAGATAACTCACAAAAACCTAGCGGCTCACAAGATCTTAGTACAGAAGTCGGATTCTTTGCTAATGGAAACTACATGTTCAAGAATCGGTATTATGCAGATTTTGTATATCGTCTGTCTGGATCTTCCAAATTCGGAGCCAATCAAAGATATGGCCAATTCTGGTCTGCCGGAGCAGGTTGGAATCTCCATAACGAAAATTTTTTCCGCTCTTCCAAATTGGATCTTCTGAAGATTCGCGGTAGTATGGGTTATACAGGCAAGACCAACTTCTCTCCATTTCAAGCCATCACCATGTATAAATATAGCAATGACTTGGAATATCTAAATGGTATCGGAGCCATTCCGAAAACTATCGGAAACGAAAATCTGAAATGGGAACGTGAATTCTCATACAATCTTGGAGCAGATGTCAGCCTGTTTGGACGCCGTCTGAATGCTACTGTAGATTATTATCTGAAACGTACCAAAGATCTGGTACTTGCAGCCAGCAAGGCTCCTTCAACCGGGATAACCCAAGGGATGGAAAATATCGGAGAAATGGAAAACAAAGGATTTGAATTCTCGATTGACGGAATGCTGATTCAAAACAACGACTTCTGGTGGCAATTAAGCATGAGCGGTTCAACTAACAAAAACCGTATCTTGAAAATCAGTAATGCGCTAAAAAAGCAAAATGAAATCAACAATAACACTCCTTCTTCAAAAAACATCGGTCCATTGGCTCAATATGAAGAAGGGGAATCAACAACAGCATTAAAAGTTGTCCGTTCTGCAGGAATCGACCCGGCTACCGGACAGGAAATATTCATCAAATTGAATGGTACACGTACTTTCCAATATTCTACTGATGATAAAGTAATTGTAGGTGATACAGAGCCAAAATTCTACGGAACTGCTTCCTCCAATATATTCTATAAAGGCTTTAGTCTTTATCTGGTAGGAACATTCAAATGTGGCGGCTATCTTTACAATGTAACCCGTGCTGCCCGCATTGAAGGGAATACCGGCCAAACGAATGTGGACAGGCGTGCATTTAATGACCGTTGGAAAAATCCAGGTGACATTGCAATCTACCGTAACATTACCAATCATTCAACTCCAGAATATACAGATCGTTTTGTTGAAAAAGAAAATGTATTCACATTAAGCACTGTTAATTTCGGATATGAATTTTCTCCACAGATTTGTCAGAAACTGTTGGTAAGAAATTTACGTTTAGGAATCAATTTAACCGACATTCTCCGTTTCTCAAATGTAAAAGCTGAACGAGGTCTCACCTATACATACAGTAATGGATTTGAATTTACTTTAAGTACCACTTTCTAATTATTGAACAATTATGAAAACCGACATCAAAAATATAGCTGTTATTTTAGGCTTGCTGATAACGAGCTTCTCTTGCAATAACTTTCTGGACGTACACCCTCAAGGCGAAGTATTGGGCAAAGAACTTTTGACGACCCGCAAAGGATTTGAAAACGCCATGTACGGTGCATACGCGACTATGCGTACACCTGCTCTGTATGGGAAAAACATGAGCTATTATATATTGGATATCATGGCACAATATTTCTCCTGTCAAGGCAATCAAGGTATCACCGATTTATCTGCATTCAACTATTACAAGAATGCAGATGTGAAAAAAGTTTTCCTTGATATTTGGAGTTCCATGTACCAAAACATTTCTTATGTGAATAACATATTGATCAATCTTGAAAAACAATCACCCAAATCATTAGAGTTCTATGATATCTACAAAGGGGAGGCTTTGGGATTACGTGCTTTCATGCACTTCGACTTACTGCGTCTGTTTACAGATCAAACAACTAACGATGGCACGACAGGCATTGTATATAGCACCGATTTTTCTGTAAAACCCAGCGATGTGATATCTAAAAAAGCCGTATTACATAAAATTATCAGCGAATTGCGCGAAGCAGAACATCTGCTGGATAATCCAGATTTGTACAATATGGCAACAGAAAACGATGCTTACCTGCGCAACCGTAGCACTCATTTCAACTTACATGCAGCTCGTGCTACTTTAGCCCGCGTCTATATGACTATTGGCAACATCGACAGCGCTATCTATTATGCAAACAAAGTAATTAAAGAAAGCGGATTATCATTGATAAGCAAGACTGAAGTTGCCGGAGATATCATCGGAACACTTTCAGGGAAAGAGACAATTTTCGGACTATATTCGAAAGATTTCTATACCAATACAAAAACAGACCTTTACGATGCGACAACCATGTTGAGCTTGGATCCGAGAAGAAATATACAACAAATATACAATGCATCTGAAGGCGGCAACGATTATCGCTACAGCTCATGGTTCCGGCCTACGAACGAAGGTCATCGCTTCATAAAATTGACTGACAAAGTGCAACTCGAAAATGGAAAGCGTCCGGAAGGACAGATTCCGGGCATCAATCTTATCAGATTGCCGGAGATGTATTACATTATGGCAGAATGCCTGCTGCAAAAAGGCGACAATCTGGCAAAAAACTATTTTAACGATGTTCTGAAAAGTAGAGGTCTGGCGCCGGTTAAGAGCTTGACTCTCCCAATGATTACCAACGAGCGATATAAAGAATTTATCGGTAAAGGCCAAAGTTTTTTCAACATGAAACGCCTAAATCTTGATATCGTGAATATCGGCGAAGAGACGATTCCGGCAAGCAATGACATCTATGTAATCAATATTCCGGAAGAAGAATTTAACTACAGGTATTAATCAGTAAACTACAATGATCATGAAAAAAATATTATACTCCATAGCTCTCTTAGGAGCGTCATTGAGCCTCCTTTCCTGCAGTGAGACAGACTACCCTCTATTTGACAATTCCGTAATCAATATCTATTTTACCAACGACTCTGTCAATTATTCCTTTGGTATCACGCCGTTGTCTGTTACCGAACACGTAATTGAAATGCCGGTAAAAATAATGGGCACTTCTGCCACCACCGTCCGTTCATTCAAAATCGAAATTATACCGGAAAAAACCAACGCAACAAAAGATGTTCACTTCAAACTTCCAGAAACATTGGAAATAGCCAAAGATTCTATCAATGGAATTGTACCTATCACCCTTGTACGTAAAAATCTGGATTCAACCACATGGCAAGTTGCAGTCCGGTTGGTAAGTAACGAACATTTCTCTCCGGCATCCAATGTTGATAAAGATATGGGAGCAACAGGTATTATCACCTTCAATAACACGATCAACAAACCGAATTGGAAAAATCGGCAAGGAAATTTTGCTTGGCCGGATTATAAATTAGGTCCTTGGAATCCTATCGTATACGTCACTTTTATGGATTTTTTTCACCAGTTAAAAGACAAAGCGCCTATGAGTTATCAAAAAATCATTGAAAAGTACGGAGAAAATCTCGATAATGGAAAATATGAAGGCTGGGAATGGGATTATGACTATACGCTGACCAAATACATATTGATACCTATGTATCAATATTTCCAAGATCATCCGGAATTAGGGATAACCGATTTTCCCAACCCGAATGCCTGATATTATAAACCATCCGAAAAATAAAGATTATGAAAACATTGAAATATTTATTCATTCTACTTTGCACGTTCTCATTAACTGCATGTTTTGATGACGATACAACTCTGGATACTGTCCGTATCTCCGAAATCAATATTGACACTTTAAAATTGCTGAAAACTTACAACATTGACCAGAATGAAACTCTCAGAATTTCGATAGAAGACATTGTTTCTGAAAGTGAAGCACAGCTTCCATTGCAGTATGAGTGGGAAGTAAATTATAAACTTTATTCAGAAGAAGCCAATCTGGAATATGTAGGGGAAAAAATAGGGTCTTTCCCTGCACGATTGAAAGTCAGCAACGAACATGGTAGCAGCTTTTATGAATTCACTATCAATGTAAATTCTGCTTATCAAACAGGTATTGCCATCTTAAGTGAAAACCACGAAGGGGAACCCATGTTTTCATTTATGCGCGAACTAAGCGATACAGAACAAGCGACAGGCAAAAAAAGAATATTTATAAACAATTGCCTCGAAGTCAACAATCCTGGACATATATTCCCAAAGAATCCAACAGATTTCGGAATCCGCAAAGACCAATTATTTATTTGTTTTAAAAATTCTCCGGCAATTTATATGCTGAATAACAGCCTGTTAAATATAGAAAATATCATAACTGACACAGATGTCGAATTTATTCCGGAAAAATTATTTATGCTCAATAGTGAAGCTAGAAATGCTACGATTTTAACTCCTAACGGGAAGGTATTCGACCTGGGTTCTATAGAAGGTATAATAAAATCGCACACAACATTTACTTCCACCTATGCTCCCGATATGGGATTTATCGTTTCTACTGGATATCAAGAAGCTACGGTACTTTGGGACACCCAACTTCCGGCTATAGTACACTTATTGGGGGGATACTTATTCAGAAATACAGTGCAAGAGGGCATAGACTTTACTGGTCATACTCCTGTCGCTATGTATAAAAAAAATAATGAATATTTCACGGTATTAACCCGCAAGGGCGATAAATTTGCCAAAACAACGATTGCAAACACCTGGCAAATAGATGACGGATACGATGAAAACTACCAACTTATCAACCCTCGGTTCGGCTTGGCAGAGAAACTTGTATCAGTTAGCGGCACTCCGAATTTCACAAATAAAACTCCGTATGTTTCAAGTCCGAAATATCAATGTCTATATTATGCGATTGACAACAAAATCTATCGTTGGTTTTTCAATAACAATACTTTCCCAACTACTCCGTGGAGGACATTGAACGAAATTGACGGAGCAGAAATTACAGCCATCTCTATCAGCAAAGATGAGGAACAGCTTTATGTCGGAGTTAATGATAAGAGCAAATCTGAATTCAGTGGGTCTTTCTATTTTTTAAATAGTGACACCGGTAAAAATGAAGGAGATTCTCCTTATTTAAATATAGCGCACAAACCAATACGTATTATGTACAAAAGTACTGATTATGAATAAACTACTCATCTCATTATTTGTTCTGTGCAGCTTTGCCTGCCAGAACAAAACTATCTACACTTTATCCGGCAAAATACAATCAGGAAAAGTGAACTCTCTATTTTTTCAGGGATGTGATACGACATTTACCATCACTCCGGATAGTAATGGCTGTTTCAGTATGACGCTTCCTGTACAAAAGGTACCTTTCTTCACTTTGTCCGGAGTGGTTGAAGAAGAAAACAAATGGCAATTCTCATCACCGATTTATTTAATTGCAAGTTCAAACGTAAATATTACAATGAATTTTGTCAACAAAAAATTGGATATTCAAGCTGAAGACAAAGACAATCAAGCCCTTCAGGAATTCAGGAAGTTCAGCCAGGAACAAAACCGACAGTTATGGACAGCAACTCCTGCTCCTGATTCTATCGCCATATTCTTATCTTATTTTTCTAAAAAAGCCCAGAAGATTAGTTCTGAGTTTTCTCCAAACAAAAAAGTAAATGAATACATTGAAAAATGGAGCAATATGGAATGTCTGGATGCTGTTTTGAATTTGAAATTTATCTACTCAAACGCCTCCGATCGGCAAATACCTACTGATTTAGAATTACCTTCAATTCCTCTGACTTGTGACATTGCCTATTGGAAGTTATTCTACAATTGTCCGGCACATATTGTCTCCTATTTGAATCAACAAAGCAAAGAACCGGAAGAACAACTGCGTTTACTTAAGGAACAGTTTAAAATACCTGATTTACGCATTGAGGTGAACAATCGGATTATCGACAATTATATGCGCAACTATAGCTATTCTGATAAAAATTATTCACGATTACAAAAACTCACAACCGAACTTCCCGATCGCGAAAAAATTCTGGAACAATACGGTGCAAAACGCTATTCCATTGTCAACGCACCAATACCGGAAGTAAGCTTTGAAGACTTACAAGGAAACAAGCGCCAACTAACTGAATTCAAAGGGAAATACATCTATATTGATCTTTGGGCTTCTTGGTGCGGACCTTGTGTGGGTGAAGTGCCATTTTTACAGAAATTAGAAAAAAAACTGAAAAACAAAAATGTAGTTTTCGTTAGTATTTCACTCGATTCTCACCGTTCGGCATGGGTACAGAAAATAAAACAATTGGACATGCACGGCAATCAGTGGCGCATAATTGACGACACTTTTGCAGAGATGTTAAATGTTAAGGGGATTCCTCATTTTTTGATTTATGGAAAAGACGGGCGTTTACTGGAATATAAGACTCTGCGTCCATCAAATCCTGCAATAGTAAAAAAACTTGAATCTCTTCATTAATAAAAAAACAGAGTTGAATCAACTCTGTTTTTTATTGGATTTTTTCTAAAATCATTTCTATCACCGGAACAAGCACCGCTGTCATAATTCCCATAACCCCTATCGCCAGGCCACTGATTGCTCCTTCGATAGAACCTAGCTCCATAGCACGGGCTGTCCCTAATCCATGTGCGGCAGAACCTAGTGCCAAACCACGTGCAATGCGGCTTTTTATTCCCAATCGCTCCAGAATAAATGGACCTGAAATCCCTCCAAAAATTCCTACAACAATCACGACAACAGCAGCTATGGAAGGAATCCCTCCAGTCTTTTCAGCAATACTCATCGCTATCGGTGTCGTTACGGATTTCGGTTCTAATGAAGCAATCAAAGCATGATCGGCTCCAAAATAACGGGCTATAAATATCACACTAACAATACCTGTAACACAACCTACAAAGACAGAAGTTATAATAGAAAGTGCATTCTCTTTTAAATACACCAACTGCTCATATAACAGATACCCTAACACAACAACCGTAGGACCAAGCATAAAACTAATGATACGACTTCCTTTTTCAAAGGAATCATAAGCAATACCCAAGAGATGAGTCCCCAGTGCCAATATCGGAATGGAAACCAGCAACGGATGCAAAAAAGGTAATTTTGTCTTTCCATAAAGCCACAAGGCAAATAAATAAACTCCGATAATAAAAGTGAGAATAAAGACTTCTGAATTTAATAATGTTTCCATTTACAAACTGTTAATTTATCTGTCTTCGGCTCCTTTACGATGTTTCTCAAACCATTGTTGAAGAGAAGCCACTACAACAATGACAACAATAGTACTTACGGCACAAGCCACAAGCACAGCCTCCCAATATGCCGACAAAATATCTAAAGCATTGACAATACCAACACCTGCGGGCACAAAAAAAAGCCCCATATTATTGCATAAAAAAACTGCCACAGGCTTTAATGCTTCCGGTTTTACCAATTTCATACATAAAGCGACAAACAACAACAACATTCCTATGACACTGCCAGGAATAAAACCATTAAGCAGCCAAGCCGCAAGTTCTCCTAAACAATAAAAAAACAATACAATAAAAATTCCTGACAACATAATACAATCCACAAAAATATTTGCAAAAATACAGCATCTCCTGATAGAATTACGCAGTAATACCTATTTTCTACCCAACAATCGACGGAAACGAGTGAATTAGCCATGCCGCAAGCAAATGCCTGCACCAAAACGCCCGGCAGCTTTACCTTCACGACGATATGAAAAAAAAGATTTCCCGCTACATACAGAACATACTTCTGCCACTTCAATATTCGAATCTGCCAATCCGGCATTCAACAATTCACTCCGATTTACTCCCCAAAGATTAACTTGATATTTCCCCTCTCGTACACCAGCATGTACCATATCGGGGAAAGAATACCTGAAAACTTTTGCCACCTCCTCATCCACCTCAAAACAACATGGTCCTATAGAAGGACTGATTGCAGCCAAAATATCCCGAGGATCACTTCCCCAATACTGCTCCATCATTTTTACGACTTTCCCGACTATATTTGCCGCAGTACCCCGCCAGCCGGCATGCGCTGCTGCAATCACATGATGATTAGGATCATAAAACAGCACAGGGACACAATCGGCAGACAATACCATTAAACAAATGCCTTCACAATCTGTCACCAAAGCATCTGTATCCGGGATACGGCTTGCTGCATCCAATGCTCCTTTCCCCGCATCTCCCTTTGTAACAACTGCCACATGGCTCCCATGTACCTGATGTCCAGTTACCAAATCATTCACGTCAAAGCCGACTGCTTGAGCCAATAATTTACGATTTTCACATATTGTCATCTCTGCCTGTCGCTCGGAAAAGCCAATGGAATGCTCGCCAGAAGAAACGAAATGAATCAATTCTTTTTTTTTCGCCAAATGCTCAAAACGATAATAACCAAACAATGAATTGCCAACATTTTGCAACATAAATCTCTATATTTTTTCAACAAGACAAAAATACGAAAAATTCATCTCATTATAAGAGAAGAAAAAAAGTTCTTGATTTTCTTTGATGTTTATTATGAATGGATTATCTTTGCCACCCGATAATGGAATGAATAATTATAAAATTTTACATACAATGAAAAAGGGCATACATCCTGAAAATTACAGACTGGTGGCATTCAAAGATATGTCTAACGGTACTACAACACTGACAAAATCAACTGTCACAACAAAAGAAACTATTGAAATCGACGGTGTTGAATATCCATTAGTAAAATTGGAAATTTCTAATACTTCACATCCTTTCTATACTGGAAAAGTGAAATTGGTGGACACTGCCGGACGTGTAGACAAGTTTATGAACCGTTACAAAGACCATTTGGAAAAAAGAAAGAAATAATCGTTCTACAGTAGAATACAACGCCGCCTGAATTAGGCGGCGTTTTTTTTACTTATCAACAACAAAATAAATCTTGGCACAAGATTTGCCTTATATACAAAACAGAATGAAAAACACATTAATATGACATTCTGTCATACTAATGACAATATATTCAATAATCATTAAAACAAAGAGGATCATTACCAATGAGCAAAATAAATTTAAAAGTAGACCTGCTGGAAGCATTAGGAGAGGACCTTGCAGGTTTTATTCCTGTCATTGCCGATGAGAAGGAACTACTCAATGAAGACATAAAAATTCCGGATACACTACCCATCCTTCCTCTGAGAAATACAGTATTGTTTCCGGGTGTTATCATCCCCATCAATATCGGACGCAAGAAATCGCTCCAATTGATCCAGGGTGCTGACAAACATGGCGATCTGATTGGATGCATTGCACAAAAGGATACTGATATTGAAGAACCTACTTTCGACGACTTATATAAAGTGGGAACAGTAGCATCCATTGTAAAAATTCTCGAAATGCCCAACGGCACAACAACAGCCATTATACAGGGGAAAAAACGTTTTTTATTGGAAGATATTTTATACACCGAACCTTATCATGTCGGAAAAATATCCACCAAACAAGAAGAAGGCATACCCGACAATGATCCGGAATACAGTGCAATTGCCGAATCTTTAAAAGATATTGCCTCTAAAATAGTCCGCTATTCCAATGAGATTCCGAAAGAAGCTAATATTGCTTTACGACATATTGAAAGCATGCTCTTTTTAATCAACTTTATCTCATCAAATACGGATATTCCATATCAAAACAAACAAGAATTATTGGAAATTGACAATCTCAAGGGGCGGGCCCTTAAGTTATTGGAAATTCTTAGCCAACAATTAAACCTTTTGGAACTTAAAAATGACATCCAAAAGAAAGTAAAAACCGATATTGACCAGCAACAACGGGAGTATTTCCTTCATCAACAAATGAAAACCATTCAAGATGAGTTGGGCGGAAATCCTGTTGACGAGGAATTACAAGAACTTGAAAATTGTGCAACACAAAAAGAATGGAATCAAAATATCCGCAACCTGTTTGACAAAGAATTGAATAAAATGAGACGGCTAAATCCACAATCGCCCGATTATTCCGTACAATCAAACTACCTGCATGAAATGCTTGAATTGCCTTGGAATCATTGTTCTGAAGACAATCTTGATTTAAATCATGCACAAGAAATGTTGGAAGCTGATCATTTTGGACTGGAAAAAGTAAAGGAAAGAATATTGGAATATTTAGCTGTTCTCAAATTGAAAGCAGACATGAAATCTCCCATTTTATGTCTATACGGCCCTCCCGGAGTTGGTAAAACATCCCTCGGGAAATCCGTTGCCAAAGCCATTAACCGCGAATTTGTTCGTATGTCATTAGGCGGTTTGCATGATGAGGCAGAAATTCGAGGACATCGGAAAACATATATCGGAGCCATGCCCGGACGCATCCTGCAAAACATAAAAAAAGCAGGAACATCCAATCCCGTTTTCATCTTGGATGAAATAGACAAGGTCGGCAAAGACTTCCGAGGAGATCCTCAATCTGCCTTATTGGAAGTTCTGGACCCTGAGCAAAACAACGCATTCCATGACAACTTTCTGGATGTTGACTATGATTTGTCAAAAGTCATGTTTATTGCAACCGCCAATGATTTGAGCACCATTGCAGATCCCTTGCGCGACCGAATGGAAATCATTGAAGTCTCCGGATATCTGATGGAAGAAAAACGGGAAATCGCCAAACGGCATTTAATACCCAAACAATTAGAAAATCATGGTATCACGGCAGACAATATCACTATCCCGGACAATATCATTGAATACATCATTGAAAAATACACCCGTGAATCCGGAGTCCGCAGTTTGGATATGACGATAGCCAAAATCATTCGCCATGTCGCCCGCAAAGTAGCGATGAACAAAAAATACACTGTTACCTTAGATGAAACTAAAGTGAAAGAATATTTGGGAAGTCCGATCTTTTCCCGCGAAGAATATCAAGGCAACGAATTACCCGGAGTTGTGACAGGTCTTGCATGGACAGCTGCCGGCGGAGAGATTTTATTCATTGAATCAAGTCACAGTAAAGGCAAAGGTTCCCTGACTCTTACGGGAAACCTTGGAGATGTAATGAAAGAATCTGCCACTCTTGCGTTAGAATACATTAAATCTCATGCAACAGAACTGGAGATTGACGAAGGGATATTTGAAGGACATGACATTCATCTCCATGTGCCAGCCGGAGCCGTTCCAAAAGACGGTCCCTCTGCCGGCATTACAATGGTAACCTCATTAGTATCAGCCTTGACAGGACGAAAGGTAAAAAAAGCCATTGCCATGACAGGAGAAATAACCTTACGCGGCAAAGTCCTGCCGGTAGGCGGAATTAGAGAAAAAATACTGGCTGCAAAACGGGCTGGCATTAAAACAATTATCCTCTGTAGCGAGAATAAAAAAGATGTTGAAGAAGTAAAAAAAGAATACCTGAAAGGACTTAAGTTCCACTATGTCGACCACATCTGTGACGTTTTAAAGATTGCATTACTATAATACATTACCCAATCCAAACAATAAAGAATCAGGCAGTTAAAATGAGGACTCTGAAAAAGTCCTCATTTTAACTGCCTGATTCTTTTTATTTTTCAGTAAGACTTTGGGTCAATTTTTTCACCAGCTTATATTTATTAAAAAACTCTTTTAAAATCACACGCAACACAGTATAAGAAGGAATAGCCAACATCATTCCCGGAATACCGGCCATACTGCCCGCCATCAACAACACCAGAAAAATTTCCAAAGGATGTGCATGGACACTATTCCCATAAATCAAAGGTTGATAAACGACATTATCAATCAATTGTGTAAATAATAATACCGCGGTCATTCCAAACAACAACGGCAACATCTCCTGATAAAACGGCATATCCAAATTCAATGCTACACCTACTGTCAATCCGAACAAAACTCCAATTAAAGGTCCAATATAAGGTATCACATTCAAAATTCCGGTGACTAATCCTATCACCACAGCATTATTGAAATTCAATCCCACAATAGAAAGTCCTATGACATTCAAAATCATCACACCAATCACCTCGAAAAACAAACCGACAAAATAACGCACCAACAATTTCTGAATGGAATCCAAGGTGTTTTTTGCCTGCTCTTCATATTTTGAAGGAACAATGGCTAACACCATTCCAGAAAACAGACGACTGTCTTTCAAGAAAAAAAATGAAATGAACGTAATAGAAAACACGGCAACAAATAAATCACTCATTGTCCCGGCCAACGACCCAAACCAAGTACGCAAACGGGCAATGTTTATCCAGTCGTTCAATTCTTTCGCAATATACGCATTGACATCTTCACTTTCTTCCATAATTCCATAATATTTAAGGAATTGCCCGACTTTTGTTACAGGTTCCTGCAGTTGCATCACAATATTATTTACACTAACACTTTCCAACGATTGAAATTCATGCACAACAAGCGGAATCATCGTACTGAAAAAAAGAACAAATAAAAACCATAAAAAGACTACCGTAATAACAGCTTTAACGGAATCAGAAAAACGATATTCACGAACCTTAATCTTTCCCAATAAATCGATGATCGGCTTTCCAATAAAAGAAATTACTGCCGCCACCAAAACATACACAATCACAGTAAAAAAATACCATGAAAATAAAATTGCTATTGCCAAAGCAATAAATCCGAGAATATATTTCGTAATTGTATTCATTTTATATATCTTCACACCTCAAAAATAATTAATTTTATTCAATTTCATAAAAATAATCGAATCTTTATTACATCTATTTTTAATCTAATACTCTAAAAACTATGGTCAAACGTATATGGTCTCTATATTATGACGGCTTCAGCCATTTGCCTCATTGGGCAAAAATAGTACTTGCCATTGTTGTTGCCAAGCTATTTATCATGTTTGTCGTTTTTAAAATGCTGCTCATGCCCAATTATCTGAACAGTCAATATACGACAGATGAAGATAAAAGTAATCACGTATTAAATGAATTAATCTCAACACCTTAAACTATGATGACAGAATTTACTACAACTTCTTTAGTGGAATGGTCCAGGTGGCAATTTGCCATGACGGCTATCTATCACTACATGTTTGTCCCTCTAACATTGGGACTTTCATTTTTATTGGCACTCATGGAAACCATGTGGTTCAGAACCGGTAAAATCGAATGGCTACATGCAGAAAAATTCTGGATGAAACTATTTGCCATTAATTTTGCTATCGGTATTGCAACCGGTTTGATATTGGAATTCCAATTTGGCTCTAATTGGTCGAACTATTCCTGGTTTGTGGGAGACATATTCGGAGCCCCCCTTGCCATCGAAGGACTATTTGCCTTTTTCCTGGAAGCCACCTTCTTCGCTGTTATGTTCTTTGGCTGGAATAAAGTAAGCAAACGCTTTCATTTAACATCTACCTGGATGGTCTTTATCGGTTCAAATATTTCTGCATTATGGATTCTGGTTGCCAATGCCTGGATGCAAAATCCTGTTGGAATGGAATTCAACCCACTAACAGCCCGCAACGAAATGAGTGATTTTTGGGCCGTTCTCGGTTCTCCGACAGCAATGAACAAATTTTTCCATACCGTCACTTCAGCCTACACACTCTCATCCTGCTTCGTAATAGGTGTAAGTGCATGGTTCATTCTGAAAAAGAAACATTTGGAATTTGCCCGTAAAAGTATATTATTAGCTTCTGTTTTTGGATTTTTCAGCATAATGATAACTATGTTTACCGGTGATACCAGTGCTCAAAATGTCACTCGTACACAACCGATGAAATTAGCTGCCATGGAAGGATTAAACAAAGGTGGGCACGGAGCAGACCTTACCATCATCGGAATTCCAAGCAAAGACCCGACACTGCCTTCAGACAAAATGCGTACCATAAAATACAGTCTTTCTGTTCCCAATATGTTATCTTTCCTAGGCTATCATGACTTTAATGCTTTTATACCAGGAATCGAAGATATACTAAACGGATATACTTCGCACGAAGGGAAAAACTACCAGTCTGTAGAACAACGCATGAACAATGGGCGGATTGCCATAGAAGCATTGCGCACCTACAAGCAAGCCGTTGAAGACCAAAACAACACATTAGCCGATGAATCATTAGCAACATTAAAAGCGAACTACCAGGACTTCGGTTACGGTTATCTGACATCTCCGGAGGAAGTCATTCCTCCAATATCTTTAGTATTCTACAGCTTCCGAATTATGGTCGGCTTAGGGCTGTTGTTCCTGCTTCTATTCGTCACATCATGGTGGTTTGCCAAAAAACGGAAATTCGATAAGTTTAAAATCATACCTTATTTGGCAATATTTTGCGTCCCTTGCGCTTATATAGCATCACAGTGCGGATGGATTGTTGCTGAAGTCGGACGTCAACCCTGGGTTGTACAAAATCTAATGCCTACGAACATTGCCATTACCCGCATCGCATCAGGCTGGGTCATTACAACCTTTTGGATGTTTGCCATATTATTCACTTTACTGCTTATTGCAGAAATTGGCATAATGTTCTCGCAAATAAAAAAAGGTCCCAAAACGACAGATAACGAACAATAGACAGAATAAACATTAAACGTTAAACATTATGGATTTAAATATATTACAACATTATTGGTGGATTCTGCTATGCATATTGGGCGGATTATTGGTTTTTCTGCTATTTGTACAAGGTGGTCAGAGTCTGCTATACACACTCGGCAAAACCAGAGACGAACGGGACTTGATTGTCAATTCCCTCGGTCACAAATGGGAGTTCACCTTCACGACATTAGTTGTATTCGGAGGCGCTTTTTTTGCCAGTTTCCCACTATTTTACTCAACAAGTTTCGGAGGAGCCTATGTTGTCTGGATGCTGATTCTTTTCTGCTTTGTACTTCAGGCTGTATCATTTGAATATCGTAGTAAGAAAAACAATTTCCTAGGGACAAAAACCTACGAAATCTTTCTAATGATAAACGGCTTTGCAGCACCGCTATTATTAGGTGCTGCAGTAGCCACTTTTTTCACCGGTTCGCCATTCCGTTTGGCTGAAATGAACCGCGTAGAATGGATGACCTCTTGGCGCGGCTTAGATGCATTATTTGTACTTGCCAACTACCTGCTTGCTTTTGCTGTCTTTTTTTTGGCACGTACGCAAGCAGCTCTCTACTTTATTTTAACCATCAACAACGAAGATATCTGCAAGAGAAGCCGAGCCCAAGTACTATACAATGCCGTACCTTTTATTATTTTCTTCTTGTTATTTCTTGCCCATATTTTCACTAAAGAAGGTTATGCCATTGGTGCAGATGGACAAATCGAATTAGTAAAATACAAATATTTCTACAATCTGATAGAAATGCCTGTAAATACTCTCATTTTCTTATTAGGAGTTGCAGGAGTACTCTTTGGAATCATTCGTACCATTTTCATACAAACTTGGCGCAAAGGAATATGGTACACAGGTGCAGGTACAATCCTAGCTGTCATTGGATTATTGATTATTGTAGGATTTAACGACACTGCATTCTATCCATCCTCAACAGATCTAAACTCATCTTTAACGATTTACAATGCTTCGTCCTCTCTATACACCTTGAAAGCCATGAGCTGGGTATCCTTAGTTATCCCATTTGTAATAGCCTACATTTGGTATGCATGGCGCTCAATGACAAACAAACCGTTGGATTCTAAAGAATTAAAAGAAACCGACAATAAATATTAATAAGATAAAAAACGATGCAGTTCCTAAAAAGCTTCCATCAGTTGTACAGACAAAAGAGGGTGATTAATCACCCTCTTTTTTATTATATCAAAACGGATTATCCTATAAAAACTCATTCCATATAACTGGAATTATCCCAACAATGGGTACACAACTGCTCTTTCGGCAGACCGATGGCCTCCACCAAATCATCCAGACGCTGGAACTGCAGAGAATCCAACTGGAGATGCTGGCACATCACCTTGACCATTTCCTTGTATTTGTCAGAATCCGGATCCGTATACGGTTGCAATATCTCATCCGTCAAATCAGAAGTGCCTTCCAAATCCCGAATCACTCTCCGGGCAAACAAATCAAATGTTGAGCGCGATGTTGAGAAATTCAAGAAACGGCAGGGAAAAACCAACGGCGGACAGGCAATACGGATATGTACCTCCTTCACTCCACACTCCCGCAATTTCACTACGTTATCCTTCAACTGGGTTCCTCGCACGATGGAATCATCCAAGAAAACAATCTTCGAATCACGGGTAAAGGCTTCATTCGGCAACAGTTTCATTTTGGCCACCAGGTCACGCATTGACTGATTTTGAGGCATAAAACTACGGGGCCATGTCGGTGTATATTTCACAAACGGACGCTTATACGGAATCCCCTTCTCATTGGAATATCCGATAGCATGCCCCACCCCGGAATCAGGGATTCCGGCAGCAAAATCGGGCATCAAAGCATCCCGCTGGGCCATGACAGCTCCACAACGGTAGCGGGCAGCCTCAACATTGATCCCCTCATAATAAGCTGACGGATAACCATAATATACCCACAAGAAAGAACAGATCTGCTTCCGGCAGCCCGGTGCTATAATCGGAGTGATTCCATCCTTAGAAACTCGCACTGCCTCTCCCGGACCTAAATCGCGCACAATGGAATATCCCAGATTCGTAAACGAAGAACTTTCACTTGCCACCACATAACCATATTCATTTTTACCGATGATCACCGGCGTACGGCCAAATCTGTCACGAGCAGCATAAATACAGTTTTCAGTCAGTATCAGAAAAGAACAGGATCCTTTCACCGTCCGGCAAACATTCTCTATCCCCTCCTTGAATGTATCGCCCTTATTGATTAGAATACTCACGACTTCCGAAGGATTAATCGCAGAAGAAGACATCTCTGCAAAATGGATTCTCTCTTTCAACAATTGTTCCGAAATCTCCTGAATATTATCCATCCGTCCTACAGTCACCAATGAAAAACGTCCTAAATGAGAAGTAACGGTAATCGGCTGCGACTCCGTATCACTAATTACCCCGATTCCATGATAAGAGCCTGCAAAACGCCATAACTCAGGTTCAAACTTATTCCGGAAATATGCACTTTCAATACTATGTATCGAACGTACAAAATCTTCTCCGTTAAAGAAAGCCATACCCGCTTTCTTAGTCCCAAGATGGGAATGATAGTCTGTGCCGTAAAAAACATCTGCGACACAATCTTTGCGCGACACGCAACCGAAAAAACCGCTCATATCTTGTTTATATTATTTTATCTTACAAAAATAGCAAAAAATTCAAGCATAAACATTTTATTAGATTTTTTTATAATTTTGTATCTCGTTATTAAAACAGTTATTCAACATGAAACAACTTGATTTTCATCCTGTGCTATTCAGCACATTCAAGAATTACAACAAAGAAAAATTCCTTACCGACCTCATGGCTGGTATCATTGTCGGCATTGTAGCCCTGCCTCTGGCTATCGCCTTCGGTATCGCATCCGGAGTTAGCCCGGAACAGGGATTGATTACCGCAATCCTTGCCGGCTTCATCATCTCTTTTCTTGGTGGAAGCAGCGTTCAGATTGGAGGACCGACAGGGGCCTTCATCGTCATTGTCTATGGCATTATTCAGGAATTCGGCATTGAAGGACTGGCCATCGCAACCGTTATGGCAGGCATCATCTTATTGCTGATGGGTATATTCAAACTAGGAACCATCATCCGTTTCATTCCCTATCCCATCGTTGTCGGCTTTACCAGCGGTATTGCCCTCACCATCTTCACCACACAGATAAAGGACTTGTTCGGCCTGACCATGGAAAGCGTTCCGGCCGATTTCATCTCTAAATGGGGGGCTTATTTCCAATGCATCGGCACAGTCAACTGGCTGGCTATGGCTGTCGGTATCGGCAGTATTCTATTGATTGTCGTTACTCCGAAATTCTCTAAAAAAATACCCGGTTCACTGATTGCCATCATCGTTATGACAGTCGCCAGCTATATCATGCGACACTATTTCGGCATCACCGGACTTGAAACAATCGGAGACCGCTTTGAAATCAATGCCAGCCTGCCACAACCGAACAGTCTTGCATTCAGCATGTCCACCATTCACGGACTCCTTCCGGCCGCATTCACCATTGCCGTATTGGGAGCCATTGAATCCCTGTTGTCCGCAACAGTAGCGGATGGCGTGACAGGCCACAGACACAACTCCAACACGGAACTGATTGCCCAGGGTGCCGCCAACCTCATTGCGCCATTCTTTGGCGGTATCCCTGCGACCGGTGCCATTGCCCGCACCATGACCAACATCAACAACGGCGGCCGCACTCCGATTGCCGGTCTCATCCATGCTGTTGTATTGCTGTTGATTCTTCTGTTCCTCGGACCGCTCACCAAACACATCCCCATGGCATGTCTGGCCGGCGTACTTGTCATCGTATCCTACAACATGAGCGAATGGCGTACTTTCAAGGCTCTGACAAGAAATTCTCACTCAGATATCGCTGTACTGATTACCACCTTCTTGCTGACCGTCATCTTCGATTTGACCATTGCCATTGAAGTGGGATTGTTGCTCGCATTGGTGCTTTTCATGAAACGTGCCAGCGAAGTAACCAAAATCACCGTTTCCAAAAACATTGTTGACCTTTCGCACGAAGGCGAAATCACTCATGAAGAAGAGAAACTTTTCATACCCGAAGGAGTGGAAGTTTACGAAATCGACGGTCCGTTCTTCTTCGGCGTTGCCACTAAATTTGACGAATGCATGAAATCATTGGGCGACAAACCGCACATCCGCATCATACGGATGAGGAAAGTCCCGTTCATTGATACAACCGGACTGCACAACCTGGAAAGTCTCTATCACTTGTCGGAAAAAGAAAAAATCAAGATCATCCTGTCTGGTGTCAACGAACAAGTGCATACCGTATTGAAAAAATCCGGATTCGCGTCCATGATTGGAGAAAAGAACATTTGCAGCAACATTCACGAAGCATTGAAACGTGCCGGTGAAATATAGACATTTCAAAAAAACAGTTCCCAATTATGCTACTGAACATTCTTTTCCTGTCTGGCGGACTTGCCGCCCTTATCTATGGAGCCAATCTTCTCGTAGATGGCGGTTCATCCTTAGCCCATCGGTTAAAAATCTCTCCCATGGTCATCGGATTGACAATTGTCGCATTCGGCACATCGACCCCTGAACTCGTTGTCAACACGGTTTCCTCGTTAGAAGGCAGTTCCGCACTTGCCTTGGGGAATGTTGTCGGATCCAACATCTTCAACATACTGGCTATTTTAGGCATTACGGCACTGATTGTCCCTTTGGGAGTCAAAAAAATGACCACTTGGGTGGAAATACCCCTGGCAGTCTTGGCATCTGTCTTGATACTGCTTTTTGTCAACGGAGAAGGAGACGGGATCATCACCCGCACAGAAGGGATATGCCTGCTGATATTCTTCGTTATGTTTCTGATATACACTTTTGTACTGGCAAAGACCACCTCAGAGGAAGAAGATAACGACATCCGGATCAGGAATTATTCCATTGGCAAATCTGTCCTGTTTATCCTCTTGGGCCTTGCCGGTCTGATAGGTGGCGGACGGTTACTGGTTACCAATGCCATTTCCATGGCACAGGCATTCGGTATTTCTGAACGGATCATCGGTCTGACCATCGTCTCCGTCGGCACCTCACTTCCGGAACTTGCCACCTCCGTCATTGCCGCCCGTAAAAAAAATGCCAGCATAGCCATAGGCAACGTCATTGGTTCCAACATTTTCAACACCTTCCTGATTTTAGGAGCCTCTGCCACCATCACGCCTCTGCAGGCTCCGGCCGGCAGTATGCTTGACCTGACAACCCATATCCTTGCCTCCGTCCTGCTATTTCTGTTCATATTCACAGGCAGGGGCCGTAAAATCAATCGCTGGGAAGGTGGCATATTTTTTGTATTGTATATGCTATATCTGATTTTATTAATCCGAGGATAGCAGACTGAAAAAAAACGAAAACAAACCATCTAATATTATTGAAAATGAAAAAAAGTCACATCATTCTGATAGTCATTGCCGTTATTATTCTGGGCATCTTCTTTTGGTTCAAAAACACTTACAATGGAATGGTATCCATGCAGGAAAGCGTTTCTGCCCAATGGTCAAATGTAGAGAACCAATACCAGCGCCGCCTGGATTTGATTCCCAACCTGGTCAACACCGTCAAAGGTTATGCAGAACATGAAAAAAACACACTGAACGGTGTCGTAGAAGCCCGGGCCAAAGCTACACAGATGCAAATCAGCCTGGATAATCTGGACGAAGCCTCCATGAAAAAATTAAATGCTGTACAAGGCGAATTGTCAACTGCATTATCCAGACTGATGGCCATATCGGAAAACTATCCGGCTTTGAAAGCCAACGAAAACTTCCGGGATCTCCAGGCACAGTTGGAAGGCACAGAAAACCGCATCGCCGTTGAACGCCGCAAATTCAACGACACCGCACGGGCTTACAACACTAATATCCGCCGTTTTCCTAAAAACATACTGGCTGGCATGTTCGGATTCTCTCCGAAACCCTATTTCGAAGCCGCTACCGGAGCTGAAAATGCCCCTAAAGTAGAATTCTAAACTACCAGATATTCTTATGTCACCATCAAAATATTTTACTGGAGAACAGAAAGAAGCCATGGTTGCCGCCATCCGGGAAGCTGAGAAAAACACCTCCGGAGAGATTCGCATCCATTTTGAGAATCATACCCGCAGGGAGGTGCTCGATCGGGCGGCTCAGGTTTTTGCCGAATTGAAAATGCACAAGACAGCGCTCCGCAACGGAGTGCTGATATACATAGCTCTTGAAGACCGCAGACTGGCCATCCTCGGAGATGCCGGAATCAATGCCAAAGTGTCAACCGGCTACTGGGACGACATCAGCGATCAGCTCGTAAGCGATTTCAAACAAGGCAACGTATGCGGAGGCGTCTGCAAAGCCGTTCATGCAATAGGACTGCAATTAAAAAACTTCTTTCCACACCGGGCTGACGACGTTAACGAACTGCCGGACGATTTATCATTCGGACAAGAAAAATAAAATGCTCATGAAAAGCAAAAACATACTTCTATCTTTATGCCTCCTGTTATTCTCAATAGCCATACAGGCTCAAGAATTCCCGGAACCCCTGCGCCCTCGCAGGATTGTCAACGACTTGACCGGAATGTTCTCATCCCGTGAAACCAATTCATTGGAACAAAAACTCCGACATTTCAACGACACCTCTTCCACTCAGATAGCCATAGCCACGGTCTCCTCTCTCCATGGATATGCTCCGAATGACTATGCCCAACGGCTTGCTGAAAAATGGGGCGTCGGACAGAAAGGAAAGGACAACGGCATATTGATACTCCTAAAACCCAAAACAGGACGTGAAAAAGGACAGATTGCCATTGCCGTAGGATACGGTCTGGAAGGAGTCATACCGGATGCCATCGCCTCCCGAATCATCCGCAACGAAATCATTCCGGCTTTTCGGCAAGGGCACTACTATCAGGGCATAGATCGTGCCACCGACATCCTCATAAAACTCTCCGGCGGCGAATTTACAGCTGAAGAATATGCCGATGGCGACACCGGAGCAGGCTGGATTCTACTGCCATTTTTAATCGTATTCCTTGTGCCTTTATTCGTACGCCGCCGACACGGCTACACCACCGGCAGCCATGGAAGCAGCGGCATTCCACCGATTTTCTTTGGAGGCTTCGGTAGCGGCGGCAGCAGTTTCGGCTCTTTCAGCAGCGGAAGCGGTAGCTTCGGAGGTTTCGGAGGCGGCAGTTTCGGAGGCGGCGGTGCCAGTGGCAGCTGGTAACATACCCTCCATCAGGAGTGTTTCCAGAGGGAATAGGGGAAACGCGATAAATGGGAATTATAATACCTAATATCACCGGTCACCTCTTCTCCCAGCCACGGCGGACGTACAAAATCTTCATCCTCCGATTCAAGTTCCACCTCTGCCATCACCAGCCCTGTATTCTCGCCGGCAAACTCATCCACCTCAAACACGTGTTTCCCGGCCTTCACCCAATGGCGCACCTTATCAATCACTCCCGGTTCGCACAACTCCAACAATTCCCGGGCATCCTCAACAGAAATTTCCTTCTCCCATTCATACCTGCTCATTCCACTTCTATTTCCGGCACCTTTCACTGTTATATACCCCCGCTCTCCCCGGAGACGGATTCTTACCGTCCGTTCCGGCACCGACGACAAATATCCCTGGCAGATACGCTCCGAAGCACAGACCTCACTCTTAAAGTCGCCGCTCACCAAAAATTTACGTTCTATCTCCTTTCCCATCTGTTTATAATTTATGCTCCGCAAATATAGACAAAACTCGGTAGTTCAGAATATCCTGCCATCAATCATACTCACCCGTCTATATTTTTCTAATTTTTATCATTAATCCAATGCGGAAAATTTAAAGTCGATTGCCTCACGATTATACACCTCAATTGATCCATCAAAAAAACATTGGATTTACATAGATAAAAGCTTTTTAATCCGAATTTTGTCATCTTTTCATGGTTATTTCACCGAATCACCATGTTTTGCAATCTTCCGCCCGTTTCAAATCATCCGGAGTATCTATGCCGATAGACTCGTGTGTTGTTTCTCTGACTGCAATCGTATATCCGTTTTCCAACCAACGCAACTGCTCTAACGATTCAGCCTTCTCCAATCTTCCTTGAGGCAAAGCCGTTATTTCTTTCAATACCTGCGGACGATAAGCATACATTCCGACATGCTTATAAAAAAGTGTTGTATCCAACCAATGATCCTGTTCAATACCCCGACAAAAAGGGATGGCCGAACGTGAAAAATAGAGAGCCGTACCCTTTGCCGAACAAACCACTTTCACTTTATTCGCATCAAAAATATCTGCAGGTTGTTCAAACCGTTTGGCAAGCGTAGCAATCTCCACCTTCTCATCCTCAAAACAGGATACCAATGCCGTCACTTGTTCCGGTTGAATAAAAGGTTCATCTCCTTGAATATTCACCACGACATCATATTTTTTCCCGGTTTGTCCTGTCACATGCCGGTAAGCCTCATAGCAGCGGTCCGTACCGCTACGGTGCTCCGCGGAAGTCATAACAGCCTTTCCGCCGAAATCGGCCACACAATCATAAATCCGGCTGTCATCCGTAGCCACATACACATCCTCCGCAACTGCAGCCGCTTTTTCCACCACATGCTGCACCATTGGTTTTCCGCCAATCAAAGCCAGAGGCTTACCCGGGAAACGGGTAGAGGCATAACGTGCCGGTATTAATATCAACGCTCTCATATACAATTATATTACCTTTTTCATTATATGGATTCCTCTAAAAAAAAGAGCCGCTTGCACGCGGCTCTCGGTTATTTTTTCGGGTCATACGCCCATTTCAGCCAGACGGCGCCCCATGTAAATCCGGCGCCGAAAGCTGCAAGAATCAGATTGTCTCCCTTATGCAGCTGATTTTCCCATTCGTACAGACACAACGGAATGGTTGCCGAAGTTGTATTTCCATATTTTTGTATATTCACCATCACTTTTTCCGGCTCCAGCCCCATGCGCCGCCCCGTAGCATCAATGATACGCAAATTCGCCTGATGAGGCACCAGCCAGGCCACGTCTTCGGGTTTCAAACCGTTTTTCTCCATGATTTCAACCGCAGTATCAGCCATATTGGTCACGGCATGCTTAAATACAAACTGTCCGTCCTGAAAAATATAATGCTCGCGGTTTGTCACCGTTTCAATAGATGGAGGATTCAGCGAACCTCCGGCTTTCATATAAAGATGGTCCCGTCCCATTCCGTCCGAACGCAGGATATGGTCCATCACGCCCAATTCCTCTTCTGTCGGCTCCAGCAATACGGCGGCTGCGGCATCTCCGAACAAAGGACAGGTTTTACGGTCGGTATAGTCGGTAATCACCGACATCTTTTCACAACCGACGAAAACCACTTTCCTGTAGCGTCCGCTTTCGACATATTGTGTGGCAGTCACCAGTCCGAACAGGAATCCGGAACATCCCGCATTCAAATCAAATCCGAAGGCATTCTTAATGCCCGCCATGTCTGAAATCACCTGTGCATTGGCGGGGAAGTGCATATCCGGCGTAACAGTTGCACAAATCAACAAGTCAACCTCCTCCGGTTTCGTACCTGTTTTTTCCAACAATCGGTTCACAGCCTGGGCACCCATCCACGCACTTCCTTTTGCAGGATCTTTCATGATGCGTCTTTCTTTGATCCCCACGCGGGTCATAATCCACTCATCCGAGGTGTTCACCATACGGCTCAACTCCTCATTATTCAGAATATAGTCGGGATAGTACGCCTCTACTCCGGTTATTATAGCTCTCGCCCTATTCATATTTAACAATTTTACAAGATATCTCAGATTCTATAAACGACCATAGCCCCCTACAACATAGGAGGCTGGCCGATATAGTCTAAAACAATCCTTTAGTGACAAGATTATGCTACTACTGCTTTTTCAATAGCCAACTTTCCTCTGTAATACCCACATTCAGGACATACGGTGTGATACTTTACAGCAGCACCACAATTGGAACATTTCATGATGGCAGTTGAAGTAATTGCATCATGTGTTCTTCTTTTATTTCTTCTCTGTTTTGAGGTTCGGTGTTTCGGATGTGCCATTTCTCTGTTATTTTTAGTTATTAATTAATTTTTTAAGCTCGTCCCATCTCGGGTCTGTCTGCTTCTCATCTTCTTCATCTTCTTCTCTTACATATTCGCGGAGCATCTCCTGCATGCCTTCATCGCATTCCCCTTCTCCGTGCACCACACGCATCGGATAATTCAACATATAAGTTTCATAAAGATAAGTACTCATATCCAGAAAATCATCCTCCGGTGTTACGATGATATAATCATCGTCATTCCCCTCTTCACGACCGCTCTGCTTGACAATCAACTCCATTTCACCGTGTACAGGCAAATCCAGCTCACCCAGACAACGGTCGCAAACGGCTTTTACCACTCCGTTCAGTTTTACCCTGACTTCCATCAGCAGCGAACTTTTAACAATGAAAACAGAAGCATCCACCTTACCTTCCGTACCTTTCGTTGCCTCGAAGCAATCAAAAAAAGCAGGACCCAGTACAAAATCAAAAGAGTGCTTTCCCTCTCCCAATCCTCTGAATGCTATCTTATATTCGTTCAATCTGTTCACGTCCTTTGAAGTAAAACGGCACAAAGATAGTACAAAAAGTAACAATAGAAAAGCAAAAGATAAAAAATTATATTCATCTGTATTTCCCGCTCTCTTCCATCATACTTAAATAGCTGGCATACCGGCTTTCGCTGATCTCTCCGGCCTCCACCGCTTCAAGCACGGCACAACCCGGCTCGTGCGTATGCGTGCAATTATAAAAACGACAATTCTCCGCTCGGGCGAATATTTCAGGGAAAAAATGCGAAATCTCCTCTTTTTTCATATCCACCACTCCAAAGCTTCTCACCCCCGGCGTATCGATAATGCTCCCGCCACCGGTCAGAGGGAACATCTCCGCAAAAGTCGTCGTATGCTTACCCGAATCGTGCGTTTCGGATATCATCGCTGTTTTCAAATCCAGTCCCGGCTCCACCCGATTGATCAAAGTCGACTTCCCCACTCCGGACAATCCCGACAACACGGTCACCTTTCCCTGCAACACCTCCCGCACTGCCTCCACCTGTTCGCCCGTAACGGCTGACACTTCCAGACAAGTATATCCAATCTTCCGGTAAATCATCATCAGAGCTCCCGACATCGCCCTGTCTTCCTCTCCATACGTGTCTACCTTATTAAACACAATCACCGTCGGTACATTATACGCCTCTGCACTTGCCAGAAAACGGTCGATAAACACAGTAGACGTAACGGGATGATTCACCGTCACGACCAGCAACGCCTGATCTACATTCGCCGCGATGATATGCGATTCCTTGGACAGATTCGTAGACTTCCGGATAATATAATTCTTCCGCGGTTCAATACCGGTAATCATCCCTTCTTCCGCCCCCGTTTCCACCACCACACAATCTCCCACCGCCACGGGATTCGTCGTCCGGATACCCTCCAGCCTGAAACGTCCGCGAATACGGCATTTTGCCATCTCTCCGTCCTCCATCCTGACTATATACCAACTTCCCGTCGATTTTACTACGATTCCTTTCTGCATAAAGATTTCATTTGGTACCACAATGTTCATAACCCGATATCTCACACAAAGATAGTGATAATACTTATCTTTCAAAGATTTTTTTATGACCCACACTCACTCCCCGTAATTCTATTTCAGCAGGCTTTATTTATACTCGACAAATACAATTAAAACTTATAAAAAGCTCTGACTCTATAAGGAACATTCTGACTTTCTGTACTGATATTATAACTGCCATAGTAATAACCTGCAACTCTGACTCTACCCGTTGCTGAAAGTGTCGATGACAAATAGAAATTCTTTGTAAACAAATCATTCCAATCAATCCTCACTTCTGATTTCAAAGATGCGTCAACGGGGCAATTTCGAATAGTTTCGTTAAACTTCTCAACAGTCTGTTGCGGATTCTCTTTAAAAAGAGCTTCTGCAAACATTTCCAAAGTACCGGATGCAGGCATTTCCCAACCTGTAATTTCACCTTTATTTTTATCATTACACCATTTCATTGCAGGAAATGCCTTCAAAGAGGGATCAACAGCGAGAACTCCTTTCAGATTCGCAACAGCATCTGTCTTGTTTTCCGATGCCGGCCAATATGTTCCCATCACTGCCGTACACCATTCCAATTTCACCTCATCTAACGAAACAATCCATCCATGCTGCCCGGTATCATCCACATCAATGACAATTCCTTGCACTCCTTTCCTATTGTAAAAATCAAATAATTTATATGTTGGGGCAGATTCTATTGCTTCTCCAATTACCAAATTTCCACTATCTTTCCAATCAGAAATTTCTTTTATGGTAATGGAACATTCGCCTTCTTTTATCAATACGTCTAAAATAATCTGCTTACCTTCTTCCAGAAGCAAATCTTTGTCTCCGCTCCAAATGTAACGATAGTTTCCCAAAGTACGTATTTCCAAAAATTGCTTACCAGCTCCGATTATTTGAGGAACAACAATAGCCTCTCTTGCAATTTCATATCCTTGGGGTACTTCAAGGATTTCCGCTGAAAGAATATCTGCCTGTTTCCCTGTCGGAGTAAGTTTACCTGTTCCTAAATTGACTTCCGCCTGAGTCTTCGTACCAGTAACAAACACTTCTGCATCAAAAAAACTTCCCGAAACGTCAGAATCACTTCTAACATGTAAAACCACCTTACTCATTAAGTGGTGAAAAGTTAAATTTATAGGAGCATTCGTATATCTGCCATTATATTTAGTCCACAACAAATCGCTTGCTCTATTCCCTCCCGGACACTTTCCACAACTATCCTGATTCAATTCAACAGAAAAAAGATAAGCTTCCGGATCATTCTTTACATCCGATGAATAAGGATAATAACCATATATGACAAGATTATCCTGTCCTTTCAAATAAGTACGGGGTTCTGATACCAATCCTCCTGCACTTTGGACAAAACAGCTGTTAATGGCAATATCGGCATTTTTCAATGAACCGGCCACCTCTTGTGAAGACAACCATAATCCGACAGCCTGCCCTCCTTGAAATCTATAGGCAACGTCACTTTCCTGCATTCCATCAACTAATGCAGACAAATAAAGAGGATTTGTGACTTTTGTTTCCGAATCATTATTATCACATGCCGTAAATTGGAACAGACACAAACACACTATACATAATTCTCTAAATTTCATATCCCTTCACTATTTTAAGTTAAGCTCAAACTTTTGACAGGAACCGGATCGCAGTGCCATATCTTTAAAAGCATATACATACGTTACTCCTTTTTCATCAATTTGCAGAGTAGCAATACCACCTAAAAACTCTTGTGCAGGTAATATTCCCCGGTACAGACGCATTGAAGGATTTTCACAAAAAAAACGAACTCTCCCCATTTCCAGCGGAGTCTGGACACCAGTTCCCAAATTTAACGAAACTTTCGTACACACATCAGACGCCTCCAAAGTCGCATCTGTCGCTACGACATCTCCCTCACGAATCAATTTAACATCCATTAATGCAAATAGATGAAAAAAATTCAATTCCACAACACCTTCCGTCAGCCCTTGCGTATTTGCAGCTCTCAGAAAATCAGACAACATAAAAGCCTGCTCATCAACTTGATTTTTTTGAACTGCTAAAATCATCGACTCCGGATTCTCCACCTCCCGCTGATAAGGATAATAAGCATAAAAATCCAATGGCGTACCATCTTGAACCCACACCACCTTATCTATAGCAGAAGCAGGGCTCCAGCCTTCAACCGTTTTAATCCATTTTACGTTGTAAGCCTGATTATTTTGAATACCAGGCAAAGCAGGTTTATTCACATCAGTACGTTTTACAGCAAAAATACCAATAGAATCACCAACAGCAAACAACATCTTTCCGGAACGGGTTGACATGGACTCACAAATTCGGAAGTCCACTTCTACCGGACGGTCCACCAACTCCATTGATTGTTCGCAAGCTTGAAACAATAAAGTTGCAATCAATATTTCAATAAACAATAAACATCTCATAGTCAATCAATTATATTCCTTCCAAACCTTTTAAAGTTTTAAGTGTTGCCTCATCAGAAGGACGAGACATATTACTATCAATTACTTTCCCCTCTCTGTCAAGCAAGATAAAACGAGGAATACCTGTAATATTATAATCACGTACTATAAGAGCTTCCGGTCCTCCCCACAATTGAATCCCTCCTAACTGTTCTTTTTCAACCATTTGTATCCAATCTTTTTTTCGTGCATCCAATGAAATACTTACAAAATGAATATTTTTACCTTCAAATTGTTTTTCCAGCTTTTTCAAATAAGGTAACTCTCCTCTACACGGGCCACACCATGTTGCCCAAACATCAATATACACATATTTACCTTTCAAAACATCCAAACTAACTGGCTTACCTTCTATATCAATATAAGGTACATCAGCAGAGGCAAGAGCCGCCCCGGCCTGCATTTTCCTCCAACTTGAAAATACCGTCTCCAACTCTTCTTTATAGGCTGGCTTTGTAACATATTTATCATAAATTTGTTGTACGCTTTTCAATGGCGCACCTTGCGAACCTTCTATGCACGCCAAAGCCATTTCATGTACCATATCTTCTATTATCTGCGGACTTTTAAAATAAGTCAACAAAAGTTTTACCCGCTTCTGTGCCCTTACTTCCCAATCATCCCCCAAATCATCAAGCGATAAAATTCCTATCGCATTCTTTACATAATTCCGATAAGCCTTACAGTTCCAATAAGTTTCATCATCCACTAACTGTTTTTTGACAAATGCTTTTACAATAGGAGAATCTTCTTCCGGAAGATACATGACATGCACCCGATTACCCCCTTCCCAAAAATGTTGGATCGGATAACGTGTTGCCGGCTCTATCAATTTATAATAATTCCTCAGCAATTCTTTTTCCTCAAACGTTTTATCCAAACCACAACGTTGAATAACTTTACGATTACGCGTTTCCAATTGTGCCAACTTTTTCAAATATTCTTTCTCTCCTAAAAGAAAATCAGCATCCGTCATAAATTCCAATTGACAAGTATTCAGATATTGATTGTCGTTAGCATTTGAACCCTCGTAAATAAATTCCAAATGTTGGAGACTGTATTCACCTTTTTCGTCAGGCGTAACTGTTAAAATCAAATCCGTATCCGGTTTGAGATACAGTTCATTCACACTCAAATCTATATGCAATGTAAAATATGCTCCATGCTCCAAAGGAAACGTAAAAGTAGCGGTCCGAGTTTTTTCCGTAGAAATCTCCTGTCTGAAATTTGTCCCTTCTAACCTTACAACCTTACCCATCCCATATTTCCCCAAATTCACAGTTAAAGTTGTTGTCTTGTCTTGAGCCTTTAGCTGCAGGGCTAAAATTAATAATAACGCAATTGAAATTAAAAAACGTGTTTTCATATAAAGTAGATTTAATTGTAATTTTATCGTTTATCTTCTGATTTTCCTGTAAATGCAAATTTGGATTTATACATCCAACGCGACGGACAACGCTCCAGATGCATTCTAATACGCCTAATCTGATCTCTGCTTATTGAATTTTTATAACTGTATCTATCCATCACATTATAAGATGTGAAATATAGAGTACCTGGTTCTTCTATATCATTCTTACTCGTATTTTTAAACACTGAAAAGTTGTCCTTCCAATAATAAGGGGTATCCTCACAATAATCTGTATCTCCATCTATAAAATTTGTTTGCCCGTATCCCTCGATCACCTGAGTCGTCAATAATCCCAAATACCGCGCCATTACTTCCGAAATCTCAAAATAATCGGTCTGCCGCATAGGATTTATAAAATAAGACATATTAATAAAAAAACCGATATCCGTTGCCTTTGCAGGGAAAGGTTTCGGAGATATCTGTGCATCAAGCCCCGGAATAGGCTCAGCATTACGGTCTATATCTGTTGGTGCACGAACAATGGACGCTGCCCCTTGTGGATTATTTATAAGCCAAATATTCAAGTAATTATTAAAACTGTACATTAAAGCTCCTTGCTTGGAAAAAACATACTCCAAATAATCATCATCTTTTTCAAAAGTTACAGAACTCGGAATTTCATAAGAATGATATCCGGGACTATCCATTTTAATCCCATTATCGTTATATATGGCAGGACGGAAAACTATTTTTGCACATCCACCATTTGGATCTGTCGTAATCTTTCCGTTAAAAACATTATTCAAACGCTCTATATTTTTATATATCAATTCTGGAGTTATTTTGATTGGAACAATACTTGCCTGTTTAGCCGGATTCAAGACATGGAATACAACAGGAATTACCAATGTATCATAATCCTCTTGAGGCAAGGAACGGATAGTGATTCCCAATTCATTACTAATCAACTCCCCAACTTCTAAATGAAATCGAACAGTACGCTCTTCCGGATCTTCTGTCGAAAAACAGAAATCCGGATATTCCTGTCCAAACTCATCCACCAGTTTAAATAATCCATGAGGCAAGAGATCATTTGGAATCAACGAAGTATCACGCACAATACCGCCAACATAAACGGCATTATCTCCATCGTAAGATGGTGTATAGTTTGGTAATTCCAAAATATTGTAAGCTTCTGCGTAAAATTTCATTACTGCCTTTCCATCAGGCAATAACATTTTATGATCTGCTTTTAATTTAATCAGTTTAACATTCCCTGCATCAACTGAATTATCATAAGTAAAATCTTCCGTTTCTCCACAGGCAAACACCAACTGCACAATTATAATTATATATAATACTTTTTTCATGAGACAATATTATAAGGTTATTTCTATCAATTAAAATTAGTCCAACCTGGATTTTGACTGATATTATTATAGTCCAGCTCAATATCGGCAGGTATCGGCAAAGCATAACGATAATCATTTGCTTCTAATGTATAGGTTTGCACATCTTCACTCTCTTTAGAATATCCTTTCCTCGTACAGGCTATTCCCAATCTTTTCATGTCCAACCAGCGCGAACCATATTCAAAACACAGCTCTTTGCGACGTTCTTTCAATATTTCATCCAGGACATTGTTTCCAACAGATATATTATAACCCGGTATTCTTGCCGCTCTAAAGGTTTCCAGCATTCGAGCTGCGGCAAGCTCATTCCCTTGTCTGCACTTTGCTTCTGCATTCAACAAATACAGATCCGCTTTACGATAAAGGACCAATATATCGGTAACCGGTCCCCAACTACTAACCACAGGTTTTGCTATATACCTGGAAATTATCCCATTATTATCCTCCACTCTAAACCATGCATTACGACGGATATCATTTGCATCATACAGCGACCAAAGTCCCTCATCAACTTGCTGGGCATTATTCAACCCCCAAATTCCTGTAAATTGATTACCAATACTACAAAATCTTGCAGTTGCCAATTTCAAGGCACAATAAGGATTATCTGTAATATAACTGACATTTTCGGATGAAAACAAATCTGTAAGGATTTCAGCATTATCCTCCGGAATATAGGAAGCTATTACTTCCTCCGAATATTTTTCAGCCATTTTCCAATCAGTCGTCTGTGCTGCTGCAGAACCGGCCCTAAACATATAAATTTCTGCTAAAAACGATTTTACAAAATCTGGAGTATAAAAAAAATTCCATCTTTCGCTCGCTGAAGTATAGGCAGCAACCTCCTCCACTTCTTTTATAAGCACATCATAAATATAAGTCTGGGTATACCTCTTACCCGGTGTTGTATTTTCAGAAGATAAATTCAAAGGTATTCCTAATTTATTATCACCATATGGTGCAAAAAACTGCAGCAATTTAAATATATTCCATGCTCTAATTAATTTAGCCTCTCCATTTATCGTTTCAAATTCAACTTGAGTAGAATTCATTTTTGCCAAATCATCTATAATAGAATTCATAAATCCTATTGAAGCATAACAATTAGTCCAAATAGATGCGGCCAAACTGATACCCTTCCAATCTACAGATTCATAATACAGATTCATACATTCTGTATTGATATCAGAATGGTCTTTAAAATGAAGCACATCCAGATTATCTTCATACAAACACAATTGAGCATTGATATCATTATAAAAAGGTAAAGATAAAGCCGAGGGGCCATAGGACGGCAAAGGCAAAAATGCATAAGTATGTCCTGCCCAATAAGCAAGCAATTCAGATTTTACATCTTCAACATTCAAAACAACCCTCTGATTTTTAGGTACTAAATTCAAATAGTCTTTGCAAGAAATCAAACCCAGTACAAATATTAGAACAAATACACTTGTTTTCATGATCAATAATTTAAATTCCTACACTTAATGAAAGCATATATTTTCGAGAGTTAGGATATCCAAAACCTCCAAAGTTTTCAGGATCAAGACCTTTATATCTTGAAAAAGTAAAAATATCCCGAATATTCAAATTTATCCGACAAGATTCTAATAAGATTTTATGACAGATTCTTGCCGGCAAATGATAACCTAAAGATATTTCTGAACATTTCAAGAAATTTCCACTTTCCAATTTACGATCATACCAGTCACTTTGTAGAGAAGTACTCATCCCGCTTGTATTATACCCTGGAATATCTGTTATATCACCGGGCTTCCTCCAACGATTAGCCTCCTGTCGTAAAGCATTTTGAGATGCGGAAGCAATATTCCCTGAGCTGGCTACAGCAAAATAAGCTGAAGTTATTTTATGCCCTGCCATGAAAACAAAACGGCTAGTCAATACCAATTGTTTCCAAGTTAAAGTTGTTCCAAATCCTCCTGCAAATGGCGGATAACTATCTCCTAAACATTCCTTTATCAACTTCCTGTCTTTCAGATTGGATTGATCATCCATGTCCAGAACCCAAGTTCCATCTTCCTGCTGGAAACCGACAGGCTCCTTTCGCCTTGTATTATCTACATACGCCAATGTGTGGCCTGTCAGTGGATCTATGCCTGCAAATCGGTATCCTATCCATGAATTCGCAGAGGTCCCTTCAACAGGTTCCGTACGAGCTGATCCAATCGGAATATCTTGTATCGTTTTATAATAAGACTCCAAAATCCGGTTTCTGTTTACAGAAAAATTCAACGAAGTGCTCCAAGCAAAATCTCCTTTTCTAATATTTACACTATGAAAACTGAGCTCCCAACCATAATTACGAACCGATGAACTATTATAACGAACAGAACTTATTCCAACAGAAATCGGTAATGTTTTTTGGTCTAACAAATCCCTTGTTACATTATTATAATAATTTATTGTTGTGCGAATACGATTTTTAAAGAATGCTAAATCCATACCCAGACTACGATCCTCCTTTTTCTGCCACTTCACTGAAGGGTTCTTTGGAGCTATAAACGATGGTGTCAAATGATCCATAAATTCCGATTTCATACTATAGGTAAGTACATTAAACGGAAGAGCCTGCTTATCAATACTACCTGTATATCCATAAGAAAAACGCAAAGCCAATTCATTTATCCAGTTCTGATTTTTCATAAACTGCTCATTATGGATATTATATTTCAAACTTGCATTCCACAAAGGAGAAAAACGATTCTTGTTTCCTATAATATCAGCTCCATCCATACGAGCGCTTCCCGAAATAATATATTTATCTTTATAACTATAAATAGCCGATAGAAAAAAAGAAACACTTCTATTCCGACTCTCGCTTTTATCCACCAAATTGGTAATCAAACGCTGGACATAACTGATTTTATCCGCACCGATTTCCGGAATGGAAAACAATCCTTTTTCCGAATCATACTCTGGGAAAAGAGCACTATTATTATAATTGTTCGATTCTGAAATTTCATGACCCAGAAAAAGATTTACATGATGATTCTCTTTAAAAGATTGGATAAATTCCAATCTATTTTGCCATGTATAATACTGACTTCTTCCATCTCTCTCTGTCAGAGACCCTTTGTTCAGTTCTTCAGGAAATTCGCTATACAACGAGCGAATCCACGCTCTTTTTTTGGCAGTATAAGTACCTGCACCCAAGATCGATTCCGTGTTACTAAAACTATTGGAAAGAGAACCGACAGTTGTAAACTTCAAACAGTTCAATATTCTGTATGTCAACTCTAAAGACACAGTATTACTAAGTGTATTAATACATGTCGTGTTATTATATAATTCTTTCAAAATATTAAAATCATCCTGATAACCATCTTTTAATGAACTTAATTGATAGGCATAGGAACGATCATATGCATAATTTCCATCCATATCATAAGGCTGCTCATAAGGATTTGCAAAAGTTGCATAATGCAAGAGACTGACACCGGCATCCGAATCCCTATCTTTACGCACATTCGAAGAAAGATTAAATGCAAACGAAAACCTTTTATTTAAATCATGCGAAAGACGCACCATCGCATTCCAATTACTATACCGATTCGTGGGAACAACTCCTCTGCTTTCACGGATTCCGACACTGACATAGTAACGGTTTTTCTCCGTTCCTCCAGAAAATGAGAGATTATGGTTATGTGAAAATGGGTTCTTAAAAATTAAATCATACCAATTGGTGTTAATTTTACCGAGACGTGCTATCTCAGCTTCTACCGCACTTTTAGAAATTTTTCCAAGATCAGCATCCTTCAATAAAGTAATAATCCTTCCTCCGACAGCCAAATTTGGAAAATCTTCATACACACTCCTTTCAAATGCTATTTTTTCTTGCGTATTCATCAAATCCAGTTTTGAATGTGGAGCAGACTCTACAGAAAACGTAGAGGTTACACGAATTAACGGAGCTCCTTCACGACCTTGTTTGCGCTTTACCACAATCACTCCATTAGCTGCCTGAGAACCGTATATAGCTGTTGCTGCAGCATCTTTCAACACTGTTATACTTTCTATATCCTCTGGAACCAAATCATTTAAATTCCCATAAAAAGGAACTCCATCAACAATCCAGGTAGGATTCATATTCCCATATAAAGAATTCAACCCCCTAATACGTATTTCCGGTGTTACTCCTAACTTTCCGGATGTACTGCGCGTACTGACTCCTGCCATCGCACCTTTTAATATATCCCCAACAGATGAATACCCTTTATTCGTAATATCCTTCGCAGATATCATTTCTACCGCTCCTGTCATTCTTGTTTTACTAATTGTCTGATAACCTGTTGTCACTGTTGCTTCTTCCAACATTGTAATACTTTCTTTCATCACAATGGAGTTTATTCCCCTTGTACACATCACTTCTAATGGCTCCATCCCGACAAATGAAAATAATAAAATATGTTCCTTTCCTTCCGGCACTGAAATACTAAATTTTCCGTCAACATCCGTTGTCGTACCAAAATTAGATCCTTTCAACCGAACGGTTACTCCCGGAACCAGATTCCCATCTTCATCTTTAACGACTCCTTTAAATTTTTGGGTCAAAACTTGCTGTTTTACTTGCATCTGTTTTTTCAATACTATAATATGCCCTTCTTTTGTATAAGTCAACCCTATCGGATTGAGCATATTTGCAAGGACATCTTCCAATTCCTGTCCGGTAGCCTGCAATTCCACCAACTGCTCCACATTGATTTCGTTTGCGTTATAAACAAAATCATAACCTACTTTCGTCTGCAATGTCTTCAAAGCTTCTCTCAAAGGCACTTTACCCATCCGGAGTGTTAATTTTTGTCCAAAAACAGATACATTAACACATATCGTCATAACAAACAACAAACTCCAAAGTAGCATTCTTTTTTTTCTCATAAGTTTGTAATTTTAAATATACATTAGCTAATAGTTCTATAACTACACTCAACTACTTACTGTATTGATTTTATCCACAATGTTTGATTTTGCACTTCAAATTGAATTTTACCCGTTTTTTCCAATGCCTTTAAAATTGTACTCAATTCTGAGGACCGTCGTAAATTGCCGCTAATTTTAATATCCGGAATTTTTCCTCCACGATATTTCACTTGCAGCCCATACCAACGGGCAAGCTCCTTAGCCACCTGAATCAAAGATGCATTTTCAAAAATAAATTTTCCGAAACGCCATGCTGTATAATTTTCCAATCTGCCCGGACGCAACAAATCCATAGATTGATTGCCACGCCCGTATACACCCAAATCACCGGGAGCCAATTCCACACTACGTCCATTGGCAACCATTAATATCTTTCCCTTTTCCAATAAAGTTTCCACTTTATCATCATCTTCGTAAGCTTTTACATTAAAAGATGTTCCCAACACCTCTATATTCATATTTGATTCCAACTCCACACGAAAAGGTCTTCCAATATTTTTACTCACTTCAAAATAAGCTTCTCCTTTCAATCTGACATGACGAAGGTCTTTAGAAAAATGTGTCGGGAACTGTAATTCTGTTTCTGCATTCAACCATACTTGTGTTCCATCTGCCAATAAGATATGATACGTTTGTCCCACAGGGACTCTCAATATATTCCATGCAACGGAAGAATCGCTCTGCAGTTCTGCCATCTTACCGCATTCCAATCCTTTAAGCGAATCATTGATTATAATACCGGCATTCCCTCTAAAAACCTCCCCACACTGCAATTCCAAATTAACCACTTCTCCATTCGCCAGGATTAACGAAGTATAGTCTCCTTTTTCTGTCGTTGCAATTATTATGGATGTCTCTTGCTTGGAAAGAAGCGATACTCCTATAACAAAAAATAAAACAACAGAAGCAGCAACAGCAGACAATTGCAAATATATTTTCCGCCTTCTTTGCTTTATTTTTTTAGCTACTGCAAATTTTGCCTCTTCGACATCACAGACAATTCCAGCATCAACCACCCGCCCCCACAGAGCAACCTCCTCCAATAACTGCCGGTGTTCTGAAGACTTCAGCCATTCGTTTACCATCAAATCATTCAATTCACCCCGATGATGAATGATTTGTAATGCATATTCGATCTCTTTATCTGAATAAGTCATATTAAATTTCTTTATCTATTATACAACTTACCCATCAAAATGGCCGACACAAAAAACAATAATTTTATCAGATATCCATAAAAAACAATAATATAAAATCCTGATCAAGTTTGCTACGCAAAAACTTCATAGCACGCAAAAGATGAGTTTTAACAGTACTTACCGAAATATTTAATTCGGATGCCACATCTTTATATTTTTTCCCTTCTACACAACATTTTCTTACAACCTCCTGCTGTTTTTCCGGCAAAGAAACAAAAACCCTCTTCACTTTTTCCAGTTTAAACTCATATTCATTCCAATCATCCTCTTCTGTATCCTGCTCACAACTTTGGTATTGTTCATATTGCTTTATGACACACTGATGCTTTAAATAATTTAAAGCATGATTTTTAGTAATAGTAAAAAGGTAAGATTTAACAGATTTCTGAGGATTTAATTCCTTCCTTCTGTCCCATAATATCAAAAAAACATCATTAACAATATCTTTTGCAACTTCTTCATCTCTGATCAAACTATATACAAAATTAATTAATCCTTGATAATAAAGATCAAAGCACTTCATATAATATGCATAATCAAAGACAAAAGCCATATACCCGATAGAAGTGAAGTAATTATGACAAAAGTATTTTATATTTTCACATTATCAAATAAAAATATTATTCAAGTTTCAGATTTGGGTATCTTATGAAAGATTACCGTAAGGCTGATATTTTTATCAAACAGGCAGATTCTGTCGTATCAATAGTCTCCCCCCTGGTGTTGTCAATATTTTTTACATATTATGTCTTAATGATAATTAATACAGATATCATTCCCTTACTCAAAGACAATCATAACATACAGAAATAACACTCCATACCACTGTAATCTCGGAATTTAACCGTACC
>JAHHTT010000090.1 GCA_020024465.1 Odoribacter sp.
CAATATAATTACATATTATCATTAATGCTTGCCGAAGGTAAAGGAGTTATAGGAGAGAAAGGACGCTGTTCTTTTCAAGAATTGTACGATATTTCTTTATGCTCGTGCCATCGAAAACACTTGCAAGAAAGGATGGCTACAAGTCCTATAGATGGGGCTGATACAAGAATAGCAATAAATTCTGTTTATCATAATCAGCTTGAGAAAATATATAAATTACTCAAACGATCTTTAAAGTTAGGTGATGAGGAAACACAAGCCCATTATCGTAATTTATATTTTGAAGTATCTAAATTCTTTGAAAATTAAATTTGATAATGTGAGTTCGGGATAAGGAAAATGCTTTTTAAATAGAATCGGCAGTTTTTTTATGCCAATGATTTTAGTAATCAATTGATTATTTGTATATTATTGGAGTAAAATAATAATAACTATATCATGCTTACTGAAAGGTAAGCATTCGAAGAAATACACATTTTTAATCTCGGGATTTGGTTGTAGTTTTGCATTCACAATAACAACCAAATCCCAAATGCAATGAAAGGATTAGAATTTAAAGAATTAGAAGCAGGTACAACAAAGCGACCTGTCGTTGAAGTCATATCTACAACAAATGGATGTAAATTATTCAACTTACCACTATTCAGGAAAATCTGGAATAGAGGTTCCGACGATTGAGAGTATAACCTTCCCTAAAAACTAGACTGTTCTTTATTGCAGAAAAATGATAATTTTGTCGAAGGAGGAAGAATGAAAAAAGGTATTCACAGCGAGAGTGAGATGGTAAAAGCCGTCAAAGAATTGGTAAGCGGAATAATCCGCAGAAGTAGGTGGTACGGGATTACGGAGTAACGAGAGCCACCTTGTATAACTGGAAGTCTAAATATAGCGGCATGGAAGTAAGTAAGGTTAAGAGATTGAAGGAACTGAAGGAGAGGAGCCGGAAACAGAAGCAGATGTACGCAGACCTGGCATTGGACAACCGGAAATTGAAGGAGGTGATTGAAAAAACTCTAGAGTCTGAGATAAAGAAACAGATAGCGGTAGAGATTGTGAAGGAATACGGATTGAGCATCGCTCGGGCGTGCAAGCTGATGGAGATCCTCCGTTCGTATTTCTATTATCAGAAGAAGCGGGATGACTCGGAAGTAGAAGAAGCGATAAGATCGGCAGCATAATATGGAGATGGTTTCTGGAAGATATTCAAACGTCTCAGGTGGGAAGGAAAGATGTGGAATCATAAGAAGGTTTACCGTGTGTACAAGAATATGCACTACGAGAAACGGATTCGCTTGAAGAAACGCCTTCCGGCAAGGGTCAAGCCCCCCCCCTTTGGATCAGCCTTCCGAGCCAATATGACGTAGTTGCTAGACTTCGTGGGCGATGTGCTGGAGTGCGGAAGGAAGTTTCGGATACTGAACATAATGGATGATAGTAATAAAGTATCTGTGTTCCAGTGAGTTTTGATGTATTTTCCGACGAGAAGAGTGATAAGGACACTGGAAAAGGTAATCTGGCTGAACGGCAAGCCGAGAAATATCAGGTGTGACAACGGCTTGGGGGGCATTTCAAAGGATTCTAGGAGTGGTGGAAAGGGAACGATATAAGTATCTTGTACACTCAGCTTGGATGCCCGACTCAAGACGGATACATAGAACGGTTCAACGGCAGTTACAGAAGAACATTACTTGACGTATACATCTTCAGAAGCATAGAGGAAGTGAAGCGGATAACCTAGGAATGGAAGCGTTATTACTAACAATGAAAGACCCCATGAGAGTCTCAACAATATGCCGCTGATGGAGTATTGAGCAAAGGGGTGTAAGATACAATGATTGATGCTCAGACAGGCAAATTTAGCTCTGCTTCCGAGTTCAGCAAGACCAGGGCAAGTGCCCATAGGGCGGTCTTGCACATCTCTACAGCTTATGCTTTGGGTGGCCTATCTGAAACCAATCACCGAACTATATATGCAATTGAAAAAAAAGAAAAGAATTATATTTGCAGTCTAATTGAAGTCTGTCCTAAAAAGGGGAAGTTTACAAGGGGAACGCAAGGAATACTATGTATAACATGCCTTGGGGGTGAATAAAAATGCAGAATTGTTGTATGATTCACTATTAATTAGTATATTTACATAATAAAAAGAGATAATGGATGAAAAGGATATACTACTCAAGATGATAGAAGGACTGAATGCCTCTATTGTTTCATTGTCTACCACTCACAAAAAACAGGCGGAGCAGAATGAGAAACTGCAGGAACGTATCAAGGAGTTGACGGCTCAGATTGTATAGCTGAACTGGTAACTATTTGAGCGTAAAGTAAAAAAGTTTCCTGTATATAATCCTAATTTGCCAGACCTCTTTGCGGATGAATTTATTGGATTGCAACATCAGGCAAAAGAAAAGTGTGACAAGGAGGTAGAGAAGATTGAAAAGGAGTCTGCCGAGGTAAAGAAGCAGAATCGTCAGAATTGCAAAATGTAAAGAATCTTATTGTATTCGAAACCGAGGTGATAGAGCTGAGCGGTGAGGACCTATCCTTAATAGTATAGGCGAAGAGGTAACTAAGGTGTCAGGTACAAGTTAGAGATGCTTTATGTCAAGGGAATCATCCGCCTCCAAGTCAACCCAAGGGATTACCTGAATGATATCATCGCCCGAATGTCTTGTCATGAAAGGTAACCTAAGAGAAATTCTTAAATTTGTTTTCTCATAAATGGAAGTTGCAACATACGGAGAGTGTATTAACAAAATAATAGCGACTGCAGTTATTAGATTCATTTTAATTGTTATAAAAGCTAAAGATGGATTATGTGTATCATCTTTAGTTTTTTTATATTTGTCGTGTATTTAGAAAATATATCTTTGTGAAAAATAGATGCAAGACAATGAGCTTAACATTTGGTAGAGAGTATGAGATTGAAAGGCAATTTGAAAATTGTTTTAAACAATATTTTAAACCGTTGTGTTTTTATGCAATGCGATTATTAAAGGATTCGGAAGTTGCCAAAGATGTTGTCCATGATGTTTTTCTTATTGTATGGAAGCACCGTAATAATCTTGATTTCAGTCGTACGATGTATCCTTATTTCTTGAATCTTACACGGAATAATGCTTTTAATTATTTAGCGCATTTGAAAGTTAAGGAAAATTATGAAAACAAGGGGGTATTACAGGATTGTGTCGATTTTGCGGAAAATGATACGGAACATGAAGAATTAATAGGAAATATAATAAAACGAATAGATCAATTGCCAGAACGGTGTAGAATTGTGATGCAGTTGTGTTTTATTGAATGTAAAAAATATAAGGAGGTCGCTGATTTATTAGGAATTTCAGTGAATACAGTAAAAACTCATATTTCTACGGGCCTAAAGATTCTTCGAGAAGAATTTTCAGCGTCTCTTTTATATATATTTTTCAGCTGTATTAATAAAAGTTAATTTTCAAAAGTCATATCACCCATTTTCCTCTTCTATTTGTGTTTATATAAAAGTTTAGAATTGGAACTCTATGAAATGGGATATTGAGGATATAGAATATGTATTAAGCTGTATTGATTCTCCGGAAAAATTGAATAGTGATGAATTTGTGTGTTGGCTAAAAATAGGGGAACATAAGAAGCTTTTTGATTTTGTGCTTACTAACCGAGAGGCATTCCTGCGTAAAGAGAATCGTGAAGACATTAATGTGGACGAGGAGTACTTAAAATTTAAGAGACATTATATTTCAAAAAAACCTTTGAGAATCTTGAAATGGGGTGTTGTGGCTGCCTCTATTATTATCGTATTGTTTGTTGGATTATTATGGAATAGGGGAAGCCAGACTGATTATCAGCTTGCTAATAGTGGATTGAATTACACGGGTCAAAGAATGGCAGAATTGGTGTTAGCCAATGGAGAGTGTATTGAATTGAATGATAAAAGAATTGATTTGCAGGAATTTAATGGGACTAAGATTTCTATTGATACGAATAGAAATTTGGCCTATGATGTGGAAAATTATAATCATGGAGAGACAGATAAACCTGTTTATAATACACTGAGAGTACCGGCAGGAGCAGATTATGTCGTATGTTTATCTGATGGAACAAAAGTGCATTTGAATTGCGAAAGTGAACTAAGATATCCGCTTTGTTTTGGCAAAGAGGAACGAAAAGTTTTTTTAGTAGGTGAAGCTTGTTTTGAAGTCGAAAAATCAAAGGAGTGGCCTTTTATTGTTGTGACGGATAAAATGGACGTGCGAGTGACAGGAACAATTTTTAATGTGCAGGCATATCCGTCGGATGCTGTATTGGCGACAACTTTAGTGAAGGGAGGGATCGTTGTAAAAATCAAAGGAGAAAACGGGAAAGAAAAATATTTAGAGCCTTCTGAACAGTTGCAATTGAATAAGATAACCGGACAGGCAGTGATTAAAAAAGTAGATGTGAATTTGTTTGTGGGTTGGACAGAAGGAATGTTCGTTTTTAAAAATACTCGTTTTGAGGATGTTATGAATACTTTAGCTCGTTGGTATCAAGTTGAGGTGTTTTATAGTGATCAGAGTAAAAAGGATTTGAGAATTTCCGCAAATTTGAATCGTTATGAACATATAGATGTATTACTGCAAATACTCAATGCGATGGATAAAGTGTATTTAGAAAGAAAAGATAATGTGATTGTTGTAAAATAAAAAGTGGGAGTTGAAATTGTTGGCGCAATTCACCTCCCTAATAAAAAAAAGTTTAATTTAAACTATTACAAAAGTATGGAAAAAAGTTGGAGAGACAAGTTTCCTTTGCCTAGAAGTTTGTCAAAAATGCTACTATGTATGAAATTAACATTGGTTTTTTGTTTGTGTATTGCATTGCAAACCTTTGCGAACATAAATGCTCAAACGGTGAGTCTGAAAAAACATAATGTGTCTTTAGAAGAAATTATTTGGGAATTAAAAAGCAAAACGACATTTGTGTTTTTGTATAGTGATGAAGACATTGCTGATGTCAAGGGAATTTCGATTGATGCTGAAAATTTGGATGTTGATGAGGTATTGAAAAAGTGTCTTGAAGGTACAGATTTGAGATGTGTACGAGAGAATAATGCTTTTATTATTAAGAAAAGTGATAAGTTAAGGATGATGCCTCAGGCGAAAGAGCGCAAATTGTCTGGGAAAGTTATGGATAAAGCAGGGCAACCTTTACCCGGTGTAACAGTGTTATTGGAGGGAACGACTATCGGCGTAATTTCAGATGCTGAAGGAAGGTTTTCCTTATCTTGTCCTGCTGCCGACAAGGTGGTGGTTGTATTTACTTTTGTGGGAATGAAAACTCAAAAAGTGGTATTTGAAGACAAAAATGTGATGAATGTGGTGATGGAGGAA
>JAHHTT010000091.1 GCA_020024465.1 Odoribacter sp.
GTTTTAACAATTAACATTTTTGATATGAAGAAGAGATTTGTTTTTGTATTTATGTTGACATTGATTTCAACAATAATAATTATTGGTTTTCAACAAGAAAAAAACAGTTGCCTAATTTAGGGTATTTTCTTACTAACGCAGAAGCTTTAGCAAGTGGAGAACAAGGAGGAAACGAATGGGAGTCTGGTAAATTTTACTGTAGATGCAAAAGAGAGAATGGAACTGATGTATGTTTAGGTGGAAATGCAATATCTACTCGCCCATGCTGTTATAAGGTTGATGTAAAACCTAATATGCCACCTGTGACCTGTAGAAATTATTCTTCAAATTGCTGATGTACTAATTGTAAATTACATTTTGTAGAGTACGCTCAAAGGTGTACTCTACATATAAATTTAATGTTATTATGAAAAAGTATATATTGGTATTCTTGTTGTGTTGGTGGGGATGTTCATCAATACCGGATGCTAATAATAAAATAGATTATAAGCATATTCCTTATGTATCAAATGAGAACGATTGTAAAATTGAATCGCTGACTTTGGATACGATTTTTATTTCTTCGGAAAATGAAAATGACATGACTTCGTTAAATGGAGTATATTTCATGAAGAAGGATACAATATGTTTTGCAGACAGACTGCTTGCCTCTGTATTTTGTTACGACACTTCAGGAAAATTCTTAGGAACACATCTTTCTTTAGGAAGAGGACCCAATGAGATTTTAGGGCTATATTCAATAACACCTTCGGAGGAAGGATACACAATCATAGATGCTTCTTGGAATGTATTTGCCGTTGATAGCAATTGGAAGAAAAAGCTCACTTCGAGGATTGATTGGAATACGGATAAGTCCGGCAAATATCTGTTGAATCATCCCGACCCGAATGAGAACGGTATTTATGAATATGAATTCAGCTCTAAAAGTATGGGTTGGTGGAAAGGACGACTTCTGATACCGATTGTAACAGAACACGTAACTTACAATGCTTATGGACAGGGGCGTAGCAAGCATTTTTATGAACATTCCTATACAATCGGAATGTTGCAGGGTAATGATTTTAAATTAGTTCGGATGATTTGTCCACGGTCTCCTGTTTATTCCAAATATGAATATTTGTCTGGTTTTAAGGGGGGGCTGTTTACTGTTTGTGATGATTCGCTTTTCTTTTCATTTGAAGCTGATCCCAAGATTTATAGAATGGATTTGAATGACGAAAAAGTCGTTGCTTTCGGTCGCGCAGGGGAGGATATGAATACGGATTATCCGGAAAGGAAATCTCTGGAGGAAAGCGATGAATATCTGTGGGAAGACCATCAGAAATACGGGCATTATTATGATTTGAAATATATACCTGAAACTTCCGTGTTGTTCCGAAGTTTCAGACATGGTGGTTCTTGTAAGGAAGATGGTTTGCAGATGTATAAGAACACTTGTTTGGTGGCAGAATATAAGGTCCCCAAAGAGTTTAAGGTAATCGGATATTTCCCGCCCTATTATTATGCGGCAGGAGAAACCGGAGATGAAGAGGATGAACGCATGGTGATATATAGGTTCAGTCTATTTTAAATATTGTATTTTATGAAAAATGTTTTGATGTTTATCGTGGGATTATTTTTGAGTCTGACCTCTTTGGGCAATGTTTCAGACAGTCTTGAAATACAGGTGACGGGGGCTGATGGTCAACCGTTGATGGATGTATTGGTTGTGCAATTGCCGGAATCCTATCTGCTGGGTTCTACAACGGAAGACGGATATTTTCGTATAGACTGCTCTCTTTTGCTGCCAGAAAAGACAGTTGTTTTTCAGCATATCGGATATGAACCTATTGAGATTTCGGTTGCACGACTTTTGTCGCTTTCTAAACTGGAAATGAAAGATCGGATTATTGAACTAGAAGCGTCTGATGCGTCTGTTTATGCTTTGCCTGATTTGTTGAAAGAATGTTATTTGCAGACATCAAAATTTCATAAGAGTAAAAGCAATTATCTGCGGTATTATGGGGAGGCTGATTATGCCCGATGTATAATTGCCAATAGTCAAATTATTCATTTGAGACAGGAACACGGGCTTTTTATGACCTCCGGAAATTGTCAAAAAAAGGAAAAATGGGATTTGGCATATATTGCAGAACTGATACCTGAGCAGAAAGCTTACAGTTTTCAATTGACAAGTGATGCACAGGATACGTTGAAGCATGGGGAATTTTACAGCAACACGAATTGGGCTAAATGTTATAATATACAATCTGACAAGCTTCATAAGATTATGCGTTTGATATATTTGCATGGTCCGATGTTTGATACACCTGAGCATTTCCGGTTTCGGATGGTTGATATAGATAGCTGTGCCTATACGTTACAATTTGAAACGAATCGGAAATATTGGCCGTCAAAGACAAAGCTTTATGCGAAAGGAATTTTAAAAATAGACCGTCATACATTAAGATTGAAGAGTATGGATTTCGAATCTATCGATATGCAATATTTTGTACTGGTTAATCATAAGAGATATATCGAAAGTCCTTGTGCCATATCTGCTCAGGCGTATTTTGACTATTCGGAAGACGGGCATGCCTACATATCTGAATGTTATACAACGGTACAGTGGAAAAAGAATTGCAGCCGGAGTAAGGAGGTTTATGGACTTTACCCGCCTCGTGCTTATCCCGGGAGAAGCAATCTGGTTGAAAAAGAATATTGGAAATGCGGGGAATATGGAAATGTTCCCGAAAAATACAGGAAAGAGGAGACTGCGGTGCAGGTCAGGAGTGCATCCGTAGGTCCGGTGACTTATTCTGCTGAATATTTTCAGCAGCATCCGAATCCTTTTGTGAACAAAGAAAACACCCGAGCATTGGAAAAATATATGCCGCTTGCAGAACAATATATGAAACACAGTGACAGAAATATATATCATCTTAGCTCTGTTTATAAATCTTTGTTGGCAAAGAAAATATTATTTAATCATTTTTTTACAAACTAATAATGAAAGCTTTTGCACTAATCATATTGCTAAGTGTGTGCGTATCATGTAATAGTAAACAACGAAATTACATAAAAACATTGCAGGAATGGTATGGGAAGGAAATTGTTTTTAGCAACAATTTAAAAGCGAAAGTATTCAACAGAGATACTATATGTGATGAGATGTTTAACAAAAAATACAAAGTAGTACTACATGTAGATTCTACTGGATGTTCGCAATGCAAATTACAATTGTCACATTGGAAAATAATGATGGAAGAATTTGAAATTCATAATGATAGTTTAGCATTCTTTTATATCGTACATACAAAAAACATAAGACAAATGGCTATTATATGTAAACAGAATAAATTTAATCATCCATTATTTTATGATATAAATGGAGAAATGGAAAAACTAAATCACTTTAATAAAAATGAAGAATTTCGTTGTTTTTTGTTGGATTCAAACAATCAAGTTATAATATTAGGAAATCCGATTAATAATCCTGCTATTAGAAAATTATACAACAAACATTTTATCTCTATGAAAGAATAACTTATAAATGTTATAAGCTATATTGATTTTGTAGATATTTAACTAAAAAAATAATGAAAAGCACCATAAATACATTAGCAATTATAGGACAAATAACACTTGGAGTTTTTTTTGCAGTATCTGGATTCATTAAAGGATTAGATCCGTATGGAACATCGCTTAAAATTAAAGAATACCTAGAAGTTTTAGGATTAGGTATATTTAATATTTGGTGCACACATTTTTCGATTCTATTATGTTTTTTGGAATTGTTTCTTGGATTTATGTTATTGTTGTTTATCTACTCCAAAGCAATGATTCTTATTGCTGTCTGTTTAAATGGATGTTTTACATTAGCAATGCTTTATTTTTCTTTCTATCCTGATTATTCTATACAAGAATGCGGATGCTTTGGTGACTTTTTACCCATGACCACAAATGAAAGTTTAATTAAGAACATAGCATTATTGGGTACAAGTATCTATTTGTGGTATAATACTCAAAAATATTCTGTACGCATCATTCAAAATAAACAGATATTGATAGCATTATTTTTGTTTGCAACTTGTATGTGCATGCCTTTGTATTCTGCACAAAAAATGTCTTTATATAATTTTACTGGCTACAACAAAAACGACAATTTATACAGGGATAACAATATTCATTTGTTTTCACAAAACTACAAAGAAGTTACTGATTCCCTTTTGAATAATAACTCACAAATGCACTTGATTTTAATTCTCAAGCAAATTCCAGTTAAAGATGAATTAAATATTATATCAAAATTACAGTCTTTTGCTTTAATGAAAGGAATTTCTTATTGGGCTATTACAAAAGAAGAATGTTCTATATTACCACATGAAATTCCGATTTATTATTGTGATGCAATGACATTAAAATCAATTTTTAGAAGTGATTCAAATGGAATTATATTACTTGATGGGAATAAGATAAAAAATCGGTGGAGATTGTCTTCTACCACAATAGATGATATTGAAAGTGAATTTTAAAACAGCCATAATAGTTGATATAAACCCAACACATTTATCTACATACAAAGACAACATATTTCAATTTACTAGGTTTAACATTATCATATAATTCTGGAATGATAATTACACATTCATTACTTTATACCATTAATTGTGCTGTAATGTATAGCATATTAAAGATATTATTTAATTACAATATCATCACTCGCATTATAATGCAAATCAGTATTATTTGTTGGGGTATTTACGAAGCTTTTTATGGTTGTATGCAATTATATGGTTATGCAGATTCCAACAATTATTTATATAAACTCACTGGTTCTTTTCAAAATCCCGGGCCTTATGCGGGTTTCTTGGCTGTAATTCTTCCTTTGATATTGCAATTCTTTTTACAGAAATCATCAATTAAAAATAAATGGTTTCGATTGCCGATGATTTTATTATCCAATATCGGAGTATTATTATTTATAAGTATTCTTCCAGCAACCATGAGCAGGGCAGCGTGGCTGGCTGCAATTTTAGGAAGCAGTGTAGTATTGTCTCAACATTATAAATTACGAGAACGATTAAAATCACTTATTGTGAAATATAAAAAATGGACTGTACCTAGTTTTTGTACACTTGGTCTACTAGTTGTGACACTAGGAATGGGCATTTATCATTTAAAGAAAGACTCTGCAGATGGAAGACTATTGATGTGGAAAGTAACAGCTCGCATTATAGTAGAACATCCTTGGTTTGGTGTCGGTGTAGGAGGTTTTAGCGGAGCTTACGGCAAGGCTCAAGCCAATTATTTTGCTTCTGGTGAAGCTACGGAACAGGAAGAATATTTGGCCGGTTCGCCCGAGTATG
>JAHHTT010000092.1 GCA_020024465.1 Odoribacter sp.
ATTTTATATATTGTAATGATAACCTTTATTTTGAGTGGATGTTATGAAGATAAAGGTAATTATGATTATTGTGAAGTCAATAATTTAGATTCGATTTATTTTCTTCCTAAACCAACAGAAGAATCAGAAATTTTTAGTTATAAATATCGTCAGCCTTCATTGGATACTCTTGTTGTGACTTATTCTCCTGTTGTGTGCCAATCTATGGAAGAACATGATGAAAATATTGAATACCAATGGATATTTTCAAGGGAGATAGAGGATGAGGTTGTGTATGATACTGTATTTGCAAAGGAGTTGACACTGAAGTTTCCCCCTAAAGAAAAAACGAGCTATTCCCCTTTGTTTCGGGCAATAGATCATACAACGGGGATAGAATATTATAGGAATCTGGAAATGAGTACAATTATTCCATTTGTTAATAGTTGGTTTGTATTACATGGAAATTTCGGTGATCGTAAATTAGGAGTTGTGGAAGGTATTAATAAGGAAGATGAGAATATAAATATTATTGGAGATGTTTATAAGGAAATTTGGAATAGAAGACGTTTTTTGAATGCGAATGCGTTGTTGTATATACCACATGATGGACGTGCTCCTGCAGTCGAACATTTGTTTGTTATAGAGAGAGATAGCTTATCTTATATGCATCCTTTTGATATGGTTGTTTTTAAGAAGTTTGAATTGTTGATGCCTAAAGAGGCTTTACCGCGTCCTCGTTTGGTTTATGGTGTTTCTAATGAAGAAGATGCTGGCATGTTGATGGATGAAGATGGGCAGTTGTATTGGACAAGAGGTTGTGGATGGCTATTTAAAGTTAAAACTGATAATTTTACTCAAAATTATGTAGCAGATAAAATGTTTATGACTAAAAGTGGTTATGTAACTATATGGGATAAAGTGAATCGGCAGTTTATGTATTATTATATTCTTCAAAATAGGCTTATCAGATCTGATTCTGAAATTCATCCTGATGATAAAGGACGAGCTAAATTAACTTTATTTGATGAAGGGGTTTTTAAAGAAGATGAATGGAAGAAGCAAGATGTACTTTTTATGGTACAAGGAAATAGTAGTATCTCTGAGAAAGGGATATTGGTTATTGCTAGAGACGATAATGGAAATTATAATATTTATCAGATTGGTTATGATGGTTGGGGTGATATTTTTATAGAGACTACTAAAACTTCTGCTCCTAAAATGCATTTGGATGAAGATTCTCAAGTGGCAACCTCGATTGCTTTTAAGGATCAAATATTCTATACTCGGGGTAATAAACTTTATTTATATAATATTGCTAGTGGAGAAGAGATATATCTTTATAAGGTAAATGGTTTAATAACAAAATTAAAATTTAGATGTGACCGTTGGTATGATGAAGGATATGGAACAATAGATGCTAATAATAGACTTGCTCTTGTTGTAAAAGGAAGTGATGGAAGAGGAGGAATTCATGAACTTTTTTTAAGTATTGGTGGAGATGTTGATAAGGTTTCTGTTTATTCAGATTTTGATGAGATTCAGGATATTATTTTTTCTAAATCCGGAATGTTAAGATAGCAATGAATGAGGATATTAAATTGATGTAGAAATATGAAGATTGTATTGATGATATTGTTTCTGAGTGTTTTAAATATAAATTTAAAAGCTCAGAAAATAGCTAGAGTTGGAGTTGAAATTAGTGGTTATGATGGAGATTTTGTGGATTTTGAATTTGTCAATGATGTTACTAATAATATGACATTCCCATATGAGAAAAATAAGATGATAGATTATATTGTTGAATTAAAAGAACCTAGTTTGTTGAAAATTAATTCTTGGGTGTGGATGGTTATCTGCCCGGGTGATGATATTGAAGTTGATATTACATATCAAGGTCGGGTGTATGAACATGCAAAATTTAAAGGGATTCCTGCAGCAGTAGTTTTGAATTCTGCTATTAGTGATGGTTCTTTGATACGTTTGAAGGACCGGTATAGATTAAATCCGTTAGCTGCGGTAATGACTAAAGTTACAACGAATGATTATCATGAAGCAACTTTGAGAAATTGGAAAAAAGAAAAAGAACTTTTAGAGGCTATACGTTTTCAAGTTAATCTGGAAGCATATAATTATATATATGCAGAAATGGAAGGAATATACATGTCCAATTTAGTTGATTTTCCATTTATGGCTGCAGCGATTAGGCATCAAAATTTTAAAGATGTTGAACCGAGAGGATTTTGGACGGTGATGGATGGGTATCAAATAAAAGAAGATAAATTTTCTCTTAGAAGTATGTCTTATATAAATTGGTTAATCGAATATGCCGATTTTATGTTGAAATATGAAGATTATATCTCGGGGAAAGAAATTCGTAGTGTAATTGATATTGAATCGGAATATTATTTTTTGGCAAAATTTTATAAGGGTGCGGTTCGTGATATCGTATTGTATAATTTTTTGACTCGATTAATTGATTCTGGGAAAGATAAAGTGTTGGTTGCTTCTTTTGTTGATGATTATTTGAAGAATTATAACCATAATAGAACTTTTAGAAAGGAACTTAAGAAGTAGTTTTGTAAGCATTCGGTAAACCACGTATTTTTCCCTCCAACTTCCGTCATTAACTTTACGTCCCCAAAGCAAAGTTATGATGACACGAGAAGAAGTAGCAGAGATAATGAACTACTGCAAAGAGCACAAAGTGACCTATAAGTCAAGACTGGAGGAACTCAATATCCCTGTATGGCGGTTTTATGACAGCAAATCCCGTTATGCCGCGGAACAATCATCGGGTAAAAGGGCTCAAGGTGAGTTTATCGAGCTTCCGCACAGCGGATCTTTTGTTCCGGTTCCTCCATTTGCTGGAACAACCGGACGGAAACAGAAAAGTACACCGGCCGCGTCAAGCGGATTGAAAGAGATAGAAATACGTACACCGGCCGGTAGTGCCATACGTATTTGCGGTGAGCTAAATGAAAAGGAACTGTTTTCAATCATCCATGTCTGCAGCCATGTTCAGCCTTAATGACAGTATGCGCTATCTGTTGTATAACCGCCCGACTGATATGCGCAAAAGTTTCCATACTCTCAGCGGTATCATCACCGACGCCATGGGGCAGGACCCCTGCAACGGCAACGTGTATATCTTCATAAACCGAGCCCGTGACCGCATAAAGCTCCTGCATTGGGAGCCTGGCGGCATGGTGCTGTATTCCAAACTTCTGGAAGCCGGTACCTTAGGCAATCCTGATTCTGCCAACGATAATGAGGTCTGTGCAAATATAGAATGGCGGGAACTTGTCATGATTGTGGAGGGTATCATGGAAGCCCGCGACTCCCGTCGCACGAGACTTGAAAACCTGCAGAAACTTCGAAAATAGTGCCGTTTTTTTACTCTATTTGCTTTTGTATGTCATTGGTTTTTAGTATATTTCATTGTAAAACAATGAGATGCAGATGCTTACAGAAGAACAGGAAAAAGCCTTATTGGAAGAAATTGATAAGCTCCGTCAGGATAAGGCGGCGCTTATCAGCAGGGTTGCTTCACTGGAACAATCCCTGTACTGGTTCCGGAAAAAAGTCTTTGGCTGTATGAGTGAGAAGAACCTTCCTCTTGATCCCAACCAGTTGTCGCTGTTTACACAGCAGGAAATGTCTTCTGATGAGAAGGCTGAACTTGAAGAGGAAGTACGCAAGGCAGAAGAAGAGATGACAAGGACCATAAAGGTCAGGGAGAAACCTGTCCGTAAGCCTCTTGATACCTCCCTGCTGCCTGTAGAGGAAATCAATCTTTACCCTGAAGGTACTACCACAGAAGACGGTGGACTGAAAGACGATTTCGTTGAAATCGGAACAGAAGAGACTCTGCGCCTGGAACGTATCCCGGAAAAAGTCTATATAGTAAAGACCATCCGCCACAAGGTAATAAGAAAATCAGAACTCAAGGAAAAGCATCCCGAAGAGAGACATATCCTTATCAGTCCGCTTCCTTTGGTACCTGTGGGCAAATGTATGGCAGGTTCGTCCGTACTGACTGACATTATCATCGGCAAGTTCATGTATCATCTGCCTTTCTACCGCCTCATACAGCAGTACCATGAGTCCAGCATAACCATCAGTGACTCGACCATGGGTGGATGGTATGAGGCGGCAGTGGAAAAGCTGAAGATTCTCTATAACCTCCTCAAGAAGCAGATACTCTCGAGTGAATATATATAGGTAGACGAGAGCGTGATACCTGTTATAGACAACGAAAAGCACAAGACGAGAAAAGGTTATGAGTGGTGCCTGCGTGACGGTATCACCGGAGACGTCGTGTTCCATTATGACCGTGGCAGCCGTAGCGGGAAGGTTGCCCGTGAACTCCTCGGCAATTATGTCGGGCTTGCGCAGTGCGACGGCTATGATGCCTACGAACAGTTCGAACGGATGAAAGGCATCATGCTGTTCGGCTGTCGGGCCCATGCAAGGAGAAAGTTCACGGAAGCACTGGACGAGAACAGGGCACTGGCTACACAGGCATTATACCATATAGGGAAACTGTACAAAGTCGAATCTGAGGCTGACAAAGCCGAGCTTTCGATAGAAGAACGCAAGGAAAAACGTATCCGGGAGTCTTACCCTGTGATACTGGAATTTGAAAAGTGGATGCAGGATGCATACCTTAAGGTGCTACCTAAGAGCCGCACCGGGAAAGCTATAGAATACACCTTCTCACTTCTTCCCAGACTCTCCTGATATATAAATGACGGAAGGGTGAACATAGACAACAATCTCATTGAGAATGCGATAAGGCCTTTGGCTTTGGGAAGGAAAAATTATCTATTCTGTGGCAACGACGCATCGGCATACAGAGCGGCCATTGTATATTCTCTTATCGGGACCTGCAAGTCTGCCGGAGTTAACCCCAGAGTATGGATGGAGGACGTACTGAGGAAAATACCGTATTATGAAAGGGATAAAAAGGATATGACAGAGCTTCTTCCACGGGACTGGGCTAAATCTTAACAAATCTGTTCCGAATTGATATAATTTGATGCTATTAGTCCCGACTCGGCACGATTCGTTCTGATTCGCCTCCGAGTCGGGACTAATTTTTTGTATTTTGCAATACGTACTTTACCAGAAGCTTACGTAGTTTTGGGTTGATTATTATAAAAAATTTAGTTAAGCGAGTATATCAACGAGGTATTATTAATATCTCGTTGAT
>JAHHTT010000093.1 GCA_020024465.1 Odoribacter sp.
CTGAGAACTTGTCTATCGTTGCAGCACTGAACAGTTCCTTTTCGTAGAGGAAAGAAGGTTTCTTCTTTTTGGAAATGAACAAGGGTGTAATGAATTTGTCGATAATCATCCGCACTTGTTCGGGAGTATATTTGCCTGCCTTCTTTTCGATATAGGCTGCAATGGCATCTTCTTCCGTCTCGTGGTGTTGTAACTCTTTCACCAACTCCACTATGAGTTGGTTGGCTTCATAATATTGCTCTTGGTATGAAAGCAAGATACGTTCCCTTTGTATAGATGAAGCTAACGGATGAATATAAATGTCGCTATATTTATTCATTTTATATTACATTTATATATTACATGCTGACCTTTCCAGACTGTAATACTCCCGATCCGGTATCTTGATTGTTGATACGTTGCCGTTGCGCATTCTTTCTTTTTCCAAAGTCCAGATTAATAGAAGCGGCTACATACACCAAGGCCTGGAAGTCATTGGAGTGAACATTTGAATAACTGGCTGCTGCTTTTGACAAATTGCGGGTAGCTTGAGAATAATCTTTGGAGAAAGGTAGGAATAATCCGGCAGAGACATTCCATTTATCGGCATTATATCCGGCGCCTATCATATGGAAGTTTTGTCCGTATGTGATTGTTTCGCCTACCAGCGTATTGTGCCGAGTCTCCATTTGGGCATTCAGGAACCATCGACCATAGCTAGCTACTAAGGTAGCATAGAGCGCCCAATTGTTGTAGGTATGTGTATAATTGTTCCCATGCATCATGTAGCGCGAAAAGCGTGGCTGGAGTTGTAAGGAAAGATATTGACCGAATGGGTGGATATTGAAAGTAGACTGCACCTGTAGGCGTTGCCAGTCTTTTTGATTTTCAATTGTATTGACAATCCTATTGTTTTCCACAACAATAGTTTCATAGATGGGATTGTCAGCATACGTATAAGCGCCGATCAGTTCAATATCGAAGTATTTGTTGTTGTATGAATACATCAAACTCTGGCTATACCCCTTACTATTACTCAAGAACGGATTACCACGTTTTATTTGCCATTGGTCCATTTCCTGCTCCACATCGTTCAGGTCAGACAACGAAGGAGAAGTCACCTCCATATTGAAGCGATAACGCAGTGACATATTGTTTTTGAACCGATATTGGGCCAGCAGACGGGGCTGCGGATTGAAGCGTTTATAATCCTTTTCGCCTTGTTTATAGTAAGTATATTTTCCACTGACACCCGCATTCAAGCTAAAACCGCTCTTGCGAAAATTGTAGTCGGCAAACAGGTAGGATTCAGCATAATCCAAATTAACGTTTGAAATCACATTGCCCGAATAATCATTCTCTGTCCGGCTCTGATTGTGACGGACACCGGCATTTAACACACCCTTGTTCCCAAAATTTTTCTCATACACCGCCTCGGCAATGATGGAATGTTTAGTTCCGTCAATCGCAGAATGAATGGTTGAAAAAGGTTTACCATCTACACTTTCGTTATATTCATGCGTACTTTTAGAGTCAATCATTGTCCCCACTACATTGAATATCAACAACTGCCTATTCTTCAAATTACGCTGGTAATACAAATCTAGCGACGGCGCATTTTCCTTCCAAGTAGAAAGATCTCGGAAAAACGTCTCTTGCTTGGAGTTAGAAGTTGTTGCATACCCTTGACGGTCTGAGAACTGGTTCGGTACGGTATTGAAACAGTTGCGAAATGTAGCACTAAACAGATATTTGTCCGGCTCTGAAAGCGTGTATTTTACGGAAGCTTTCAGAGCCTGGTCATTGTACAATGTCGGAACGCCAGTTTCCACTCGTTTCACATCGCCTTCGGGCAACGCATAGGTATATTCATTTTCACGAGTCCATTGTACATACGAACGGTTGTAATCCAATACTACGCCAAGCTGTGACTTCGCCCAGTTATAATTACCTGCTAATGTATATTGCCCGTTGCCATATTTACCGATATTTTGATTGGCATTTGCCATCAAGTATCCTCCCTGTTCCCGTTGTTTCACAATATAATTGATTACGGTGGCAGCTTGATAGCGCACTCCCGGTTGATCCAAATATTCTATCCTAATAATGTCTTTCGACTTTAGGTTCATAATCTCTGCCCGTTCTGCTGGTGCACCATTGATTTGCAACAAAACCATTCCGCCGTTATCAGTGGTAATCTCATTGGTTATCGGGTTGATTCGGATACGCGAAAGCTGCATATTTTTAATCAGTGTCCATGCATTATTTGAGATATCCGTAACCGCTTTGGTCGGAATCAATATTTGGCGGTTCACTTCATAACGCTTGCTGGAAGCGGTTACCACGATTTCTCCGAGTTCCGTATCTGAAACCAGTGAAATGACCCCTAAGTCTATATCTTCTTTCAACTCTGAAAGAAGTATGTTTTCTGTAGCATAACCCACGTATGAAACAACTATCTTATAATGATCAGAAGGCATCTTTTTCAACTCAAACATGCCCTTTGCATTAGATGTGGTTCCGGTTACCAGAACTGTATCTTGTTTGTATACTGCTATTGATGCGCCTTCCAATATATGCTGATTCGTATCTGCTATTTTCCCTTTAATATCTATATTTTGAGCTAATAGGGAAGTGGCACCAAATAACATTGACGTAATTAGTAAAAGTTTCATATTTTTTAAACTTATAATAAGGAACAAAATAATACTGTAAAAATGAGAACAGAAATCAACGGGAAATATCTCCGTTGATTTCTGTTCTCATTTGGATTATTAGTTTATTTCTCCATGATTACTTGAAAATAAGCAGCAACCTTCTGACTGTAATTCCACGTCTGTAGAAGCTGAAGAAATAGTTAATAATTGACCCATAGCAAGAGGATCTGTTTCCAAACGTTGTTCCAGTTCTGTCATTGAAAACTGGTCTAAGAAACTTAAATTTAATGTTTCCATTGTAATAAATAGTAAATTGATTAATTAATAAAAAATTTAAATTGACCTATATTGATAGTAGGCTCTTCTTACATTTGTTTGTAATACTACTGGAAAAGAATTACAATAAGGTTCATTCATTCCAATATGCATTATTTTTGCAACGCATCCACCACCACAAATCAATGCATATTTACATTTTTGACAAGCCGGTATAGTTGCAGTATTTCTCATTTTCCAATAGGAATACATATCATTCCATTGCAATTGATTCTTGTAATTACCTATTATATGTTTTGGTATACCAACACTTTCTAGGCAACAATAAATATTTTGGTAAGGATCTAGGATGTATAATCCCATTTGAGCGCCACAAAAGGTTGGACGTAGTTGCAATGGTTTCTTATTCTTCAATGCATATAAAATCAAATCCGAATAAGCGCCTGTATTATTATTGAATTCATCATTGACATCTTCAAATTTGTCAGATTCCATGAAATTTATATTCTTTACTTTTGTTATATCTAATATGTTGTTAGGATTATTTTTCAACATAGCTGGATAAAAAGAGAACAATGGATTATCTTTAAATTTTAAATCTTTAAAATTCTCAACTAATAGGCGAACGCTATCCACATTTAAATTATCTACGTTGGAACGAACGAGCACTTTCACACCTTTATCTAAGGCAAGTCGTATGTTATCTATAATTTTATCGAAAGAAGCTCCTTTCTTGTAATGAAAACGACGCTTATTATGATAAGTACTATCTCCATCTAAGGTTATTTGAATTTTTGTTATCTGTTCATTACCTAATAAATCAGCAAATAGATTCAGATCGTAACCATTAGTTATAGCACTAAAGCTATAACCTAATGATTTCCCCTTTGCGACTATATATGGAACTATTGCTAAATTTTCTTCCATTAAGGGTTCACCACCATACAACACAATTTCCTTATTATGCTTATCTTTGTTGGGTTCTATTTCCAATAAACAATCAAATGCAGCATCTACTGTATCTTTGGTCATAATCTGATGACTCCATCCTTTTCCTCTGTTAGATATTAGGTTCTCATAACAATAAGGACAACGAAAATTACAATTATAGTTCACTAAAAAATAAAACTTCTTATAACTTTGTTTTTGATACAAGTGAACAGCATTTGCTATTTTATGAGCAATATTCATTTCTTCTTTTGCTGTCTTGTCCGTAATGAACCCCCGTTGAATTAATTGTTTTAATATTTCTGTAGGGCAATCCCAGTGTAAAATATCAGGTTTCTCTCGTGAAAAAGCAATTCCAACGGCTTTCGGTACAATGTTAATAGCTCCAGTGTACCCATGAATTAATATATATTCTTCAGCCGGATTTTTTAGTGGGATAGCTATCGTATAATAAGATTTCTTTAATGTATTCATATTTAATGCCAAATTATTTTTTTGTTTTTATTTATCTCAAATATTCGTTCTTCCACCCCTTTTGTATAATCTCGCAGCCAAAATAAAGCACCTTGTGGAAGATTGTCATACACCAGCCTGTCGTCTACCTTTGCTGTCTGTTTCCCTAAGGAGAGCCACGCACCGTCTTTCATATAAAACAGTTCGTACTCATGTCCTTTGCGTATACCGTTATCATCATTGCGAATGATATAGCGTATTCTGTCTATCACAAGAGGCTGTTCCAACTCCAGGCCTCCCCACGATAACGTGTCGTTTGAGTGGAAAAAACTCAGTGGGTCACCATCAAACAGCTTTTCGGCTCCATTATGGGGATAATACATACTTGGTATATATGCTCCTATAACTTTACCTTTTAATGGAACATCCGAGCCTTCTGCATAGAATTCCACCTCTGCCATATTGCCCCATGTCTTATCGGACGATTGGTAGCGCACATACTTCACCGGTGTACGGTTTTCACTTTCGACCGTGAAATATTTAAATTCCGGTATTTCTTTAATCGTATGAAATGTAACCGCATCACTGAAATCTGCTTTATTGGATCCTTGAAAACGGCTGCCGGGCATCAATGGAGGTAAATAGCCAAGGTTGGAAGCTTCTGGATTTTTTCGTTCCAGTACATACGATATGCGGAACTTTGTCTGCGGATTGAAGTAGTTTATATTTCCAAGGCTATCCAATAAAAAAGGATTTCCAGTCAGTTGCAGTTTGCCATCGGCATACAAGGCGGTATAGTAAACGATGTTTGGCCCTACGGCCTTGATTTCTGTCCCGACACGGTAGGGCAAAATCCATTCGCAAAACTCGTCGAACGTA
>JAHHTT010000094.1 GCA_020024465.1 Odoribacter sp.
GTGAAGTTCAGCCCGTCGATCTCTTCCCTCGCACAAAGCATGTGGAGACGGTAGTATTATTGTCCAAACTCCAAAACGCTGAACATCATATTGAAGTGGACCTGAATCTGGACGAAATGGATCTGACTTCTGCCGAGAGCAAAGCCACCTACAGTGAGATTCAGGACTATGTGAAAGAGCATTCTGGCTTGCAGGTCAGCCGCCTGTATATCGCCCAGGTCAAGCGGAAGAACGGCATTATTGAGCGTGTGAACTGCAATCTGCCGAAATCTGAGGATGCTAAGCAGCCTCAGTGTCCGCCCGAAAAAGAAAAGGCAATCACCGAGGCACTGAAGTACTTTCAGATGATTTAATTTGAAAAGAGCAAACATCTCTTAAAAGGTGTTTGCTCTTTTAGCATATAAAAACAATCGTTTCTATGATATAATATATCCGTACTAAACAATATGGGGGGTGACCTTATGAGTAGAATTCCTTGGGATGAGATTCCTAATTTTTCATCAGATTATGATACCTATAAAAATCCTGTAGAGGGAAAAACCTACATCAGTCCATCCATAGAAGATAAATTTGGTGAATCTCCGGATTCTGTTCGAACAATTCGATTGGTTACACGGGGTATTGATCAAGAACCCTCATATGAGATGGTAAAAGAAAAAGGCGAAGTTGTTCTGCGGGAAACGCCTGGAAAGAAAAATATTATTAGAGCTACTGTTTTTGAAAAGAACCATCATGTACATATTTTAAGCATTCAAGAGTACACGCCCTCTACAGGTAATCCACATAAAAATGGATTTGCCTTTAGGAACGAAGAAATCACAAGACTGTTTAACTTTCTTCGTGACGTTCAAACTATGCGATTTGGTGATAAGAAATACCAGCGTCTAAATGATGAAGATATACAGCATATAGCTTTGACAGACACGCAGGCGGCAGCTTTTTTAGAAAAGAATCCAGAGTTATTTACCAGTATTATGCAGTCGCAAATGACAGAAAAAGATATTGTCGCTTTTGCCTATCGAAAAAAACAACTGGAGCATTTCTATAATCTGCTGTCAAATTTTGAATATTTTCGGGCTACCGCCGCTAAAGAAAATACATCTAATGAAAGTACATGGCAGCACTTTTTTGAAAAGAATCCGTGGATCTTTGGATATGGGTTAGGATATGTGTTCCTTGAAGGGCTTGATGGGAAAAAGCTCGAACAAGTGGTTCAGGGATACAGCCTGAGTACGCACGGAAAGCGTATTGATGCTGTTATGAAAACACGAGGTATTATCTCCAATTTATGCTTTGTCGAGATTAAGACGCATAAGACAGCTTTACTGGAAGACAAGCCGTATCGACCTGGCTGTTACGGCCCATCCAAAGAATTAGCTGGTGCCATTGCTCAGGTACAGGGCTCAGTAACAGATGCAATCAAGGGACTGACAAACAAGTTGATGGTTCATGATTCGGATGGCAATCCAACCGGAGAGCAGATATATAACTATCAAGCAAAATCTTTTCTCGTTATTGGAAGCATGAGTGAATTTACAACACCTAATGGTGTCAACGAAGATAAATTACGATCTTTTGAGTTGCTTCGTAAAAACACGCTCTCACCGGAGATTATTACATTTGATGAATTGTATGAGAGAGCACGTTTTATTGTGGAATATAACGAAAGTACTTCGAAATAGTATATGTTGAATACAAAAGCGGACGATTGCGCATAGCGCAGTCGTCCGCTTTGTTGTACTAATTGACTTTTCTAATGCTTAATTCATAGGTCTCCGAGAGTTCATTAAAATACATCTGATAGACGGGAACCTTCAGAGTACATGCAATTTGCTTCAACCTCATTAAATTGTCTTTCGAGCATTTCATGCCTGCATAGATGGCATGAGGTTTAGCTTTGATGTATGACATATCAGCCCCCATGGTACAACGGAATTCCTTCTCATAGGCCCACGAAGAATGCTTTATATTACAGAGAAGTGACGAGATATAAACTATGGACAAATCACCAATCAGAATTTTTTTCCTGCCCAATAGCGATTGCCTGTAAATTTCTGACTCGAGCATTTGTGCTTGACGCAGCATCAAACTTGTAATATCAAGTCGTTGCTCTGTGTACTGAACTGGGAATGTACATGAGGACAGTGCAAGATTATCTTTATCCTTCATGTCATATGAAACGCAAAAGCCTGCATGATTATTGGCGTAATGGGCCCACATTGGCATGGATTGCACACCGTTAGCTGTTAGGGATGTTGCACGAATGAAAGCGGTAAAATCGTCAATAAGTCTGCCGCCGTGAGGTTTTAGTCGTTGAATTTTTTTTAGTGGTTCTGAATCATAATAAAAGGCTTTGGAATCAAACGGATCATTAAATGACTGAATATCCGATAAATACAGCTGCTGTTTCTTCAGGGTTTCCAGCTTAGTCTCATTCAGCCTTTCATCTTCTGTAAAAGAATAGTATTTATACAGCATATCGGGAACATACAGTCTATTTACTTGATAAAGGTCCTTAAACACTATATCCTTTGCAATTCCTTGTTGCTGTTCAAGTATGCAAAGATACTTAAAATAGTCAACTGGATTTTCTTCCCGCCATTTTTCTACATCAAAGTTCTTTTCATCGACTGGCTGATTTGATAGAGGATATTGTAAATCTTCGAGTTTCATTTTCTCACCTATTTCGATTTACTCGTCATCTTGAAGTGATTTGTAATACTGACAGAGAGCTATATGTAGCTCTTTGATATATTCATAGCCTTCGCAATCTTTCATCTGGTCGATCCTGTATTTCCGAAACCAATTCAGTTCATATCTGGACAAAGAATATGCTCGTACAAATTCCTCTTGAATTTGCTGGTCGGAGTCCATATACGCACGGACGTCCGGATTATAAAAATCGGGATTCGTAAGAATATTTAGGTAAAAAGCCATCATATCGTTCTTGATTAACGCAAAGACCCGATCAATACACCGATTAAAGGCTGTGATTTTCTCAAGGAAAAATTCCTCAGAGGTCAAAAGAAGGCGACCGTTTGCGTGGGCATAATTGTTTCGTTGTTTGACGAATTTTTTTAATTCGCCCTCGAGGTCGCCGTCCATTCCTTTAATATGCAGAATCTTAAAGACTTCGCTTTCCCCGATTGCCGCAAAACTTCCAAAGTATAGTTTACCATCCTTTGTATTTCCACTCCCAAAAAATTCTGTGTAATGATCTTTTAACAGGTAATATAAAGCCTTTTTTGTTTCATCTTCGTGCAGCCAGTATATTTTAAGGAGAACAAAATAAATGGATGTCATAAATAACATATGATATTGCATAAATGCAAACTGATACAAGCTGTTTTCGTAGCTGGTCTGCATCGCAGTAGAAAGAGCATCTATGTAATCTTTTTCACTATCATCCTGAAATAATTCTGGCAGGTAATCAAAAATTTTGAATATTTCTTCGGGGGGCTCCGGAAATTCATATTTAGGCACAAGTGCGTTTGCGGCTTTATCGATTGCCTCTGATATTTTTTTTATATCAAATACAACAGCAGCCATAGGAGACTTTTCAGCCATATTATTCACCCCAGACATCCGCAATCTTATCTTTGATCTTCTGCTCAAAGAGGGAAATCAGTCGCTTGTTTTGTTCAACAATATTTTTTTCATCATCGAGTTGATCTATGATTTTTTGTTGTTCCTCAATAGTAGGTATCGGAATAATTAATTCATTCATACTTCTGATTGGAAGCTGTGGTTGAGCAGCTCCAGATAGCGCTGACTGAATTTGCTTTGTGAAAAATTGTGTTTGCAAGCAATATAACACAAATTTCGGTAATAAAGCTTCTGTATTTGCTCGTAAAATAACCATGCCAGAATTAATTCGCATATTGTCATATGGAACGGTAGAGTCATAACAAGCAATATTTCCAACAGTTCCTCTGGTGGTAAACGCAATATCGTTGCGCAGCATTTTTCCTTTTCGCAACTGCGCATCTTTCTCTTCAGAAATAAACTGCTGATTATCAAAATTAAAATATCCAGACCTCACATTGCTTGTATTTAAAAACAGGCAATATCCTTGGGCTGTAAAGTCTTCTTTTGAGGGATAGTGGGTGCCTCTGTCACCATCAATTATTTGTAGCGGAGCCTCACTTATTTTTTTCATAAGCCAGTTGAAATTAATTGTAATAGTCGGTTTATAGTTTTCTACGATGCTTTGTGCGCCATCAATAATTTTCTGATAACTGTCCAGTTCTGAGACAATTTCTTCTTGCACCGAAATGGGAGGGACGGGAATTTGTAAGCATGAGACATCCTTTTGATTGACACTGGGGTATGCACCTTTTCCCATCATAGATTCGAGCTGCGCTTGAACAGAATCACTATAAAGCATGTAGTAAATGTACTTCGACAAGACATTGTCCTTAGCGGAAATTACAGCAAAGCCTGTTGAGGCTATGCACAAACTGCAATCTTCACGTTCAACATATCCATATGCTTTTAAATTTGGGCGGACTGTGGAAAAAAGAATATCTCCTTTGTTAACAGCTCGTCTGGCTCTGCTGGGTGCATCAGTTCCCTTGACTTTATTAGAAAAATCAATTTTTCCTGTCCCGTTTTCAATGGACGAAATGTCGATGTAGATGAATTCATTATCTCCAAATGCAAGTTCAGGATTCTTGTTTTCTGCATTGATTTCGCATATGTCAGATAAATGCATAATCGGATAAGTTGTATCTGTTGCTTTAACCGTTTTATAGCGTTCTCCCACCAGAATATAATCCTGCTGTGCAATTGCTTCCTTATTGGCCATTGTAACAAGCGGACAATCAGAAAAATCATCGCCCTGCTGATACGCTTTTACCAAACGGATAATTTCAGGGATTTCACTACCCTCTATCACTCGCCGCTGTGCGCCCAGATCAAAGCCATCATTGTTGAGCTTCACAAATAGAATCTGGTCCTTTGACTTGGCCAGAGAACGGTCAATTAACAATATACTCGTTTTGACATTGCTGTACGGATTAAAAACACCGGCAGGTAGAGAAATCACACCGTAGAGCATATTTTCATCCACCAGATACTTCCGAAGCTGCTTATAGGCAGTAGGTATCCCGCTTCCACACCCGGATAAGCCCAAGGGAAAACACAACAACCGCAA
>JAHHTT010000095.1 GCA_020024465.1 Odoribacter sp.
ATTAAATCTTTATTTTCAACTTTTGCCCCGGTTTGATTTTCCGAACATCAGCATCCGACAAACTATTCCATCTCATTATATCCCGATTGGAAACTCCAGGATATTTTTTAGCTATTGTCCATAAATTCTCTCCGTTTTTTACCGTATAAACAACATATTCACCATCTATTGTAGCTGCCTTCGGTGCAGAAGCCGTATTATTCACCTTACCAGTATAATTAGCCTTGCCTTTATATTGAGCCAACTTCTTTCCAGGAACATAAATAACTAATTTCTGTCCCTGACGGATAATCATTCGCCTATTCAGATTATTCCAATATTTCAAATCAGACAGGCGCACATTAAATTTCATTGCAATCGCTCCCGGTACATCTCCGGCTTTTACAATGTATACCAAACGCGCCTTACCTTCTTGGTCTAAGTTTGGTGCATGCACTTTAATTCTTGCTTTAGGATCAGCTATTCTATCATCATCATTAAAATATTTCGAACGATTACAAGCAAAAATAGAATCTTGATTATCAATAAATCTTCCGACATATTCGTAAGGTAATCTTAGCGCATATGACTTACCAAAACCTCCAGGAATCACATCAGCTCGATATTGTGGATTCAAATCCCTCAATTCTTCAAGAGATAAATCCAATTTAGCGGCAATCTGTTCAAAATGCAAGCCATCAGCAATCATAATACTGTCACACATTACTGGCAGATTTTGCTGCAAAGGCTGGATACCATGCTCTTCATAATAATTAAACACATAATTGGCTGCTATAAAAGCCGGCACATATCCTCGCGTTTCACGAGGCAAATTATAATAAATATCCCAGTAATTCTTTTTACCACCCGAGCGTCGAATAGCTTTATTTACATTTCCAGGACCACAATTATACGCAGCAATCACTAAAATCCAATCTTCATAGATAGCATATAAATCATTTAAATAACGGACCGCCGCCTGAGTTGCCAAATATGGATCTCGACGTGCATCCACAAAAGAATTGATTTCCAACTTATACATCTTGCCAGTAGAATACATGAACTGCCATAAGCCACACGCCCCGACTCGAGACAAAGCTCTTGGATTCAAGGCACTCTCAATAACCGGTAGATATTTCAATTCTAAAGGCATACACTCTGCATCTAAGGCTTCCTCAAAAATCGGGAAATAATATTCCCCTAAACCTAACATATTGGCCACTTGCAAACGCCTCTTTACCGTATATAATTCGATATAATTCCGTACGATATCATTAAAAGACAAAGGGATTGCTGATTGCAATGAATCTAAACGAGCCAAATATAAAGAATCACTACAAACAATCGCACTTTTTGTATCAGCTATCTCCAATGAATCAACATACTCCAATTTTATCCTTTTATCAGCATGCCAACTCTTATAATAATAATCTAACTGGTCAGCAAAAGATTGGGGAATAGAATCCTCTAACATAACTTGCTTGTTCTCTTCAGACAAAATCAATGTATCTCTAACAGTCAAGACTGATTTTCCCCATAATCCTTCCAAAAACATTGATGCCATCAATAAAAACTGAATCATCTTTTTACCGATTATAATTATTTTAAAAATTTAAAGTCAATGTCACCCCCAACGAACCTCCATTAATCGGACTATAGCCTGCAGAAGGTTGCCAACGTAAACTTAATTTATCGTCTATTTCAAAATCATAAAAATGCGCATATACCGTTGCATCTATGATATTAATGGCATAAATAGCAGCCATCACAATATAGCATAAATCACGATTGCGCTTAAAACTAGTCTTACGATTACTCAAAATATCACTAAACCATTTTTCCCTTTGAGCATTGCCTATAATATACTCATTGACATCAAAACTTTTGGGAATTTTATCCCATGCAGGTTGATCTGGATAGGGCGTATCCGGATTCTTGGAGAGTCGCTCTAAATAATTAACCCATTCAACATATGCATTCCGATATTCTCTAAATCTTTTTTGATTCCAAATTATTCCATACAAATCTGCAACAATACCACCATATAAAATAGGAACTTTCCACCATTGCCTATTATATATTTGTCCTGACCCAGGCAGAATCATAGCCATAATCGTCGCTCTATGGGGAGAATGTGGCTTTTTCACAATAGATCCCACCATTTCCAATGTATCTCCATCTACCCTCGAAATCAGTGTATCTTGCCCACTTTCAACAGCTTTCACCCCGAATGCTAATAATAATCCAACCAAAAAAACAACTAATTTTTTCATTCAATCTTATCCAACAATCCGATAATTCGTTCCAATTCTGAATCAGACTTAAAACCAATAATAATTTTGCCTCTTCCTTTATCATTTCGCTTCAACTCAACCTTTGAACTAAAACGCTGTGATAAGTGTTTTTGTAAATCAATATATTCACCAATTTCATTAATTTTCTTTTTCTTTTTTTCTACAGCATTCTCTTTCTGAGCCATCTTATGACTGGACTCCACAATCTCTCTAACAATCTCTTCCACTTTACGCACAGAAAAATCATACTCTAAAATTTGCTCGAAAATCATCAACTGTGTCTCTGGATCATCCACTCCAAGAATTGCACGGGCATGTCCCATTGAAATTTTTTTATCACGCACAGCCAATTGAATAGAAGCTGGCAACTTCAACAAACGCAAATAATTGGCAATCGTGGCACGCTTCTTACCAACTTTCTCACTCAAAGCATCTTGAGTTAGCTTACATTCGTCAAGCAAGCGATTATAACTAATTGCTACTTCTATCGCATTCAAATCTTCTCGCTGGATATTCTCAATTAAAGCTAAAGTCAAAATATTCTCATCATCAGCAGTCCGAATATAAACCGGAATTGTTTTCAGACCAGCCATTTTCGATGCTCTGTAGCGACGCTCTCCTGCAACAATCTCGTACTTACCATCACTTACCAACCGTACAGTTATTGGCTGTACAATACCGATAGATTTGATAGAATCCGCCAACTCCTGTAAAGACTCCTCATCAAATTCTGTACGCGGCTGAAAAGGATTTGGACGGATATCATCCAAATTCAATTCCTGCATCGCAGACACAACAACTTCACGCATTTCTGGTTCATTGGCAGCATCAATCAAGGCTCCTAATCCCCTTCCTAACACATTCTTCTTTGCCATATATTTCCCTCAATTTTATCCTATAACTTATATGCCATCGTTCCTTTTTAACAATTCCTGAGCCAATGACATATAATCATCAGACCCACGACTGTTGGCATCATACAAAATAGCCGGCTGTCCAAAGCCAGGAGCTTCTGCCAATTTTGTATTACGATTGATCAATGTCTTGAATACCATATCCTGAAAATTTTTTCTCACTTCTTCCACCACCTGATTAGACAAGCGCAAACGTGCATCATACATTGTCAACACAAAACCTTCAATTTCCAAATTAGGATTCAGACGTTTCTGTATCAATTTAATTGTACTCAATAATTTTCCCAATCCTTCCAAAGCAAAATACTCACACTGCACAGGAATAATCACTGAATTGGCAGCTGTCAATGAATTAACTGTTATCAATCCCAAAGAAGGGGAACAATCAATCAAGATATAATCATACTCATCCTTCACCTCATCCAACAAGTTCTTCAATATCTTTTCACGTTCTGTCATATTCATCATATCCACCTCAGCACCAACCAAATTAATATTAGAAGGCAAAACTGACAAATGATCTATTTCAGTCGACAAAACAGCCTCCTTGACAGGCAATCCGTCAACCAGACATTCATAAATCGTTTTATCTTCCAACTTTTGTACATCATACCCCAATCCAGATGATGTATTTCCTTGAGGATCAGCGTCAACCAGTAAAATTTTTTTATCTAAAACAGCTAAACTGGCTGCCAAATTAACTGACGTTGTTGTTTTTCCTACCCCACCTTTCTGATTAGCTATAGCAATTATCTTAGACATAAATTCCCATTTTATGATATTTGTCGTAAAAGTACAATTAAAAAAAATATTCACCTCTTTTTTATTCTTCTTTTTAATAACAAAAACATTTTTTTTACTAACACTCCATAATTTCAACTTGAAATGCAGTAAATTATAACAAATATTTATCCGAATTAAAAATACAAATCTCATATTTTTCCATAGATTTGTAGCCAACAACAAAATAAAAACATAATATGACACTCAAGATAATAATTAGTGTACTAATAGTGCTATCAATAAATCTAGCAGGATGCGAAATAGATAGTACAAGTTATGAAACAGAACCTTGGCAAGAAAAAATGGTTGAAGACTTAACTGCAAAAGAATGGATAAGAAGTAACAAAAAATACATTAATAATAAACAAGAAATTGACGAACAGGAAATTGTAAAATTAAATAAAGACGGGAGCGGCTATTGGATTTCTTATTCAAGCAAAAATAACCAAGCACCAATCGAGCACAGGGGATATTTCAAATGGACTTTTACAAATCCTGCATATGAATACATATACATGGATGACAATTCATATTGGAAAATCGAAAAACTTACATCCGATTCATTATGTGTATATGAATCCCATCAAAATCCCGATAAAGTTCCAAACCCAACAGACAAGAAATACAAAGCATTTGCAATAAGAGAATGAGGGAATCATAAAATTCCCTCATTTTCTTAATTTGTCATAAGTTCAACAGTAACTCTTGCTGCATAATCATCTACCGGAGAACGCATTTTCCCTTTAAATTGCCATGAAACAGAATCTCCTGCTTCTGTTGTCGTCCATATATAATCAGATGTCACAAAAGAATGAGCAGTACCTGACAATACTACCGCATTAGGATAATCCCCACCAACTGATGGTCCGTCTTTAGTCGCTGTATCACAACTCACCTCAAAAAAATAATATTTATATCCACTATGCAAAAGCGAAATATTAGATCTAAGTTGACGTCCAGCAGTAAACAAAT
>JAHHTT010000096.1 GCA_020024465.1 Odoribacter sp.
TTTCGTACTTTTACAGGATATAGGGGTTTGCTGAGTTAAGTCGATAAGCATTTTTAAAATTATCATTTATAAATCTAGATGTACAATTGTTACATGATAACTTTGCACTTTTAGAAAATGGGCATTTTATCTTATTTGACATCAGCAAATTAAGCAGGTGCTGTGTGGACTACTATCGTCGGTATGATCTTAGTATAAAAGGAAATTATTTTTAGCTGGAGGTTCAGTAAAGATGAGACAACTGTGCAATCAACTAGAATCTGGAAACAAACAAAACGAAAAGCCAAAATACGAAGCGATTTTTAATGAAATTAAAAAGTGGTACTTAGAGCAGTATAAGCATTATGAAACTGCATTAAAAAATGATATGCTGAGTAAATTAGGGGCCGAAGTTCAAGAACAAATTACCTGTTGGGAAGAACTTGGCATGACAGGGTATACCGATAATTTCTCTGCAAAAGTCAATCTTTTCAACATGGCAGATATTATGTGCAAACTTATGCTTTCTGTATACAGTTATGGACCAGACGTAACAATGTCGGTAGATTTCAAACAGCTTCCTAGAAAATCATGGTTAGAGTGCAAGTTAAATGTAAATTATATTAACGAACTTCTACAGTTCCAACTTAAATCACACAAAGAAGGTGAACGAATTAATCTCGCTGTACTCACAGAAGATAGAAGTGTTCGTAATGACTTAACACACCATGGTGAGGCCTCTATTTGCTCGTCCGCAATTCGTTGCTACAATGTTTTGCGTGAAATGATTATTTTTATGGATTCAGAAAGTTCTTCCGAATTACCCCGTTTTTCTTACCCAAGAGAAGTAGAATGTGATATGCAACGAGTGATGGAAAGATTACAAAGCCTTCACTTTCAGGACGAAAATACTCTTCTAGTTGTCGGGTCCTTACGTGATGTGTCTGCGGAAGCAAGGTCTTTTCTTGCAAATCTTCCTTGGACTGTAGTTTTGGATTTAGATGGATATTCAGATTTTGGTGGCTTACGAAGTGCAGTCACACATACTAATATTAATGATCAGAAACTACAAAAGAGCACTGCAAATAACTTTACTGTTCGTAAAGGTTATACCACTTGGTTTACCTGTGGAGACTTTGGCAGTTACAGCTATTGCCAAACAAGACCAGATACCAATAAAAACGATATTTTTTTCACGACATTGGATTCGTTCAGCGACAAATTTCACAAAGTAGCTCCAGATTTGAGAGCCTGTCTTAATTCAATCATATCCAGTCTCTCCACACAAATGCGTCCACTTAATATCCTATATTTATATTATCACGATCTTATTGATCCTGCGCAAATAATAATCGATCTATGTGAGCAACACTATCATTATTCAGATATCCCCTATTCAATTACTGCAGCATACTACGAATTGCCCGCGTTGTGGGAAGAATCGTTGCAACGCCTCTCAAAAAGCTACAATTTAAGTTCTGCGGAAGCTTTGCCGTTAGACCCAATCTTTTGTGATTTAGACAGTTTAATGGCTGGACTGTTAGAATATCAAAATTCTTTTCCTGTACAGACAGTAAAAGATAATCCCCATATGTTGCCGTCAGAAGATGGATGTAGTGGAATATCAAACAACCTTGCGTTAAATCTTGCTGAGTTTTTTGATGTTCTTTATGACAATATTGGAGAAAATCCCTCAGCTACTGCAGATATAGAATTAAGAAATTTCTATCATGGTGGTGAGGCTCCCTGGTCTGTTTTTTCGAATGAGCAAGTCTTCCGTTTAATGAGAAAAACTGAATACGAAAAAAGACTTGAAGAAATAAGAATTACATTGAATCGCATTCCAGATACAAGCCTTGCTTCCAAAAAAATCTTCAATCTAGAGCATACTCCCGGTATTGGTGGATCAACTTTATTGCGCCAAATCGGTTGGGATCTTCACAAGGAATTTCCAGTTTTATTTGTACGAAAGTATAATAACCAGATTAAAAATTTGATCCGTCAACTCTATGATGACCGCAAAAAAGGGATTCTTTTGCTTGCAGATGAGTCAGTTAGTGATATTGATTGCTTAAAAGACGATATTTGTTCACTTGATCGAGCATGTGCGCTTATTGTATCTGGCCGCAAAGATTGTATGGTAATAGGTAGAAAAGAAAATCGGCTTCTTTTTCAAGCAATTACAGATGATGGCGAGAAGCTACTATGCAAAAGATTCAAAGAATATAGTAATTTGTCTGCAGAGCAGTTGCAGACAAAAGACGAAAACTACGAAGCATTTATTAGCGTAAATCGTGCTGAGATGCGATGCCCCTTTATGATTGGTCTCTACTATCAGGAATCTGATTTCAACGGAGTTAAAGATTACGTTGGGCAACTTTTAAATTCGGTGAAAGATGAGCGTGGAATCAAAATTATAGCTATGCTTTCTTTCTGTGATTATTATGGTCAAACTGGACTTCCTCAAATATTAGTTGACCAGTATTTGAATATTCCAATAAGAAGTAACTATATAAATAGTTATCCTTACGCCAGATCGACTTTCCTAATATGTGAAAGGTTTGAAGGTCAAATAAATATCTATCGTTCAAAGCACCCATTAATCAGCCGAGAAATGCTCGAACAATGCTGTAATAGACTCTACGGGTCTTCATTACAGGGATGCCTTACCGACCTATCGTACCTTTTAATTGATACCATTTTTTCTGCATATCAAGTTAAAGCCAGCGAAGCTTATCAAGAAATTCTAGAACGCATTTTTATAGACAAAAGTGGAATGCAAGATAAATTCTCTAGGCTCATCTTGGACATCGCAGCTCCGATATATCGTAAAGAAGTCTTAAAATATTTAGCTGAAAAATTTGAAGATTTGGCTGACTCACAGGATCCAAAAGATGATATTGCTCTTTATATTATGACAGCTCACTTTTTTGGTCATTTAGGACGTCTCTGTTCAAATCGCGAATATGGTGTGGATAATTCTCAAGATGCAAAGAGCTATTGTGAAAAAGCAGTGCAGTTAATGGAACAAGCATCTCCAGAGCACCCTGATCCGCTGATTTATCATATGCTTGGCGAGGCAAGAAAAAGCTTGCTACAAAAACGGTGGAATGATTTAGGCGAAAAAGTACCCGATGAGAAGGAGTATGATGAATACGAAAGAGAAATTGAATCCATTCGAAAAATATTCGATAAAACAGCACAATATGGGTCCGAGAGATATGCTACAACTTCTGAAATTAGTATGTATATACAATACCTAAAAAAGGTATATGTTTGGAAAGGCATTACGAAACCTGAACATATATCTAAGCTAACAGTTCAGGAGGCATCATACCGCGGCGAGATTGAGGAATTATTAGAGTATTTTTCTTCCATTGAATTAGATGAGCGCAGTAAAGAGTATTATTTTGAGTTAGACAATGAATTTCGCACTAAAATTATGTTGGGAGATTATAGCAACACTATACAATACTACGAGAATCTAATAACAACTCTTTCAGTTCGTCCAGGTCAAGATTTGGAACTGCAAAGTGCACGTAGAGGATTAATCAATGTTCGTCTTGCAAACCATTACAACAATGTAAAAAATAATCCAGATGTCTATACAAAGATAAAAACTAAAGAACTGGTAGCTATTCTAAGCCTCTTAGAAGAAATTTTGGGTCAGCCGATTGATCCCACCAACTATCGCCAGCGTAATCAGCGTATAGGTAGTTATGCTCGGTGGTTCTATTTGGCCAAAATGAAGAGTTCAGGGCGAACACTAACAAACGCATTACACTATTCTGAACGTTGGATTGAACTTGATAGACAGAGTAACGGCAATGATCCACGTCCGTACTACTATTACTATGTTTGTTCCATGCTTTGTGCATTAGAAGGTAATAAAATAGATGTAACTGCAATGGAAAAGAGTCGGTCTACTTGCTATAAACGAGCACAAAGCCACTATAAAACAGATACAATAAGAGACATGTTCGTGAAAGGAGTCGGCTTAGAGCAGCTTCTGGATATGCGTTTTGTAGGAAGAGATATTACAGAGTATTTGCGCAGTGCAGAGTGTATTCCAGTAACATTAGAGGGGCGTTTTGATCACATTAGTGCAGATAAAGGATATATCAGAATTACCTCACCTAGTGAATGGAATGGAACTGAGATTAAGTTCACTCTTGGAACTTCATGCCATGTGAATTCTGTAGGCGAAAATCAGCTCACACATTCTCTAGAAACCTTTGCTGGATTTTCATTTGAATGCCTCTGTTCTGTTAATCAGTATGTAACAGACCTCACTGGAAAAGAATCTTCTCCTAAACTCAAAGAGAAAAAATCTCATACTCAGGTCAATTCTCGTGAAAAAATAGCACCAACAATATGTAGCAATTCGCTTATTGGAATGCAAGGAATATTTGTTGTAAATAAAATCACACAAAAAAAGGGGTTAAGCGGAGTGATTTCGATTAACAACAAGCAGTATCCTGCAACGTTACCAGCAAAATATGTATCGCAAAATATGATCAACGATTTTTCTATCAAACATTCCATTAGTGTAAATGCGTATGTGGAATTCGTTCATTCAGGACAAAACAGATGCGTTCTCTCAATCTCAGAGTAAGTAGCGAAAATGAGAGAAGCTTAAAAGTTCCATAGTTTCAGTTCATCTGAAATTCCCACGAACTATTCAGTTTCATTATTCAATTCTACCACTAGTCACTTCTCAAAATACTTTCTAGAAATTCAAAACCCATTAGTAATTTGACAAATTCAGAAGGAACTGGACTTTACAAATATATCAGCGTAGAAAAGGGCGAGTTGCAGAATTTTTGATCTGCGACTCGCCCTAGGAAATCTATATATTACAGGTCTAGACTATCCAGCCATTCATCGAAGGACTATAATGGTCCCCATGTCAAGACCACTCTCTGAAGTTTTATCGTGAACATAT
>JAHHTT010000097.1 GCA_020024465.1 Odoribacter sp.
TCAATCTGGTTTGTGCAGCATTATGTGTTACTATGACAGCCTGTGACGCATCTGCTTCCGGCAATGTTTCTAAACCAAAGCGTTTATTGTTTTAGATGTTCCGCATTAAATTGTTACATGTCTTTTTATCCTCAGTATTCTAAACAACTGATCTATTTTTAAGAGGGTGGTTTTATTAAAAAATATACATTTGATGAACTAGGGATAGAAATTACAAGAAGATGCATCAGAGAATATAAGCATTGTATGCTCGGGATATATGAGAGCTGATATGCGATACACATATCGGCTTTTTTTCTACAATTAATGGCTTAATGGCACTTGAATTACTCAAGTGTTCCTTGAAAAGCAAAAGGAGCTTTGGTATCATATAAATAATATGATCTGTTGCTGTCTCGCTTGATGAGTGGCAAAATGGAGGTTAGAAATGGTAGAATTTTCAAAAGAAGTTTGTGCAAAATATAAGGCGTTTGATTATGACGGGGTTATCAAAAACTATGAATGGATAAAAAATACAACTGCTGTACTCTTCACGGGTGTTGTAGATCCTACAGTTAGAATAGCTTTTAAAATGGGTGATATTAGTTGCTCATGCGACTCTATTTATGAGTTTAAAGAGCACGCCTATGGACAAAATATCGAAGTTTGTTCTTATGTCTTATCCCTTTACCGAAGGGATAATGATGAGAAAAAGTGGCTTGCTCGTATAATTTTCAGCTGCCTTCGTGAAAACGAAATTACCATAGATTGTAATGATAAACAAACGCTGATTACAATCTGCACTGCTTTAGAAAATAGCCTCTCTGCCCCAGAAGAAAAGCAACCGATACTTTTGCAGCAAACGGTGAATCACATCGATCAAAGCACGAATATCTCTATTGGAGCCAACAATACAATCCAAGATTCGAATATTGGCGTAGGCAATCAATTGAACAAAGAAGAACACTCAGAAAAAAGTTCTTTTTGGAAGCCGATATGGCAAACGATTGTTGCAAACGGGATTTGGTTGTTGCTTGGATTAGAAGTGGTAGCGTTGCTTACATATTTCGGATTCAATACGGATTGGACGAGCATTTTTTAAGCAATCCTCTTGTAGCATAAATTAGTACAGCCCCGTCTCGCAAGACTAAATACGATAAATTGGAGGTGTAGAAATGGAAATTTTGGATTCTAAAAAAGCTGAAATATTGAAAGAAGTCGAAGATGCTATCCAGAAAATTAATGAACTACAGAAACAGATTGACTATCCAGATCGAGATGGGATGATTAAAGCATTAAGAGATGCAAAAATTACGGCTCAGACTGAAGTTACAGCCGCTGAATTTGCACAGGGGGATACGTCACCAACCGCGTGGCAAGATTTTCCAACCTCTGATTTATACCGAAAACTATTTCAGTATAGACAAGCGTTAATTGTACACGGTGCAGCAATAGTCGGAAAAGAAACGTTTGAAGAGTACCTGAAAGGTAAAGGAAATAAGAAATAACAAATCAGAGGTGAGGCAGAGTGTCAGCAAAAAAGGCATTTGTATTTGATACAAATTTCATTATTCAAAACCTCGACTTGGCAGAAGTAGTGAAAAAATTGAATGATAAAGGGTTTGTTGCATATGTAACTCAGGTAGCCATTTCAGAACGTATCGCTCAAGAATGTATCAAGAAAAAAGGCAAATATGATAAGTTATCAGCTTTGCAAAAAGATGTGGCTGATTTTGCATCAATCAAAGTTACCAAATCATACGAGGAGATTGAGAAACTCTATCATGAGGGAATGCAGAAAAAATATGATGAATTATTTGGCGATCATGTTATTCCCTTAAGTACAGATGCGGCTATGTTCCAAAGAGTTTTGGATCGATCTTATATGAAAACACCTCCGTTCATTCAGGGAGAAACTGATAAAGGCTTCAAAGACAGCTTGATGTGGCTATCAATTTTGGATTATTTTAAGTCGAATGGAGAAGATGAAGTAGTATTCGTTTCGGATGATAGGGGATTCAAGGAACGTAAAGAGTTTCTGTGTGATGAATTTGCTCAGGAAACTGGTAAAAAGATAGGCATTCAAAATAATTCTTACTATAGAACTGTTACAGAAGTTGTACCAGAATCTCCGAAGAAAGTGCCTGAAAAGGAAGTTCCTGCACCGGACAAAGAAATTTTAAGACGACAAATTAAGGAAATATTTGATCAACTGTGCGTAGTTGAAATAGAGGATTACTATGGAGAAACCTATTGGAAAAAAACATTCAAAACATCAGTTCTTTTTGACGGTGAGTACATGGCGACAGTGTTTGAACGAAGTGAGGATATTGTTAAGCAACACATGTTTGAGCTGGAATTACCTGCATCGCTTTTACTGAACGTAGATGGTCGTATTACCGATAGAGAATCACAAATACCTATGAGCTCAATTGATCAGGCAATCGGTTTATATACGGATGTTCGAGAAATGTTCCCGAGTTATCTTCCTCAGTTTTATTCTGCTGTTGCGGCAACACTAAACCAGAACTTTGAGGAATTTGTTTATGTGGATCATGATGAACAGCTTCCTTTCTAAGTAGTTTATTAAATAGATAATGTAGTTGAAGGAAACAGTGTCAATGAGTCCAAACTGTGGTATATCTCCTTTTTAAATCGCAGATAACAATCTTTCAAGTATATATTACCTCTCATAAAATAATCTAGATTATTCATAATCTTTAGATAATCAGTTATAATTCCTTATTTTTATAAAATAAAAGTTATGATTTTACAGTTATAGCATTGACTTTCTGATCCAGATATGGTATAATATTAAAGATTAATGTCGGAAGTCCATGGCATGTTTAACAAGCATTCCTGCAATCGTACTTCAATATGAACTTTGAGTTTTGGAGAGCAATTTCCTGGTTTATGGCACTAGGCTATGCTGATTGCGCAAAATAACTTCAAGCATACTATTACCGGTATGCTTAGTTGTTGTGCGCAGTTGGTATAGCCTTTTTTATTTTTCTCATTCAAAAATTAGGAGGAATTTATGGCAATTAGTAATAAGAACTGTCAAAGACAAAACGTATGGGAACTACAGTATGGTAATAACGGCGAAGAATATAAAATCAATCCCTGCACCGGTGAAGTTAGAATGAAGCGTACTGTTGAAGTTTTTGAAGGTGATATGGTTTTGAGCCTAGAGCAACGACAGGCTCAAATGCGCTACAAAGAATTAGAGGAACAGCGAAAGAGAAGGCGCGACCTTTCAAGACCACATGGTGATCACTTTTTTATTGAAAGCCATCAAGAGTTTTCGGGTCTAACTGCGCCAAATGTGGCACGGTTGGTTTTCCTTGGAACATTTGCGGGATATGACAACGGCCTACGCAAAACACAGAAAACTATATTACGAAAAGCAGATCTGCCGGAAGTCCTTAACATTTCAAAAAGTTTAGCAAACAACTTTATAAAAGAAACATGCCCCACCTATATAACAGTCAAGGATGATGGTCAGCTGTTTATTAACCCAAGTTTTTTTATAAAGGGAAAATTACCAAAAGGTGGATCGTTTTATAGAGTGTACAGAAAATGGATTCGAAAGCTGTATGATGAAACGCCCAAAAGCAGACACAAACATTTAGGATATATTTTCGAGGTGCTACCTTTTGTCAACATTCAATTTAATATTATTTGTCACAACCCAAAAGAAACCGATTTGAATTTAATTGAGCCAATGACGCTTGATGAGCTTTGTGAGAAAATAGGTTATAACAAAACCAACCGCCACCGATTGCTAAAAGCATACAACGAGATTCAATTCCAAATTGACGGTAGACGAGAGAGATTTTTGTCCATTGTTAGCAATGGAATTATTAAAGATTCTGGTAAGTCTAAAATGTTTGTCAATCCATCTGTGCTATATAGTGGCAGTGAACCAGAATCGGTTAAAATTTTAGGCCAGTTTTAAAAAATAAGTAGACGATATGTAAGCGTCAAACCTCTCTCTACGGCTTGCAGACAGTCTGTGGATCTGAGCCAATATCCAAAACTGCTAGATTTCTCCTATAGACTCTAATGGAGAGAATCAGCAAACTGGGAGATGGTCTAAAATGGAGCGTAGCCTACAACCAATTTCTAAACAAGAACGGTTAGACGTATGGATTTGAAGAATCACGGATTGCCGAAACAACGAAATTCAGTCCGCAGCCGGTGCTAGGAGAATGGTCACAATGGGAATACCTACTATTGAATAGAGGCCAGATTGGCTGTTTTTACCGACACCTAGAGAAGTTGATGTCTACAAAAACAGCTATTAATCTCGTCATTTTTTGTTCATCCTAATTTTGTCGGAAAGCCCCCAAAATGGAGGGGTTACAGCAAATTTGAACATTATTGATCTCGTCATTTTGTGTTCAGATAGAATAGCTGTAAACTCCCTAAAATGGAGAGCAAAACGGGATTTTGGGCAAATTATTTCCTCTATTCTATATAGTATGAGATAATAATGCAATTGTGTATTTTAATCATATCATCAGATTTGAAATGCATAAGAATGAAATGAAACCAGAACAGTAATTGGCATTTTAAAGCTGGACAACCTGTCAAGGCATATACGATTCCAGTTTCATAGATACAGTCTTATACTGACGCGTTATTGACAAGCAATAACTTGTCTTGTCTATGATGAAACTAAAATTCTTGTATTTGGTTTTCTATAAACCATCATATCCAATTGATCCTTTGGTTAAAAAATATTTTTTATTTCATCAGATTTGAAATGCTGTAAGACATGAATTGCAATTGGGATAAAGAATTGCATTTTAAAGATGGACTGCCTGTCAAGGCATATACGAGACAGACAGGATATAAATTTCTTATACTAACGCAGCCATTGATAAATCAATAGCCTTGTTTTGGCTATGATAA
>JAHHTT010000098.1 GCA_020024465.1 Odoribacter sp.
CACGAACGGTTGACACACAGCTTGCATTGTTCTGAATTCGTCGAACTCACGTTATATTATTACCGTCATTTCATACTCAAAGCCTTCCATTCTTTATTTCATCTTTTAACATCTCATAAACATATGCCGAACTTTCAATATATAATCCAGTCGTTTCATCTGAAAGCTTTGCAAAAGTCTCAGAATTGTAGAATTCTTTGATTGCAGTAGACAAGTCACATCTATTATCCTCCAAAATATAGGCTATAATATCTTTTGTGATGCCTTCTACTAGATATTGCATTTGTTTATTCATATTCTATGCAGGTATTTAATGGCTTCTGCCGAGTGAAAAAAATATTGTGATGAAACTTTTTTATATTTTAAACCATTCACGAGCATTTGCAAATCAATAAGTCCATCATCAAAATTACGAAACAAGGTTGCAATAGTATCATCAGCAACAGGACCTCTCACAATGTCAAAAGAATGTATCGATTGCATGTTCTTCCTACTACGATTAGCCATAACGAACAAAGCCCACTCTTCATTTGGTTCTTCAAACGTCTTTACAGAAAGATTCTTTAAGGCAATTTCATCGAGTTCAAACTCTGTAACGATTGGTTTTCCACCATAAATAGCAGATGTACGTCTAGCCATTTGTTCCGCCTGTTCTTTAATCTCTGTCAGATAAAATCCTTGCCCAAAATCCTTAAAAGGTTTGCATTTTGACAAATCTATCTGATCAATTACCATATTTGAGCCATGGTATAGTTTCATCGAATACCTCCTCCATTATTTATACAAACTTGTGTAAGATCCTGAACACTATCATCAAATGAGAGTAAATGTTCAGCATCGTAATGCTCTGTAATAAAATCAATACCTTTAAAGCGTATCAAATAATTACTTGCCTCACGAACAGAAAGATGATGTTTTTGAGCAAATTCACTAATGGCAGCAACAATATATGCTATTACGTTTTTATCAAACTCCGTCTCGTTTCTTAAAACAACAGAAGCAGATATACCAAGGGCATTGAGCACTTTTGTAACAGTCTTTATTGTGAGTCCCTTTCCGCTTTCTATTTTAGAAATCTGAGCTTTACCGACTCCTACCCGTTTACCGAGTTCCTCCTGAGTAAGTCCTTTGCGAATACGCTCATTACGAATTATTGGGCCTATATTTTCTAACCTATCTGTCATACCATATATATTTACACGCTAACAAATATACAATAAAGTTTCCAAAACAAGAAACAATTATGAATTAATATTGTGTTCTACTTTTACTTTATTGCCGTATTCATATATTTAATACTTTGTTAAATTTGTAACTAATTCGTTGGAAATAAATAAGTTAATTAGTGTTTGCTGGGTCAGGCCTATTGAAAATTGCTGCTACTTGTGCTGACGCAGAAGTGCGCTATCCGACAGATTTAGATCAGATACATGACGGTGTTGAAATTATGGACCGTATCATAGGCAGAATATCCACAATGGCTGCTGTGGTAAAGCCAAAAGAACAGCAGACTAAGGAATACCAGCAGTCGATGGCAAAAAATGTTGGTGAGAGAAACGAAGTGGAAGCAACGTTCGGTATTGCAAAACGAATATACAGAGCAAATAATATCAGAGCAAAGCTATCTGATATAGGAACTTCGTGGACTGCGTGTTGTTACTTTGCGAAAAACGTAATGAAGTTCTTAAGAGAACTTCTTTATGCACTAATTTTAATGATAAGAAAAATGGAAATATCCGTTGTCAGATGCTGATAAAATTCTGGATGTCCTTCCTGTTTATCATTCAGCCAGGGTGACAAATAGACTTCATTTGTTTCACTGTCATGTAGTAACTGGTCACACCGCACATATCTGTATCGCTTATCCTTAAAAGAGGAAAACTCTTCGTGTAACTCTTTTCGGTCTGGATGCGATAGATATTCTCCAAGTATATAATCAACTTTCTTTTTAATAGTCTGCTTACCGGTTAGAAGATTCAATCTGGGTTTACAGATATATCCAACCATACCATTATTGCGCTTTACAAGAGTAGGGAAATTATAATCTTGTTCCATTGCCTGATGGATCCTGAACAGCTCTGCACAAGCCCAAGGACCTTCTAAATTTTCTTTTTTATCTTCGCTGATTAATTGACGGATCAGAATACCTCCAAAACAAGAGCTGTCATCCAATATGTACTTATTTACCTTTTTCCCAGTGCTGTCAGTTCCGTCCTTTTTACAAATCTCACTTGGAAAATTCAAATCAATTCCTCCAAAATCGTTTATATACCAACATAAAGATTCAGAAAAACGCGGATGAGTGATGATATCACGATGATGCTTATTGTAGAAGTAAAACTCAATCTCTTTGAAAAGATAGATTTTTTCTCCTTTTTGTATTGCAAAATTTTCAAACAACAATTTAGCTATTTGAGTAAACCGTAATTCTATATCTGCTGTACACATTTCAGCATTCAGAGACATTAATTCTTTGAGCTTTGTTGTCATCATAATTAACTATTTTCTGTATTAATACTCAAATATCCATTTTAGATCATCATAAGGTCGCCATTTACTGAACAGCATCTCGATATAAAGTATCATACCAAACTGATATATTGAAAGTTTTTTGGCAAGTTCCTTTTTATCCCTTAATTTCGCAACACTTTCAAAAAAACAATTTAAACTACTGAGTAATAATATATTGTCCAGTACTTTGTCATATCAGAAGATTCATTTAACTTAGTGTTGGAAAATAAAAGCTCATAAATCTTCATCAGACATGGCTAAAGTACAAATATAATCCGAACAAACACACACATAACACAAATAAAATCTGTAAGGAAAAGAGAAACTCTGCGAAAGTGCTTAATAACCCGATTTTTAAATTAGCTTGCGGAAATTAGGGAGATATAAGATTGGTATTTAAAGTTTTAGTCCGATTACGATTTATTGATTCAAGTTAGGCTGATAGAGTGGGTTCTGCTTGAAGCGGTAAGGAGCATTTACTTCTTCTTTCTTGTCGTCAAGAGTTCTTTTCAGCTCTTTAGCCTTTTGAGGATACTGCGAGGCTACATTTTGAGTCTCGCTTAAATCTTTTTTCAGATTGTACAACTCAAGACTCTGGTCCTCATAATTCTCAATCAGTTTCCATTCATCTTGTCTGATGACCGATACGGGACGAGAGCGGAACATCTGGTCGGCACTTTCTTTGTTGCCACCTTCCAGATAAGATGGGAAATGCCAATATAAAGTTCTGTTTTTCAAAGATGATAAATCTTTATGCTTCAAGAGAGGGGCCAAGCTGATTCCGTCTATCAGGAATCCTTTTTTAGAGATTTCTTGTTTGCTCGTTTGATTAGGTTTGTGGCTTCATCGCCCAATCGGTCGGGCAGAAATTCCCCTTCTTTGCCGTCTTCAAGATTGGCATTGCGATAAGGAGAGAAGTAAGAGCGAGGGTGTCCTGCATGGTTTCCTGCCAAGTTGATATCTATTTTGTCCGGTAAGCATGCATGCACGGCTCGGTGCGCTGTTTGACGCACCGGCATAGGCACAAGAAAACCAAACCCCTTTCGACTTGAGCTGGTCAATATGAGGGGTTTCATAGTATTGTTATCAGACTATGAACTGTGAGTATCGTATTTTTCATAATTTGAGGAGTTTTAGAGTGTGGTTTTACAGTTTAATTCCGAATTTCTTGAATCGTTCGTTGACCATTTCTTCCGGAATCACTTCACTGATGCCTTGCGCCAACAGGTTGAGCAAGCGTTCCCTTACAAAATCTTTTCTGATGACTACAGACACTTCACGTGCTGGAGTAGGATTGGATATGGGGTGTACTCGTTCTTTTTGCTTGTCGTTTAGGAGAGGTATGTGCAAGGCCGGGATGATGGTGTAACCTCCATTTTCATCCACAATGCGCACCAATGTTTCAATGCTTCCTGCTTCATAGATGGAGGCATTGCCTTTTATCCGGTTGCAGAATGAAAAGATGCCGTTGTTGGGGCAATATGCTTCCTGCAAGACCCATAGCCGCTCGGTAGGCAATTGCTCGGTGTTGACTTCGGGGGTGAGGTGTAAGATGTCGGAAGGAGAAATATATGCTACAAATTTTTCTTGGTAAAGGGGGATTTCCAGCAAATCTTTATGGTGCAATGGTGTGGCCAGTAAAGCCACGTCCAGCTCTGCCCGTTCCAGTTTTTGAATGATGGTAGAAACCCGTGCCTCTTCTACCTTCAGTTGTATGGAAGGATGTTTCTCCGACAGTCCTTTGAACAGTTTTGGCAGAATATACGGAGCAATGGTAGAGGCGATGCCCATACGCAGGCTGCCCTCCTCTTGTTGTTTTTCCGAGAGAACCATTTCTTTGAGTTGCGAAGCATGAAACAGTAGCACTTGGGCTTGCAGAATGACCTTTTCTCCCATCAGGGTAGGCTTGATGGGATGGCTGTTGCGGTCAAAGATGGTAAGGTCTAGTTCTGCTTCTAGCTTTTGTATCAGAGAACTTAAAGTCGATTGGGTTACGTTGCACGATTCGGCTGCTTTTACAAAGTGGCGGTATTTGTCTACAGCCACAATATATTCCATTTGTTGAAGTGTCATGGTTAGGATGTTTGGCTTGCTATTGATTTTATCGATGCAAAGATAGAATAAATCTGTTTGATTGATAAATCAGAATCCTATAAATTTGCACTCGATAACAAGGACCGACAACGGTCTGTTTATAAGATAGAACTATAAAACTGAATAGATTATGGCAACAGTACATTTGACTAAAAGTGAATTTTTACCTGAGTTCGGGATAAGTTTAGAATAATGTCAGTTGTTTCGAATCCTCAAT
>JAHHTT010000099.1 GCA_020024465.1 Odoribacter sp.
TATACTTTCATTAAGGCAATCACTTATCTATGAAAAATAGTATAGGAAAACATATAATGCATGAGACAATGTGAATGATAGAAGAACTTAAACTGTTAGATAAATTTGAATAGATCTGACACTATATCTATCCAAAATAACAACTTTTTTCTTTCCATTATAAATTTCAATTTTATTTTGTAAGCACTTTTTTACAATACTTATGTGTTCCACAATGGGGACATACTAATTTTCTCTTTGTAATTGTATGTGCTCCCATAACATAAGACTTCATATCTGGTACAAATCTATTATGGCAATCCGGACACTCAAACGCTCCAGCTTCTCTGTCTAAAATGCAAGCAATCGCTATTCCACCGGCTATCACTACAGTTCCTATCGCAATCAGTATGATTCTCAGCCAATCTTCCATAACAAGCAATCCAGATAATACAAATAATGGCATTGCAGCTATTATTGTAAGTCCGGCAACCATTGCTGACAAAATTATTTTCTTTTTACTTTCCTGTGCTTCCTTCACTAAATTTACCATATTTTCCTCTGCTTTCTTACGATAATCGTCTTCTGATACCCTCTCACCAGATAAAAGTTCATTAACCGTTATCTCTAACTCATTACACAGAGGCAACAGTAATGATACTTCAGGAAATCCATTTCCACGTTCCCATTTTGAAATTGTCTTATCACTGATTTCTAATTTTTCTGCCAGTTGTTTCTGTGTATATTTCTTTTTCTTTCTCTCATCAGCAATAAATTTTCCAATCTTAATTTGATCCATTGGTTTTCATCCTCCCTGGTTTAATTATAGTCCTAACTATCTCTTTTTCACACCCACGCAGCGTAGAATATGGTAATTTTATGCAATTTCTATGCTCAGTAGAGTTGAAAATACAGGAAATCGTCATTCTGTATAGCTTAAATCACTTTCCAATGTGTCCAGGATTCCGGGTACAAATCACCTAGGGCAGGCGGCTTTATGGTACCGTCATACCGTTTGCGCCGGCGATAGAAATACCGCCTACTGATTTGGTAGCGGATTACAGCCTTTGTGACACCATTATTAAGGAATATTCAATTACCGCTTGCCTAAATCGCATGTCTTGTGTTATCTTACTCATAGCGAATAGTGTAGCATCTGCCTTTCGGTTTTGTATCAGCAACTCAACCATAGCGCATGCCATTCCTACTCGCTATTTATTTTTTCGTATGTCACACATCATTGTAACACCTACAATCATGGTTGACCAATGGTGTGGATTATATTTATAGTCAGTCCTTTTTGTACTATATTCCGGCTTTGAAAACTTGGCAACCGCTATCCTTTCTCTGGCTGCACTTTGGATTCTCAGTCCCTGCATCGGTATTTCTGCAATCGTTTTGCTGGTGGTAATTTCCGTTCTGCCACAGCTTACTAACAAGCGACTGCAGGGCGTTCCGCCGCTTTGGAAGTAAGTACCGAGAGTTATAAAGATGCCGTCATGGGTTGTTCTATCTTCTTCCTGACAAATCTACGAAACCGCATATGCGAAAGAATTGTTAGGTGAGAAAGGAATGCATGAAGAACCCATGTTTGATAAGCACTTAATAGATATTTGGCGAGAAAATGAGCAGTTTGTATATGCTTCGGGTCTTGATGCCACCCAAAATACAAGACCTGTGAATTGTATATGAGTGTACCGGAGGATGCCCTACTGACGCATATTATCATGGAGATGAAAATTGGCATTCGCAGTACTTCAGTACAGCTAATGCTATCTGAATTTTCTGACCATAACTATTCAACGAGGTGTTACCATGATTTTACTTGAAAATGTAAGCAAATCTTATATGATCCAATCGTTAAAAAAGGGAAGTTTATTTTCATATGAACGGCATAGAGTAAATGCCTTAAATAACATTAGCTTTGAGGTTTCAAAAGGCGAAATTGTGGGATATGTTGGATTGAATGGTTCCGGAAAGTCAACAACTATAAAACTACTGTCCGGGATGCTGCTTCCGGACAGTGGGATAGTCCGAGTTAATGGAGCAAACCCTTTTCGAAACAAAGCCAACTGCTACAATATCGGCGCAGTATTTGGTCATAAACAGCAGCTTTGGATTGACCTCCCTGTACGGGATTCTTTTGAAATGCTAAGAGGCATTTACTCAGTAAGCTTAGACGATTATACAAACCGACTTGATATAATCGACTCCTTTTTGGAAATAAAGCCGCTACTTTCAGTACCGAGCAGAAAACTAAGTTTAGGACAAAGAATGAAATGTGAATTTGCAGCTAGTCTGATTCATAATCCTAAAATTTTATTGTTGGATGAACCCACTATCGGTGTGGATTTACAGGCCAGAAAAGGAATTATTGAACTTCTCTTATTTCTTAACAAGGAATATGGCGTCACGATTTTGCTCACCACTCATAATCTTGCTGATATTGAAGCTCTTTGTGAGAGAATAATTCTAATAAACAGAGGTAGCATTGTATTTGATGGTTCACGAGAAAAACTGTGTTCTTCGGATACCCATAGTATAACAATTAAAATTCAAGATCCTGCTTATTTACTGGAGGCCGCACAGTTATTTCCGAAATATATTAATGTTGAAATTATAGCTTCAAATGAAATTTTGATTTCTTATTCATCAAGCCAAATGGATGAAATACTTTTTACCATCTCACGGATCCAAAATAAGTATGGGATTTCAGCGATGTCCACGCAGGAAAAAAATCTGGAGAGTGTAATCGATGAACTATGTAAAGAAAAAGAGGAGTAGTGTAAATGTGACATTAAAAAAATATAGCCATTGGTTTATGGTTAATTTCCGTTCCCAGTTTGCGTATCGTGGAATTATCCTTGAAAACATTTTCAACTTTATAATGCGGCTTGTCCTTATGTTATTGTTGTGGAAGTCCATCTATAACCATACCGAAATCATTCATGGACGATCATATGAACAAATGGCTCAATACATATTAGCAAGTAGTACTATTTCTTCATTTTTCATTTATCCAAGCATTCACTTTTTATCCATGGATATTCGAAATGGTGAGATTGCATATTCCCTGCTGAAACCAATAGATTTTCAAACATTATTTATTGTCAAAGATTTAGGACGAACAGCAGCTGTCGCTGTGACTGTTATCCCTATCTACACATTAATGGTTTTATTCCTTGGGGCAGCCTCAGATCAAGGTAATATTCTGTTTGCTTTTGTGTTCACGCTTTTAGGTATTTTGACATGCGTTTCTTTTGATTTTGTTATGGGTTTAATATGTTTCTGGACAGAGAATAGTTGGGGGATTACCTTCGTGCGACAAATTGCCATCCAATATCTTTCGGGTGGATTTATTCCGTTTGAGTTTCTTCCTGATACAATTTCAAAATTACTTCGTGATTGGTCCCCATTCAGCGGAATTATATATTTTCCGGTCCAAATCCTAACCCAAAATTATCCTGACAGTTATATTCTTTTCCGCATTGTTATACAGATCTTCTGGTGTATTATCTTTCTTGTAATTGGACGGTTGCTACACAACCTTGCCAGTACCAAAACAGTTGTAAACGGAGGATAACATGTGGTTTAAATATATAATTTTGAATTTAAAGCAAACAATGCAGTATAAGACAGATTTTCTGATTGGTGCATTACCACATCTTTTTTCTCAAGTGATTAGCATTGTCTTTTTTAGATTAATCCTGGATGTAATCCCGAATATAGACGGATGGACTTATCATGAAATACTACTTATTTATGGCCAATCTGTTTTGGTTTTCGGCTTATATTCTTTGTTTTTTGGTAACTTGCGAAACATGAAATATTATCTTTTCAGCGGTGAATTTGATATAATGAGACTCAGGCCGATACGCACAATCAGGCATGTTGCTATTATGTCTTTTCAATCAAACTCAATTGAACAGATTGTTATAGGTATGGCAGTGATTTCCATAGCATTCACCAATCTTCAAATTCAATTCAACCTATATCGGGTTGCTGCATTTATCTATTTTTGCATTTGTGGTACGCTCTTGCTGGGTGGGCTTTCAATCATCTCATCTGCTATTCTGTTATTCACTAAAGGAACATTCACTCCCTTGACAGCTATTTTATCTATGTCTGATTTTACAAAATATCCGTTATCTATTTTTGGAGATGCAATCCAGATATTGTTCACATGGATTATTCCTATTGGATTTGTAAGTTTCTATCCATCATTATTCTTTTTAGAAGATAACTGGACATTTTTAGTACTCGCCGGCATTATTTCTTTATCATTATACCTATTGGGAAATGTACTTTTTAATTATGCATTATCTCGCTATGAGGGAGTATCCGCCTGAGTATTACCGTAAATACACCACACGGCTGCCGGAAACGCAGAACAAACTGGCACTCTGGGCTGAGCGAGTATCTGCCTGCCGAAACAGCAAGCTCAGTATCAGGTTCTGGTGCACGGATACAGCACGAAGCCGCCGGTTTTCGGCAATGAGATCTGCTTCTACCGCATTGTCTCTATTACCCGCTTCTTAAATTCCGGTGTGTATCTCTTATTCGGTGTTCCTTTGGGCATAATAAA